>CAZAQE010000021.1:0-75023 GCA_964487275.1 uncultured Nocardioides sp. | reverse complement strand
AGCGCCGATGGTACTGCAACCGAGAGGATGTGGGAGAGTAGGACGCCGCCGGACATTCTTTCGCCGAAGGGCCAGCAGAAATGCTGGCCCTTCGGTGTTTTGCGTCACCGAATGCTCCCGCACACCTCCACAGGCGTCGTGTCGAGACCGTTTCTCCACAAACGCTGGCGGTCATGACGTGCGCCGTCGGTCCTGCGCTCCAGGCTGATCACGTCGAAGTGATCAGGAGGACGCAGCATGGAAGTGAACGTGGTGAGGCTGACCGGTCGGTTGGCAGGCGATCCCGAGGTGCGGACGCTGCCCAGCGGCGACGAGCTGTGCGTGTGCCGCATCTCGGTCGCCAGGGACAAGGTCCGGGTGCTCCCGTCGGGTCGGCGCTCGCCGTCCGTCGACCTCGTGGACCTGGCGGCGTGGTCGGCACGGACGCGACGCTCGATGGCCGCGTGGCGGACCGGCGACGAGGTCGAGGTCGAGGGAGCGCTGCGCCGGCGCTTCTACCGGGCGGGCGAGCGCACCCTCTCCCGGGTCGAGGTCGAGGTCAGCTCGTGCCGGATGATTCGTCGCGCAGCGACCGGATGAGTACGCCCAGGCTCGGCTTGGGCTGGAACGATGTCGCCTTCTCTGGCAGCAGGCGGTCAGCAGCTGCGATCTCGAGCACGAGGTCCACGGACGGCGCAGGCATCAGGACCGCCACGCTGTCGCGGCGCGCGGCGGCCAGGGCGTCGTCGACGCTGTGGTGGTAGGCCACCGACGTCGGGCCGTGTGGCAGTGCGGGCACGATGCGTCGGTGGAGTGTCTCGACGGCGGCCTCGCGTACCGCCGGGTCGAGGTCGATCACCGCCCATCGCTCGCCATCGGTGGCCGCGAGCCGGGTCGCGGAGAGCGCGGCGACGGCTTCTGCCTGGGAGCGCTCGGTGTAGCCGAGGGCGACGCTCTGGGCGGCGTCGCGGAGGTCGTCCAGAGAGGTTCCGTGGAGCGTGCGATGGATCGGTCCTAGGAACAGGGGAGTGGTGCCCTGGTCGACCAGCATGGCGAGGCCGAAGTCGGTCGCGGCGGGCTCGTGGGCAGGGTTCGCTCGGCGGCGTTGGAGGCGCAGGTAGGCGGCGTAGCGGTGATGGCCATCGGCGATCAGGGCGCGACTGTCGGCGAGCTGCGCCGCGATCGCGGTGAGCGTGGGCTCGTCGCGGATGGCCCAGATCCGGTGCTGCTGCTCGCCGCGGTCGGTGAACGCGTGCTGTGGCTCGCCGAGGATGATGTCGGCGAGCAGTGACCGCAGCTGGTCGGTGCCGCGGTGCACGAGCAGGATGGGGGCGGGGTTGAGCTCCATCTCGGCCATCCGGTCGGCGAGGTCGTCTGCCTGTGCCGGGTGGATGCCCTCATGGGGCAGCACCGCCCGGTCCTCGGGCCGCGTCGCTCTCCGGGACACGTCCAGGGCGCCGACCAGTCCGCGCACCGTCATGCCGGCGGAGGTGTACTCGTGGAGGTACAGCGCGGGCGCGGCGTCGTGGCGGACGTAGCCGCGGGCCTGCCAGCGCAGCAGGCGTGCCGAGACGTCCTTGTAGGGACGCGCGAACGCCCGTCCGGTGGTGGGATTGCCCACCCGGCCGGGGCTGAGCATCAGCCCGCGGAACGGGACGAGGCGCAACGGACCCGCGACGTACGGGGGAGTCACCAGTGCTGCTGCGTCCACCCGGGAATCCTACGGAGCCGGGTGGGGAAGTGGCTGGCATGGTGGTACCCGTGTTGCTCACATCCTCTGCTCCGCTGACGGCTGCCTACGACCTGGCGATGCTCGACCTCGACGGGGTGGTCTACATCGGGTCCGAGGCGGTGCCCGGAGCCGCGACGGCCATCGTCGAGGCACGCGAAGCGGGCATGCGGGTCGCGTTCGTCACCAACAACGCCTCGCGGCCGCCCGGCGTGGTGGCCGAGCACCTCGTGCAGCTCGGCGTCGATGCGGCCGTCGACGACGTGGTGACCAGCGCACAGGCGGCAGCTCGACTCGCCCGCGAGTCGTGGGGTGAGGGTGCGCGGGTGGTGTGCCTCGGTGCCGCCGGGCTCGAGACCGCGCTGGTGTCGGCGGGCCTGGTCCCGGTCGGCGCGACGGACGACGCGTCCGGTGTGGTGACCGGCTACGGCCCTGACGTGCCGTGGCGCTCGATCATGCGGGTGGCCGTGCGGGTGCGGGACGGGCTGCCGTGGATCGCGAGCAACACCGACCTGACGATCCCGACCGCCTTCGGGACGGCGCCCGGACACGGCGTGCTCGTCGAGATGCTGGCGCGGTTCACGGAGAAGACGCCTGTGGTGGCGGGCAAGCCCGCGCGGCCGCTGCTGGACGAGACGGTGCGCCGGGTCGGCGGCCAGCGGCCCCTGATGGTGGGCGACCGGCTCGACACCGACATCGAGGGTGCCCGCAACGCCGGGCTCGACTCCCTCCTCGTGCTCACCGGGGTGACCGGGCTGGCGGAGCTGGTCGCTGCGCCGCCGGGCCTGAGGCCGACCTACCTTGCCGGCGATCTCGCCGGGCTGGGCCGGCCCCACGCGGCGCCCGCGCGCGACGGCGAGCACTGGGTGCTCGGGGACTGGCGGGCACGGGTCGCGGTCGGCGCCCTGGAGGTCGCGCCGGTCCGGGGCGACACTGGTCCCGACGGCGCCGCGCCGGACGATGCCTGGCGGGTCGCTGCCGTCGCGGCATGGGCACACCTGGACGCGTCCGGGACGGTGGCCGACATCACCGCGGCAGGGCTCCCCGCTCCGCAGCGTGCGGCGCGGTAGCCTCGCGCCATGACCGAGGTACCCGTACCGGCGCCCATGCCGACCGGCATCGACGCCGTCGACCGTGTGCTCGACCTGGTCGCGGGGCTGGACAGCCGGCCCCTCGAGGAGCACGCAGCGGTCTTCGAGGAGGCCCACGCCGGCTTGCGCCACACGCTCGACGACCCGCCCGCTCCCTCCTAGTGCCACCGCGCCGACTGCGCCTGGACGCCGAGCTGGTACGGCGCGGACTCGCGCCGTCCCGGGAACGAGCCGCCCAGCTGATCTCCGACGGACGGGTCAAGGTCTCCGGCACGCTGGCGTCCAAGGCCGCCACCGGCGTGACGACGGACGTCGCCATCGTCGTGCTCGAGGGCGCGAACGGGCCCGACTACGTCTCGCGCGGCGCGCACAAGCTCGCCGGCGCGCTCGCCGCCTTCGGACCGCTCGGCCTCACGGTCGAGGGCCGGCGGTGCCTGGATGCCGGCGCGTCGACGGGTGGCTTCACCGACGTGCTGCTGCGTTCGGGCGCTGCGGAGGTGGTCGCGGTCGACGTCGGCTACGGCCAGCTGCACTGGTCGCTGCAGCAGGACGAGCGAGTGCACGTCCTGGACCGGACGAACGTCCGCACCCTCGAGCCCGACACCATCGGCGGACCGGTCGAGGTGGTCGTGGGAGACCTGTCGTTCATCTCGCTCAGGCTCGTGCTGGACGCCCTGCTCGGGGTGACGAGCGAGGACGGCGACCTCGCGCTGATGGTCAAGCCGCAGTTCGAGGTCGGCAAGGAGCGCCTGGGCAAGGGCGGCGTCGTCCGTGACCCGGAACTGTGGGTGGAGACCGTGCTGGGGGTGGCGCATGCCGCTGCTGAACGGGGGTGGGGCGCCCGGGCGGTGACGGTGAGCCCGCTTCCGGGGCCGTCGGGCAACGTCGAGTTCTTCGTCTGGCTGCGCCACGGTCCGCAGGCTGTGGACGACGAGTCCATCGCGGCGCTCGTCCGGCGCGGGACGTCGGGACCGGATGAGAGGGTGGTCCCATGACGATCCCCGCGACCACGGACACGCCCCGGCGCGTCCTCGTGCTCGCCCACACGCGACGCCCCGAGGCCCGCGACGTCGCACGGTCCTTCGTCAAGGAGCTGACCGGGCACGGACTCGTCGTGCGGCTCCTGCGCGAGGAGGCCGAGGACCTCGAGCTGGACCCTGCGGGCTACGTCCCGGCCGTGGAGCTGACCGACTCCGAGACCGACGCCAGCCGCGGCTGTGAGCTGACGGTCGTCATCGGCGGTGACGGGAGCATCCTGCGCGCCGCGGAGGTCACGCACTCCCGCCTGACGCCTGTCCTCGGCGTCAACCTGGGCCATGTCGGGTTCCTGGCCGAGGCCGAGCACGAGGACGTCGCCGCGACGATCGACGCGATCGTGCACCAGCGGTACACGACCGAGGACCGCCTGACGCTGGACGTGCGCGCGTTCGTCGGCGGCGAGCTGGTCTACTCCACCTTCGCGGTCAACGAGGCCAGCGTCGAGAAGGCCGCGCGCGAGCGCATGCTCGAGGTCGTCGTCGAGATCGACAACCGGCCGTTGTCCCGGTGGGGGTGCGACGGCGTCGTGTGCGCCACCCCGACCGGCTCGACGGCGTACAACTTCAGCGCCGGCGGCCCGGTCGTGTGGCCGCAGGTCGAGGCGCTGTGCATCGTGCCGCTGAGCGCGCACGCCCTGTTCGCCCGGCCGATGGTGGTGGCCCCCTCGTCCGTCATCGCGATCGAGGTGCTCGAGGGCAATGAGAGCTCCGGTGTGCTGTGGTGTGACGGCCGGCGCAGCGTCGACCTGCCGCCGGGCGCACGGATCGAGGTCAGCCGCGGGTTGCGGCCGGTGCGCCTGGTGCGGCTGCACGAGGCGCCGTTCACCGATCGGCTGGTGGCGAAGTTCGGGCTGTCGGTCGAGGGCTGGCGGGGCGCGGCCGAGCTGCGCCGCCAGCAGCGACAGGACGGCTCCCGGGGGACGGGAGACCCCACGTGATCGAGGAGCTGCGCATCACCTCACTGGGGGTCATCGACTCCTCGGTGCTGGAGCTGGGCCCGGGCCTCACGGTGATCACCGGTGAGACCGGTGCGGGCAAGACCATGGTCGTCACGGCACTCGGCCTGCTGCTCGGCGGTCGGGCGGACAGCGGCGCCGTGCGCGCCGGAGCACGGCAGGCACGGGTCGAGGGCCTGATCGCCGCGGCGGCGGTACCGGGCCTGGCCGCGGCTGTCGAGGACGCGGGCGGCGAGGTCGAGGACGACGGGATCGTGCTGGCGCGCAACGTCAGCGCCGAAGGCCGCTCGCGGGCGTTCGCGGGCGGTGCGGCCGTGCCCGTGTCGACCCTGGCGGGCATCGCGGAGCCACTCGTGGCCGTTCACGGACAGTCCGACCAGCACCGGCTGCTGAAGCCGCAGACGCAGCGCCACGCGCTCGACAGGTACGGCGCCCTCGACTCGCTCCACGCGGCCTACCTCGCCGTCCACGACGACCTCGTGGGCACCGAGCAGGAGCTCGCGGAGGTCACGGCGTCGGCCCGCGAGCGGGCACGCGAGGCCGACGTGCTGCGGTTCGGCGTCGACGAGGTCGCCGCGGTGGCGCCCCAGCCCGGCGAGGACGCCGAGCTCGCGGCCGAGGAGACGCGCCTCGGGCATGCCGACACCCTGCGGGGGGCTGCCGAGCAGGCACGCGAGGCACTGTCGAGCGAGCACGGCTCGCCGGACGCGCTCGGTGCCGTCGCTGCGGCCCGCGGACTGCTCGAGGGCGTCCGCGACCACGATGCCGCGGCGGGTGCGCTGGCCGACCGGGTCGCCGAGGTGAGCTACCTTCTGTCCGACGTCGCGGCCGACGTGGCGTCGTACGCCTCGGGCATCGACACCGACCCCGCTCGCCTGGCAGCGGTGTCAGAGCGGCGCGCCGCCCTGATCGCGCTGACGCGCAAGTACGGCGAGACCGTCGACGAGGTGCTCGCCTGGGCGGAGACCGCCTCGAAGCGGCTCCTCGAACTCGACTCGACCGACGAGCGGATCCAGGAGCTCGCCGCGCGTTCGGCGCGGCTGCGCGAGGAGCTCGCGACCGCGGGGGCCGCCCTGAGCCAGGCGCGGGTCGTCGCTGCGGGCAAGCTGTCGACCGCGGTCAGCGACGAGCTCACCCTCCTGGCGATGCCGCACGCGCAGGTCACGATCCGGGTCGCGCCGCGTACGGTCGAAGCCCCGGCTGATCCCGACCGCCCGCCGGCGGACGTGGTCCGGGTGGGGGACCGTTGGGTGCGCTTCGGCCGCAGCGGGCTCGACGACGTCGAGTTCCTGCTCGCGGCGAACTCCGGCTCGGAGCCACGCCCGCTGCACAAGGGCGCGTCCGGCGGCGAGCTCTCGCGGGTCATGCTGGCCGTCGAGGTCTGTCTCGCCGGGACCAGTCCTGTGCCCACCTTCGTCTTCGACGAGGTCGACTCCGGCGTGGGCGGCGCCGCGGCAGTGGAGATCGGCCGGCGCCTCGCTGCCCTGGCCGACGACGCCCAGGTGCTCGTCGTCACCCACCTCCCGCAGGTGGCCGCCTTCGCTGACCGCCACGTGCTGGTGGAGAAGTCGAGCGACGGCACCGTCACCAGCTCGGGACTGGTCACCCTCGACGACGCGGGGCGCGAGCGTGAGCTCTCCCGCATGCTCGCGGGCCTCGCGGAGTCCGACACGGCGCTCGCCCACGCACGCGAGCTCCTCGACCTGGCGCGCCGACGTACGGCTTGAGCGCGATCTCGTAGTAGGATGGAATCCCGTGAACATGGCTTCCGGTAGCGGCACGAATCGACAGGCAAAGCACCTCTTCGTGACCGGAGGCGTCGCCTCCTCGCTCGGCAAGGGCCTCACGGCGTCGAGCCTCGGTCGGCTGCTGCGTTCGCGCGGCCTCCGGGTGACCATGCAGAAGCTGGACCCGTACCTCAACGTCGACCCGGGCACGATGAACCCGTTCCAGCACGGAGAGGTGTTCGTCACCAACGACGGCGCTGAGACCGACCTGGACATCGGCCACTACGAGCGCTTCCTCGACACCGACCTCAACCAGATCGCGAACGTGACGACCGGGCAGGTCTACTCCTCGGTCATCGCCAAGGAGCGCAAGGGCGAGTACCTCGGTGACACCGTCCAGGTGATCCCGCACATCACCAACGAGATCAAGGACCGGATCCTCGCCATGGGCCGCGGCGCCGAACCGGTCGACGTCGTGATCACCGAGATCGGCGGCACGGTCGGCGACATCGAGTCGTTGCCCTTCCTCGAGGCCGCCCGCCAGGTCCGGCACGACATCGGCCGCGACAACGTCTTCTTCCTGCACGTCTCGCTGGTCCCGTTCATCGGCCCGTCGGGGGAGCTCAAGACCAAGCCCACCCAGCACTCGGTCGCCGCACTGCGCCAGGTCGGCATCCAGCCCGACGCCGTCGTCTGCCGCGCAGACCGTGAATTGCCGGAGAGCATCAAGCGGAAGATCTCGCTGATGTGCGACGTCGACAACGAGGCCGTCGTGACGGCCGCCGATGCGCCGTCGATCTACGACATCCCCAAGGTGCTGCACCGCCAGGGCCTCGACGCCTACGTCGTACGACGCCTCAACCTGCCGTTCCGCGACGTCGACTGGACGCTCTGGGACGACCTGCTCCGCCGGGTGCACCACCCCAAGGAGGAGGTGACCGTCGCTCTGGTCGGCAAGTACATCGACCTGCACGACGCCTACCTGTCGGTGACCGAGGCGCTGCGGGCCGGCGGCTTCGCCCACGAGGCCAAGGTCAACATCCGCTGGGTCGCCTCCGACGAGTGCGAGACCCCGGCGGGCGCCGCCCGACACCTGTCCGACGTGGACGCGATCTGCGTTCCCGGCGGCTTCGGCATCCGCGGCCTCGAGGGCAAGCTGGGCGCGCTCACCTACGCGCGTGCCCACGGCATCCCGACACTGGGGCTGTGCCTGGGCCTTCAGTCGATGGTGATCGAGTACGCCCGGACCGAGCTCGGCCTCACCAAGGCCGGCTCGACGGAGTTCGACCCGGACACCCCGGAGCCGGTCATCGCCACGATGGAGGAGCAGAAGTCCATCGTCGAGGGCGCCGGCGACCTGGGCGGGACCATGCGGCTCGGTCTCTACCCGGCGACCCTCGCCCCCGGGTCGATCGCGGCCGAGGTCTACGGCGCGGCCTCGATCGAGGAGCGGCACCGCCACCGCTACGAGGTCAACAACGCCTACCGGGCCCAGCTTGAGGAGGCGGGCCTGGTGTTCTCCGGCATCAACCCCGACCTCGACCTCGTCGAGTTCGTCGAGCTGCCGCGCGACGTGCACCCCTACTACATCGGCACGCAGGCGCACCCGGAGCTGCGCTCCCGCCCGACCCGCCCGCACCCGCTGTTCGCGGGACTGGTCGGTGCCGCGATCGCCCGCCAGCGCGAGACCCGTCTGGAGATCGACGAGTCCGGCCTGCACCCCGAGCCCGTCGACCACGACGAGTGACCAAGGCCAACGCCGTGAGTGAGGTCCGGGACGTCCCTGAGTCCTGGCCGGTCGAGAGCTCGGCCGACCTGCATCGCGACGCGTGGGTCCTCGCCCTCCGTGCCGACCGGGTACGACGCCCGGGGGACCACGACGAAGCCGCGTTCCGCCGTCTGGTGGTCGAGCACCCCGGGGCTGCCGTCGTCCTGGCCGTGGACGATCAGGACCGTGTGCTGTGCATCCGCCAGTACCGTCACCCGGCCCGGGCCCGGCTGGTGGAGCTCCCGGCCGGTGTCATCGACCACCCCGGAGAGGACCCGGAGGAGGTCGCTCGTCGCGAGCTCCGCGAGGAGGCGGCCCTGCAGGCCGAGCAGTGGACCCACCTGCTGTCGACCTGGAGCTCGCCGGGCTACTCCGCGGAGAAGATCCACTACTACCTGGCCGAGGGGCTGGCGCCGGCCGACCGCGGCGACTTCCTGCTGCAGCACGAGGAGGCCGACCTCGAGGAGGTCTGGGTGCCGTTCGCGGAGCTCGTCGACGCCGTACTCGCGGGGAGGGTGGCCGACGGGCCGGTCGTCCAGGCGGTGCTGGCCCTGCAGGTCCGTCGCGATCGGGCGCGCGGATGAGCGAGCTCGACGCGATCGATGCCGCGATCGTCCGCGAGCTCCAGGACGACGCCCGGCTGGCGAACAACGTGCTGGCTGCCCGGGTCGGCATCGCGCCCTCGACGTGCCACGGCCGGGTGCGCTCGCTGTTCGAGCGAGGTGTCATCCGCGGCGCGCACGCCGAGATCGACCAGGCCGCGATCGGACGCCCCCTCCAGGCGATGATCTCCGTCCGCCTGCGTCCGCACGCCCGCGGCGAGCTGGCGGCGTTCGCCCAGGCGATGGCGCAGCTGCCCGAGGTGCTCAACGTCTACTTCCTCGCCGGCGCCGACGACTTCCTCGTGCACGTCGCGACCGCGGGCTCGGAGGAGCTGCGCGAGTTCGTGGTCAACCACCTGAGCGGAACCAAGGACGTCGCGATGACGGAGACCAGCCTGATCTTCGAACACCTGCGGGGCCGGCCCGCGGCCGAACCGCGTTCGGTGCGACCCGCGCCACGCGCCTGACGTCCGACGATCCGATCCGGATTCCCGCGGGGCGGGCGAATATTCGCTGCGACCACTAGCGATCGGCTCGACTGATCTTCACAATTTCTGCTCACCGGGGAATCCGCATCGGAATGCCCGTGACCAGGAGGGTGCAGTCATGCGCGTCGGCGTGCCGCAGGAAGTCAAGAACCACGAGTACCGCGTCGCGATCACCCCGATCGGCGTGCACGAGCTGGTCGCGCACGGTCACGAGGTCGTGGTCCAGGCGGGTGCGGGTGTCGGCTCGTCGATCGAGGACGCGGACTACGCCGCGGCCGGTGCCACGATCGTGGCCACTGCCGAGGAGGCGTGGGGCACCGACGGCGGGGTCGACCTGGTCCTGAAGGTGAAGGAGCCCGTCGCGGAGGAGTACCACCGGATCCGCGAGGGCCAGGCGCTCTTCACCTACCTCCACCTGGCCGCGGACAAGCCGCTCACCGAGGAGCTGCTCGCCCGCAAGGTCACCGGCATCGCCTACGAGACCGTGCAGCTGCCGAGCGGCGCCCTGCCGCTGCTCTACCCGATGTCCGAGGTCGCCGGCTGCCTCGCGCCCCAGGTCGGCGCGCACGCACTGATGAAGGCCCAGGGTGGCCGCGGTGTCCTGATGGGCGGCGTCGGCGGTGTCGCCAACGCCAAGGTCGTCATCATCGGCGCCGGTGTCTCGGGCCAGAACGCCGCGAACATCGCGCTCGGCATGGGTGCCGACGTCACCCTCCTCGACACCGACCTCGACAAGCTGCGGATGTCCTTCTGGCGCTACAACAACCGGGTCCACGGCCTCGCCTCGTCGAAGCTGACCCTGGAGCAGCAGGTCATGGAGGCGGACCTCGTGATCGGAGCCGTGCTCATCCCCGGTGCAGCCGCGCCGAAGCTGGTCTCCAACGAGCTGGTCTCGCGGATGAAGCCCGGATCGGTGCTCGTCGACATCGCCGTCGACCAGGGTGGCTGCTTCGAGGACACGCGGCCCACGACGCACGCCGACCCGACGTACCAGGTCCACGGCTCGACGTTCTACTGCGTGGCGAACATGCCCGGCGCGGTCCCGAACACCTCGACCTACGCGCTGACCAACGCCACGCTGCCGTACGTCGTCGCGCTGGCCGACAAGGGCTGGCAGGCCGCCTGCCGCGACGACCAGAGCCTCGCGCTGGGGCTCAACACCCACGACGGGACGCTCACCAACGCGCCCGTCGGCGAGGCCGTCGGCATCGCGGCGGTGCCGCTGGCGGAGGCGCTCGCCTGACCGGTCGGCCCCGGCCGCCAGCCCGACCGCTAGCCTGACCGCGTGAGTGGCGCAGGGGAGGTGGACCGGGCGGTCCGGACCTACCTGGACCACCTGACGGTCGAGAAGGGGCTGGCGGCCAACACGCTGAGCTCCTACCGACGCGACCTGCGTCGCTACCGCGAGCACCTCGCGGGCGCCGGGATCGACCACCTCGACGAGATCAGCGAGGCGACGGTCACCGAGTTCCTGATGCGGTTGCGCGAGGGCGACGCCGACCACCCGCCGTTGAGCGCGTCGTCGGCGGCGCGGACGGTCGTCGCGGTCCGCGGCTTCCACAAGTTCGCGGTGGCGGACGGCCTGGCGCAGCTCGACCCGGCGGCAGCGGTGAAACCACCGAGCCCGGCGAAGCGACTGCCGAAGGCGCTGCCGCTCTCGGACGTGGAGGCGATCCTCGAGGCGGCCGGCGCGCCGGGCACCCCGCTCGCGCTGCGCGACCGGGCGCTGCTGGAGCTCCTCTACGGAACCGGTGCCCGGATCTCGGAGGCCGTCGGCCTCGACGTCGACGACGTGTCGGGTCTGGACCTGCGCGACGATGACGGCAACACGATCCTGCTGAGCGGCAAGGGCGGCAAGGAGCGGCTGGTCCCGGTCGGCTCGTTCGCACGCGCCGCGCTGTCGGCGTACCTCGTGCGGGGACGCCCGGCACTGGTCGCGAAGGCGACGCCGGCCCTGTTCCTCAACGCGCGCGGCGGGCGGCTCTCGCGGCAGTCGGCGTGGTCGGTGCTGGTGAAGGCGGCCGAGCGGGCCGGCGTCACGCGCGACGTCTCTCCCCACACCCTGCGACACTCGTTCGCGACCCACCTGCTCGACGGCGGCGCCGACGTACGGGTGGTGCAGGAGCTGCTCGGCCATGCGTCGGTGACGACGACGCAGGTCTACACGCTGGTGACCGTCGACAACCTCCGTGAGGTCTTCGCGACCGCACACCCGAGGGCCCGCCATGCCTGAGCCGACGTCGTCCGGCTCCCAGGACGCGGCGTACGACCGCATCGTCGAGTACGCCGACGGACGTGGCCTGGAGCTCTACCCGCACCAGGAGGAGGCGATCCTCTCCCTCCTGGCCGGCGACAACGTCGTGCTCGCGACACCGACCGGGTCCGGCAAGTCGCTGGTCGCCATGGCAGCCGCGATGGCGGCACTCGCCGACGACCGGGTGACCTTCTACACGGCGCCGATCAAGGCGCTGGTGAGCGAGAAGTTCTTCGACCTGGTCGAGGTCTTCGGTGCCGCCGACGTCGGCATGCTCACCGGCGACGTCGCGGTCAACGCCGACGCCCCGGTCATCTGCTGCACCGCCGAGGTGCTCGCCAACATCGCCCTGCGTGAGGGTGCGCGCGCCGACGTGGGCATGGTCGTGATGGACGAGTTCCACTTCTACGGCGAGCCCGGTCGTGGCTGGGCCTGGCAGGTGCCGCTCATCGAGCTGCCGCAGGCGCAGTTCCTGCTCATGTCGGCCACCCTCGGCGACACGACCGAGCTCGCGGCGGACCTGACCCGGCGCAACGGTCGGGACACCACCACCGTCTACCAGGCCGAGCGGCCGGTGCCGCTGGACTTCGCCTGGTCCCTGGAGCCGATGGGCGACAAGCTCGCCGAGCTGGTCACCACCGGCCAGGGGCCGGTCTACGTCGTCCACTTCACCCAGGCGGCTGCCGTCGAGCACGCCGTGTCCCTGCTCAGCGGACCCGGCCGGCTCGACGTCGTGCTGCCGAAGGAGCGCAAGGAGCAGATCGCCGAGCGGCTCGCGCCGGTGCGCTTCGCTGCGGGCTTCGGGAAGACGCTGAGCAAGCTGCTGCGGCAGGGGATCGGCGTGCACCACGCGGGGATGCTGCCGCGCTACCGCCGTCTCGTCGAGCAGCTGGCGCAGGCCGGCCTGCTGACCGTCATCTGCGGCACCGACACCCTCGGGGTCGGCATCAACGTGCCGATCCGGACCGTGCTCTTCACCGGCCTCGCCAAGTACGACGGGTCGAGGCAGCGGGTGCTGCGGACCCGCGAGTTCCTGCAGATCGCCGGCCGCGCAGGTCGTGCGGGCTACGACACCGCGGGCCATGTCGTCGTACAGGCGCCGGAGCACGTGATCGAGAACGAGAAGGCGAAGGCGAAGGCGGCCGCGAAGACCGCCGCCATGAGCGCCGAGAAGCAGGCCAGGCGGGCGTCGAAGGCGCAGCTGAAGAAGCCGCCGGCCGGCACCGTGGTGTGGACCGAGCAGACCTTCGACAAGCTCGTGGAGGGCAGACCCGAGCCCCTGAAGTCACAGATGAAGGTCGACAACGCGATGCTGGTCAACGTGCTCTCCCGGGAGGAGGACGCGTTCCCGGTGATGCGGCGACTGCTCATGGACAACCACGAGGACCGGCGCTCCCAGCTGCGCCTCGCCAAGCGCGCGGTGCGGCTGGCGCGAAGCCTGGTGACCTCGGAGGTGCTGACCCGGCTCGACGAGCCCGACGGCTTCGGTCGCCGCTACGTGCTGACCGAGGCGCTGCCGGAGGACTTCGCGCTCAACCAGCCGTTGTCGCACTTCGCGTTGGCCGTGCTCGACGTGCTCGACCCGGACAGCGCCGACTTCGTGCTCGACATCGTCTCCGTGGTCGAGGCGACCCTGGAGGCCCCGCGGCCGCTGCTGCTCGCCCAGCGCCATGCCGCCCGCGGCGAGGCGATTGCGGCGCTCAAGGCCGACGGCGTCGAGTACGACGAGCGGATGGCCCTGGTCGAGGACGTCACCTGGCCCGAGCCGCTCGGCGACCTGCTCGAGCCGCTGTTCGAGACCTACCGGGAGCGGCACCCCTGGCTGGCGCCCGACGCCCTGGCGCCCAAGTCGGTCGTCCGCGAGATGTGGGAGCAGGGGATGGGGTTCACCGGCCTCGTGTCCCGCTACCAGGTGGCCCGGTCCGAGGGGCTGGTGCTGCGCTACCTCACCGACGCCTACCGCGCGCTGCGGCAGACCGTCCCGGCGTCGTACCGGACCGGGGAGCTCGAGCTGCTGGTCGAGTGGCTGGGGGAGACGGTCCGCCAGGTCGACTCCTCGCTGCTCGACGAGTGGGAGGCGCTCGCCGACCCTGCCCACGCCAGCACGCAGGTCAGCCACCACGAGCCGCCGCCCCCGCCGCGGCCGCTCAGCCAGCAGGGCCGGGTCTTCGAAGTGATGGTCCGCAACGCGCTGTGGCGCCGGGTCGAGCTGGTCGCGCGCGACGACGTCCCGGCGCTCGCCGCGCTCGACGAGGACGCGGACTGGGGGCGCGACGAGTGGGACCGGGCGATCGAGGACTACTACGCCGAGCACGACCGGCTGCTCACCGACGCCGACGCCCGCGGGCCGCAGCTGCTGGCCGTCGAGAAGTCGGCCGACCGGTGGCTGGTCACGCAGACCCTGCACGACCCGGACGGCAACCACGACTGGGTCATCCGCGCCGAGGTCGACCTCGCGGCCAGCGACGAGGCTGGGGAAGCCGTCGTCCGCACCCTCGCGATGGAGAGCCTGACCGGCTGAGCCGGTCCGGGGGCGCGGCGCGCGGCGCGCCTCCCGAATGTCGCCGTGTCGACATTGTTGGATGGAGAGGTCCCGGGCTCTGGGGAAGGAGCCCGCAACCACTCCACGACAAAAGGTGAGGGCGATGGTCGGTACCTACGGAGGATCCAGTGCACCCGACATGCCGCCGCGGATGCCGATCCCGGCGCCCGCGCGCGAGGCGGGCAGCGAGATCCCGCTCGGCACGGAGGACGCGATGACGCTGCAGTTCCCGACCCCGGAGACCCCGACGGCCCCGTCGATCCGGGTCCCGATCGAGCCCACGGGCGACATCGGGCCGACGGGACGGCCGATGCCGTTCCTCCCGGACCCGAAGCCGGTCACGGCGCACGGGCAGGCGCGGGTCATCGCGATGTGCAACCAGAAGGGCGGCGTCGGCAAGACCACGACGACCATCAACCTGGGCGCGGCGCTGGCGGAGTACGGCCGCAAGGTGCTGCTGGTCGACTTCGACCCGCAGGGCTCGCTGTCGGTCGGGCTCGGGCTCAACCCGCACGAGATGGAGACGACGGTCTACAACCTGCTGATGGACCCGCAGACGACGCTCGACGAGGTCGTCGTGCCCTCCGGCGTGCCCGGCATGGACCTGCTGCCGTCCAACATCGACCTGTCGGCCGCCGAGGTGCAGCTCGTGCACGAGGTCGCCCGCGAGCAGACGCTGCAGCGCGTGCTGGCGCCCGCGATCGCCGAGTACGACGTCATCCTCATCGACTGCCAGCCCTCGCTGGGCCTGCTGACCGTCAACGCGCTCACGGCCGCGCACGGCGTGATCGTCCCGCTCGAGTGTGAGTACTTCGCGCTGCGTGGTGTCGCCCTGCTCAAGGCCACCATCGACAAGGTGAAGCAGCGCCTCAACCCCGGCCTGGAGGTCGACGGCGTCCTCGGCACCATGTACGACGGCCGCACGCTGCACGGTCGCGAGGTGCTCGAGCGCCTCGTCCAGGCCTGGGGCGACAAGGTCTTCCACACGGTGATCCGCCGCACCGTGAAGTTCTCCGACTCGACCGTGGCGGGTGAGCCCATCACGTCGTACGCCTCGGGCTCCAGCGGCGCCGAGGCCTACCGCCAGCTGGCCAAGGAGGTGGCCGTCCGGTGCCTCGACGTGTGAGCCTGCCGGCCGCCGACGACCTCTTCCGCCCCACCTCCGAGCCCGCCGTCCGGGCCGTACCGGACCCGCCGGCCGAGCAGCCGGAGCCGCAGAAGGGGCCCAGCGGGCGGATCCGGCACGACGAGAAGATCACGGTCTACATCACCTCGCAGGAGCTGATGGACCTCGAGCGCGCTCGGCTGACCCTGCGCGGCGAGCACGGCCTCGCCGTCGACCGCGGCCGGCTGGTGCGTGAGGCGCTGCACCTGGTGCTCGCCGACCTGGAGACGGCCGGAGAGGACTCGCCCCTCGTCAGGCGCCTGCGTGAGTGAGGACGCCGGGGCGGTCGCGGAGGCTGCTTCGGAGTCGAAGGGCTTCGCGGTCCGACTCGACAACTTCGAGGGTCCCTTCGACCTCCTGCTCAGCCTGATCTCGAAGCACAAGCTCGATGTCACCGAGATCGCGCTGTCCAAGGTCACCGACGAGTTCATCGCGCACGTCAAGGCCCTGCCCCAGACGGGCCTGGCGTCCGACGACCTCGAGGAGACCACGAGCTTCCTGCTCGTGGCGGCGACCCTGCTCGACCTCAAGGCCGCGCGGCTGCTGCCGCAGGGCGACGTGGAGGACGAGGAGGACCTCGCCCTGCTCGAGGCGCGCGACCTGCTCTTCGCGCGGCTGCTGCAGTACAAGGCCTACAAGCAGGTCGCGGCGCTCCTCGACACGCGTCTGCAGGCCGAGTCGCGGCGCTTCCCCCGTGCGGTGGGCCTGGAGGAGCGCTTCGCCGGGCTGCTGCCGGAGGTGCTCATCGGGATCGGTCTCGACCAGTTCGCCGCGCTCGCGGCGAAGGCGATGGAGCCCAAGCCGGAGCTCGAGCTCACCCTCCACCACATCCACGCCCCGACGGTCAGTGTGCGCGAGCAGGCGATGGTCGTGGTGGACCGGCTGCGCCGGAGTGGGACGATGACCTTCCGGGCCCTGTGCGGCGACTCGCCCGACACGCTGACCACGGTCGCGCGCTTCCTCTCCCTGCTCGAGCTGTTCCGCGAGGGAGCGGTGGCCTTCGACCAGGTGACGCCGCTCGGCGAGCTGACCGTGCGCTGGACCGGCGACGAGGCGGTCGACGTGGACGACCTGATCACCGACGAGTTCGACGGGGGACCCCCGCCGGCTGAGGAGAAGAACGATGACTGAGCCGACCGAGGAGGTCGCAGCCGAGGCACCGGTGGCCGAGGAGGCGCTGGCCGTCCCGCTCGCGCCGCTGCGCCCGTCGCTGGAGGCGGTGCTGATGGTCGCCGACCAGCCGCTGGACCAGATGGCGCTCGCCACCGCCGTCGGGTACCCGGCGCACGAGGTCGCCGAGGCGCTGGCCGCGCTGGCTGCGGAGTACGACGAGCAGGGGCGCGGCTTCGAGCTGCGCAACGTCGCCGGGGGCTGGCGCTTCTACACCCGCGAGGAGTACGCCGCTGTCGTCGAGGGCTTCGTCCTCGAGGGCCAGCAGGCCCGGCTCACCCAGGCGGCGTTGGAGACCCTCGCGGTCGTCGCCTACCAGCAGCCGGTCTCGCGCGCCCGGGTCTCCGCAGTCCGCGGCGTCAACGTCGACGGCGTGATGCGGACCCTGCTCAACCGGGGCCTGGTCGAGGAGGCCGGCCAGGACGGCGAGCACGGCGCGACGCTCTACCGCACGTCGTCGTACTTCCTCGAGCGGATCGGCATCGTCTCCCTCGACGAGCTGCCGGCGCTGGCCCCGCACCTGCCCGACCTCGCCGAGGTCGAGGAGGAGCTCGCGCCGTCGGTCGCGCCCGAGCCCGAGCCCGACATCGAGCCCGAGCCCGACACCGAGCCCGACACCGAGCCCGACACCGAGCCCGACACCGACGCGGGGGAGACGTCCGATGGCGCGTGAGGTCGCGGTCGACGAGGACGGCCTGATCCGGCTGCAGAAGCTGCTCGCCCAGTCCGGCGTCGCATCGCGGCGCCGCTGCGAGGAGCTGATGCTCGACGGCGAGGTCGAGGTCGACGGGGAGGTCGTCACCCGGCTCGGCACCAAGGTCGACCCGCGCACGGCCGTCATCAAGGTCTCCGGGAAGCGCCTCCCGCCCGTGTCCGCCCACGTCTACCTCGTGCTCAACAAGCCCCGTGGCGTGGTGTCCACGATGTCCGACCCGGAGGGGCGTCGTACGCTCAGCGACTTCGTCGGCGACCGCCCCGAGCGGCTCTTCCACGTCGGCCGGCTCGACACCGACACCTCCGGCCTGCTGCTGCTGACCAACGACGGCGACTTCGCGCACCGGATGGCGCACCCGTCGTTCGAGGTCGAGAAGACCTACGTCGCCGAGGTGGCCGGTCGGCTGACCAAGGCCACCGTCGCCGACCTGCTCGCCGGGGTGACCCTCGAGGACGGGCCGGTCGACGTACGGCGGGCCCGGATCATCGCCACCGCGAACGAGAAGTCGATCATCGAGCTGGTCATCCACGAGGGACGCAACCGGATCGTGCGCCGCCTGCTCGACCACGTCGGCCACCCGGTCCGCCAGCTCAGCCGGACCCGGTTCGGCCCGATCGAGCTCGGCACCCTGGGCAGCGGGACGCTGCGCGAGCTGAGCGACGACGAGCTCGGCGAGCTGCTGGAGCTCGTCGGGCTGTAGGCGGTCGGCGCGACGGCCTACTGTGGACGGGTGATCCCGGTCCCACCGGTCCCCGTCGCGCTGCGGAGGTTCGTCGCCGCGCGGATCCCGTACGACGTCGGCTTCGGTGCGCCGGGCGTGCACCGCGGTCTCCCGTCGACCACGGTGACGCTCGTCCTGCCGCTCGACGACCCGCTCCGGGTGTCGTGGGCGGGACGTCCCGGCACCCTGCACGGGGCCTTCTCGTCGTTGTCCGGACTGCACGCCGCTCCGGCCGCGATCCACCACGACGGGGCCCAGCGCGGCGTGCAGCTGGCGCTGACCCTCGACGGTGCCCGGGTGTTGCTGGGGCGCCCGGCTGCCGACCTCGCGGGCGCCCTGACCGACCTCGACGAGGCCGTCGTACCCCTGCCGCTGCGGGAGTTGCCGGAACGACTCCACACGGTCGCGACCTGGCCGGCGAGGGTGGCTCTGGTCGACCGCACCCTCGCCGCACTCGCGGCTCGCGCTGGAGGCGGCGCCGCTCGCGCCGAGGTGGCCCGGGCGCTCGCGCTGCTGGCTGTCGGGGCCCGGGTCGCCGAGGTGGCCGACGACGTCGGCTACAGCCGCAGGCGGCTCGGCACGCTGGTGCGGGCGGAGTGCGGGCTGGCCCCGAAGGAGTTCCAGCGCGTGGCCCGCGTCCAGGCCGCCCGGCGGATCCTCGGTCGCAGGCCCTTGGCCGAGGTCGCCGCGATGTGCGGGTACGCCGACCAGGCGCACCTCGCGCGGGAGTGGAGCGCCCTCGCCGGCTGCACGCCCACGGCGTGGCTGCGCGAGGAGTTCCCGTTCGTCCAAGACGGCGCGGCCGACGAGGGAGCAGGCTCGGCCCATGAGCACTGACCAGGTGGGCACGAGCGAGCAGGCAGCAACCGTACGGCTGTGGCCGGCCCTGCAGTTCCGCGACGTCGAGGCGATGACCGCGTGGCTGGGCGCGATCGGCTTCGTCGAGCACGCGACGCACCGCGACGGGGCCGGCACGGTCGTCCATGCCGAGTGGCTGTGGCCCGGCGGCGGCGGCCTCATGTTCGGCGGGGTCCGCGACGACAGCCCGCTGCAGCCGGCGGGGTCCGGGGCGGTCTACCTCGTGACCGACGACCCCGATGCGGTCTTCGACGCCGCGGTTGCCGGAGGAGCCACCGTCGAGCGGGCGATGGTCGACCAGGACTACGGCGGCCGGGGCGGCAGCGTGCGGGACCCGGAGGGCAACCACTGGTCGTTCGGGTCCTACCAGCCCGGCGCGGACACAGGCGACTGATCCCCTAACCTTGCGGGGTGCCCGAGACCAGCGAAGCCGGCATCCTCACCGGACCCGTCGAGATCGTCGGCACCGGCCTGATCGGCACGTCCATCGCGCTGGCCTGCCGCCGCGCCGGACTCGAGGTGCTGCTGACCGACACCGCGCCGGATCACCTCCGAACCGCGACCGGGCTGGGCGCCGGACGGCCACGCACGCCGGCCGACGTGCCGCAGCTGGTCGTGGTCGCCGTACCCCCGGACGCGCTGGGCGCAGCCGTCGTGGCAGCCCTGGACGCCGCCGGACCCGACACCGTGGTGACCGACGTGGGAAGCGTCAAGGCGCCGCCGCTGGACGTCGTCGGCGCCCACCCGGCGAGAAGCCGCTACGTCGGCAGCCACCCGATGGCCGGCACCGAGTACTCCGGACCGCTGACCGCCAGCGCCTCGCTCTTCGACGGTCGTCCCTGGGCGGTCACCCCCGGGCCGGACGCGACGCCCTCGACCACCCGGGTGGTCGAGGCGCTGGTCCGCCTCTGTGGTGCCGTCGTCGTCCGGCTGAGTCCCGTCGAGCACGACCGTGCGGTCGCCCGCACGTCCCACGTGCCACACCTGATGGCCTCGCTCGTCGCCGGCACGCTCGCCGCCGCGCCCCCGGAGCACCTCGCCCTGTCCGGGACCGGCGTGCGTGACGTCACGCGGGTGGCGGGCGGCGACCCACGCCTCTACAGCCAGATCATCGGCGGCAATGCCGCCGAGGTCGCAGCCCTGCTCACCGAGGTGCGGGCGCGCCTGGACCTCGTCCTGGAGGCGGTCGCCGCCGACGACCGGGTCGGCCTCGAGTCGCTGCTCGGGTACGGGCAGGCCGGGACCCGGGCCATCCCCGGCAAGCACGGAACGGCTCCCCAGGCGATGGAGGCCGTCCGGGTCGCCGTACCCGACCATCCGGGGGAGCTGGCCCGGCTGTTCGCCGATGCGGGCGACAGCGGTGTCAACATCGAGGACGTCCGGATCGACCACGACCCGGGTCGCCCGGTCGGTCTCGTCGAGCTCGACGTGGTGGCCGAGCACGCCGAGGACCTCCGGCTCGCACTGGAGTCGAAGGGGTGGACTACCCACCGGTAGTCTGCGGCCGTGAGTGCGCAGCAGAACGTGGTCGTGGCCGTCGACGGGACCTCCGGGTCCGGGAAGTCGAGCACCTGTCGGGCCGTCGCCGACCGGCTCGGCCTGCGCTACCTCGACACGGGCGCGCAGTACCGCGCGATGACCTGGTGGATGCTCCGCAACGGCGTCGACGTGCACGACGCGGCAGCGGTCGCCGCGCGGGCGCAGGAGCCGCGGATCGAGTCCGGCACCGACCCGCTCGCCCCGACGATCACCGTCGACGGCACCGACGTGTCGGTGGAGATCCGCAGCGACGAGGTCAACGCCGCGGTCTCGCCCGTCAGCGCCGTGCCCGAGGTGCGCACCCGGCTGGTCGACCTCCAGCGCTCCATCGTGGCCAACCCCGGTGGACCCACCGGCGGCATCGTCGTCGAGGGCCGCGACATCGCCTCCGTCGTCTGCCCCGACGCCGAGGTGAAGGTCTACCTGACGGCCGACCCGGCCGCCCGGGCTGCCCGCCGCGCCCTCGAGAACGGGGGCGCCGACGTGGCCGCCACCGAGGCCTCGCTGCTCGCGCGCGACAGGATCGACTCGGGTCGTGCGGTGGCCCCACTGACCCAGGTCGACGGCGCCGTCCACATCGACTCGACCGACCGGACCCTCGACGAGGTCATCGAGCTGGTGGTGGGCCTGGTGATGGAGCGCGTGTGAGCGCTCATCTGCAGCACCCGCGCAGCGATGCGGTGGAGGCGCCCGCGCGCTGGCTGCTGGTCCGCGGACGGCCTGCCTCGCGCTGGCTCATCCGGCGGCGGTACGACGTCCGGGTGCATCACGCCGAGCGGTTCCCCGCCCACGGGCCTGTCGTCGTGGCCGGCAACCACGTGGGCTTCGTCGACGGACCGCTGATGGCGATCTTCGCGCCCCGGCCGGTTCACGCGCTGACCAAGGAGGAGATGTTCAGCGGGCCGCTCGGCTGGTTCCTGCGCCGGGCCGGGCAGGTGCCGCTGGACCGCTTCCACACCGACCCGCGGGCGGTCCGCACCGCGTTGCGGGTGCTGCGTGACGGCCACGCGGTCGGGGTCTTCCCCGAGGGCACCCGCGGCCCGGGTGACCTGACGACCTTCCACACGGGAGCGGCGTACCTGGCGCTGGTGACCGGAGCGCCCGTCGTACCGCTGACCTTCCTGGGGACCCGTCTGCCGGGTGGGAGGAGCAGCTCGCTGCCGCCGAAACGGGCCATGATCGACATCGTGGTCGGCGAGCCGATGGTCGTCGATGCGGTCTCTTGGCCCCGGACGAGGGATCATGTACGTCTGACGTCGGCCGCCCTGCGCGCGCACATGCGCAGCGGGCTCGCCGACGCGCTCGAGGAGACGGGGCGGAGCCTGCCGGGCCCGCTCCCGCAAGGAGATCGTGATGAGTGAAGCTGCCCCGGCCGGGGTGGTCCCGGTGCTGGCTGTCGTCGGCCGGCCCAACGTGGGCAAGTCGACCCTGGTCAACCGCATCCTGGGCCGCCGGGAGGCGGTCGTCGAGGACATCCCCGGCGTGACCCGGGACCGCGTGTCCTACGACGCGGAGTGGAACGGCCGTGCGTTCACGGTGGTCGACACCGGTGGTTGGGACCCGGACGCCCGCGGCATGGCCGCGATGATCAAGGCGCAGGCCGAGATCGCCGTCGGCCTGGCCGACGCCGTGCTCTTCGTCGTCGACTCGACCGTCGGCATCACCGACGCCGACGAGGCGGTCGTGCGCGTGCTGCGCAAGTCCGGCAAGCCGGTCGTGCTCGCGGCCAACAAGGTCGACGACGAGCGTGCCGAGGCCGAGGCCTACGGCCTGTGGAACCTCGGCCTGGGCGAGCCGTTCACCGTCTCCGCGCTGCACGGGCGCGGCTCCGGCGACCTGCTCGACGCGGTGTTGTCGGTGCTGCCCGAGGCGCCCGAGCGGGGCTACGACGAGCTGGGTGGTCCGCGCCGGATCGCGATCGTCGGCCGCCCCAACGTCGGCAAGTCGTCCCTGCTCAACAAGCTGGCCGGCGAGGAGCGGGTCGTCGTCGACAACGTCGCCGGCACCACCGTGGACCCGGTCGACGAGCTGGTCGAGATCGGTGGCGAGACCTGGCGCTTCATCGACACCGCGGGCATCCGCAAGCGGGTCAAGGAGGCCTCGGGCCACGAGTACTACGCGTGGCTGCGGACCTCGACCGCGATCGAGCGGGCCGAGGTGTGCGTACTGGTCCTGGCCGGCGACGAGTCGATCGCCGAGCAGGACATGCGGATCCTGCAGGAGGTGCGCGAGGCCGG
Source organism: uncultured Nocardioides sp. (assembly GCA_964487275.1). Taxonomy (GTDB): domain Bacteria; phylum Actinomycetota; class Actinomycetes; order Propionibacteriales; family Nocardioidaceae; genus Nocardioides. Next base: position 52,445 of record CAZAQE010000021.1, on the reverse strand, counting down.
CAAGGCGCTCGTGATCGCCTTCAACAAGTGGGACCTCGTCGACGCCGAGCGCCGCTACTACCTCGACCGTGAGATCGAGCGCGACCTGGTGCAGGTGCAGTGGGCGCCGCGGATCAACATCACGGCGAAGACCGGATGGCACATCGACCGGATCGTGCCGGCGCTGAACCGGGCGATCGAGGGCTGGGAGACGCGGATCTCCACCGGTGCCCTCAACTCGTTCCTCGGGCGCATCGTCGCCGAGCACCCGCACCCGGTGCGCGGCGGCAAGCAGCCCCGGATCCTCTTCGGCAGCCAGGTCTCGACGGCTCCGCCGGTGTTCAAGCTGTTCACCACCGGCAAGCTCGACCAGGGCTACGAGCGGTTCATCGAGCGGCGCCTGCGCGAGGAGTTCGGGTTCGTGGGCACGCCGATCGAGATCAAGGTGCAGCCGCGGGAGAAGCGCGGGCGGAAGTAGGTCGCGGGTTCGGCGTGAGTGTTGCGGTTGGGTCCCAACCCGCAACATTTCGGGCCCGCGGACTGCGGTTCGTGCCCAATCGGGCGGCGTGACGAGCACTTGCATCGTTCGAACAAATGTTCGAACATGGACGGGTGAGCATCCGCGCCGTCGAGACCCCTGAGCTGGTCGACCCGCGCGCGGTCGTCGACCAGCTCCGCGGCCGGATCCAGGCGCTCCAGGGTGGACCGACCCGGTTGAGTGTGCCGACCCTGCCCGTCTTCGACGGGCTGGTGCAGCTGCGCACCGGGGGTGTCTACGGCGTCGACTCGGCCAGCCTCGGCATGGCGCTCGCCGCGGGCGCGTCGCAGGCCGGGGAATGGATCGGGTTCGCCGGCTGGGACGACTTCGGTGTCGAGGCCGCCCACCAGTGGGGGATCGACCTCTCCCGCACCGTCCTGGTCCCGACCCCGGGGGAGCACTGGCTCGAGGTCACCGCGGCGCTGGTCGACGTGATCAAGGTGGTCGTGCTGCGCCCACCCGGGCAGGTCGACGCCAAGGCGGCGAGCATCATCGACGCGCGGCTCCGGGCGCGCTCCGGGGTGCTGGTCGTGCAGGGTGACTGGCCCCGGTGCGAGCTGCGGTTGTCGGCCGAGCGGAGCGCCTGGCTCGGTATCGGCGCCGGGCGCGGCCGGCTGCGCGAGCGCCGGGTCGAGCTGGTCGCCCGCGGCGGTGGGCGGGTGTCGGCGCGGTCCGAGGTGGCCCTCGGGGGAGAGCACGGCGCAGCCTGATGCGCACCATGGTGGTCTGGTGCCCCGACTGGTCGGTGACGGCGGGGCTGCTCGAGCTCGCCGACGGCAGGGGCGAGGACGATCCCGCTCCCGACGTGGGCGCGCCGGCCGTCGTACTCGCGAACAACCGGGTGGTCGTCTGCAACGCCACCGCCCGGGCGGAGGGGGTGCGCCGCGGCCAGCGACGGCGCGACGCCCAGGCGCGCTGCCCCGAGGTGGTGCTGCTGAGCGCCAACCCCGATCGCGACGCGCGCTGGTTCGAGCCCGTGCTCACGACGGTGGAGGAGGTCCGCCCTGGCGTCGCACCGCTCCGTCCCGGCCTGCTCGCGCTGCCGGCCCCGGGACGCTACTTCGCCCGGAGCGGCGCCGGCGGCGGCGTCAGCGGTGAGGAAGCCGCGGCGGCGCTGCTGGCCGAGCACCTCGTCGGCGCCGGCGTGTGGGACTGCCGGTTCGGTGCGGCCGACGACCTGTACGCCGCCGAACGGGCCGCCCGCCAGGCCGGGCCGCAGGGCTGCCTCGTCGTGCCGGCAGGCGGGTCGGCGGAGTTCCTGCGTGGCCTGCCGGTGACCGCGCTCGCCGACGACGGACCGGAGGGGGCGGAGCTGGCCGACCTGCTGCGACGGCTCGGCCTGGTGCTGCTCGGCGACTTCGCCGCGCTCTCGGGCGCTTCAGTGAGCAACCGGTTCGGCGCCTACGGCGTCGAGGTGTGGCGGCGGGTGCAGGGCGAAGAGGTCGTCAGGCTGGCCTCGCGCACGCCCCCGCCGGAGCTGGCCTGCGAGATCTCCTTCGAGCCACCCCTCGACTCCGCCGAGGCGGTCACCTTCAGCGTGCGGACCACGGCGGAGCGGTTCGTCGCCGGTCTCTCCGACCGCCAGCTCGTCGCGACCGGGGTGCGGATCGAGGCGGAGTTCGAGGACGGCGTCTCCGCCCGCACCTGGCTGCACCCGCGCTGCTTCACCTCGCGCGACCTCGTCGACCGGGTGCACTGGCAGCTGCAGGCGGGCATGGCGAGCTCGGGGTTGCGCAGCCGCAAGTCGACGGGGGAGTCGATCACCTCGCCGGTGACCCTCGTCCGCTTCCTCCCCGACACCGTCGAACCCGCCGGCGCCCATGTCGACGGCCTCTGGGGCGGCGGTGCCGACGACCAGGTCGTGCGGGGCGTGGCGCGCGTCCAGGCCATGGTCGGGTACGACGCCGTCCGGGTCCCCGTCCGCCAGGGCGGCCGGAGCCCGGCCGACCGCCAGGCGCTGGTGCCGTGGGGCGAGCGGCCGGTCGGCCTGCGCCCGGTCGACCGGCCGTGGCCCGGCCGGATCCCCGGACCCGCACCGAGCCGGGTGTTCGCCGAGGCGCTGGAGGCCGAGGTCGTCGACGAGGCCGGCGCCGGCGTCGCGGTCACCAACCGTGGCCAGGTGACCGGACCGCCGTGGCGGTTCCGGATCGGCCGGCGTTGGCACCCGGTCGCGTCGTGGGCCGGGCCGTGGCCGGTCGACGAGTCGTGGTGGCTGAGCACGGGCAGCGGTGGCCGGGCGGCGCGCTTCCAGCTGGTCGGCGTGGACGGCCGGGCCTGGTTGCTGTGCTGGCGCAGCTCCGGCTCCTGGGAGGTGGAGGCGGCCTACGACTGACCGCCGGTGCCGAACAGGTCTACCCTGCAAGGGACGACACACCTGGAGGCTCCCATGGCACGCAGCGGCAACCCGGCGGACCTGATCCCGCGGAACCTCAGGGCGCTGCACGGCGCGCTCGAGCACAGCGTCACCATCCAGGCGACCAAGCTGCAGGAGCTGATGGACGACCTCGTCGTGCGTGGCTCACTGACCCGGGCCGAGGCCGACAACCTCCTCGGCCAGCTGGTCAGCGCCAGCAAGGCCTACTCCCAGGCGCTGCTGCAGGTGCTCGACACGGTCACCGAGACTGCGACCACACCGGTGCGGAAGGCCGGACGCCTCGCCGAGACCGCGACCAGGACCGTCGCGCAGTCCGTCAAGCAGGCGCCCCGTCTCGTGCCGGGGCGCAGGAAGCCGTCCGCCACGGCCGAGAGCACCGGAACGGCCGCGGTCACCGCCCTGCCGACGCTGCCGGACCTGGCCACGCTCACCGTCCCCCAGGCGAAGGCCCGTCTCGCCGGGCTGGACGCCTCCGCGCTGCGCACGCTGCGCGAGCAGGAGGTCGCGGGCAAGAACCGCAAGGGCGTGCTCGACGAGATCGCCCGCCAGCTCGGCTAGTTCCCCCAGGGCCCACCCGATGCCACGAAGCCGTCGTCGGTGAGCACCGGCACCACGTCGTCCGCATCGACCTCGGCCGCCGCCGCCACGTCTGCGCCGAACCCGGCGTCGACCAGCTCGCGCCCGCTCGCGCAGTTCCACAGCTCGCCAGCGACCTTGTCGGCGACTGCCCGCCACGCTGCCACCGCGACCTGCGCCTCGGCGCTGATCGACACCTCCGCGTCCGCCAGCACCAGGTCGAGGACGGCGCCCGCGCCCCACAGGTCCTCGACCGCCGGGCGCAGGGTGCCGTCCGGCCAGCGCTCGCCCGAAGCGACGAGCGCCAGCGTCGCTCCCTCGTCCAGTCGGGGGAGGAGCCAGCGGACGACGGCGCCACGGTTGCGCACGGACGCCCCGACCACGGTCGCGCCCGTGCCGGCGTCGTGGACGCCGGCGCAGATCGTGGAGCCGTTGGGCGAAGGAAGGACCAGGCGGTCGACGTACCGGCTGGCGAGCAGCTGCGCGGGCGACAGGCTCGGCGGTGGGTCCTCGAGATGCTGTGCCTCGAACCGCCCCACCGCGAGCGTGGCGCCCTTCGCCTCGGCGTAGGTGGCCGCCCGCTCGTCCATCCACGGGAACGGCAGGACGCGGGTGCCGCGCCGGGTCGCGATCGACAGCGTCGTCGTGAACGACAGCACGTCGACCACGACCACGATGTCGGCGCCGCCCGCGACCGCGACTGCACCCGTCGGGCCCCACTCGAGACGGACCCGACTGCTGCCCTGCATGTGGGCCGGGTTCGTCGGCACGGAGGTCGGCTCGGCCCGCTCGGCGGCGAGGAGGGCGTGGACATCGACCATGCAGCGACCCTAGAGGTACTGCCCGGCAGCCGACGCCGGCTCCCGCCAGCCACCTGCCCGAGCCTGGGCGAGCAGCGCCGCCGTGGTGACCACGTCCGAGGTCTCCAGGACGGTCGCCCGCACCAGCTCCTTGAGGTCGGCGCCGGTGGCGCCGTCCGTGGCCCGTGCGACGGCGGGCAGGTCGAGGTCGGCGTCGCACCAGGCGAGGTAGCGCTGCAGGATCGCCAGGCGGCCCGCGACGCCGGGGGCCTCCATCTTGATGACCGTGTCGAACCGCGACGAGCGCCGGGCGGCCTTGTCGATCTTGCGGTGGTCGTTGGTCGAGGCGATCACGACGACGCCGTTGCGGTCCGCGAGGCCCCCGTCCATGACGTTGAGGAACTCGCGCAGCCGGTGCGGGTTGGTCGCGCCCCGCTCGCCGGCGATGAGGTCGAGGTCGTCCATCAGGACCAGGCACGGCGAGAGGTCGCCGGCGAGGTCGAACAGGTCGGTCAGGCAGTGCTCGGTGACGGCGGTGGTCGGGACCAGGACAGTGGCCTTGCCCGCGAGCTCGTGCGCGACGACGGTGCCCAGCTGGGTCTTGCCGGTCCCCGGGGGCCCGACCAGGAGCAGTCCCGTGCTGGTGCCGAGGCCACGCGCGGCCAGGTCGTCGGCCAGGTCGAGCACGCGGTGCACCCGGCGGTCGACCGTGTGCCACACGGAGTCGTCGAGCTTCAGCAGGTCGCGCGAGGCGGCCGGCGCGTGCCAACGCTCCAGGCGCAGGCCGGCGCTCGTGGCGTCCACCCGGTAGGAGCCGCGCTGGTAGGGCGACGCGCTGCGGCACGTGCGGAGGAAGGCGCCGAACAGGTCCGGCAGCAGGCTGCTGTCGTCCGCTCGCCCGATCAGCTGGACGTCGGGACCGAACCTGTCCGGAACCACCCGGACGACGACCGGGACGGCCGCGAGCGTCCCCGCGGGCAGCAGCACCGTCAGCGACGAGTAGGCGCGCACGTCCCCGCCGGCGCCGGGAACGGTCTGGGTGACGGCGGGGCCCGCGGGCGCCGCCCCGACCGGGTCGAGCCCCCACCGTCCGCGCGCCTCGTGCAGCCAGTGCCCCACCGCGTGCACCACCGGCGGCTCCGGGCCCTCCGTCAGGACCACGAGGCTGGTCGGGTCGACGCCGAGTCGCGCTGCGGCGTACTCGTAGGGGGAGGGCACGACCGGGTCGCGCCGCGCGAACTCGCGGTCGATGGCCTCGGCCAGCAGCCGCAGGGCAGGAGCGGACGCCTCCACGAGGAGGTCGGTCGCGTCGATGTCAGTCATGTCACCACCTTCGGGTCGGGTCGGGGTCGATCGGGCACAGTTGGCCAGTGTGCGCCGGGTCGTCCGGCCGACGCCAATGGTTATCCAGGGGTCCGACATGAAGACCGATCCGAAGAAGGAGCTCGACTCCTACCGTGCCCGCCGTGGCGAGTTCCGGGTGCTCGACGTCCCGCCGCTGCGCTACCTGATGGTCGACGGGAAGGGGGACCCGAACACGTCGCCGGAGTACGCCGACGCCCTCGCGGTGCTCTACCCGCTGGCGTACAGGATGAAGTTCGCCAGCAAGCGGGAGCTCGACCGCGACTACGTCGTCCCTCCCCTCGAGGCGCTGTGGTGGGCGGACGACATGTCCGCCTTCACGTCCGCTCGGGACAAGTCGAGGTGGAGCTGGACCGCGATGATCCTGGTGCCGGACCACGTCCCCGCCAGCGTGCACGACGCCGCGGTGACCGAGGTCGGGCGATCGGATCCGCCGGCCGCGCTGGCCCGGGTGCGCCTGGCGTCGCTCGACGAGGGCCGGTGCGTGCAGACCCTCCACGTCGGGTCGTACGACGACGAGGCGCCGGTCCTGGCGCAGATGCACGACGAGTTCATCCCTGCGCACGGCCTGCGGATGACCGGGCGCCACCACGAGATCTACCTCAGCGATCCGCGGCGGGTGGAGCCGGCGCGGCTGCGCACGATCCTGCGTCAGCCGGTGGAGCCGTCGGGGGTCTGAATGCTGTCGTGCCGGGTGCCCTCCGGGTCCTCGACACGCTCGTCGGAGTCCTCGAGGATCGCCTCCGCCTGGGCGTCCGGGTCCTCGCTGCCGGCCTCGACCTCCTCCGGGAGGAGCTCGGCCCGCTCGGAGATCCGCTCGTCGTCCCGTTCCCGGTCGGCTGGTTCACGTCCCATGCCGGAGCGCTACCCGCGCGGCGCTCCCGCATGCGACGCTGGCCCCATGGCCAGGTACGAGGTCAACCCCGATGCGGTGCTCCGGGCGCAAGCGCTGATCGGCGGACGCCAGTACGTCCTCGACAGCGACTGGGGCGAGGTCCAGCCGAGCGCCGAGGACGGCAACGCCTTCCTCGAGCGCCACGGCTGGGACGCGTACGCCGCGTGGCACCTGGGCCTCACCGTCGGTGCCAACGACCAGACCAAGGCACGGCACGCGTTCGTGTACGGCGACTACCGGCGGGTCCACCGCTCGGGCCTCATCGCCTGCGTCTACCGCGCAGCCGAGTGGCGGCACAAGCAGGTCGAGCGGGCGGCGTACAGCCTGTTGCAGGAGCTCGACCGGTCCGCCGGCATCGCCGACACCTAGGACCTACCAGGTGCGGACCCAGACGCAGTGCTCGGAGGCACGCAGCGTCTCGATGGCCTGCTCCGACAGCGGTTCGGCGGCGTCGGTGACGACGTAGCCCAGGCTGGCGCGGGTCGACAGGTGCTGGCCGACGACGTTGTCGCCGGCGTCGGAGAACGCCGCGTTGAGGGCGGTCAGGACGCCGGGGACGTTGTGGTGGAGGAAGCCGATCCGGTGCCCCGGCGTGAACGCGCCCGGCAGGACGTCCGGCAGGTTCACCGACAGCGCGGTGCTGCCCTCGAGCGCGAACCGGGCGAGCTTCTCGGCGACGAAGCCGCCGATCTCCTCCTGCGCCTCCTGGGTCGAGCCGCCGATGTGGGGCGTGAGGATGACGTTGTCCAGACCCCGGAGCACCGAGGTGAACGGGTCGCCCTGCGCCTTCGGCTCGGCCGGGAAGACGTCGACCGCGGCGCCGGCGATGTGGCCCGACAGCAGGTTCTCGCGCAGGGCGTCGTAGTCGACGACCATGCCGCGCGAGGCATTGATGAACATGGCGCGGCGCTTCATCTGCGCGAACTCGCCGGCGCCGAAGAAGCCGGCGTTGCCGGGCCGGCCGTCGACGTGGAGGCTGACGACATCGGACACGGCGAGCAGCTCGGGCAACGTGCGGACGCGGCGGGCGGTGCCGTGGGCCGGCCGGTCGGCGGTGTCGTAGAAGACGACATTCATCCCGAGGGCCTCGGCCACGGTCGAGAGCTGCGTGCCGATGTTGCCGTAGCCGATGATGCCGAGGGTGCGCCCGCGGACCTCGTGGCTGCCCTTGGCGGACTTGTCCCAGACACCGTCGTGCATGCGCTGGGTCTTCTCCGGCAGGCGGCGCGCGAGGCTGATGATCTCGGCGATGACCAGCTCGACGACGCTGCGCGTGTTGGAGTACGGCGCGTTGAAGACCCCGACGCCGCGCTCGGCGGCCGCGGCGAGGTCGACCTGGTTGGTGCCGATGCAGAAGCAGCCGACGGCGAGGAGCCCGGGCGCGGCGTCGAGGACGCGCGCGGTGACGTTGGTGTTGGAGCGGATGCCGAGCAGGTCGACCCCGTCCAGGGAGGCGATCAGCTCGTCCTCGGACAACGACCCCGCGCGGAGCTCCACGTCGTACCCGCGGCCCTCCAGGTACTCGACGGCGGCCGGGTGGATGTTCTCGAGCAGCAGAGCCTTCACGGGACAACGGTAGGGGAGGCCGGACGCAGTGCCGAACCGCGGCCCCTGCCGTGATACTGGACCGATGGCGCGCCATCGCACCCTCGTCGCCGTCTTCGCGCATCCCGACGACGACGCCTACGGCGTCGCGGGAAGCGTCGCGCTGCACGCCGACGACCCCGGCTTCCGGTTCGTGCTGGTGCTCGCGACGTACGGCGAGCAGGCCGACATCCCGGAGGGCTCGCCGCACACCCGGGAGACGCTGCCCGTGGTGCGCAAGGCGGAGGACGAGGCGGCGTGGCGTGCGGTCGGGCGGGTGCCCGACCGGGTCGAGTGGCTGGGCATGCCCGACGGAGGCATCGCGCACCTTCCGTTCGAGGACGTGGTGGCGGCGGTCGCGCCGATCCTCGACGAGGAGGACCCGGCGGTGGTGGTGACGTTCGGCCCGGACGGCATCTTCGGTCACCCCGACCACATCACGATCGGCGCTGCGACCGACGAGGCGTTCCGGCGACTCCGCTCGCCGGAGCGCTCGGGCTTCCGGCGGCTGCTGCACGGCGCCGTCCCGCAGTCGGTGTTCGAGCGATGGAACGCCCAGCGAGCGGCGATGGGGCTCCACGTCTTCGACCCGACGCAGACCTACCACATGCGGGGCGTGCCGGACGACCAGATCGGGGTCACCGTCGACACCCGCGCGGTCGCCGACCGGGTCGTCGCCGGCCTGCAGGAGCACCGCAGCCAGCACCACGTGATGTCGGACGACCCGACCGACACCGAGCAGTGGCAGCGGCGGCTCGGACGGGAGTGGTATGTCATCGCCTGGCCCGAGCGGGCGCCCGGGGAGCCGATGCTGGTCGACCTGTTCGAAGGCCTCGGCCGAGAGGTGTAGTTCGAACGCATGTTCGACTAGACTCGGGTCATGGGATGGAACAACCCACCCGTCCCGTGGCGGGAGCTCGAGCGACGCCTCTCCGGGCGCGCGCCGTCGATGGAGGCGCCCGTCTCGCGTCGCAAGCGCCCGCGGACCGAGCCCGAGGCGATCCTCCGCCCCGTCGGTACGACGCCCTACGCGGAGCTGCACTGCCACAGCCACTTCAGCTTCCTCGACGGGGCGAGCAGCCCCGGCGAGCTGGTCCGTGAGGCGACCCGGCTCGGTCTCGACGCGCTCGCGCTGACCGACCACGACGGGTTCGCCGGGGCGCCGCTGTTCGCCGAGTCCGGCAAGGACTACGGACTGCCGACCGTCTTCGGCGCCGAGCTCTCGCTCGGGCTGACCCGCACCCAGAACGGCGTCCCCGACCCGGAGGGCAGCCACCTGCTCGTCCTGGCGCGCGGGGTGGAGGGCTACCACCGGTTGTCGGGGGCGATCACCGAGGCGGGGCTGCGGGCACCGGAGAAGGGCAGCCCCGCCCACGATCTCGACGAGCTGGCGGAGCGCGGCCGCGGCCACTGGGTCGTCCTCACCGGGTGTCGCAAGGGCGCGGTCCGGCAGGCGCTCGCGACCCACGGCCCGCGTGCGGCGGCGGAGGCGCTCGACCTGCTCGTCGACCGGTTCGGCCGTGAGCACGTCGTCGCGGAGCTGATCGCGAGCGACCAGCCCGGGGCGGACGAGACCAACGAGCTCCTCGCCCGGATCGCCGACGACCGCCGGGTGCCGATCGTCGCCACCGGCAACGTGCACCACGCGGCCCCCGAGGGGCGCCGGCTCGCGGCGGCCATGGCGGCGGTGCGGGCCCGGCGCAGCATCGCCGAGCTCGAGGGGTGGCTCGACCTGTCCGGCGGCGCCCACCTGCGCAGCGGGGAGGAGATGCTGCAGCGGTTCGGGCACCGTCCGGACGTGGTGGGGCGCACCGTCGTCCTCGCCGAGGAGCTGGCGTTCGACCTCCGCAAGGCCTCGCCGAGGCTGCCGAAGCAGGGGATCCCCCGGGGCCGGACGGCCGGCGAGCACCTGCGCGTCCTGGTGGAGCAGGGCTTCGCGCGCCGCTATGCCGGCCGCGACATCGAGGCGAAGGCGCGCGACCGGGTCGAGGCGGAGATGCAGGTGATCCTCGAGAAGGACTTCGCCGGCTACTTCATCATCGTCCACGACATCGTCGCGTTCGCCCGCAGCCAGCAGATCCTCTGCCAGGGGCGGGGATCCGCGGCCAGCTCGGCGGTCTGCTACGCGCTGGGGATCACCGCGATCGACTCGGTCTACTTCGACCTGCCCTTCGAGCGGTTCATCTCCCAGCACCGCGAGGAGGAGCCCGACATCGACGTCGACTTCGACTCCGACCGCCGCGAGGAGGTCATCCAGTGGGTCTACGACACCTACGGTCGCCGCAACGCCGCGCAGGTGTGCAACGTGGTCAGCTACCGCCCACGAATGGCGGTGCGCGACGCCGCCAAGGCGCTGGGCTTCTCGCCCGGCCAGCAGGACGCGTGGTCGAAGTCGATCGACGGCTGGGGGAGCACGATCGAGGAGGACCAGGGCATCCCGCAGCAGGTGGTCGGCCTGGCCGAGGAACTGATGGGCGCCCCGCGCCACCTCGGCATCCACTCCGGCGGCATGGTGCTCACCGAGCGCCCGATCGGCGAGGTCTGCCCGATCGAGAAGGCGCGGATGCCCGACCGCACGGTCCTGCAGTGGGACAAGGACGGCTGCGAGTCGATGGGGCTGGTGAAGTTCGACCTGCTCGGCCTCGGCATGCTCGGCGCGCTCGACCACATGATGCGCCTCGTCGACGAGCACACCGGGCAGCGCTGGACCCTGGAGAGCCTGCCGAAGGAGGAACCCGAGGTCTACGACATGCTCTGCCGCGCCGACTCGATCGGCGTCTTCCAGGTGGAGTCACGCGCGCAGATCGGCACCCTGCCGCGGCTCAGGCCCCGCTGCTTCTACGACCTCGCCATCGAGATCGCGCTGATCCGCCCCGGCCCGATCCAGGGCGGAGCCGTGCACCCCTACATCCGCCGCGCGACGGGTCGCGAGCCGGTGGTCTACGACCACCCGTTGCTCGAGCCGATCCTCGGCCGCACGCTCGGCGTCCCGCTCTTCCAGGAGCAGCTGATGGCGATGGCCGTGGCCCTCGGTGACTGCACCGCCGACGACGCCGACCTGCTGCGCCGTGCGATGGGCTCCAAGCGCGGCGTCGAACGGATCGAGAAGGTCAAGGGCACGCTCTACGAGGGCATGGCCCGCAAGGGCATCACCGGCGACCGGGCCGACGCGATCTACGTCAAGATCCTCTCCTTCGCCGGCTTCGGCTTCGCCGAGTCGCACGCGCTGAGCTTCGCGCTGCTCGTCTACGCGTCGTCCTGGTTCAAGCTGCGCTACCCAGCCGCCTTCCTCGCCGGCCTGCTCCGCAACCAGCCGATGGGCTTCTACTCGCCGCAGTCGCTCGTCGCCGACGCGCGCCGCCACGGCGTGACCGTGCTGCCGCCCGACCTCGCCCACTCCGGTGTGCAGGCCGGCCTCGAGCCCTGCCCGCCCCACGGCAAGGACCGGCACCGGTACGACGACGGGCTGGCCGTCCGGCTCGGGTTGGACGAGGTCAAGGGGATCGGCAAGGAGGTCGCCGAGCGGATCGTGGCCGGGCGCGCGGCGGCGCCGTACCGGGACCTGCCCGACCTCTCCCGCCGCGCCGGGCTCACCACCGCCCAGCTGGAGGCACTGGCCACCGCCGGTGCCTTCTCCTCCCTCGGCCTCGACCGGCGCCAGGCGATCTGGATGGCGGGCTACGCCGAGCACGACGGCCAGCTCCCCGGCAGCACGCCCGCCCCCGCGCCGCCGACGCTGCCGGGGATGAGCCCGATGGAGGTGACCCTGGCCGACCTGTGGGCGACCCGGATCTCGACCGACATGCACCCGGTGGAGCACCTCCGTGACCAGCTGAGTGCCGCCGGTATTCGTGCGGTGGGGGATCTGCGGACTGCGGAGGCGGGCCGCCGGGTCCACGTCGCCGGCCTGGTCACCCACCGGCAGCGGCCCGGTACCGCCAGCGGGATCACCTTCCTGAACCTCGAGGACGAGACCGGCATGCTCAACGTCGTCTGCTCGCCGGGGGTGATGAAGGCGCACCGGCAGGCGGCCCGCAACAAGGTGGCCGTCGTGATCCGCGGCATCGTGGAGCGCCAGGACGGCGTGACCAACCTCGTCGCGGACCGCGTCGAGACCCTCGACACCGTCCTCCCCGGCACCGGCGTGGCGCTCCAGGCCCGCCAGTCGTCGCGCGACTTCCGGTGACGCCGGTCCGTCAGCGCAGGTGGTCGGAGCTGATCGCGTCGCCGCTGACGAGCCAGGTGCCGTCCACCTGCGTGAGCTCGTAGAGGATCGTCACGTCGGGCGCGACCTCCGAGCCGACCTCGACCGTCGCGACGCCGTCGGTGCCCTCGAGCTCGGTCAGCAGCACGTCGTCCTTGGTGTAGAGCGGCTCGCTGAAGGTCTGCTCCCAGGAGGCGCACAGCTCGTCGCGGGTCGCGCCCGCGGGCGCGAGGATCGCGATGTCGCGCAGGTAGTCGTCGCTCGCCAGGTCGCAGTCGCCGGTGACGAGGAACTCCTTGAGCGTCTCGTCGATCGCCGCCTCGTCCTCGGCGGTCAGCTCGCCCGCAGCGGTGTCACCGCCGTCAGTGGGGGAGCTCCCGCCCGCCGTCGGGCCGTCGCCGGCCGTCGTCGGAGCGTCGTCCGCATCGTCCGACGCGTCGTCGTTGCTGCAGGCCGTGAGGGCGAGGGGCAGCAGGAGGGCTGCGAGGAAGCGGCGGGACATGGGCAGATCCTCCCGCAACGCGCCGCCTGCCGAGGCCGATTCGGGCGACGCCGTACCGCTGCGGTAGTGTTCCGTTCGCTTCGAACGGCGATCCCGGACGAAGTGTTCGGGCTGTAGCGCAGCTTGGTAGCGCACCTGACTGGGGGTCAGGGGGTCGCAGGTTCAAATCCTGTCAGCCCGACCGAATCGAACGGCTCTGGCCGGCGACGTCGCCAGCCAGGGCCGTTTCGCATGTGGTCGGCCGGTGCTACCCGATCGTGATCGTGCGGGTGTCGGTCATCGGTGTGCCGCCCGCGCCCCCGGACGGGTCGTCCTCCTCGACCTGGACCACGTAGCGGCCCGGCGGGACCGAGAAGGTGAACGTGTACGGCGCGAACCGCTGCCCTTCGCTGGTCATCGCCGTGCCCTGCGCGATGACCTCGCCGGCCGGGGTCAGTACCCGCCAGGGAAGGGTCGCCTCGAAGACCGCCGCGGTGCCGCTGACCGTCACCGGTGAGGTGACCGTGGCCCCCTCGACCGGGCTGTCGATCCCCACGAGCAGTCGTACGTCGACCGGGGGATCGCGACGGACGGGCTCGTCCCAGACCAGCACCCCCCACAGCTCACCGGCCGGCTGGCCCTCGATGAGGAGCTGGACGGCAGCGGTGGGGCCGAGGACCTCGGTGACCGTGTAGACCAGTTGCTGGACCATGCGTGCCGCCGTCTCGGAGCCGGCATTGGCCCGTCGGGCATCGGCGGAGAGGTCGACCTCGATGACGCCGTTCGCACGCCGTACCGACAGCACCTGGGTGCCCGGCGCCCAGGGGGAGGAGTAGTCCGGGTCCGCCGCGCCGGCGATCATCGCCTCCACCGCAGCCTTGGCGGGATCGGCGCCGTCGAGCACGTGCCGCTCGCGCGCGAGGCGTATGCCGGTGCGGGTGTCGACCAGGAAGTACACAGGCGCCGTGACCGTGGGGGTGGCGGTGGCCGACGGCGAGACGCTGGGGGTCGGTGTCGCGCTGCCCGACGGCCTGCTGGCCGGTGGCTGGTCCGGGCCGGGGTCGTCGTCCCCGTCGGAGCACCCTCCGAGCACGATGACGGCGAGGATGAGCGCGACCAGGTGCCGCAGTCGGCGAGCGAGGTCTGTCGACCGGTTCATCGTGAAGACCACCCTCCTGACGTCGGGGGCGGGACGGCCCCGTCCCCGACGCTAGGCGCAGCTCGCCCGGGCGCACAGGGCCCTACGTCCCGCGGCCCGGAGCCGTCAGGTCCTCTCGGCTGCGGTCAGGACGCGTCGGCTGTCGCGTCGGCGTCGAGGGCGCGAACCGCGCCGATCAGCTGCTCGAGTGCCGCTTCCGGCAGCGCTCCGGCCTGCCGGAACACGAGTTGCCCGTTCTTGAAGGCCATCAGGGTCGGGATCGAGGTGATCTGGGCCGCTGCGGACAATGCAGCCTCGGCCTCGGTGTCGACCTTGGCGAAGAGGACGTCGGGATGCGCGGCAGAGGCGCGCTCGAAGATCGGGGCGAACATCCGGCACGGGCCGCACCAGGATGCCCAGAAGTCGACGAGGACGACGTCGTTGTCCTGGATGGCGGCCTCGAAGTTGGCGGCGTTGAGCTCGACGGTGGTCATGGTTGCCTTCCCTCCTGGGGTGTTGCTTCGTGTTCGCATAACCCCCCGGGGGGATGCTTCATTCCCGGGGTTGGCGACCGCCGTCGTGCAGCGGCCGTTCGAACAGCCGCGACATCACCACGACCGTGCGGGACCGGTCGACCTGTTCGACGGCGCGGATGCCCTCGATGACCCGCTCGAGGTCCGCCATGGACGAGGCGACGATGTGCACGAGCGCGTCGGCGTCGCCGGTGATCGTCCAGGCGCCGATCACCTCCGGGAAGGCCTCGAGGTCGCGCTTGAGGCGCTCGGCCGAGACGTTGCCCTGGTAGGACAGCTCGACGTAGGCCGCGGTGTCCCAGCCGAGGGCGGCCGGGTCGATGAGGGCGGTGAAGCCGGCGATCTCGCCCCGTTCGCGCATCCGGTCGACGCGACGCTTCGTGGCCGGCGCGGACAGGCCGACGACCTTCCCGATCTCCTGGAAGGTGGCGCGGCCGTCGCGCAGCAGGTGGTCGACGATCCGACGGTCCAGCGCATCCATGGCACTCACTCACTTTCGGATCTTGCGCAGATGGCTCAGCGGCGCAAGGAACAAGGGGCAGATGCGCAACAGTTGGCGATTGATTGCGCGCTCGACCGACTCTAGCGTTGCCTCGCCCACCGACGAGAGGACCCTGATGCTGACGGCCGCGCCCCCGCGACACCTCGACATCCTGATGTGCCCGCCGACCCACTTCGCGGTCGAGTACGCCATCAACCCGTGGATGGACACCGCCGTGCCGGTGGACGTCGCCAAGGCCGAGCGGCAGTGGGAGGAGCTCCGGGCGACGTACCAGCGCCTGGGCCACGACGTGCGCGTCGTCGATCCCGTGCCGGGCCTGCCGGACATGGTCTTCGCCGCCAACGCCGGGGTCGTGTACGACGGCCGGGTGCTCGTGTCGCGGTTCACCCACGCCGAGCGGCAGGGCGAGTCGGCGGCCTATGCGGCGTGGTTCGAAGGCGCCGGCTACCGCGAGGTCTGCACCGCCACGATCCGCAACGAGGGCGAGGGCGACGTCCTCACCGTCGGCCGGATCATGCTCGCGGCCGCCGGGACCCGCACCACCCGCGAGGCGCACGCCGAGCTGGCGGAATTCTTCGGCGTCCCGGTCATCGGGCTCGAGCTCGTGGACCCGCGCTTCTACCACCTCGACACCGCGCTCATGGTGCTCGACGAGCAGACCGTCGCCTACTATCCGGGCGCCTTCTCGGCGGCGAGCCGGGCCGCCATCGAGCAGCTCTTCCCCGGCGCGATCCACGCCACCGAGGAGGACGCGTGCGGCTTCGGCCTCAACGCGATGAGCGACGGGCTCAACGTGGTCATGTCCGACCGCGCGCCCGGCCTGCAGGATCGGTTGCGCGAGCGTGGCTACCGGCCGATCGGCGTCGACATGAGCGAGCTGGTCAAGGCCGGCGGGAGCGCCAAGTGCTGCACCCTGGAGCTGCGCGCATGACCATCACCTTCCTCGACGTGCCCGGCATGGTGCGGTGGGTCTCCGAGCGCGGCGTCGAGAACATCCTGCGCGACCTGACGGCGGCGATCGACGCCGACTTCGCCCGCTGGCAGCAGTTCGACAAGACCCCGCGGGTGGCGAGCCACTCGACCGAGGGCGTCGTCGAGCTGATGCCCACCAGCGACGGCGTCACCTACGGGTTCAAGTACGTCAACGGCCACCCGAAGAACCCCGAGCGCGGCTTCCAGACGGTCACCGCCTTCGGCGTCCTCGCGGACGTGGGCAACGGCTACCCGCTCTTCCTCAGCGAGATGACCATCCTCACCGCCCTTCGTACGGCCGCGACCTCCGCGATGGCCGCCCGCCACCTCGCCCGGCCGGACTCGACGACCATGGCGATGATCGGCTGTGGCGCGCAGGCGGAGTTCCAGGCACTCGCGTTCCGGGCCGTCCTCGGCATCACCCGGCTGCGGATCTGGGACACCGATCCCGCAGCCATGGACAAGCTCGAGCGGAACGCGGTCCGGGCCGGCTTCGACGTGCACCGCGCGACCGATGCCCGCGACGCGTGCCGCGGCGCGGACGTCGTCACCACCTGCACCGCCGACAAGACCAACGCGATCGTGCTGTCCCACGACGCCGTGGCGCCGGGGATGCACCTCAACGCGATCGGCGGCGACTGCCCCGGCAAGACCGAGCTGGACCCGCGGACCGTCGCGGACGCGCGGGTGTTCGTGGAGTTCACGCCGCAGACCCGGATCGAGGGCGAGATACAGCGGCAGGCGGCCGACTTCCCGGTCACGGAGCTGTGGGAGGTCGTCCAGGGACGTCGTACCGGACGGGCGAGCGCAGCGGACGTGACGCTCTTCGACTCCGTCGGCTTCGCGGTCGAGGACTTCACGGCGCTCAGGTACGTCTACGACGCCGTCCGGGCCGGCGGCGAGTCTCCGACGGTGGACCTGGTCGCCGAGCCCGTCGACCCGAAGGACCTGTTCGCGTACGCGACCGCTGCTGCCGTCGTGGCCGTATGAGCACCCTCGGCAGCACCCAGGCGCCACGGGACGTGGTGATGGTGCGCCCGCACCGGTTCGCGCCGAACCCGGAGACCATCGCCGACAACCTCTTCCAGCCGCGCACGCCCGTCGTGCCGACGGCTGCGCTGGCCGAGGCGGCGTACCGCGAGGTCACCACGATGGTCGAGACCCTCACCGCGGCGGGCGTCCGCGTGCACCTGTTCGAGGACGAGGCGGCCGACCGGCCCGACAGCGTCTTCCCGAACAACTGGTTCACCACGCACCCGGACGGTCGGGTCGCCCTCTATCCGATGTACTCGCCCAACCGGCGCACCGAGCGTCGCCGGGACGTCATCGACGCGCTCCGCAGCACCTACCGGATCACCGGCGTGCACGACTACTCCGTGCTCGAGGACGAGGAGCTCTACCTCGAGGGCACCGGCTCGATGGTCCTCGACCACGACCACCGGGTGGCGTACGTCGCCCGCTCGTTCCGTTCCCACGACCGCGCCGTCGCGATGGTCTGCCAGGACCTCGGCTACCGACCGGTGGCGTTCTCGACCGTCGACGGCCGCGGCGCCCCGATCTACCACACCAACGTGATGATGGCGGTCGGGCCGAAGGTCGCCCTGGTGGCGCTCGACTCGATCCCCGACGCGGGGGAGCGGCACGCGGTCGCCGCCAGCCTCGCCACCACGGGGCACACCGTCGTCGAGCTGACGAGCGACCAGCTCGACGAGTTCGCCGGGAACACGATCGAGCTCACCGGTGCCGACGGGCCGGTCCTCGTGCTCTCCTCGCGGGCCCTTGCCAGCCTGACCGGTCAGCAGCGCGAGGTGCTGGGCATGCACACCCGGCTGCTGCCGATCGACGTGCCGACGATCGAGCTGGCCGGTGGGTCGGTCCGCTGCATGATCGCGGGCATCCACCTCGCCCCGCGCCGGGCCCCGCGGCCGGTTCCCCAGCCGGCCTGAGCGGAACGGGGCCCAGCCGGCGGGGGGCCCAGTGATGCTGCTCAGTCGAAGGTCAGCCGGGCGAGGTACCGCGACCGGTCCCCGTCCTCCACGACGCTCAGCCCGAAGGTCGACAGCGCTGCGACGTCCCTGCTCGTCAGCGCGTCGTCGAGCAGGAACGGAAGCCAGTCGCCGGCGCCGAAGTCGGCGTAGGTGATCGCCACCGCGTCCTCGGCAGCGGCCACCGCGTCCTCGAAGCGCTCGGTGTCTCCCAAGGTCTTCGCCGGGTCGACCAGCTCGGCGAGGTAGCCCTCGTTCGGGCCGATCACCACGCCGTCGTCCGTGCGCTTCCACTTCAGGAACTCGGCGACGTCGTCCTTCGCGCGAGCCTTGGCGAGCGCCGCCTCGATCGCCTCCGGGTCGCCCGTGACACGCGCGGCCACGGCCAGGTCCTCGACGGAGTCGTTCTCGATCGCCTGCACGAAGCCCTCCTTCGCGGCGAAGGCCACGGCGTCACCGCCGAGGTCCTCGAGGTCGGCGGGGGACAGTCCGGTGCCCTGCTCGAACGACCGGAGCATCTCGGCCTCGGTCATGACGTAGGTGTAGGCACCGTCCTGGGCGATCGCGTGCTTCGCCCACCCGTCGGCGAAGCCGGCGCCGAAGGCCACCGCGGTGTCGGCGGGCAGGGCGGCGATCGCGTCGCGGGCGGCGGTGCCGTCGTACATCTGGTCGTAGCCGGTCAGGAACGGGTCGGCGACGATCTCGAGCTCGACACCGACGTCGTCGAAGCGGGCGGTTCCGCCGAGGCCGGAGAAGTCCTCCAGCGCCGTGCGGGTCGCCTCGGGGATCTCGGGGGCGAACTCGTCCTCGACCTCCTCCTCGGCCATCGCCCCGTCCGGGGCGCCGTACTTCTCGGTGTAGAAGTCCTCGAGCTCCCGGTCGAGCTTCCTTTGCTCCGCGGGGGAGAGCTCGTCGTACTTCTCCATCCGATCCAGCAGCGCCGCCTCCTCCGGCGACACGTCCGGTTCGCCGTCACCGTCCGCGTCGTACCCGACCCCGGCCTCGGACTCGAAGACGTCCGCGCCGGAGAGGAAGGTCGCGATCGAGACCAGGGAGCTGACCGGGTCGAGGGAGCCCAGGGGGCTGTAGAGCGCGAACAGGACGAACGGGTCCTCCTCGGCCACGTCCAACAGGGCCTGACCGGCCTCCGGGGCGGCGTAGAGCGTCACCACCCCGGGGTCGCCGGCGGCATCGGTGAGCTCCTTGAAGTCCGCATCGCCGGCCAGGTTGGCGTCCTCGGCGTCGGCCTGCACCTGCCGCGCGACCTCCTCGCTCTCGGCGAGGACCGCCCAGCCGTCGCCCACAGCGAAGCCGAACTGGTCTTCACCGCAGCTGCGGCCGACCTTCTCCAGGCCGGCGCGCGCCCGGTCGGGATCGGCGACCTGCAGTGCGACGACGAGCTTCGGTTCGTCCATCGGTACGACGGCGAGGGCTCCGCGGTCGCCCGCCCAGCTCTCGACCTCGCCCCACGGGAGGTCGCAGCCGCCGTCCTCCGCGAGGCTCTCGACCAGCGACTGGCGCAGGTCGTCCTCGCTGCCGAGTCCGAGCTCCTTCTCCAGCGACGGGACCTTCTTCAGCACCCGGTAGGCCGCCACCTTCTGCCCACCCGGCGGGTCGAGGTCGACGGCGACGTAGGCGAGGGTGTCAGCGGGGAGGGCCTCGGCCGGCTGCGGACCCTGCGCGGCCCACATCTGCCAGGCCCAGGCGCCACCGCCGACCACCGTGACGATGCCGACGATCCCGGCGACGGCTGCCGCGCGACGGCGGGGCCGGCGCGGCTCGGGGGAGGCCAGGGGAACGGCGTCGGCGAGGGTCACCGGCACACGGTAGTTGTGGTTCGCGGTGCGTGCGGGACGAATGGGACAGCCCGGCTTCCGGCCGGGACCTTCGGCCGACGCCACGTGACCTTCGGACCTGCCGGGGTCGATGTCGGCGCGGCCATGATCGGTGGTGCGGCAGACCCCGGCCCTCCGGCCGGTCGAAGCCGCACGCCGGCCCGCCGGCAGCCGCGAAGATCGAGTGGTCGCTGACCACCAGACCCGCCGTCGTCACGACGGATGCAGCGGACCTGGCGGCGGGCCGGCCACGCCGGGACGACCGGCCGGATCGAACGACGCTCTCGGCTGTCCAGGAGGAACAGAGATGACCGAGGCTGCCGAGGACGACTTCTTCGACGGTGATCCGGTGGCATGGCAGATCCATCTCCGGATCCTGGACGCCTTCGAGGACCTCCTCGACATCGAGACCCGCGAGAGCCCCTCGCAGATCGCCTTCCGCCACGGCCGGACCTTCGCCATCGTGTGGCGGCCCGGGCGCCACCAGCACTCCGGGGTGCCGCTCGTGCTGTCCCTCGTCCAGCGCCAACCGTTCGGTTCACCGCGGTTCAAGGAGGTCGTCAAGGTGGCTGGCGACACCTGGATGCACCACCTCGAGCTTCGTTCGCCGGCGGAGGTCGACGACGAGCTCCGGGCGTGGATCCGGCTCGCCTGGGCGGGCGCCGATCGACGGGTGAGGCACTAGACGAGCGAGCGGCGCATGTCGTTGACCCACTCCTTGTAGGCCACGTGCCCGGCGCGCAGCTCGTCGCC
Source organism: uncultured Nocardioides sp. (assembly GCA_964487275.1). Classification (GTDB taxonomy): domain Bacteria; phylum Actinomycetota; class Actinomycetes; order Propionibacteriales; family Nocardioidaceae; genus Nocardioides. The sequence goes on along the minus strand of CAZAQE010000021.1, from coordinate 31,934 downwards.
CGGCCAGTCGTCGGGGAGCAGCTCCTCCGGCAGGACGGGATCGGTGAGCAGGTGCCGGCCCGACGTGGCGCAGGCGGTGAACCGCAGCACCGGGTCGGAGGTGCCGGTCGCGGCGAGCAGCTCGCGGGCCGTGTGCGCCCAGCCCGCAAGGTCCCACAGGCGGCCGGCGAGATCGCCTGGCTCCGTGACGGCTGCACCGGTGAACCGGTCGCTCACCTCCTCGACCCGGGCCGGCCAGTCGATGTCCAGGTTGGCCGGCCGTGTCCACACGCCCTCGCGGAGCTCGGCGAGGCGCAGCTCGGCGAGCACGGCGCGCAGCTCGGCGCGGTCGGCCGCGGTGCGTCCCGCGGTCGTCACGACGACCAGCTCCCACTCGCCCGTCCAGTCGCGCACCCGCGGCCGGGTCGCCTGCTCCTGCCGGCGCTGCCGTTCGAGCAGGCGGTCGGAGAGCCGGTATCGCCCGTCCTCGTCCCGTACGACGTCGCCCGCCGCGGTCATCCGCGACAGCGCCACCCGCACCGCCGGCTCGGCGAATCCGACCACGGACGCGGCGGCGATCAGCTCGCGGGTGGTGAGGCTGGGCAGCTCGGCCCCGAGCAGCAGCGTGAGCAGCGCGGAGCGCGTGGTGACGGGCTTGAGCTCAGGCATGGTGACGCGATGTTACGACGATACGACGACTGTCGGGAATCCGTTGTGACGTTCGTCTAACACTCTAGGCACGACTGTTGAGCCTGTGTAACGGTTCCGGCATGACGGAGACCTCCACCAGCCAGCGCCTCGCCGGGCGGACCCTGATGATGTCCGGCGGCAGCCGCGGGATCGGCCTGGCCATCGGCATCGCCGCCGCCCGGGAGGGTGCCAACGTCGTCCTCCTCGCGAAGACCGACGTCCCCGACCCGCGCCTGCCCGGCACGGTCCATACCGCCGCTGCCGAGATCGAGGCCGCAGGTGGCCAGGCCCTCGCCGTCGTGGGCGACGTGCGCGACGAGTCGTCGGTCGACGACGCAGTGGCGCAGGCGGTCGAGCGCTTCGGCGGCATCGACATCTGCGTCAACAACGCCTCCGCCATCGCGCTCGACCCGACTGCCGATCTGCCGGTCAAGCGCTTCGACCTGATGACCCAGATCCAGCTCCGCGGCACCTACCTGTTGACCCGCGCCTGCCTGCCGTACCTGCGGGTCGGCACGAACCCGCACATCCTGTCGTTGAGCCCGCCGCTCAACCTGTCGCCGGAGTGGCTGGGCAAGCACCCGGCGTACACGCTGGCGAAGTACGGCATGTCGTTGCTCACCCTGGGCTGGGCCGCCGAGTACGCCGCGGACGGCGTCGCCGCCAACTGCCTGTGGCCGGAGACGCTCATCGCCACCGCGGCGGTGCAGAACCTGCTCGGCGGGGACGAGGCGGTCGCGAAGGCCCGCACGCCCCAGATCGTCGCCGACGCTGCGATCGAGATCCTGGCGCGACCCTCGCGGGAACAGACCGGCCAGGCGTTGCTCGACGTCGACGTGCTGCGCGAGGCGGGCGTGACCGACCTCTCGTCGTACGGCGGCACGGGCCAGCTGGAGTACGACATCTTCGTCGACGGACCCCGATGAGCAGCCCGCGCACGGACGCCTTCGCCGCCTTCCTCGGCGTTGCCGTCACCGGGTACGGCGGCGGCCGGGCCGAGGCCCGGGTCCGGGTCACCGACGACCACCTCAACCCGCACGGCACCGCGCACGGCTCCTTCCTGTTCTCCCTCGCCGGGATCGCACTCGCGTCCGCGGCCAACGACGACGAGCACTCGGGTGTGGTGAGCGCGGTGCACATCGACTACGTCCGACCGGCCCGGGCGGGCGACGAACTGGTCGCCACGGCCGAGGTCGCGGAGCGCCTCGCCAAGGAGGACCTCTTCGTCGTCCGGGTCGCGCGCGACGGTGAGCTGGTCGCGCGTGCGAGCGGCCGGGCGAACCGCCGGGTCAGGAGCTGATGGCGCGCTCGGTGCCCAGCCGGGCGCGGGCCGCGGCGCGGACGCCGGCGTCGCGGGAACCGGGTGCGGCGTGGCCGGCGGACGCCGTGCCCTTCCAGGTGCCGCGGATGCCGTGCTCGCGCTGCATCGTGCGGAAGTAGTCGACGACCTCCACCTCCTTCGCGCGGATCGCGAGCTCGGTCGAGGTCGGCCGGTCGTCGGCGGCCGGTTCGGCGGCGACGGCGGCGGCTCGGGCCTCGTCGCGCGCGCGGGCGAGCCGGTCGCCGACGTGGTCGGCCCACGCCTCGTAGAAGGCAGCCCGCGCGGTCGATCCGTGCACCGGGCGGTCCTCCCAGCGTCGGCTGCGGGTGTTCCAGACCTGCCGGGTGTCGGACTTGTGGGCTCCCGAGCGCAGGTGGGCGTCCCCGTCGGCGACCATCTGGGTGACCAGGGAGGCGTAGAGCGCCTTGACGACGGCGATGTCGGACGGGAAGCCGTAGAGCGTCACCCGGGTGTTGCTGGTGTAGATCGCGACCCGCACGTCGTTGGCCCGGGCGATCTCGAGCACGAGCCGGACGTAGCGGGCGAGCGACCGCTTGCCGGTCTCCCCGATGAGCACGGTCTCCCATGCGGGGTCCTGGCGCTGCTCCTCCGTGTGCGCGGTCGCCCGCGCGACGGCCAGTGCGATCTGGTGCCGGGTGGCGAGGGTCTGCGCCTTGGTGAAGAAGGCGTCGCGCTCGGCGGTGTTGGTCGTCCGCTCCGCCTGCCGCAGCAGTCGCCCGATCCGCAGCAGCGTCCGGTCCTCGCCGTCGATCCCGGTGTCGAGCCCGGACAGGCGGTAGGCGGTGTGCAACAGCTCGGCCAGCACCGGCATCCCGATGTCCTCCAGCAGCCTGAGGAAGGTCGTGCGGAAGTCCGCCCCGTGCCCGTCGGCTCCGGCCAGGTGGTGCGCCACCTCGTGGAGTACGACGACCGCTCGCAACGACCACGCCCCGCCGACCTCGCGGGGCGGGATCGCCATCACTCCGCGCAGGGGCAGCTCTCCCCGCTCGTAGTGGGCCTGCCGGTCGCCGCGGCGGGGGCGCACCACGACCGGCACCGCGGCCAGGTCGAGGCCGGTGCCGTCGTCGTAGCGGCTGCCGGTCGCGACGAGGTGGGCGAGCACGCGGTCGACGTAGTCCTGGACGTGCGCGGGGTCGGTGAAGCGGGGCTCGGTCTCGGGCTCGAGCTCCAGCACCTCGCGGCCGGCGGTGATCCGCAGCGGGCTGCCGGGACGCCGTCGGGCCTCGTCGAGCCAGCCGGCCAGGAGGTCCTCGGCGGCGTACACGGTGCGGGTGTCGTCGGCCATGGGAGCAGCCTCTCAGGTGGCTCCGACAGGTTCGATGCCACCGAATCACCCCGGTGTGGTTGAGGAGGGCGTGACCGGGGGATAGCCCTTCCGCGGCAACCGCCGCAGAACCTTCACCAGAAAGAATCCCGGGGGCACCACCACATGCATGTGAAGTCTCTTCGACGCGCCGTCCTCATGGCCGTCGCCCTGGTGATGAGCGCGTTCTCGCTCGTCGCCGTCTCGTCGACGCCGGCCCACGCCGCGACGCCGACCTTCTCCCAGCTCGGAGCGAACTACTCCGCCGTCCGCTACGGCACGACCGTGACCTTCACCGGACGCGTCGGCTACTCCAACGGGGGCACTCCGACCTACGTCCCCAAGGGCACGGTCACGCTGCAGCGCCTGCCGGCCGGTGGCAGCACGTGGCTGACGGTCTCGTCGCGGCCGATCGTGGCCAACGCCGACCAGAAGTGGAGCTACAAGCCGGCCGGCACGGCGTCGTACCGCCTCGTCTACTCCGACAGCTCCGGCACCTACACCGGCTCGGTCTCCAGCTCCGTGAAGGTCGGCGTGCGCCGCAACCTGAACGACAACTGGCGCTCGAGCACCCGGACCTTCTACGGCAAGGTCGCGCCGAAGTACGCCGGCAAGCCGGTCATCATCCAGAAGTCGACCTGCCGCTACCCGAAGAGCACCTCCTGCAGCTGGAGTGCCTACAAGGTGATCAACACCAACGCCTACAGCAACTGGTCGCTGCGCCTGCCGGCCTACCGCACGAAGACCCACTTCCGGGCCTACGTCCGTCCGAGCAGCGGCTACCTCGGCAGCCTGTCGAACTACTACGTGTCGACGTACCGCTACTGAACCGGACGACCTGACCGGGCCCGGTCAGGTCAGGTCAGTCAGGCCGACTCCTCGAAGCCGGCTGCGGGGCTCGTGCCCTGCAGCCGGTTTCGCGTCTCCACGAGCTCGCTGATCGCCTCGACGAAGCGCACCGTGCTGTCGCCGACGCCGTTGTCGTCGAAGTAGTGGTGGCGCATCGCGGCGCGCGCGATCCGGTGCTCGTCGTGGGCGAGCCGGTCCGCGAGGAGCTCGGAGAGGCCGGCGATGTCCCCGGCGTCGAGGACGTCGGCGCACCGGCTGACCGGGACCTCCTGGCGCAGCCGCTCGGCGTCGCCGTGGCGGTCGGTGATCAGGATCGGCTTGTCGGTCTGGAGGTAGAGCCAGTCCAGGCCGACGGAGGAGACATCGGTGATCATGGCGTCGCAACCGGGGAAGACGGCGAGGATGTCGCCCTGCCACACCGCGGCGTGGCCCGCCTCGGGGTCGGCCTCGGCGGCCCGCTCGATGAGGTCGAGGATCGCCTGGTGGCCTTCGCGGATCGCCGTGATCTGGCTGGTCGTCACCTTCGGGTGCGGCTTGTAGACGAGCCGGACGTCCGGCACGGAGAGGACGGCGCGGACGATGTTCGGGCCGAAGACGTCGACCGACGTGTAGCAGTTGTAGGCCGCGTCGCCCTCCCACGTCGGGGCGTAGAGCACGGTACGCCGCTCGCTCGGGGGGAGCAGGGGAGCGGGGCGCAGGTCGAGCTGCGGGCGCCCGATCCGTACCAGTCGCCACTCGTCGAGCTCCATCAGCGCTGCCCGGTGTCGCTGCACGGCGGCCTCACCGGCCACGAACACGCGGTCGTAGGCCTTGGCGTTGTTGCTCACCATGCTGTGCTTGTCGCTCTCGCCGTGGTTGATGTGCACGTGCATCATCCGGCCGTCGAGCAGCGAGTTGAAGTTGGTCATCGAGTTGTTGCAGTAGAGCACGACCGCGGCGTCGAGCTCGTCGTAGAGCTGGGCGAGGTCGTCGAATCCGGGGGCGAACAGCACCGGCAGCGTGGTCCGCTCGGTGACGATGTCGCGGGTCGCGGCGTCGCGGGTGAGGATCGCCACCGGGTGCGTGCCGTCGAGCCGTTCGAGCACCGGGAGCCACTGCAGCAGCTGGTAGACCCTCGTCGGGTCGTCAGCGAAGTAGGCGATCACCTGGGGGTCACGGGGCTTCTGCACTCCCGGATGTTAGGGGTCGCGGTGTCACACCAACGAACTGGGAACGTCCGCTGGATGTTGCGTTTCGGTAACCTCGCCCGGTGCCCGCCGTACGTCGCCTGCTCAACCGGTCCGTCCACGCCGCCTGGCAGTGGCTCGAGCGGGTGGGCGACGTCTCGCCCGGCACCGACCTCGGCGACCGGTTCGGGTCCTTCGGCCAGGGCGCCTGCCTGGCCTTCCCGATGGCCACGGTCGTCAACCCGGAGGCCATCCACGTCGGTCGCGACACCCTGATCGGGAAGTACTCCACGCTCTCCGTCGGCTACGGCCCGACCCAGGAGGTGCTGCCCGAGCGGGGGCTGGTGATCGGCGAGCGGTGCGTCATCGGCGCCCGTGCCTGCATCACGGCCCACGAGTCGATCGCGATCGGCGACGACGTGTGGTTCGGCCAGGACGTGTTCGTCTCCGACGCCAGCCACGGCTACCAGGACCCGGGCGTGCCGGTGGGCCTGCAGTTCGGCGCCCACCAGCCCGTGGTCATCGGCGCCGGCTCGTGGATCGGCCACGGCGCGATGATCCTCCCCGGCACGACGATCGGACGCAACGTCGTGGTGGCCGCAGGCTCCGTCGTGCGCGGGGTCGTCGAGGACCACGCCGTGGTGGGCGGCGTACCGGCCCGCACCATCCGGCGGCTCGAGCCGGGCCGCGGCTGGGTGTCGGCCTCGGGCGAGGGCGACGTGCGGGCGGTCGCCGGCGCCCCGACGGCCTGACGCCCCGACGGCCGGACAGGGCGATGCTGGGCCGGTGCCCTAGGGTGGTGGTTCCCGTTTCCCCTCCTGAAGGACCTCGATGACCGCCTGGCTGTTGCTGGGGCTTGCCATCCTCCTCATCCTCGCGTGCGGGCTCTTCGTCGCCGCAGAGTTCGCGTTCGTCACCGTCGACCGGGGCCAGGTCGACCGCGCCGCGGCCGCGGGCGACGCCTCCGCGATCGGCGTCCAGAAGGCGCTGCGCACGCTGTCGACCCAGCTCTCCGGTGCGCAGGTCGGGATCACGATCACCAACCTGGCCATCGGCTTCCTCGCCGAGCCCGCCATCGCCGAGCTGCTCCGCGGTCCGCTGGAGGACGCCGGCGTCGCCGAGGGAGCGGTCGGGCCGGTGGCGGTCGCGACCGGGCTGGTGCTGAGCACGCTGCTCACCATGCTGATCGGCGAGCTGGTGCCCAAGAACGTGGCGATCTCCCTGCCCTACGTCACCGCGCGCCTGACGCAGGTGCCGATGCGCGCCTTCACCGCGGCCGCCAGGGGACCGATCAACGTCCTCAACGGCAGCGCCAACGCGATCGTGCGCCGGCTGGGCATCGAGCCCCAGGAGGAGCTCCGCTCGGCGCGCAGCGTCACCGAGCTCGCCTCGCTCATCCAGCGTTCGGCGGACGAGGGGACACTCGACGCCGACACGGCGGAGCTGATGGAGCGCTCGGTCGAGTTCGGCACCCGGACGGCGGGGGAGATCATGACGCCGCGGGTGCGCACCCGGAGCCTCGACGCGAACGACCGGGCCAGCGCGGTCATCGCCCTGGCCCGCGAGTCCGGCAACTCGCGCTTCCCCGTGCTGGACGACACCGACGCGGTCGTCGGCACCGTGCACGTCAAGAACGCCGTCGCCCTGCCTCTCCACGAGCGGGCGACGACCAAGGTCAAGCACCTGATGGCGAAGCCGATCGTGGTGCCCGACTCGCTGCGCCTCGACCCGTTGCTGGCACTCCTGCGTGCCGACGGGTTCCAGATGGCCATCGTCCTCGACGAGTACGGCGACCACGCCGGCATCGTCACCCTCGAGGACGTGATCGAGGAGATCGTCGGCGACATCGCCGACGAGCACGACCGGCTCGGCAGCCGCGGCCGTCTGCGCCGCGACGGCACCTGGTCCCTGTCCGGGCTGCTGCGTCCCGACGAGGTCGAGGACCTGACCGGCGTGGAGCTGCCGGAGAGCGAGGACTACGACACGGTCGCCGGCCTGGTGCTCAAGCTGCTCGGTCGCGTCCCGGTGCCGGGGGAGCAGGCTGTCGTGCCCCTCCCGGCAGCGGGGGACGACGAGGACGCCCCGGTGCGACGTGCGGTGCTCACCGTCGACCACATGGACGGGCTGCGGATCGACCGCCTGTCCCTGCGGGTGGAGGAGGAGCCGGCCGATGGGTGACTTCGCCGGAGTGCTGCTCGCCGTGGTCCTGCTCGCCGCCAACGCCTTCTTCGTCGGCGCGGAGTTCGCGCTGATCTCCGCACGACGCTCCCAGATCGAGCCGCGCGCGCAGTCCGGGTCGCGGATGGCCGCGATCACGCTGAAGGCCATGGAGCAGGTGTCGCAGATGATGGCGGGCGCCCAGCTCGGCATCACCGTCTGCTCCCTCGGCCTGGGCGCGGTGGGCGAGCCGGCACTGGCGCACCTCATCGAGCCGGTCTTCCACGAGCTCCACGTCCCCGACGACTGGCTGCACCCGGTCGCGTTCGTGATCGCGATGACGGTCGTCGTCTACCTGCACGTCGTGCTCGGCGAGATGGTGCCGAAGAACATCGCGATCGCCGGGCCCGAGCGGGCTGCGCTGATCCTGGGCCCCCCGATGTACGGGATCGTCCTGGTACTCCGCCCCCTGATCGTGTCGATCAACGCGATCGCCAATGCCATCCTGCGGCTGCTGCGGATCGAGCCCAAGGACGAGCTCGGCAGCACCTACACCCGCGAGGAGGTCGCCGCGCTGGTCGAGGAGTCGCACGGAGAGGGCCTGCTCGCCGAGGACGAGTACGACCGGCTCTCGGGTGCCCTCGGCTTCACCGAGAAGACCGTCGCCGAGGTGATGATGGCGCCCGACTCGCTCGCGACGGTCGTGCGTGGTTCGACCGCCGCCGACGTCGAGGCGCTGTGCGCGGCGACCGGCTTCAGCCGGTTCCCGGTCGTGTCCGACGCCGTCGACGCCCCCGGCGAGCTGATCGGCTACCTCCACATCAAGGACGTCCTGGAGCCCGACGAGGAGCGCCGCGAGCGCCCCGTCGCCGACCGGTGGATCCGCCCGTTCGCGACGGTCACCGCCGACACCCTGCTCCACGACGCGCTCGAGGTGCTGCAGCGCCGCGGCGCGCACATGGCGCGGGTGGTCGAGCCCGACGGCACCACCCTCGGCGTCGCCGCCCTCGAGGACGTCATCGAGGAGCTCGTCGGAGAGATCCGCGACGCGGCGCACTCCGACGACGTCTCTGCGACGTGAGGCGGTGACCACTAGGGTGTCAGTCGTGGGTGAAGCGGTGACGCGGGACGAGCGCGCGTCCGATCGGGTCTGGACGCTGCCGAACCTGATCAGTGCGTCGCGCCTGCTCGGCGTGCCGCTGTTCCTCTGGCTGGTCCTCGGCCCCGAGGAGGACGTCTGGGCGCTCGTCGTCCTGATGGTCTCCGGCGTCAGCGACTTCCTCGACGGCTGGCTGGCCCGCAAGCTCAACCAGACCTCGGAGCTGGGCCGGCTGCTCGACCCCGTGGCCGACCGCCTCTACATCCTCGCCGTCGTCGTGGGACTCGCCCTGCGCGACGTGATCCCGTGGTGGCTGGCGCTGTCGCTGCCGCTGCGCGACCTGCTGCTGTGGGGCCTCGTGCCACTGCTGCGCACCCGCGGCTACAGCGCGCTGCCCGTCCACTTCCTCGGCAAGGCCGCGACCTTCAACCTGCTCTATGCCTTCCCGCTCCTGCTGCTGGGCGACGGCGACGGCACGATCGCCACGCTCGCACGGGTCTTCGGCTGGTCCCTGGCGCTGTGGGGCGTCGGCCTCTACTGGTGGGCGGGCATCCTCTACGCCTGGCAGGTGCGCAAGCTGCTGGCCACCACCGAGCCGCGGTCGCGCACGGGCGAGGGATGACCGCCGGGCCTGCCGGTCCCGCCGGCCCCGCCGCGCCGGCCGACCGGGCACGGACGCCCCTCCTGGCGCTGATCACCCAGGAGGCGCTCGACCGCGACTACCAGGCCGCAGCGTCGCGCCGCGGGTCGGAGGAGCACGCGGGCCCGGCGCTGCGGGCGGGGGTCGTCGGTGTCGTGGCCGCCTTCGCGCTGCTGGTGACCGTTGCCGCCGTACAGACCAATGCGAACGCGGACGTCGACCAGGAGAGCCGGAGCGCCCTGATCAGCCGGATCGAGACGCGACGGGCGTCCGTCGCCGACCTGCAGGACGACGCCGCGGCCCTGCGCGAGGACAACCTCTCCGCCGAGGAGACGTTGCGCCTGCTCGGCTCGCGCCTCGCCGACGTCCGGGCCGAGCAGGCGACCATCGGTGCCGTCGCCGGCTTCGCGGCGGTGCGCGGCGACGGTGTGCGGCTCACCGTGGACAACTCGCCCTACGCCGCGGCCAACGAGACGGTGCGCAGCATCGACCTCGCCACGATCGCGAACGCGCTGTGGTCGGCCGGCGCCGAGGCGATCGCGATCAACGGCCAGCGGCTCTCGGGGACGGGGGCCATCAGCACGTCCGGCGACGCGATCGAGGTCAACCTGATCGGTGTGGCGCCGCCCTACACGATCCTCGCGATCGGCGACCAGGGCACGCTGTCCTCGCGCTTCGTCGACACGCCGAGCGGCCTGCAGTTCGTGGCGGTTGCCAACCAGTTCGGCTTCTCGTGGAAGATGGACAAGGAGGACGACCTGCGGCTGCCCGCCGCGCCGGCCTCGCTGCGGACCCTCCGGTTCGCGGAGCAGAAGACGAACCCCAAGGGTGAGGGAGGTGGCCCGCCGTGATCGCGGTGCTCGGACTGCTGGTCGGTGTGGTGCTCGGCCTGGTCTTCCAGCCCGACGTCCCCGCCGGGCTGGAGGTCTACCTGCCGATCGCGGTGGTGGCGGCTCTCGACGCCGTCTTCGGCGCGCTGCGCGCCTACCTCGACGGCATCTTCGACGACAAGGTCTTCGTCGTCTCGTTCCTCAGCAACGTGGTGATCGCGGCCGGCATCGTCTACCTGGGCGACCGGCTGGGCGTCGGCGGCCAGCTCTCCACCGGCGTCATCGTCGTCCTCGGCATCCGGATCTTCACCAACGTGGCGGCCATCCGGAGGCACGTCTTCCATGCCTGACGAGCCACTCGAACGCCTGCGCCGGGCGCTGCTGCGTCCCTCCCGGCGCCAGCTCGTCGCCGGCGTGCTGATGGCGCTGGTCGGCTTCGCGGCGGTGACGCAGATCCGGGTGACCGACACCGACGCGACCTACTCCGGCCTGCGCCAGCAGGAGCTCATCGACCTCTTCGACGGCCTCGGCGGTGCACGCCAGCGGGCCGAGGCCGAGATCGAGCGGCTGGAGGGTGTCGCCGCCGACCTGCGCGACGACACGACCAAGCGGCGGGCCGCCCTCGAGCAGGCCGAGTCGGAGGTCGACACGCTCCGGATCGTCGCCGGCCTCGTGCCCGTCACCGGGCCGGGCGTGCGGATCACCATCACCGAGGACGAGGGGCGGGTGCGGCTCGGCTCCCTGCTCGACACCATCCAGGCCCTGCGCACCGTCGGCGCCGAGGCCATCGCGATCAACGGCACCGTCCGCGTCGTGGCCCAGACCTCGCTGGAGGAGACCGAGGGCGGCTTCACGGTCGACGGGGAGCGGATCGAGGCGCCGTACGTCATCGACGCCATCGGTGAGCCCGGGGTCCTCGCCGGTTCGCTCACCTTCGCCCTCGGACCGAAGAAGCAGATCGAGGATGACGGCGGCTCGATGGAGGTCAGCGAGCTCAAGGCCGTCGACATCGAAGCGGTCACGACTCGCGCAGAGCCTCGCTACGCCCTGCCGGAGCAGGGGCAGTAGCCTTCAGGCCATGACGAACCCCGCTGACCTGAAGTACACCGTCGAGCACGAGTGGCTGCGCCAGCCCGGCGAGGCGGCGGGCTCGGTCCGCGTGGGCATCACCGACTACGCCCAGGACGCGCTCGGCGACATCGTCTACGTCTCGCTCCCCGAGGTGGGCGCGAGCGTCGCCGCCGGCGATGCCTGCGGCGAGCTCGAGTCGACGAAGTCCGTCAGCGACGTCTACGCGCCGGTCTCCGGCGAGATCGTCGCGGTCAACGAGGCGCTCGACGCCACGCCCGAGCTGGTCAACAACGACCCGTACGGCGCCGGCTGGCTCTTCGAGGTCGTGCCGGCCTCGGCCGACGAGCTCGACGGACTTCTCGACGCGGCCGGTTACGAGGCCCAGCTCGACGCCTGATCCGGTACGTTCGTCGTAGCCGTCCCGGACCCAAGGAGTTTCCAGATGCCGTTCTGCACCGCCTGTGGCCGGCAGAACCCTGACGACGCCCGCTTCTGCTCGCAGTGCGGCACCCGTCTCGTCGAGGCGGACGCGACCGCGCCCGTGCCGACGGACTCGACCGCGACGATCCAGGCCGTCTTCCCCGCCGATCGCGTGGAGACCTCGGACCGCGCACTGAGCGCCGTCGACGCCGCGGCCGTGGACGCCCTCCCGGTGGGCCACGCGCTGCTCGTCGTGCAGAAGGGCCCCGGCGCCGGCAGCAGGTTCCTGCTCGACGCCGACGAGGTGAGCGCCGGGCGCCACCCCGAGAGTGGCATCTTCCTCGACGACGTCACCGTCTCGCGGCGCCATGCGGTGTTCCGCCGCTCGGGGGAGTCGTTCACCGTGGAGGACGCGGGCAGCCTCAACGGCACCTACGTCAACCGCGACCGCATCGAGAAGGCGCAGCTCAAGGACAGCGACGAGGTCCAGGTCGGCAAGTACCGCCTGGTGTTCTTCGCGGGCCACGAGAGCCACTGACCGTGGTGGCTGCCATCGCCCGCGGCGAGCGGGAGCCGCTGCTCAACATCGGCCAGGTCCTGGACCGGCTGCGCACCGACTTCGAGGACATCAGCATCCCGAAGATCCGCTTCCTCGAGTCCGAGGGACTGATCAAGCCGGAGCGGACGCCTGCGGGCTACCGCAAGTTCTCCGAGGCCGACATCGCGCGGCTGCGCTACATCCTGCGGATGCAGCGTGACCACTACCTGCCCCTGAAGGTGATCGGCGAGCACCTCGACGCGATGGACCGCGGCCTCGAGCCGCCAGCGCCGGAGCCGGTCGTCCCGACCGTGCCCACCGTCGCCATCGGCTCCGACGGCATGCCGGCTCCGGAGTCCTTCCGCCGCAGCGACAAGCTGCGGCTCTCGCGCAAGGAGCTCATCAAGGTGGCCGAGATCGACGAGGCCCTCCTCGCACAGCTCGAGGAGTTCGCCCTCATCACCCCGTCGGCGACCGGGCACTACGACACCGACGCCCTGGTGATCGCCCAGACGGCCAGCGAGCTCGCGGACTTCGGCATCGAGCCCCGCCACCTGCGCGGCTTCCGCGCCGCCGCCGACCGCGAGGTCGGGCTCATCCAGCAGGTCGTCGCGCCGCGCCGTGGCCGCGACGCCGGCGCCGCCGCACGTGCCGAGGAGGCCGTGAGCGAGATCGCCGCGCTCTCGGTCCGGTTGCACGCCACGTTGGTGAAGGCGGGTCTGCGCCGGATGTGACTGTCGGGTCGTGCGGAGACGCCACGACCCTCGGTTGGGCGCAAACGGCAACTCTGGGCGCCGCATCGTTGCGGTTCGGGACCAACCCCAACACCTCGGCCGCACCATTCGGCCACCACTCCCACCTCATCCGACCCCGAGTAGTGTTGGGGTATGCGCGAGGTGGATGTCCTGGGAGTCCGGGTGGAGATGCCGTCCAACCAGCCCATCGTGCTGCTGCGCGAGACCGTCGGCGACCGCTACGTCCCGATCTGGATCGGTGCCGTCGAGGCCACGGCCATCGCCTTCGCCCAGCAGGGCGTCGTACCGCCTCGTCCGCTGACGCACGACCTGATGAAGGACCTGCTCGCCGCGACCGGCGGAGAGCTCTCGGAGGTGCGGATCACGGACGTCAAGGACGGCGTCTTCTTCGCGACCCTCGTCCTCGCGTCGGGCGTCGAGGTGAGCGCGCGGCCGTCGGACTCGATCGCGCTCGCGCTCCGCACCGGCACCACGATCTACTGCTCGGAGGAGGTCCTGGCCGAGGCCGGGATCGCCGCGCCGGCCGAGGAGGAGGACGAGGTCGAGGCGTTCCGAGAGTTCCTCGACCACGTCTCGCCGGAGGACTTCGAGTCCGGCCAGTGAGAAACTTCCCTCAGCCTCAAGTTGAGGCTGAGGGTTTTTGGCGACACGCCCGGCGACGTCTTTGACCGGCCCGTCACCTGCGCCGTACCTTGAAGAGTCGAATGACAGCCGTGCAATGCCTGCGCGACCATCCCTTGATCAAGCACCTTGATCAAGCACCTTGATCGAACCCCTGCGGAGGACCCCGTGAACGAGCAGCAGCCCGAGAAGGTCGGTCAGGACACGGCCGTGGCGACCGCTGCCGCCGAGGAGCAGGGGCTGCTCTTCACCGACGACGTCTCGCCGCTGCCCAGCGACCTGGGCTACCGCGGCCCGACCGCGTGCAACGCGGCCGGCATCACCTACCGACAGCTCGACTACTGGGCCCGCACCGGCCTGATCGAGCCGAGCGTTCGTGGCGCCAAGGGCTCCGGATCGCAGCGCCTCTACAGCTTCCGCGACATCCTGATCCTCAAGATCATCAAGCGGCTCCTCGACGCCGGCATCTCGCTGCAGCAGATCCGGACCGCGGTCGGCCACCTGCGCGAGCGCGGCACCGACGACCTCACCCAGGTCACCCTGATGAGCGACGGTGCCTCGGTCTACGAGTGCACCAGCAACGACGAGGTCATCGACCTCCTCCAGGGCGGCCAGGGCGTCTTCGGCATCGCGATCGGCGGTGTCTGGCGCGAGATCGAGGGCACCCTCGCCCAGCTGCCGAGCGAGAGCGCCAGCGACACCGAGCAGGTCGAGGACGTCGCCGGCGACGAGCTCGCCGCACGGCGCGCCGCGCGCAACGCCGGCTGACCCGGCGCAGCGCTGCCGCGTTTCGGTGCGCGGCGCGCTAACCTGTAGTCGCTGTTCATCCCGCACGGGAGAGTCAGGACGCGTCGCTGACGTGGGCCTGCGCCGAAGGGGCAATTCCTCCCCGGAACCTCTCAGGCGCCCGGACCGTGCGGAGCAGGCAACTCTGGAGGCGCAGCGACGCGCCGACAGAGGGGGAGGGCTCGATCCTTTTCGAACCCCGAGGAAGCCTGCTGCTCATGAGTGCCCCCTTCGTCAACCGTCACATCGGTCCCGACAACGACCAGGTCGCGACGATGCTCGACCGTCTCGGCTACCCCTCGATCGACGCGCTCATGGACGCGGCCGTGCCGAAGTCCATCCGCTCGGCCGACGCGCTCGAGCTGCCGGCTGCCGCTGACGAGGAGTCCGCCGCTGCCGAGCTGCGAGCACTGGCCGCGGCCAACGTCCCGGGGGAGCCGATGATCGGCCTCGGCTACCACGCGACCGTGACGCCCGCCGTGATCCGCCGCAACGTGCTCGAGGACCCGAGCTGGTACACCGCCTACACGCCGTACCAGCCGGAGATCTCGCAGGGCCGGCTCGAGGCGCTGATCAACTTCCAGACCATGGTGTCCGACCTGACCGGCCTCACCACCGCCGGCTCGTCGCTGCTTGACGAGGGTACGGCGGCCGCCGAGGCGGTCGCGCTGGCGTTCCGTGCGAACCGGAAGGCCTCCGGGCCGTTCGTCGTCGACGCCGACGCGCTGCCGCAGACGATCGACGTGGTGCGCACCCGCGCGGAGGGCATCGGCGTCGAGATCCTCGTCGCCGACCTGACCGGGGGCCTGCCCGACGGTGACGTCTCCGGGGTCCTCATCCAGTACCCCGGCGCCTCCGGCCGGATCGCCGACATCAAGCCGGTGATCGACGCCGTGCACGAGCGCGGCGGCCTCGCCGTCGTCGCCGCCGACCTGCTCGCGCTCACCATGCTCGAGGCGCCGGGCACGCTCGGCGCCGACGTCGTGGTCGGCTCCGCACAGCGTTTCGGGGTCCCGCTGTTCTACGGCGGACCGCACGCTGGCTTCATCAGCGTCCGCGAGGGCCTGGAGCGGCAGCTGCCCGGCCGCCTGGTCGGCGTCTCGGTCGACGCGGAGGGCCGCCCGGCGTACCGCCTCGCACTGCAGACCCGCGAGCAGCACATCCGCCGCGACAAGGCGACCTCCAACATCTGCACCGCCCAGGTGCTGCTCGCCGTGACCGCCGGCATGTACGCCGTCTACCACGGTCCGCAGGGGCTGAAGGAGATCGCGGCCGACATCCACGGACTGGCACGGCGCGCGGCCGCGTCCCTCGAGACGGCCGGCGTCGAGGTCGTCAACGACACCTTCTTCGACACCCTCAACGTCCGTGTCCCCGGCCGCGCCGGCGAGGTCGTCGCGGCCGCCCGGGAGACCGGGATCCACCTGCGTCCGGTCGACGCCGACACCGTCGGCATCTCGTTCGGCGAGACCGCCGGCGAGGCCACCCTCGCTGCCGTCCTGGCCGCCTTCGGCGTCACGGAGGTGTCCGCGGAGGGCGACGCCGGGCTGCCCGAGGAGCTCGAGCGGAGCACCGGGTTCCTCACCCACCCGGTCTTCAACACCCACCACAACGAGACCTCGATGCTGCGCTACCTCGCGCGGCTCTCGAACCGCGACTACGCCCTCGACCGCGGCATGATCCCGCTCGGCTCGTGCACCATGAAGCTCAACGCGACGACCGAGATGGAGCCCATCTCGCTCGCGGGCTTCGCCAACCTGCACCCGTTCGTCCCCGCCGCCGACGCCGACGGCTACCGCGTGATGATCGAGCAGCTCGAGGGCTGGCTGGCCGAGGTCACCGGCTACGACAGCGTCTCCATCCAGCCCAACGCCGGCGCGCAGGGCGAGTTCGCGGGCATGCTCGCCATCCGCAACTATCACCGCGCGAACGGCCAGGGGCAGCGCGACGTCTGCCTGATCCCGTCGTCGGCCCACGGCACCAACCCGGCCTCGGCCGTCATGGTCGGGATGAAGGTCGTGGTCGTGAAGGCGACCGACGAGGGCACCGTCGACCTCGAGGACCTGCGGGCGAAGTGCGAGCAGTACTCCGACACCCTCGCCGCGATCATGGTGACCTACCCGTCGACGCACGGCGTCTACGAGGAGACCATCACCGAGCTGTGCGACATCGTCCACGAGCACGGGGGCCAGGTGTACGTCGACGGCGCGAACTTCAACGCGCTGCTCGGCTATGCGCAGCCCGGCAAGTTCGGTGGCGACGTCTCGCACCTCAACCTGCACAAGACCTTCTGCATCCCGCACGGCGGCGGCGGCCCGGGCGTGGGTCCGGTCGCGGTGCGCGCCCACCTGGCGCCGTACCTCCCGACCCACCCGCTGCACCCCGACGCCGACCGGCGCGAGGGCACCGGCGCCATCAGCGCCGCGCCCTTCGGCTCCGCCGGCATCCTGCCGATCTCGTGGGCCTACATCCGGATGATGGGCGCGGAGGGCCTGACCCGCGCGACCGCCGTCGCGGTGCTGTCGGCCAACTACGTCGCGGCCCGGCTCGGCGAGCACTACCCGGTGCTCTACCGCGGCGAGTCCGGCCTGGTCGCCCACGAGTGCATCCTCGACCTGCGCGGCATCACCGCGGAGACGGGCGTCTCGGTCGACGACGTCGCCAAGCGGCTCATCGACTACGGCTTCCACGCCCCGACGATGTCCTTCCCGGTCGCCGGCACGCTGATGGTCGAGCCGACCGAGTCGGAGGACCTCACGGAGCTGGACCGGTTCTGCGACGCGATGATCGCGATCAAGGGCGAGATCGACCGCGTGGCCGCGGGGGAGTGGGCGGTCGACGCCTCCCCGCTGCACCACGCCCCGCACACCGCCCGTGCACTGGTCGGGGACTGGGACCGCGCCTACTCCCGCGAGGTCGGCGTGTTCCCGGCAGGACTGGCCGGTGCGGCCGACAAGTACTGGCCGCCGGTCGCGCGGATCGACCAGGCCTACGGCGACCGCAACCTCGTGTGCGCCTGCCCGCCGATGGACGCCTACGCCGAATGACCGTGTACGACGACCGGCTGGCCGCGCTCCAGGGCGCGGGCCGGCTGCCGTCGGTCGCGGCGGGCGTGGCTCGCGCGGGCGTGCCGGTCTGGACCGGTTGCTCCTCCGCGCTGCCCGGAACCGGCGTCGACTCCGCCTACCGGGTCGGCTCGATCACCAAGACCCTGACGGCGGTCCTCGTGCTGCAGCTGCGCGACGAGGGCCGGCTCGACCTGTCCGACCCGGTGGGGACCTTCCTGCCGGAGTGCGGCTACCCGGAGGCGACGCTGCGCGAGCTGCTCGCCCACACCGGCGGGCTCCAGAGCGAGCCCGTCGGCCCGTGGTGGGAGCGGGTGGACGGTGGCGACGTGGCCGGGCTGCTCGCGGCCAACGACGGGTCCGGCCGGGTGGCGGCGGCGGGGGAGTTCTACCACTACTCCAACCTCGGGTTCGCGTTCCTCGGCGAGGTCGTGGCCCGGCTGCGCGGACGCACCTGGTGGGAGGCGGTCCGGGAGCGGCTGCTCGTCCCGCTCGGGATGGATGCGACGTCGTACCACCCTCCTGCGGAGCACGCTCCCGGCCGCAGCGTCGACCACTTCGCCCACACCCTGACAGCCGAGCCGCACACCGACACCGGTGCGATGGCCCCGGCCGGGCAGTTGTGGAGCACGGTCGCGGACCTGCTGCGGTGGGCTGACTTCCTCGGTACCGGACACCCTGACGTCCTCTCGGCCGCGACGCTGGCCGAGATGGCCGTGCCGGTGGCCCCTGCGGACGCCTACGGCCTGGGCCTCCGGGTGCTCCGGGTCGGGGCGCGGACGATGGTGGGCCACACCGGCTCGATGCCCGGCTTCCAGGCCTCGCTCTTCGTCGATCGCGCCACCCGGGAGGCCGTGGTGGCACTCGCCAACGCGACGACGGGTCTGCGACCGGAGCAGGTGCCGGCGATCCTGCTGGGTGAGGTCGACGCTCCGGAGGCGCGGGCCTGGTTCCCGTCGCTGCCGCCGCTGCCAGCCGAGGTGGCCGAGCTGCTCGGGCTGTGGTTCTGGGGCAACACCGGCTTCGCCTTCGAGTGGACGGGCGGGGAGCTGGTCGCCCGCGACCTGCGCACCGCCGAGCTCCACGAACGCTTCATCCACGTCGACGGTGCGTTCGTCGGCGCCGAGGGCTACCACCGCGGCGAGCGGCTGCTCGTCCGCCGTGACGCCGACTCCGGCACCGTCCGCAGCCTCGAGTGCGCAACGTTCGTCTACACGCGCACGCCCTACGACCCGGCCGTCACGATCCCGGGCGGCCATCCGGCATGATGTGCCCGTGAATGAGAACACGTTCTACCAATCCGGGACGAGCGCGTCTCCGCCGCAGGCCGGGCAGCAAGCTGCCGGGGACGGCTCCCGCCGCGCTGCCGTCCAGTTTGCCTGGTTCCGTGCCGAGGCCGACGGGCTCGTCCCGCTGCCGCTCGCACAGAGCCTGTGGCGCTCCGACCAGATGCACGGCGTCGCCGTGAGCGGCCTGCTGGCGCGTGCTCTCGAGCGGGCGGTCGACGACGCGGGGCGTGGCGAGCTGGTGCCGGCGCGCTACCACGTCGACCTGTTCCGTCCGGCCCGGATGATCCCGACGACCGCACGAGCGACGGTCGTCAAGGAGGGGCCCCGGTTGCTGCTGGTCGACGCCGTCGTCGAGCAGGAGGGGGCGGTCGTGGCGCGGGCCAGCGGTACGTTCCTGCTGCCGTCGGAGAATCCGGAGGGTGCCGTCTGGACCTCGCCGGAGCAGCGCCCGACGCCCCCGCCCCTCGAACTGGCGCCGCTCGACGTCGAGCACCACGTCCCGATCTTCGCGAGCAACGCCCCGTGGTCGGACAACTTCGGCGACCACCAGAACGACGGTCGGCACGAGACCTGGCACATCGCCGTCCCGATCGTGGAGGGCGAGGAGTGCACACCCTTCCAGGCGGTGGCGTCGGTCGCCGACGCCACCAGCATGGTGACCAACTGGGGCGCGGGCGGCGTTGAATACATCAACACCGACATCGACCTGGCGTTGTCGCGCCGGCCGACCGGCATCTCGATCGGACTGCGCGCCACGGACCACCTCGCCCATGCGGGCATCGCTGCCGGCACGGCGGAGGTCTTCGACCGGGACGGTTCGCTCGGGACCGCGACGGTCACGTCCCTGGCCAACGCCCGCCGGACCGTCGACCTGTCCGGCGGGGTCAGCCTCGAGGGAAGTGCGTGAGCGTCAGTCGCTGCTGAGCACGATGTAGAACCGCTTGCGGGCTCCGGGCTGGGTGACCGTCCCGTCGCTGTTGCGCGGGCTCACCACGAAGTGGCGGGTGTTGTTGGTGCCGGCGGGCGCGCACGCGACGACGCCGGCAAGACCGCACACCGTCGCGGAGATCTCGCCGGAGAACTCCGGGTTGGCGTCAGGCGCCGCGGCGCGGCCGTTGGTGATCCCGTCGCCGTTCTGGTCGACCTGGTTCTGCAGGGCGATGGTCGCCGTGATGCCGTTGTCGCGCACGTCCTCCCCGGCGTCGATGTAGACGTTGCCGGCAGCGCGCAGCGAGTTGTCCCCGCTCGGCGCCGTGTTCGCCAGCGTCGGGTACGCCGCAGCGATCGTGAAGCCACCCGACTGGGCCTCGATCTCGCCGTTCGCGTTGACGAGGAGCCACCGCTCCTGGCCTGGCCGGCCCTGCTCGGAAGGATTGCCCTCGGCCATGGCCCAGGAGGTGCCGCCGATCGTGAGTGCCAGGACGGAGAAACCGACGGCGAGGGTGGGGGTGGACGAAAGGGTGCGCATGGTGTTCCTCCGGAGCTCGAGTGACACGGGTCACTACGGATTCGGAGGTGCGCCGCTCGCGGATGGTAAAGATTCTGCGCCGCCGCGGGCCGCCCCGGCGCCACCGGGCGGCGGCGCCGGGGCAGGGGATCGGTCAGCTCCCGGTGATCACGACGTAGAAGCGCTTGCGCGCGCCGTCGGCGGTCACGGTGCCGTCGCTGTTGCGGGGGCTGACGACGAAGTGACTGGTGTTGTTGGTCCCGGTGGGGGCGCAGGCGACGATCCCCGCGAGGCCACACGTGGTCGCCGTGATCTCGCCGGAGAACTCCGGGTTCGCGTCCGGTCCGGCGGCGCGGCCGTTGGTGATCATGTCGCCGTTCTGGTCGACCTGGTTCTGCAGGGCGATGCTGACGACGATGCCGTTGTCGAGCAGGTCCTCCCCGGCGTCGATGTAGACGTTGCCCGCCGCGCGCAGGGAGTTGTCGCCGGTCGGCGCGGTGTTGGCCAGCGTCGGGTAGGCCGCCGCGATGGTGAAGCCGCCGGACTGCGCCTCGATCTGGCCGGCGGCGTTGACGAGGAGCCAGCGGGTGCCGGTCCCGTCCTTGCCGTCCTTCCCGGCCTTGCCATCGGCTCCGGGCGCTCCGGCCGGGCCCTGGGGCCCGCGGGCGCCGACCGCGCCCTTCGGCCCGCGCGGGCCCGTGCCGACGACGCCCGGGGCGAGGTCGGCGGCCCGCAGGGTGCCGTCGCGGACGTCCTTCGAGCGGATCGTGTTGTCACGGACGTCGACCGAGCGGATCGAGTCGTCGCGGATGTCGCGAGTGCCGACGGTCGCGACCGCGTACGACGTCCCGCCGAGGGACACGACGAGCGCTGCGACGGCGACGGCGAGGGACGGGCTTGGCTTGCGCAAGGGCATGGGAGAACCTCCGGGAGCTGGTGATCGACACCAGCGCTTCGGAGCCGTGCCCTCCGGCGGATGGTCGAGCCTGCGCTCAGCCGGCCTGCGCGTCGTCGACGACCTCGGCGTCGGCGATCTCGAACTCGAACGTCAGCTCCTCGCGCTCGAGGTCGGCGATCGCGGCGAACTCCCCGCTGGTCAGTGCGCGTGGCACGTCCTCGACCTCCTTCGGGGCGGGGATGGTCGCGACCGGGTCGGCTGCGTTGAGCTTGCGCGCGGCCGGCAGGACCGAGCGCTCGAGCGAGCCGGTGAAGGCGTTGTAGTCCTTCACGCTGCGCTGCAGCGACCGGCCGAGCTTGTCGACGTGCTCGGCCAGCTTGAGGATGCGGCGGTAGAGCACCTGGCCGAGCTCGAAGAGCACCTGGGCGTCCTCGGTCAGCGCCTCCTGCTTCCACGTGAAGGCCACCGTCTTGAGCATGCTCCACAGGTTGGTCGGCGTGGCCAGCACGATGCCCTGGCCGAACGCGTGCTCCATCAGCGACGGGTCGACGTCGAGCGCGGCGTTGAGCAGCTGCTCGTTGGGGATGAAGGCGACCGTGAACTCCGGGCTGACCGGGAGGCCGGTCCAGTAGCCCTTCTGGGCGAGCACGTCGACGTGGCCGCGCACCTTGCGGGCGTGGTCCTCCAGCAGGCGCTGGCGGGTCTCGGGCTCGAGGCCCTCACGCTGGGCGTCCATGAAGGAGTTGTAGGGGACCTTCGCGTCGATCGCCATCTGCTTGCCGCCGGGCAGGTTGATGACCATGTCGGGCCGCCGGGCGCCGGAGTCGGCCTCGACGGAGTGCTGGAGGTCGAAGTCGACCCGGTTGAGCAGCCCGGCGGTCTCGACCAGGGTGCGCAGCTGGGTCTCGCCCCAGGCACCCCGGACGGCGTTGTTCTTCAGCACCGACGCGAGGGTGTCGGCTGCCTTGCGGGACTCCTCGACCGAGCGCTGGGTGTGCTGGATCTGGGTCGCGAGCTCGGTGTGCTGGCGGACCCGCGCCTTCTCCAGCTCGTCGACCTTGGTCTGCATGGAGCGCAGGTGCTCCACGACCGGCGTGAGGGTCTTGAGCACCTGGGTCTGGCCGTTCTCGGCGCGCTCGCGCTCCTGCTGCGCCTGGCGCTGCTGCTCCTGCAGGCCGCGGAGCTGTTGACGCGTCGCGTCGAGCGCCTCGCGGAGCTGGTCGACGGTGGCGGACGCCGCGGTGAGGTCGGCACGCACCTCGGCGCGCACCTCGGCCTCGGCGGCGCGCACCTCCTCCACCGCGGCGCGGTGCTGCAGCTCCGCGCGGTCGAGCTCGTGGCGCAGCCCGGCCAGCGCGGCCTCGTGCCGCATGGCGGCCCGCTCCACCTCGAGCGCGTGGTCGTGGGCCAGCTGCTCGACCTCGGAGCGGTGCCGCGCCTCGACCACCTCGATCGGCTCGCCGGCCGGTGCGGTCGCTCCACGCAGGAGCCAGCCGACCCCCGCACCGAGCAGGAGACCGACGACGAGGGAGAGCAGAACGACCATGGCACCAGTCAAACAGCGGGGCCCGACCCAATCCGGCGGGGCGCGCCGAGGACGCTCAACCCAGCACCGCGACCCGGCGCTCGAGCTCGTCGACGGCGTCGGCCAGCCGGCGTCGTACGGCGCCCGGGAGCTCCTTGCCCAGCGCGGCCCGTCCCGCGGTGACGGTCGCGGCGTCGAGGTGCGTGATCGGGAAGTAGGCCGTCACCACGGTGCCCTGCACCCAGCCGTGGTGAGCGGCCACGATGGCGTCGAGGTCCGCGAAGTACGCCTCGGCGTACGGCTGGGTGAGCGCACGCTGGTCGATGCGCCACATGCCGCGGCCGGCAGCGTCGATCTCGTAGTTGGGCACGGACACCTCGCCGGTGGCGCGCGCCCAGGCGAAGTCCTTGCCCTCGGCCGTCGGCAGCGAGGCGACGGCCCCGGCATGGCTGACGGTGGCGGCGCTGGAGGGCTCCGCGGCGAGGGCGGCGTCGAGCGCCGCGCGGTCGGTCGCGCCGATCTCGGCGAGCCGGGTGAGGGCGCGCCAGCGCAGGTCGGTGTCGAGTGCGATCCCGTCGGGCAGGTCCTCGCCCGCCGCCCACCGGGCGAGGCGATCGGGGTCACGCGCTGACAGCAGCACGTGGCGGAAGGCCGACAGCTGGAGCTCGCTGCCCGGTGCCGTCCGGTCGAGGATGTCGAGGACGGCTGCGTGGTAGCGCTCGACGGTGCCCTCGGGCGCGAGCGGGAGCGCCGTGGCCGCGACCCACGACAGGAGGCCACGGGCGCTGCTGGCGGTGTCCTCGACGGGTGGAGCCGCGACGAGCAGCTCCGCGACGCGAGCGGGGGTGAGCGCACCGTCGAACAGGGCGAGGCGCACGCTGTTCCACATCGTCGCCCGCAACCGTGGGTCCTCCATCGTCGCGGCGAGGTGGGGGAGCGCTGCCATGGTGAGGTCGTCCGGTGGGCAGATCGCCCACGTGGTCTCGTGGGCGTCCAGCAGCACCGGCGCGTCGCCGACGTCGAGGGGAGTGCTGGCGGAGGTGAGGGTGCAGGGAGCAACCTCCCACCGCCCGCCACGGTGGACGGCGATGTCGAGGAGGTGCGTCCGCTCCGCCGGGTACGACGGCGGGGAGCTCCGGAGCACCGCGCCCGCGGTGCGGTCGACCGTCAGCTGGTCGGCGCCCGGCGTGAGCAGCCAGTCGTGGACGAAACCGCCGAGATCGGCACCACCCGCCGCGCGCTCCCAGCTGGCGAAGAGGTCGTGCATGGTCGCGTTGCCGAAGCGGTGGAGCTCGAAGTGCTCCCGCACGCCGCCGAGGAAGGCGTCGTCGCCCAGCCGGGCGGCGAGCTGGCGCAGCACGTTGGATCCGCGTGCGTAGGAGATGCCGTCGAAGTTCTGGAGCGCGGAGAGCGCGTCCTCGGCCGGGTTGCCCGCGACCGGGTGGGTCGTGGGCCGCGAGTCGGCGGTGATGCCCCAGACGCGGCGTGCGTAGGAGTCGTGGAGCGGGCCGTCGGCGTACTCGGTGGCGGTGGTGATGACGCGCAGGCCCATGTACTCGGCGAAGGACTCGTTGAGCCAGAGGTCGTCCCACCACTGCGGGGTGACCAGGTTGCCGAACCACTGGTGCGCCATCTCGTGGGCGACGAGGTTGGCGCGGAAGCTGAGGTCGGCGCGGGTGCTGGCGCTCTCGAACAGGAGCGGGTCCCGGATGGTCACGCAGCCGGGGTTCTCCATCGCGCCGGCGTTGAACTCCGGCACGAATGCCTGGTGGTAGTCGCCGAACGGGTAGCGGATCCCGAACAGCCGGTGCAGCTCGTCGAACGACTGCCGGGTGAGCGTGAACAGCTCACCGGCCTCGCGGTCGAGCGCCGTGGCCAGGCTGCGTCGCGAGCTGAGGCCGAGCACGATGCCGTCGTGGGCGTCCTCGAGGAGGTGGTAGGGACCGGCGACGACGGTGACGAAGTAGGTCGCCAGCGGGGGAGTGGGCCCGAGCTCCCACTCGCGCACGGTGCCGTCCCCGCCCAGCTCCCGGGCGGGGGCGTTGCCGCGCACCAGCCAGTCGGCCGGTGCCGTCACCCGCATCGTGTACGGCGCCTTCAGGTCCGGTTGGTCGAAGCACGCGAAGATCGTCGGGGCGGCGTCCATGAAGGACATGCCGTAGACGTAGGCGAGCCCGTCGGCCGGGTCGACCGAGCGGTGCAGGCCCTCACCGTCGTTGCGGAAGCCCATCGTCGCCTCCACGACGAGCTCGTGCTCGCCGCCTGTGAGGTCGAGCGGCAGCCGCCCGCGCTCCAGGCTGCCGGGGGAGAGCCTCGCGCCGTCGAGCACGGCTGCGTGCAGGGCCGTCGGCTTCACCTCCACGAAGGTCCGCAGCGTGCCGCTGGTGAACCGGATCGTGGTGCGTGAGGAGAAGGTCTCCTCGGCCAGGGACAGGTCCAGCTCGACGTCGTACGACGTCACGGTGATGCCGCTCGCGCGGTGCTCCGCCTCGGCGCGGGTGAGGCTGGCCGGTCCGGACTCGCTGCTCATCCGGCCAGCGTAGTGACGCCGGTTGTGGGAGCCTGTCCGCCATGCGTGCGTGGACCCAGGTGCCTCCCCAGCAGGGGCGGCGGTTCGTCATCACCGGCTCCAACGGGGGCCTCGGCCTGGCGACCGCGCGGATCCTCGGCTCCCGTGGCGCGGAGGTCGTGATGGCCTGCCGCAGCGTCGAGAAGGCCGAGGCCGCGGCCCGCACCGTGCCGGGCCACGACAAGGGCCGGGTCGAGGTCCGGCAGGTCGACGTCAGCGACCTGGCGTCGGTGCGTGCGTTCGTGGCCGACATGGTCGAGGACGGCCGGCCGGTCGACGTCCTCGTCAACAACGCCGGGGTCCTCGGGGTTCCGCACCAGCTGTCCGCCGAGGGCGTCGAGATGCACTTCGCGACCAACCACCTCGGCCACTTCGCGCTGACCCTGGGCCTGCTGCCGCTGCTGACCGACCGGGTGGTCGTGGTCAGCTCGCGCGAGCACCGCTCGGGGCGGCTCGACCTCGACGACCTGGGCTGGCAGCGGCGGCCCTACCGGCCGTTCGCGGCCTACGGCGACTCGAAGCTCGCCAACCTGCTCTTCATGCGCGAGCTCGACCGCCGCTTTCGCGTCGCCGGGTCACCGCTGCGGGCCGTGGGCGCGCACCCGGGCGCCAGCGCCACCGGCATCACCAGCAGCACCGGCAACCCGGTGGTGACCGCGATCGGCCACTACGGTCACCTGCTCGTCGGGATGCCGGCGTGGCGCGGCGCGCTCTGCACCGTGTACGCCGCCACCACGGACGTGGCCGGCGGCACCTACATCGGCCCGCACGGGCGGACCGAGCTGTGGGGCTGGCCCGCGCCTGCGCGGATGTCGCGCAAGGCCGACGACGAGGAGCTCGCCCGCCGGCTGTGGGAGAAGTCGGTGGAGCTGACCGGCGCCGACCTCGTGCTCAGCCCTTCCTGACCGACTCGATGTTCACCGGCGTGACCGGCGCGCCGTCCTCGGGGCCGTTGGCCGGGGTCACACCGGCGGCGGCGGCCTTGTCGATCGCCTGGAGACCGGCCTCGTCGACCGTGCCGAAGACGGTGTAGTCGGGCGAGAGCTGCGTGTCGCCGTACACGATGAAGAACTGCGAGCCGTTGGTGTCGGGGCCGGCGTTCGCCATCGCCAGCGTGCCCTTGCCGTAGGTCTCCTGGCCGGTGAGCTCGTCGGCGAACGAGTAGCCCGGGCCGCCGGCGCCGGTGCCCGTCGGGTCGCCGCACTGCAGGACCTTGAAGGCTGCGTTGATGGTCAGGCGATGGCACGAGGTGCCGTCGTAGTAGCCCTGCTCGGCCAGCGAGAGGAAGGAGTTGACCGTGCACGGCGCCGCGTCGGCGTCGAGCGTGAACTCCAGGGTGCCGATCGACGTGGTCACGGTGGCGGGCACCTTGCCGGAGTACGCCGCCGTCGCCGGGGGAGGAGTCGCCTCGCTGGCGGAGCCGTCAGGCGTGTAGGTGCAGGACGCGCCAGCACCGCCGGAGGTGTCCGACGAGGTGTCCGTCGAGGTGTCCGTCGAGGTGTCCGACGCCGTCTCGTCGCCGTCGTCGTTGCAGGCGGTGAGGGTGGCGAGCAGGAGCAGGGCCGGGACACCGGCGAGGAGGCGAGGACGCATGACGCGCATCGTACGCAGACAGCCTGTGTGCCTCACGGCTAGGTTGAAGGACATGGATCTGGGCCTCCACTACGCCACCTTCACCCACCCCGACTGGCAGGCAACCCTGGCCGACCGGCTGGACGCGAGCGTGCGCGTCGCCGACGAGGGCGGCGTCGCGCTCGTCACCGTCATGGACCACTACTTCCAGATGGTCGACTTCGGCGGGCCGTTCGAGCCGATGCTCGAGGGCTACACCACGCTGGGCTATCTCGCCGGCCGGACCGAGCGGGTCCAGCTCGGGCTGCTGGTGACCGGCGTGACGTACCGCCACCCGGGCGTGCTGGCGAAGGTGGTCTCCTCGCTCGACGTGCTCTCGCGCGGGCGGGCGTGGCTCGGCATCGGTGCGGCCTGGTACGACCGCGAGCACGCTGGCCTCGGCGTCCCGTTCCCGCCGCTGGCCGAGCGGTTCGAGCGCCTGGAGGAGACGATCCGGATCGCCGAGCAGATGTGGAGCGACGACGACGGCCCGTTCGAGGGCGAGCACTACCAGCTCGCCGAGACGATCTGCCTGCCGCGGCCGGTGCGGGGGAGGGTGCCGCTGATGATCGGTGGCCAGGGTGAGCGCAAGACCCTGCGGATGGTCGCCCAGTACGCCGACGCCTGCAACCTGTTCACGGGCGAGGGTGTGCCCGGGGTGGCCCACAAGCTCGACGTGCTGCGGCGCCACTGCGACGACCTCGGCCGCGACTACGACGCGATCCGCAAGACGATCCTGTGGTTCGGCGACCCGGTCGGGGAGGCCGACCGGTTCGTGCGCGAGATGGAGGAGTACGCCGCCCTGGGCGTCACTCTCGCCACGGCGATGCCGGCGTCCGACGACCCGGAGGCGTGGACGACGGATCTCGTGGAGAGAGTCCTGCCCCGGGTCTCCGGATCGTGAGTCCTCAGGCGGCCAGTCGCGCCGTCGGCCGTCCGAACAGGTAGCCCTGGGCGCGGTCGCACCCGATCTCGCGGAGGAAGTCGCGCTGGGCCTCGGTCTCCACGCCCTCGGCCACGACGCCCAGGCCCAGGTCGTGGGCGCCGGCCACGAGCCATCGCAGCACGTGGGCGACGCGCTCGTCGTGCGGTACGCGACTGACGAGCCCGAGGTCCAGCTTGATGCCGGTCAGGGGCAGGTCGAGCAGGCGCTGCAGGGTCGCCTGGCCGCTGCCGAAGTCGTCGGCATCGACCTGCAGTCCGGCCTCGCGCAGCTGGGTGAGCTCGCGGCGGACCGCGTCCTGGCAGCTCCCGGTCCCGGTCTCGGTCAGCTCGACGGTCACCAGCCGGGGTGGTACGCCGGCGCGACCGACCTCGGTGAGCAGGCCCTGTGCGAAGCCGTCCTCCAGCTCGAGGGCCGAGACGTTGATCGAGACACCCTTCGTGGGGTCCACGTGATCGTCGGCGCGCGCGGCGCCGAGGGCGGCGAGTGCGAGCCGCGCGACGCGGCGCCCCGCTGGGCGCATGAGCCCGGTCGCCTCGAGGAGCGGCAGGAAGTCTGCCGGTGACACGATTCCGCGCTCCGGGTGCTCCCAACGCAGCAGGGCCTCGGCGCCGCAGTGCTGACCGGTCCCGAGGTCGACGATCGGCTGGAACCATGGTCGCAGCTCCCCGCGGTCGAGCGCCGTGCGAAGTCCTTCGGGACTCACGATCCCTGCCGGCTCGCTGCCCGACGTCAGTCCCAGGCGTCGGTCGACGCGGCGTAGCTCGATGTGGGCGACGACCTGTTCGGCGAGCAGCGAGAGCCACTCCAGGCTGGCCGCGGTGAACTCGCGGGGCTCGACGTCGAAGACGCACAGCGAGCCGATGGGCAGACCGTCCCTCCCCACCAGGGGCACGCCTGCGTAGGCGATCACCCCGTCGGCCGCGGCGGTCGCGAACCGCGAGTCCAGACGCGAGTCGGCCACGGTCATGGGGCGCTCCCGGGCGACCAGCTCGGTGCAGAAGGTGCCCGCGCGGGGGACCTGGGTGCGGGGGATCCCATGGCGGGCCTTGAACCAGACGCGGTCGGCGTCGACGAGCGCGATCGCTGCCATGGGTGCCGCGCACGTGCGGGTTGCCATCCACACGACGTGGTCGTAGATCTCCTCGGACGCAGTGTCGAGGAGCAGGTAGGAGTGCAGGGACTCCAGGCGATCGAGCTCGCGAGACGACGTCCGGAGCGAGGAGGGCGAGCGGTCTCTGCTCATCGCAGTTCCAATCCGAGATGGGTGTGCTGCGACGTCCATCGGCGGCCGGTCTCCAGACCTGAGGGTCTGGCACGATGAGGCCATGGACAGTACCGCCGCGACCGCCGGATGAGCGCCACGATCAGGGTCGACGGGCTCTCCGCGGGCCACGGGGCCACGGGACTGTTCAGCGGCCTCGACCTGGTCGTCGCACCGCGCGACGTGATCGGGCTCGTCGGCCCCAACGGTGCGGGCAAGTCCACCCTGCTGCGGACCCTGGCGGGCGAGCTCGCGCCGGAGAGTGGCACGATCACGCTCGCCCCGGCTTCCGCAACCATCGGCTACCTGCCGCAGGAGACCGAGCGGCGCGCAGGCGAGACGGTGCGGGGCTTCCTCGCGCGTCGTACCGGTGTCGCGGCGGCGCAGGCGGCCTTCGACCTGGCCACCAGCCGGCTGGAGGCGGGGGAGGCCGGCGCGGACGACGCCTATGCCGACGCCCTCGAGCTCTGGCTCGCGCTCGGCGCTCCCGACCTCGACGAGCGCACCGACGCGGTCGTGGCCGACGTCGGCCTCACGGTCGACCTCGACCAGCCGATGACGTCGTTGTCCGGCGGCCAGGCCGCACGGGCGGGGCTCGCCAGCCTGTTGTTGTCGCGGTACGACGTCTTCCTGCTCGACGAGCCGACCAACGACCTCGACCTGCAGGGCCTCGAGCGGCTCGAACGGTTCGTCGCCGACCTCGGCGTCGCTGCCGTCATCGTCAGCCACGACCGCGAGTTCCTGGCCCGCACCGTCAACCGGATCGTCGAGCTCGACCTCCACCAGCGCGCGATCAACGTCTACGGCGGCGGCTACGAGGCGTGGCTGCAGGAGCGTGAGATCGCGCGGCGCCACGCCCGCGAGGCCTACGAGGAGTACGCCGGCACGGTGGTCCAGCTGCAGGCGCGCGCGACGATGCAGCGCAACTGGGCGGCGCAGGGCGTGCGCAACGCCCGGCGCACCATCGACAAGGAGCCGGACAAGTCGGTGCGCCGGTTCCGGGCGGAGTCGAGCGAGAAGCAGGCGGCGAAGGTCCGGCAGTCGGAGCGTGCCCTCGAGCGGCTCGAAGAGGTAGAGGAGCCCCGCAAGGAGTGGGAGCTGCGGCTCGAGATCGCGGTGGCGCCGCGCTCCGGTGCGGTCACCGCGGCGCTGCGGCAGGCCGTCGTACAGCGGGGGGACTTCACGTTCGGCCCGGTCGACCTCGAGATCGGGTGGGCCGAGAAGGTCGCGATCACCGGCGCGAACGGCGCGGGCAAGTCGACGCTGCTCGCGGCCCTCCTCGGCCGGTTGCCGCTCACGTCGGGGGAGTCCTTCCTCGGGCCGGGCGTGGTGGTCGGCGAGGTGGACCAGGCGCGTCGGTTGTTCGAGGACGACGCGTCCTCGCTCGTCGACGCCTTCCAGGCGCAGGTGCCCGACCTGGCTCCCGAGCCGGTGCGGACGCTCCTG
Organism: uncultured Nocardioides sp.; assembly: GCA_964487275.1. Classification (GTDB taxonomy): domain Bacteria; phylum Actinomycetota; class Actinomycetes; order Propionibacteriales; family Nocardioidaceae; genus Nocardioides. The sequence goes on along the minus strand of CAZAQE010000021.1, from coordinate 1,631 downwards.
GCGAAGTTCGGCCTCAAGGCCGACCACGTGGTGCGACCGGCATCGACGCTGTCCCCGGGGGAGCGGACCCGTGCGGCACTGGCGCTCCTGCAGGCCAGGGGAGTGAACCTGCTGGTCCTCGACGAGCCCACCAACCACCTCGACCTGCCGGCGATCGAGCAGCTGGAGGCGGCGCTGGCGTCGTACCCGGGCACCTTGCTGTTGGTCACGCACGACCGGCGGATGCTGTCGGCCGTCGCGACGACGAGGGAACTCGTGGTCGAGGACGGTCGGGTCAGCGAGCGCTGACACGTGGACTGGGTCGACGTTATGTCAGGTCGCTCGGGGCTGGAACAGCTCGACCAGGTTGCCGGAGGGGTCCTCCAGCAGGATCTGGCTGCCCCCGGGGCCCGAGACGAGCTCGCTCACGAACGCCAGGCCCGCTGAGGCGAGTCGCTCGACCTCGGCCTCGAGGTCGTCCACGGGCAGGTTGATCCGGTTGCGTCCAGGCGATCCCGAGCGATCCGGCGGCGTGGCGCGGGCGCCGGAGCTGGCCGATCCGCTCAGGAGCAGCCTCAGCGAACCACGAACGACGTCGGCGAAGGCTGGCGCGACGTTCGTGTGCAGGGTGAAGCCGAGATGTGTCGTGTAGAACGCCACGGCAGCGTCGACGTCGTCGACGAGGTAGCGGACGCTCACGTGGTCACTGGGGGGAGCCATGGAACGACCTTGCGCCGCGGTGCAGGGAAAGGCCAGTGCGGTGCCGGGAGAGGCTCGGACCCCGTAATCTGACATAATGTCACTTATCGGCGTTGTGCCAACGGGAGCTGCTTCCCCGGGTCAAGCCCGGGCTTCAGTCGCGTTTACTGTTCGAGGACTGGAGCAGCGCAGCGACGAGAGCGGTGGGCGGGAGGCTGGGTTCCGGCTGTCGGGTGCGGTTGGGTAGCTCGTCGAGTCGCTCCTTGCGCCACTTGTCGTCCACAAGGCCCGGTGGGAGCGTGGTTGTGCACAGGCAGGTTCCGCGCCACCTGGTTGTGTCGGCCCTCCATGATCCAATACACGTATGGCCACTCGGGACCGACACCACCAGCTCGCGGACATGTCCGCCGGCGACGTGCTGTCCTTCGTCGAAGGCCGTCACGCTGCGCGGCTCGACGCCGAGCGCGACATTCTCGAAGCCGCCTACCAGTGGGCGGTCCTGCACTCACCCGACGCGCTGCCGCCGGGCGACAAGCGCGGTCGGGAGCGAGCCAAGCCCGCGGGCGCGGCGGGTACGCCGCGGATCACCGAGCACGCCGCCGCAGCTTTCGGGGCGCGGATCCAGACCAGCCCGTACGGCGCCAAGCGGCTCATTGCCGACGCCGTCGATCTGCACCACCGGCTCCCCAAGCTGTGGGCAGGCGTCCAGGCCGGGACCGTGCGCTCAACGCATGCCCGTCATGTCGCGGAGGCGTGTCGGGAGCTGTCGGCCGAGGAAGCCGGGTGGGTGGACGGCGAGGTCGTCGAGATCGCCGACGGCCGGCTCGCGTGGGCACGGTTCGAAGCCGTGGTGGAGGGCAAGGTCGCCGCCGCCTCCCCCGAGCTCGCCCGGGCGAAGGAGGAAGCTGCTGCCAGGGATCGGTTCGTCCGCCGCTCCCGGGTCGACAAGCACG
>CAZAQE010000020.1:0-75090 GCA_964487275.1 uncultured Nocardioides sp. | reverse complement strand
CGAGCACAAGCGCTACAACGACGGCGGCGAGTTCCGCGCGCTCTACGAGCAGGACGCCGACGTCCGCACGATCTACCAGACGGCGCTCGGCCTCGAGGGACAGATCCGCAACTGGGGCGTGCACGCCGCCGGCGTGATCATGTCCAGCGAGCCGCTGATCGACATCGTGCCGATCATGGCCCGCCCGCAGGACGGCGCGGTCATCACCCAGTTCGACTACCCGATGTGCGAGTCGCTCGGGCTGGTCAAGATGGACTTCCTGGGCCTGTCCAACCTGCGCATCCTCGAGGACGCGCTGGTCAACATCAAGGCCAACCGCGACGAGGTGGTCGTCCTCGAGGAGCTCCCCTTCGACGACCGGGCGACCTACGAGCTGATGGGGCGCGGCGACACGCTCGGTGTCTTCCAGCTCGATGGTGGCGGCATGCGGGCGCTGCTGCGCTCGATGCTGCCCGACAAGTTCGCCGACATCACGGCTGTCAGCGCGCTCTACCGCCCGGGCCCGATGGGTGCCGACTCGCACAACAAGTACGCCCGCCGCAAGAACGGCCGCGAGCCGATCGAGCCGATCCACCCGGCGCTCGCCGACGCGCTCGAGCCCGTCCTGGGGGAGACCTACGGTCTCATCGTCTACCAGGAGCAGGTCATGGCGATCGCGCAGGTCCTGGCCGGCTTCACCCTGGGTGCCGCTGACAACCTGCGTCGCGCCATGGGCAAGAAGAAGAAGGAGGAGCTGGACAAGCAGTACGCCGGCTTCCAGGCCGGCATGCTCGAGCGGGGCTACCCGCAGAAGGCGATCGACACGCTCTGGGAGATCCTGCTCCCGTTCTCCGACTACGCCTTCAACAAGTCGCACTCGGCCGCCTACGGCGTCATCACCTACTGGACCGCCTACCTCAAGGCCAACTACCCGACCGAGTACATGGCCGCCCTCCTCACGTCCGTGAAGGACGACAAGGACAAGATGGCGATCTACCTCAACGAGTGCCGCCGGATGAAGATCCAGGTGCTCCCGCCCGACGTCAACGAGTCGGCGCACAACTTCACCGCCGTCGGCCCCGACATCCGCTTCGGCCTCACCGCGATCCGCAACGTCGGCGCCAACGTCGTCGACGGCATCGTCGCGGCGCGCACCGAGGAGGGCCGGTTCGCGGACTTCAACGACTTCCTCTCCAAGGTGCCCGCCCAGGTCTGCAACAAGCGCGTCATCGACTCGCTCATCAAGGCGGGCGCCTTCGACGACATGAAGCACAAGCGGCGTGCGCTGGTGGCGATCCACGAGACGGCCGTCGACCAGTACGTCGACATCAAGCGCAACGAGGCGATCGGCCAGGACTCGCTCTTCGCCGGTCTCGGCGACGACGACGGGGGCGACGGTGGCTTCGGCGTGAGCGTCGCGATCCCGGACATCGACGACTGGGACAAGATGACGCTGCTCGGCCACGAGCGCGAGATGCTCGGCCTCTACGTCTCGGACCACCCGCTGCTCGGCCTCGAGCACGTGCTGTCCAACGGCACGGACTGCACCATCGGCCAGCTGGTCACCGACGAGGACCGCCCGCACAACACGACCGTGGTCGTCGCCGGGCTGATCACCTCGATCCAGCGCAAGATCACCAAGAACGGCGACCCGTGGGCGACGGTCACCCTCGAGGACCTCGAGGGTGCGATCGACGTCCTGCTCTTCCCGAGCAGCTACCGGCTCGCTGCGCCGTACCTGGTCGAGGACGCCATCGTCCGGGTGCGCGGCCAGCTCGACAAGGACCGCGACACCCCGCAGCTGCGGGGCCAGGAGGTCACCGTCCCGGACCTGGAGAACACCGCGGACGGTCCCGTCGTGATCAGCCTGCCGTCGACGCGGTGCACCGGTCCGGTCGTGCAGCAGCTCAAGGACGTCCTGGTGACCCACGCCGGCCTGACCGAGGTCCGGCTGCAGCTGCTGAGCCGCGACTCCACCAAGGTCATGCGGCTGGGGGACAATCTCAGGGTGACTCCCTCCTCCGCCCTGTTCGCCGACCTCAAGCAGCTCCTCGGGCCGGGGTGCCTCGCGGGATGAGGCCTCAGGAAGTGGTCCGGGTGATCGTGCTCCCGGTCGTGCTGGGCGTCGCCCTCGGTGCCGCCGGTGGCTGGCTGTGGTGGGCTTGGTGGGGTCCCGCGCCGGACGGCAAGGTCTACGACACCCCCGCGGGGCCGACCTGGTACCCGGACCCGTTCGACCCCGGCATCACCCGCGACTTCAGCGGTACGGCGGACTTCGTGGTGATCGCCTTCCTCCTCGCCCTCCTGCTCGGGGGCGTCGGCGGCTGGTTCGCCCGGGACCGCGCGCTCGCCGGATTGGCGAGTGCCAGCATCGCCTCCGTCATCGCGGGCGTGCTGATGACCGTCCTCGGCCTGGTCCAGAGCCCGTCCGACCCCCAGTCGAAGGCCGACGAGGTGAAGATCGGCACCGAGCTGCCCGGGAACCTGGAGGTGACCGGCTGGACGCCGTACCTCGCGTGGCCGGTCGGGGTCCTGCTCGGCTACCTGGTCGTGATGCTCGTGCTGAACTCCCGCACGCCTAGCGGCGAAGTCGCGCGACCCGCGCAGCCGTCAGCCGAACCAGCTCTGCAGGACTGAGCTCGACCTCCATCCCGCGCCGGCCGGCCGAGACGAAGACCGTCTCGTGGCCGATCGCGGAGTCGTCGACGACGGTCGGATGCGCCTTGCGCTGGCCGAGCGGCGAGATCCCGCCGACGACGTACCCGGTGGCGCGTTCGGCCGCCTTGGGATCCGCCATCACCGCCTTGCGTCCCCCGAGCGCGCGGGCGAGGGCCTTGAGGTCCAGCTGGTCGGCGACCGGCACGACGCCGACCACGAGTGCCCCGTCGAGGTCGGCGAACAGCGTCTTGAACACGCGGCCCGGGTCGACGCCCATCGCCTCGGCGGCCTCGAGCCCGTAGGACGCGGCGCGGGGGTCGTGGGCGTACTCGTGCACGGTGTGGGCCACTCCGGCAGTGGCGAGCATGACCGTCGCCGGCGTGCCGCCCGGTGCCTTCCGGCTCGCCATCAGTTCGGGGACCACCGGGTCCGGGCCACCTCGGTGGCGGGCAGCGAGGTGATGACGTTCATCGCCCGCAGTTCGGCACGGAGCAGGTCGGTGACCAGCAGCAGCCGCTCGGCCGGGTCGGAGGCCTCGAGCAGCTCCTGCCGCTCGCCGAGGGGGAGGGGCGAGCACGCGGCGAGCGTCCAGGACAGGTAGCCCGGGTCCTGCGGCAGCTCGCCCTCGAGCGGGTCACCGGCGATGTCGCGCACCATCGCGCGGTAGGCCGTGAAGGTCGCCCGGGCCTGTTCGACCACCTCGGCCGGTACGACGGCCTCGGGCTCGTGGAGGAATCGCACCTCGCCGACCGGGAAGGCATCGGTGGTGCGCAGTCGGTCGAGCTGGATCCGGTCCCGGCCGACGGCCACGATGTCGAACGTGCCGTCGGCGTTGCTCTCGACGTCGGTGAGCTGGAGCCGCACGCCGACCCGGAACAGGGACTGCGCGCCGTGGTCGCCGACCTCGTAGCCCTCGCGGATCGCGACGGAGCCGAACAGCCGCTCGGCGGGGTCATCGATCCGCAGGAGATGGTGGACGAGCGCGCGGTAGCGGTCCTCGAACACGTGGAGCGGGAGGCTGACGCCCGGGTAGATCACCGCGTTGAGCGGGAACATGGGCAGCTCGTCGGGCACGCCTCCGACCCTAGGGCACCCGTGTCTACTGCTGGCGCTCCGCCGCGGCGCGGATCCGGGTGAGGGTCTCGCGCATCCCGGCCCGCAGGTTGTCGGTCAACGCCTCCATGCCGCCGAGGTAGGCGTCGGTGAGCTGCCGCGACAGGTCGGAGATCCCGTCCGGCGCCTCGCGGCGCTGGTGCAGCACCGTGCCTCCGTCCGCGGCGGGCTCCAGTTCGAAGGACCAGACCGCCCAGTTCTCCTCGATGCGGAAGGCGAGGGCGCGGCCCGGCTCGTGGCGCACCACCTCGCCGTGGGTGATCCAGGCCAGCTCGCCCTGGACGTTGCGATTGGTGAACCGGGTGCCGACCCCGCAGCCGGCGGCGCCGGCGTCGGCGAGCCGGGTCGAGTCGACCTGCGGGCTCCACTCGGACATCCGGGTGGGGTCGCCGACGAGGTCCCAGACGACGGCCGGGGGTGCCGCGATCTGCTCGCGGTCGTGCAGGTCCGGGACTTCGGTGCTCGTGGTCATCACCGCTCCTCTCAAGGTAAACGACCGATCGGTCGTTCATGTGGCACCGTAGTCGCGCCAAGACAATGCGTCCAGTCGGTCGGGTATCCTGGCTGCCATGACTTCGACGGTCGACGGCCGGCGCGAGCGGGGCGACCGCACCCGCCGTCACGCGGCGCGCACGGCGGCCCGGTTGGCGACGGTGCAGGGCCTCGACTCGATCACCGTCGGTGCCCTCGCCGAGGCGACCGGTGCGAGCAAGAGCGGGCTGCTGACCGTCTTCGGCAACCGCGAGGAGATCCTCGTCGCCGCGGTGGCGGAGGCGCGCGCCCTGTACGTCGAGCACGTGATCGCGCCTGCCTGGGCGGAGCCCTCGGGCGCACCCCGCCTGCGTGCGCTGCTCGACCGCTGGGTGGGCTACCTGCGCGACGAGGTCTTCCCGGGCGGCTGCTTCGTGGCCACCACGTCGGCCGAGTTCGGCCACCGCGAGGGTCGGGTGGCGGATGCGGTCCGTGACCTCAAGCGCGAGTGGATCGGCGTGCTGGAGCGCGAGCTGTCCGCCGCCGGCGTACCGGATCCGGCGGAGGCGGCGTTCCGCATCGACGCTTATCTCGTCGCCGCCCACACCCGGCGCGAGCTGTTCGGCGACGACGCCGCGCTCGACACCGGCCGTCGGCTCGCCCTCGCGGTCGTCCCGGCAGGCGTCGGGGACGCGGGGGAGACCACCGGGCGACCGTAGAATCGGGGACATGTCCCTCATCCGCCGCATCGACCTGCGTGACGCCGGCTCCGACGTCGACTACCGCGCAGCAGTGCCCCGTGCCGACTTCGACATCGAAGCCGCGGTGCCGGCGGTGCATGCGATCTGCGAGGAGGTCCGCACCCGCGGGCTGGACGCGATCGTGGAGTTCGGCGAGAAGTTCGACGGCGTGCGCGTCGACGACATCCGGGTCGCCCCGGAGGCGATGCAGGCTGCCCTCGAGGACCTCGACCCCGACATCCGCGCGGGCCTGGACGAGTCGATCCGGCGCCTTCGGGCGACCTGTGCCAACGAGCTCGAGCAGGACGCTGTCACCGACCTCGGACCCGGCGCCCGGGTGACCCACCGCAAGGTCCCGGTCGGCCGCGTCGGCCTCTACGTCCCCGGCGGCCTGGCGCCGCTGGTGTCCAGCGTGCTGATGAACGTCGTCCCCGCGCAGATCGCGGGCGTCGGGTCGATCGCGCTGGCGAGCCCGCCGCAGAAGGAGTTCGGCGGCGCGGTGCACCCCACGATCCTCGCGGCGTGCGCGCTGCTCGGCGTCGAGGAGGTGTACGCCGTCGGCGGCGCCCAGGCGATCGCGATGTTCGCCTACGGGCTCAATGACACGGACCCCGGCAAGCGCGTCGCCCGTGTTGACCTGGTGACGGGACCCGGCAACATCTGGGTGGTCACCGCCAAGCGGATCCTCAAGGGCCAGATCGGCATCGACTCCGAGGCCGGTCCGACCGAGATCGCCATCCTCGCCGACGACACGGGCAACGCTGCCTACGTCGCCGCCGACCTGATCAGCCAGGCCGAGCACGACCCGCTCGCGGCCTCCGTGCTGGTCACCACCTCCGAGCGCCTCGCGACCGACGTCGAGCGCGAGCTCGAGCAGCAGGTCGCCGCGACCAAGCACACCGAGCGGATCACGACCTCACTCGGCGGTCGGCAGTCCGGCATCGTGCTGGTCCGCGACCTCGAGCAGGGCCTCGACGTGGTCAACGCCTACGCCGCCGAGCACCTCGAGATCCACACCGAGGATGCCGCCGGCTGGGCGGCCCGGGTGCGCAACGCCGGCGCGATCTTCGTGGGCCCGTATGCCCCGGTCAGCCTCGGCGACTACTGCGCCGGCTCCAACCACGTGCTGCCCACCGCCGGGTGTGCCTGCCACTCCTCGGGCCTCTCGGTCCGCGCATTCACCAAGTCGGTGCACGTCGTCGACTACTCCGCCGCGGCGCTCGACGAGGTCGCCGGCCACGTCGTCACGCTCGCCGAGGCCGAGGACCTGCCGGGGCACGGTGCCGCGATCACCGTGCGGACGAGCCGATGACCGAGCCGACCCACTGGCCTCCTCTGCGCGAGGAGCTGAGGGGGATCGAGCCGTACGGCGCCCCGCAGCTCGACGTGCCGGTACAGCTCAACGTCAACGAGAACCCCTATGGTCCCTCGTCGGCGTGCGTCGCCGACATCGCGACCGCCGTGGCCGAGGCGGCGGTGACGCTCAACCGCTACCCGGACCGGGAGTTCGTCGCGCTGCGCCAGGCGCTGGCCCGCTATCTCTCCCGCGACACAGCGGCAGGCATCCGCCCGGAGCAGGTGTGGGCGGCGAACGGCTCCAACGAGGTGATGCTCCAGCTGCTCCAGGCCTTCGGCGGACCGGGCCGGACGGCCGTGAGCTTCGCGCCGACGTACTCGATGTATCCGGAGTACGCCCGGGACACCAACACCCGCTGGGTGGCCGGCCGTCGCGCGGACGACTTCTCGCTCGACCTCGACGCCGCGCGCGACCTGGTCAAGACCGAGCAGCCGAGCGTCATCCTGCTGCCGAGCCCCAACAACCCGACCGGCACGGCGCTGCCGCCCGACGCCGTCGGCGAGCTGTGCGAGGCCGCCGGTGACGGGCTGGTGGTCGTCGACGAGGCCTACGGCGAGTTCCGGCGCGAGGGCGTCCCGAGCGCGCTCGAGCTGCTGCCGTCGTACCGCAACCTCGTGGTGACCCGGACGATGAGCAAGGCCTTCGCCGGCGCCGGCCTGCGGCTCGGCTACCTCGCCGCGGCGCCGGAGATCTGCGACGCGATCCGCGTGGTGCGCCTGCCCTACCACCTCTCGGCGGTCACCCAGGCGGTCGCGCTGGCGGCCCTGCGGCACGCCCCGGAGCTCCTCGGCAAGGTCGACGAGCTCCGTGCCGAGCGCGACGAGCTCGTGGCCTGGCTGCGCGCGGAGGGGTACGACGTCGCCGACTCCGACGCGAATTTCGTGTTGTTCGGGCGATTCGCCGACCGTCATGCTGTCTGGCAGGGTCTCCTCGACCGGGGAGTCCTGATCCGGGAGACCGGGCCGGACGGGTGGCTCCGGGTCTCGGTCGGCACCCCCGACGAGATGGCGGCCTTCCGGGCCGCACTGACTGATGTGGATGGAGAACGCGCATGACCGCCAGGACCGCCCGCGTCGAGCGGCAGACGAGCGAGTCGAAGGTCCTCGTCGAGGTGAACATCGACGGCACCGGCCGTCACGACATCTCGACGGGCGTCGGCTTCTACGACCACATGCTCACCGCGTTCGCGCGCCACGCGCTGGTCGACCTCACCGTCCAGACCGAGGGCGACGTGCACATCGACGCCCACCACACCACCGAGGACACCGCGATCGCGCTCGGCCAGGCTCTGCGCGAGGCCCTGGGGGACAAGAAGGGGATCCGCCGCTTCGGCGACGCGACCGTCCCGCTCGACGAGGCGCTCGTGCACGCCGTCGTCGACGTGTCCGGGCGGCCCTACTGCGTCCACACCGGCGAGCCCGAGGGCCAGCAGTACGTCCAGCTCGGTGGTTCCGGCGTCTCCTACCTCGGCTCGCTGACCCAGCACGTGTTCGAGTCGATCGCCTTCCACGGTCACTTCGCGCTGCACGTGCGGGTGCTCGCGGGCCGCGAGCCGCACCACATCGTCGAGACCCAGTTCAAGGCGTTCGCGCGGGCCTTCCGCGACGCGGTCGCCCTGGACCCGCGCGAGACCGGCATCCCCTCCACGAAGGGCGCGCTGTAACCCGATGACCGATCGCAAGCCGTCCGTCGTCGTCCTCGACTACGGCTCCGGCAACCTGCGCTCCGCCGTGCGTGCCGTCGAGCGCGCGGGTGCGGAGGTGACGCTGACCGGCGACCTCGACACCGCGATGGAGGCCGACGGCCTGCTGGTGCCGGGCGTCGGCGCCTACGAGGCCTGCATGCGCGGCCTGCGCGCGATCCGCGGCGAGCGGATCATCGCGCGCCGGCTGGCCGGTGGTCGTCCCGTGCTGGGCATCTGCGTGGGCATGCAGATCCTCTTCGAGCGCGGCATCGAGCACGGCGTCGAGACCGAGGGCTGCCACGAGTGGCCCGGCGTCGTCGAGCGCCTGCAGGCGCCGATCGTCCCGCACATGGGCTGGAACACGGTGTCCGTGCCCCCGGGCACGCGGCTGTTCGCGGGCATCGAGGACGAGCGCTTCTACTTCGTGCACTCCTACGGCGTGCGCGACTGGACGCTGGTCACCAACGACCGCACGCCCGACAGCCACCAGCCCCTGGTGACCTGGGCGGAGCACGGAGGCGACCGCTTCGTCGCCGCCGTCGAGAACGGACCACTCTGCGCCACGCAGTTCCACCCGGAGAAGTCGGGGGACGCGGGCGCGCAACTGTTGAGGAATTGGGTGAAGTCGCTGTGACCTCCTACCTGGAGCTGCTGCCCGCCGTCGACATCAAGGGCGGTCAGGCCGTCCAGCTCGTGCAGGGCGTGGACGGCTCGGAGAAGCGCTTCGGCGACCCCATCGAGGCCGCCCTGCGCTGGCAGGAGGCGGGCGCCGAGTGGCTGCACCTGGTCGACCTCGACGCGGCGTTCGGCCACGGCCAGAACCGGGAGCTGCAGGCCGAGATCGTCGGCAAGCTCGACATCAAGGTCGAGATGAGCGGCGGCATCCGCGACGACGAGTCACTCGAGGCCGCGATGGCGACCGGCTGCCGCCGCGTCAACATCGGCACCGCTGCCCTCGAGCAGCCCGAGTGGTGCGCCAAGGCGATCGCGACGTACGGCGACCGCGTGGCCGTCGGGCTCGACGTCCGCGGCCGCACGCTGGCCGCGCGCGGCTGGACGAAGGACGGCGGCGACCTCTACGAGACGCTGGCCCGGCTCGACGCCGAGGGCTGCGCGCGCTACGTCGTCACCGACGTCAACAAGGACGGCATGCTCCAGGGGCCGAACCTGCAGCTGCTGCAGGACGTCTGCGCCGCCACCGACCGACCGGTCGTCGCGTCCGGCGGTGTCACCACGCTCGACGACATCCGCGCACTGATGGCGCTGGTCCCCGTCGGCGTCGAGGGCGCCATCGCCGGCACCGCTCTCTACACCGGCCAGTTCACCCTCGAGGACGCGCTCGCCCTCACCAAGGGCGGACTCGTATGACGCTGGCCGTCCGGGTGATCCCGTGCCTGGACGTCGACGCCGGCCGCGTGGTCAAGGGCGTCAACTTCCAGGACCTCCGGGACGCCGGCGACCCGGTCGAGCTCGCCAAGCTGTACGACGCCGAGGGCGCCGACGAGCTGACCTTCCTCGACATCTCCGCCTCCCACGAGGGCCGGGCGACGACGATGGAGATCGTCTCCGCGACGGCCGAGCAGGTCTTCATCCCGCTCACCGTCGGCGGGGGAGTCTCCTCCGTCGAGGACGTGGACCGCCTGCTCCGCGCCGGCGCCGACAAGGTCGCGGTCAACACGGCCGCGATCAAGCGGCCGGAGCTGATCGCCGAGATCGCCCAGCGCTTCGGCAACCAGGTCCTCGTCCTGTCGGTCGACGCGCGCCGCGTGCCGGCCGGCTCCGACGTGCGCACCGACTCGGGGTTCGAGGTCACCACCCACGGCGGCCGCCAGTCCGCCGGCATCGACGCGATCGAGTGGGCGGTCCGTGCGGCCGAGCTCGGCGCGGGGGAGATCCTGCTCAACGCGATGGACGCCGACGGCACCACCGACGGCTTCGACCTCGAGCTGATCCGCAAGGTCCGCGCCGAGGTGTCGATCCCGGTGATCGCCTCCGGCGGCGCCGGCGCCGCCGAGCACTTCCCGCCGGCCGTCGAGGCCGGCGCCGACGCCGTCCTCGCCGCGACGGTCTTCCACTTCGGGACGCTGCGGATCGCCGACGTGAAGCAGGCGCTCGCCGGGGCGGGCTTCCCCGTCCGCTGAGACGCGTCATTCCGTCGTCGGCCGGCCGATCTGGCCGGCTCCGTGCCGGGCGAGGTCGCCCACCGTCCCGGACGGCGTCTCGCGTGCCGGCGGCGTACGGAGGTCTGGTGCTGGTGCGTCGGGAGCTGCGCACGCGCTCATCGTCAGACCGAGCGCGACGCAGAGGATCCCGAGGCGGGGACCGGTGGTGGCCACGGTGCCCTTCCTCTCGTCGTTGGTGACGTCGAGGGTCGTCCCTCGTGCGAGGTGGCCGCAACCATGCTCGGCGTCGCCTGTGGACGACTCGCGGTGCAGAGCGGTTCTCCACAGGCCGCGTGATCGCAGTGGCGGGCGGGGCGGCGCGCGTGCAGGGTGATCCTTCCGCCAGCACTCCATCTCGGGAGGACCCGTGTACGCACCCCTGCACGCCGACAGCGGCCTGACCCTCAGCGGCTCCCTGACGATCACACCACGCCTCGAGCCCGACGACATCGAGCTCCTGCACGCGATCGCGGCGGCGAGCCTCCGGTCGTCACTCGACGACAAGCGGTCGACCCTGGTCGACACCTTGGCTCCGGGGCACCCGGACGGGCCCAACCCTGGGTGGCTTGTCCCGAAGGCTGCTGCCTCGACATCAGCGAGGCGACCTACGTCCGGGTCGATGCCATCGAACCGTGGCTCGCGCACGTGGTCGGCACCCTCTTCGTTCGTCACCTCGGATGCGCGACTCGGCTGCGCGATCGAGCACCAGCAACGGTGCGACGTCCGCGTCGTTCCCTGAGGAATAGGCTCGCGCCATGTCGGGTTGCGGGGTGACGTGAGCGCAGCTTCCGGTACGACGTCCGCCGGGTTCGGTGTGCTCTGGGTGGCCATCAAGCGCGAGCCGTGGATCTTCACCCTCTCCACGGTCGGGAGCGTGCTCTTCGGGGCCCTGACGGTGGCCGACGCGTGGGTGCTGGGCTGGTCGACGGACCACGTGGTCCTCCCCGCCTTCCGCGACGGCGAGATCGGTGCCGGCCTGCTGTGGGCCGTGCTCGGGCTCTTCGTCGGGGTGGCGATCCTGCGGGCGGTCGGGATCGTGGCCCGTCGGCTCGGGGCCGGCATCATGCAGTACCGCATGCAGGCCCACAGCCGCCGGGCGGTGACCCGGCAGTACCTCCGCCTCCCGATGGAGTGGCACCAGAAGCACCCGACCGGCGAGCTGCTGTCCAACGCGAACTCCGACGTCGAGGCCGCCTGGGGACCGATCGCGCCGCTGCCGATGGCCGTCGGCACCGTCGCGATGATGGTCATCGCCGTCGTCCAGATGCTGCTGACCGACCTGGTGCTGGCCGCCGTCGGCCTGCTGGTCTTCCCGATCGTCATCGGCACCAATGTCGTCTACCAGCGCCTTGCCCAGGGCTGGGCCACGCGCGCCCAGCAGCTGCGTGCGGAGCTGTCGGAGATCGCCCACGAGTCCTTCGACGGCGCACTCGTCGTCAAGACCCTCGGCCGCGAGCCCGAGGAGACCGAGCGCTTCCGTGCGAAGGCCGTCGAGCTGCGCGAGGCCAACATCCGGGTCGGGCGGATCAGGGCGGCCTTCGACCCGACGCTTGCGGCGCTGCCCAGCCTCGCGGTCCTCGTCGTCCTCGTGCTCGGCGTGCACCGCGTCATCTCCGGCGCGACGGTCGCCGGTGACGTCGTGACCGTCACCTACCTGCTGACGGTCGTCGCGTTCCCGATCCGATCGATCGGCTGGCTGCTCGGTGACTTCCCCCGCAGCGTCGTCGGTTACCGCCGGGTCGCCGCCGTGCTGCGCGCCTCCGGCGCCATGGAGTACGGCGACCAGGAGCTCCCGGCGCGTGACGGAGGTGCCCGTCTCGAGGTGGTCGGCGCCGACTTCGGCTACACGCCGGACCGTCCCCTCCTGCGGGACCTGAGCTTCGACGTCGCGCCGGGCCGGACCGTCGCGCTGGTCGGCGCCACCGCGTCGGGCAAGAGCACCCTCACCACGCTGGTGGCACGGCTGGTCGACGTCGACGGCGGTGCGATCCGGGTCGACGGGACGGACGTGCGCGACCTGCGCCGGGGCGCGCTGGCCCAGGCGCTGGCCGTCGTACCGCAGACGGCATTCCTGTTCGACGACACCGTGCGGGGCAACGTGACGCTCGGGCTGGACGTCCCCGACGCCGACGTGTGGGCGGCGCTGCGCACCGCCCAGGCCGACGGCTTCGTCGCGGCGCTGCCCGCGGGCCTCGACACGCGTCTGGGGGAGCGTGGCGCCACCTTGTCGGGCGGCCAGCGGCAGCGGCTCTCGCTGGCCCGCGCGCTGGTGCGGCGACCGCGCCTGCTGGTCCTCGACGACGCGACGTCGGCGGTCGACCCCGAGGTCGAGGCGCGGATCCTCGGCGCCCTGGGTTCCACGGACACCACGCTCGTGGTGGTCGCCTACCGCAAGGCGACGATCGGCCTGGCCGACGAGGTGCTCTTCCTCGTCGACGGCGCGATCGCCGACCGCGGCCCGCACGAGGAGCTGGTCGCCCGCAACGCCGACTACGCGCGCCTGGTCAACGCCTACGAGAACGACCAGCAGGAGGTGCCGGCGTGAGCACCGTACTGCGCACCGGCGAGGACATCGGCGCCTGGGAGACCATCCGGCGCGGCGTCCGGCACTCGCCCGAGCTCGCGGAGGGCATCGGGCGCACCCTGCTGCTCGCCGTGCTCGCGTCGGTCGGCCAGGTGATCGTCCCGGTCGCGATCCAGCAGACCGTCGACAAGGGCCTGCGCGGCCCGGACGGCCCGGACGCAGCGTTCACCACGTGGCTCGCCCTCGCGGCGGGCGCGGCGATCGTGGTGACCAGCTGGGCGTCGTACGCCATGACGGCGCGGCTCTTCTCCACCGCCGAGCGCGGTCTGGCGACGCTGCGGGTGAAGGCCTTCCGCCACGTCCACGACCTGCCGCTGCTCACCCAGAACACCGAGCGCCGCGGCGCCCTCGTCTCGCGGGTCACCAGCGACGTCGACCAGGTCAGCCAGTTCCTGGTCTTCGGCGGCCTGATCTTCGTCGTCAGTGTCGGCCAGGTGGCGGTCGCGACGGTCGTGATGGTCGTCTACAGCTGGCAGCTCGCGCTCGTCGTGTGGCTCTGCTTCGCGCCGCTCTTCCTGAGCCTGCGCTACTTCCAGCGCAAGCTCGCCGCCGCCTACGGGACCGTACGACGCCAGGTCGGCGTGCTGCTGTCCGCGGTCTCCGAGCCGGTGGTCGGCGCGGCGGTGGTGAAGTCCTACGCGATCGAGGACCGCACCCAGGAGCGCATCGACCTGGCCGTCGACACGCACAAGGCGGCGAGCACGCGGGCACAGGGCTTCACCGCGTTCTCGTTCAGCCTCGGCGGCATCTCCGCCGGCTTCGCCAACGCCGGCGTGCTCATCGTCGGGATCTGGCTCGGCCAGGGCTTCGCCTGGGGCGAGGGCATCACCGCTGGCGAGGTGCTCGCGTTCGCCTTCCTCGTGACCCTCTTCGTCGGCCCGGTCCAGATGGGCACCCAGATCCTCACCGATGCGCAGAACGCGATCGCGGGTTGGCGCCGCGTCATCGGCATCCTCGACACGCCGGCCGACCTCGTCGACCCGGGGCCGGACGGCCAGGCGCTGCCGGCCGGCGCGATCGATGTCCGCTTCGAGGGCGTCGGGTTCGCCTACCCCGGTGGCTCGGAGGTCCTCAGCGACATCGACCTGGTGATCCCCGCCGGTCAGCGGGTGGCCGTCGTCGGCGAGACCGGCTCCGGCAAGTCGACGATCGCGAAGCTGCTCACCCGGCTGATGGACCCGAGCCGGGGCCGGGTCCTCCTCGACGGTGTCGACCTGCGCGAGGTCAGTGAGGCCGCGCTGCGCAGCAGCGTGGTCCTCGTCCCGCAGGAGGGCTTCCTCTTCGACGACACCGTGGCCGCCAACGTCCGCTACGGCCGCCTCGGCGCCACTTCCGCCGAGATCCACGACGCGGCCGACGCGATCGGCCTCGGTGACTGGCTGGCCGGACTGCCCGATGGCGTCGGGACGCGCGTCGGCCAGCGGGGTGAGTCCTTGTCGGCAGGGGAGCGCCAGCTGGTGGCCCTGCTCCGCGCGCAGCTCGCCGATCCGGACCTGCTGGTCCTCGACGAGGCCACCAGCGCCGTCGACCCCGAGCTCGAGACCCGGATCGCCCGCGCCCTCGAGCGCCTCATGTCCGGGCGCACCTCGGTCACCATCGCGCACCGCCTCTCGACCGCCGAGGCGGCGGACGTCGTGGTCGTCGTCGACCGCGGCCGGATCGTGCAGCACGGCCCCCACGCCGAGCTCGTCCAGCAGGCCGACACGCCCTATGCGCGACTCCACGCCTCGTGGGTCGCCCAGCGCAGCAGCGGCCAGGCCCGGATAATGGAGCCGTGACCTCCCTCGACCCCGCCATCGCCGCCCGGCTCAAGCTGACCGCAGAGGGGCTGCTGCCCGCGATCGTGCAGCAGCACGACACCGGCGAGGTGCTGATGCTGGCGTGGATGGACGACGAGGCGCTGCACCGCACGCTGACGACCGGCCGGGCGACCTACTGGAGCCGCTCCCGGCGCGAGTACTGGGTCAAGGGCGAGACGTCCGGCAACCCCCAGCACGTCCACGAGGTCCGGCTCGACTGCGACGGCGACACCCTGCTGGTCAAGGTCGACCAGGTCGGCGTCGCGTGCCACACCGGAGCCCGCACCTGCTTCGACGACGGGCTGCTCGGTGGCTGAGCGTCCCACGGCACCCTCCGGCCGTCGTACCTTCGGCCCGACGGTGCTGCTCGGCCTCGCCGGCAGCGGGTTCGCCGCGGTCGCCGGCCACAAGGAGATGCTCACGGTCCCGGAGTCCACGCTCACCGCGGCCGGGGGCCTCGCCCGCACGGTGCAGGACCGGTCGGTGGAGTTCCCGCTCGCCGGGGCGCTCGCGCTCGTGGCGCTGGCCGCCTGGGGCGTGCTCCTGGTCACCCGTGGCATCGTGCGCCGCATCGTCGCGGGCCTCGCACTCCTCGCTGCGGCCGGCATCGGCCTCGTCGTCGTCATCGGCGGCTTCGTCCAGGACGACTCCGCCGCTGGCGACCTCGCCGTCCGGCTCGGCCTGAATGCCGCCGCCGTCGAGGTCGAGCGCACCCCCTGGCTGTGGGTCGCTCTGCTGACCTCGCTGGTCGCCCTCCTGGCGGCAGGCGCCGCCGTGCGGATGGTTCCCGACTGGCCCGAGATGGGCACCCGGTACGACGCCCCGACGTCCGCTCCGGACACACCGAAGGCCCCGTCGGGCGACCCCGCGGAGCGTTCCAACCTCGACCTGTGGAAGTCACTGGACGAGGGCAGCGACCCGACGGATGACTGACCCCCTAGAATCCTCCTGACCGACCCGCTTGAACGAGGAGTTCCCACTCATGGCCGACAGTCACGGCAACACCCCCGCCGCCTGGACCGCAGTCCTGGTATCGCTGGTCGGCTTCGTGATCGGCGCGGTCGGCATGTCGGTCTCCCCGCTGAACTGGCCGCTCTTCTGGATCGGCGCGGTCATCGCCGTCGCCGCGGGCCCGCTGTTCCTGGTCCTCGTGAAGATGGGCCTCCACGAGTCGAGCCACTGAGGCCCGGCCCGAGGTCATGAGCCTCACGGCACCGCCCGCGCCGCCCAGCGAGGTCTCCCGCTGGCGCAGGATGGTGCCGCCCGCAGCGGTCGCGGGCGGCCTCGCCGCCGCGACGCTGGCGCTGCACCTGCGCGATCCCCACGAACAGAACAGCTGGGGGATCTGCCCGACCGCCGCCATGGGCTTCGCGTGCCCGGGCTGCGGCGGCCTGCGCGCGGTCAACGACCTCGGCAACCTGCAGGTCGGCGCCGCCGCGTCGAGCAACCTGCTGTTCGTGCTGTCCCTGCCGTTCATCGCCTACGCCTTCCTCCGCTGGGCGCAGGGGCGCTGGACGGGGAAGCCGTGGAGCCCCTCGGACCGGGCGTTGAACACGGGAGCGATCGCGCTCGCCGTGGCGATGGTCGTGTTCACCGTGCTCCGCAACCTGCCCGCGGGCAGCTGGCTGGCTCCCTGAGGCCCGGCGTCCAGCCCGCCGAGAACGCAACGACGCCCCGGACCAGCGGTCCGGGGCGTCGTCGTTCGGGCAGCAGTGACTACTGGCCGTAGGGGTTGCCGTAGCCGCCCCCGCCGAAGCTCTGGCCGCCGCCGGCCCGGTCGAACTTCGCGCCCTCCGGCTTGGAGGGCATGGCCCACAGCACGTAGAGGGCGATGCCGATGCAGGGCACGAACCCGATCAGGTAGAGCCAGCCGCTGAAGCCGGCGTCGTGGAGGCGCCGCACGCCCACCGCGATCATCGGCACGATGGCACCCAGGGCGACGACGATCAGCACCAGGGCGAAGAGGATCGTCAGGATCGGGATGTCCGCCGCAGCACCGATGATGATCGGGATGTAGAGGACGACCTCGAGGACGATCAGGCCGAGGACGAAGAACCAGAACTCACTGCGGCTGGCGCGGCCGTCGAAGCGGGCGTACTTCTTGAAGGCGCGCTGGACCGCGGCGCCGAAGCCGATGCCGTAGTACGGCAGGTCGAGGGTGCCGGGGTCGCCCGAGGTGGGCCCACCGAAGGGAGCGCCACCGCCGTAGGGCGGCTGCTGCCCGTAGGGGTTGCCTCCGTAGGGAGGCTGGTTGCCGGGCGGGGGCGGCGGGGATCCGTAGCTCACACTGTTCCTTGTCGTCTGGCCCGGCCGAATCCGGGCGGCTGCGGCGAGCCTAACCATCAGCGACGGGCGGAAACCACCCGCCCGCCTGCGCCTCAGTACTCGTAGAAGGCGACGTTCGCGAAGACGACCAGGGCCCAGTAGGCAAGCCCGATCGCGATGCCCACGATGCCGAGGATGAAGCCGGCCTGCGCCATGCCGTGACCGACCTTCGCGCCGCTGGACTCGCGGATCTCCTTCTTGCCGAAGATGCCGAGGACCAGTGCCGCGATGGACACCACGAGGCACCCGCAGAAGAAGATGCCGAGGATCCCGGTGACGAGCGAGGCGATCGCGAGGCCCGACTGCCGCGGCGGCGCTCCCCACGGCTGCTGGCCGTAGGGCTGGCCGTAGCCATGGGGCTGCTGGCCGCCGTACGACGGGCTGCCGTAGGGGGAGTAGGGCTGCTGTGCGCCGGACGGCTCCTCGCCGTAGGGCGGCTGCTGGCCCGGTCCGGGTGGCGGGTCGTAGCTCACAGGTCCTCCGGTGGGTGGGGCTCGGCCGAGGCGCGGGCAGTGTGTGGAACCCTAACCGCCGCGTGCCACACTCGATGCACAACCCCCGGAACGGATCGGAGACGAACATGTCGGCCCCCCAGGCCTCCCAGCCCACGGTGCTCGACGGAATCGTCGCCGGAGTCCTCGAGGACCTCGCCGCGCGGCAGGCTGCCGTCCCCGAGGCCGCCCTGCGCGCAGCCCTGGCCGACGCGCCTGCTCCGCGCGACCCGATGCCGCACTTCCGTGGCGCCGGCTCGAGCGTGATCGCCGAGGTGAAGCGGAAGAGCCCCAGCAAGGGCGAGCTCGCCGACATCCCCGACCCGGCCGCGCTGGCGAGCGAGTACGCCGCCGGTGGCGCCGCCGCGATCAGCGTGCTCACCGAGCAGCGGCGGTTCGGTGGGAGCCTGGCGGACCTGCGGGCGGTGCGCTCCGCGGTCGACACCCCCCTGCTGCGCAAGGACTTCATCGTCACCGAGTACCAGCTGCTCGAGGCCCGGGCAGCCGGCGCGGACCTCGCCCTGCTGATGGTCTCGTGCCTGCCGGACGACCGGCTCGACCGGTTGCACGACGTGGCGCGCGAGCTCGGGCTGACCGTGCTGCTCGAGGTGCACGACGAGGCGGAGACGGAGCGGGCGATCGAGCTCGGCGCCGAGCTGATCGGCGTCAACGCACGCAACCTCAAGACGCTCGAGGTCGACGCCGACACCTTCGGGCGCCTGGCGCCGCTGGTGCCGGCCGACCGCGTACTGGTCGCCGAGTCGGGCATCACCGGTCCGGCGGACGTGCAGCGCTTCGTCGACGAGGGCGCCCGCGCGGTGCTGGTCGGCGAGGCGCTGGTGAAGGACGGAGCGCCGAGGGAGGCAGTGGCCGCGATGACCGGCCTGGGACGAACGAGGGGGGAGCGTCGATGACCGCGGAGACGGGCACCTACGAGGCAGACGAGCTCGGCTGGTTCGGAGGTGCGGGCGCCTTCGGTGGGCGGTTCATGCCCGAGGCGCTGATGGCCGCGCTGGGCGAGCTCGACATCGCCTGGCAGCAGGCGATGGCGGACCCTGCCTTCACGGCCGAGTTCGAGGACCTGCTCCAGAACTACGCCGGTGTCCCGAGCATGCTCTACGAGGCGAAGCGGCTCTCCGAGCACGCCGGGGCGCGCATCCTGCTCAAGCGTGAGGACCTCAACCACACCGGTGCCCACAAGATCCGCAACGTGCTCGGGCAGGCGCTGCTGACCAAGCGCATGGGCAAGACGCGCGTCATCGCCGAGACCGGGGCCGGCCAGCACGGTGTGGCCTCTGCGACGGCGGCGGCGTACCTCGGCCTCGACTGCACGGTCTACATGGGCGAGGTCGACACCGAGCGCCAGGCGCTCAACGTCGCCCGCATGCAGCTGCTCGGTGCCGAGGTCATCCCCGTCACGAGCGGCAGCCGCACCCTCAAGGACGCGATCAACGAGGCGCTGCGCGACTGGGTCGCCAGCGTCGACCACACGGCCTACCTGTTCGGCACCGCCGCGGGCCCGCACCCGTTCCCGAGCCTCGTGCTCAGCTTCGTGCGCGGCATCGGTGACGAGGCGCGCCAGCAGTGCCTCGACCTGACGGGCGCCCTGCCCGACGCCGTCGCAGCGTGCGTGGGCGGTGGCTCCAACGCGATCGGCCTGTTCGCGGGCTTCGTCGACGACCCCGAGGTGGCGATCTACGGCTTCGAGGCGGGCGGAGACGGCGTCGAGACCGGCCGCCACGCGGCGACCATCTTCGCCGGCTCGATCGGCGTGCTCCACGGGGCACGCACCTTCGTGCTGCAGGACGACGACGGGCAGACGGTCGAGTCGCACTCGATCTCCGCCGGCCTCGACTACCCGGGCGTCGGGCCGCAGCACGCCGCGCTCGCGGCCGGCGGCCGGGCGACGTACCTCCCGGTCACCGACGCCGAGGCCATGGACGCGATGGCCCTGCTGGCCCGGACCGAGGGCATCATCCCGGCGATCGAGAGCGCTCACGCGATCGCGGGCGCGCTCCGGGTCGCCGAGGAGCGGCCGGGCCAGACGTTGCTCGTCAACCTGTCGGGCCGTGGCGACAAGGACATGGGTACGGCGCTCGAGTGGTTCGGCCTCGGCACGGCCGGCGCCCGCGCGGGGGAGGCGAAGTGAGCAGCACCAGCACCGCGTTCGCCAAGGCGCGGGCCGAGGGTCGCGCTGCCCTCGTCGGCTACCTCCCGGCGGGCTTCCCCGACGTCGACGGCAGCATCGCCGCGCTCACCGCGATGGTCGAGGCCGGCTGCGACGTCATCGAGATCGGCCTGCCGTACAGCGACCCGGTCATGGACGGCCCGACCATCCAGGCTGCGGCCCAGCAGGCCCTCGAGGGCGGCGTGCGCACGACCGACGTGCTGCGGACGGTCGAGGCCGTCGCGGCCACCGGCGTCCCGACGCTCGTGATGACCTACTGGAACCCGGTCGAGAAGTACGGCGTCGAGCGGTTCGCCCAGGACCTGGCGAACGCCGGGGGAGCGGGCCTGATCACGCCGGACCTGACCCCCGACTTCGCTCCCGAGTGGGTCGCGGCCGCCGATGCGCGCGACCTCGACAAGGTGTTCCTGGTGGCACCGTCGTCGACCGACGAGCGGATCGCGCTGACCACGGCCGCCTCGCGCGGCTTCGTCTACGTGACCGGGATCATGGGCGTCACGGGCACCACGCAGGCGACCGCCGCCGGTGTCGCGCCGCTGATCGAGCGCACCAGGGCACTCAGCCCGAACGGTGGCGTGGACCTGCCCGTGGGCGTGGGCGTGGGCGTGAGCACCGGCGCGCAGGCGGCCGAGCTGGCGGCGTACGCCGACGGCGTGATCGTCGGCTCCGCGTTCGTCCGCACCCTGCTGGACCACCCTGACGACCGCGCCGCCGGGCTCGCGGCGCTGAGGGCCCTGACGGAGGAGCTCGCGGGGGGCGTTCGTGCGTAGCGGCCTGCGACTCGCGGTCCTCGCGGCACTGCTCGGGCTGCTCGTGGCGGGCTGCGGCACGGCCGCCGACACCGGCGAGTTCACCGGCACCCGGCTCAAGCAGCCCTACCACGCGCCCGACATCGCACTGACCGACACCGACGGCCAGCCGTACTCCCTCGCGTCGAGCACGGACAAGCCGCTGACGCTGGTCTTCTTCGGGTACACGAACTGCCCGGACTTCTGCCCGCTCGTGCTCAACAACATCAGGTCCGCGCTCAACCAGCTCGACGACGCCGACCGGGAGAAGGTCGACGTCGTGCTCGTGACGACGGACCCGGCGCGCGACGACGCGAGGACGATGCGGAAGTACCTCGACGAGTACGACAAGTCGTTCATCGGCCTGACCGGCGACCTCGACACGATCATCGAGGTCGGCGAGCCGCTGCACGTCTACGTCAACGACGGCAAGAAGCTGCCGACCGGGGGCTACGACCTCGGTGGGCACTCGACCTTCACCCTGGCCATCGACAGCCACGACGACGGCGTGGCCCTGTGGAACCAGGAGACCTCGGCCGCCGAGTTCGCGGCGGACATCCACACCCTGCTCACCGAGGACTGACACGTGCTGCCCCAGCTGATCACCGCCACGATCCCCAGCCCGGCCAACGGTGTGTGGCACATCGGGCCGTTCCCCCTGCGCGGCTACGCGCTGTGCATCATCCTCGGCATCGTCGTCGCCATCTGGATCGGCGAGAAGCGCTGGCAGGCCCGTGGCGGCACGCTCGGCGAGGTCCAGGACGTCGCCCTGTGGGCGGTGCCCTTCGGCCTCGTCGGTGCGCGGCTCTACCACGTCGCCACGGACTGGGAGAAGTACTTCGGCTCGGGCGGGGAGCCGATCGAGGCGCTCTACGTGTGGCACGGCGGGCTCGGCATCTGGGGCGGGGTCGGCCTGGGCGCCGTCGGCGCGTGGATCGGCGCCCGCCGCAAGGGCATCCGACTCGAGCCGATGCTCGACGCACTGGCGCCCGGCGTCCTGGTCGCGCAGGCCATCGGTCGCTGGGGCAACTGGTTCAACCAGGAGCTCTACGGCCGGCCGACCGACCTGCCGTGGGGACTGGAGATCGACCAGGACCACTTCAGCAGCGCCTACCTCGCCAGCCAGGACTACCAGGACGCGCTCGTCGCCAACGGCGGCATCCCGCCCGAGATGGCGACCTTCCACCCGACGTACCTCTACGAGTTCCTGTGGAACCTCGCCGCCTTCGCGCTGATCATCTGGCTCGACCGTCGTTACCGCCTGGGCCACGGCAAGGTGATGGCGATCTACGTCATGGCCTACACCCTCGGCCGCGGATGGATCGAGTACATCCGCATCGACGACGTCCAGCTCAACGACGTCCTCGGCCTGCGGTTCAACGTCTGGACGTCGATCGTGCTCTTCGTCCTCGCGGCGGCGTACCTCCTCTGGGCGCAGCGCAACCGACCGGGCCGCGAGGAGAGCGTGTACGTCGACGGGCGGACCCCCGCCCAGGAGGATCAGCCCGGACCGGATGACGCGGCTGAGGGCGATGTGACGGACGAGGCGTCCACGACTGACCACTGAGTGAGCGGAACGCGTTCACACAGTGGTAATCTGAGGGTTCCGCCGCGTGGGCCAGTGCTGTCCCTTGCGCCCCACCTTCTGTGGACCCCCGTCGCGATGGCCCGATCTTCGCCGTCGGAGGCTGCAGACGTAGCCGACGGGAGAACCTTGGTGCCCTCCATGCACTCGTTCCCACCGCCGCAGGGTCTCTACGACCCGCGCCACGAGAAGGACGCCTGTGGCGTTGCCTTCGTCGCGACGCTGACCGGTGAAGCCAGCCACGACATCGTGGCCAAGGCGCTCACGGCCCTTCGCAACCTCGACCACCGCGGCGCCGCCGGCGCCGAGGCCAACTCCGGCGACGGCGCCGGCATCCTGCTGCAGGTGCCGGACGCGTTCCTGCGCGCCGTCGCGGCCGAGAACGGCATCACGCTGCCGGTCGCCGGCACGTACGCCGTCGGCACCGCCTTCCTGCCCGGCGACGAGGGCCAGGTCGCCAAGACCCGAGCGCGGATCGAGGAGATCGCCGCCGAGGAGGGCCTGGTCGTCATCGGCTGGCGCGACGTCCCGGTCAACCCCGACATCCTCGGCACGATGGCGCTCAGCGTCATGCCGACGTTCGCCCAGCTCTTCGTGCAGGCGCCGGGCGGTGCCCTCAACGGCATGGACCTCGAGCGCCTGGCGTTCTGCCTGCGCAAGCGGGCCGAGCGCGAGACCGAGGTCTACTTCCCGTCGCTCTCGTCGCGCACCCTCGCCTACAAGGGCATGCTGACGACCGACCAGCTCGACAACTTCTTCCCCGACCTCCGCGACGAGCGGATGGCCTCGGCGATCGGTGTCGTGCACTCGCGCTTCTCGACCAACACCTTCCCGAGCTGGCCGCTGTCGCACCCGTTCCGCTTCATCGCGCACAACGGCGAGATCAACACCGTCATGGGCAACCGCAACTGGATGCGGGCCCGTGAGGCGCTCCTCGACTCCGACATCATCCCGGGCGACCTCGAGCGCCTGTTCCCGATCTGCACCCCCGGTGCGTCCGACTCGGCGTCCTTCGACGAGGTCCTCGAGCTCCTCCACATGGGTGGTCGCAGCCTGCCGCACGCGGTGCTGATGATGATCCCGGAGGCGTGGGAGAACCACACCGAGATGGACACGCAGCGGCGCGACTTCTACCGCTTCCACTCCACGATGATGGAGCCGTGGGACGGCCCGGCGTGCGTCGTGTTCACCGACGGCACCCAGATCGGCGCGGTCCTCGACCGCAACGGCCTGCGTCCGTCGCGTTTCTGGGTCACCGACGACGGCCTCGTCGTCCTGGCCTCGGAGGTCGGCGTGCTCGACCTCGACCCCGCCAAGGTCGTCCGCAAGGGCCGCCTCCAGCCGGGCCGCATGTTCCTCGTCGACACCGAGGAGCACCGCATCGTCGAGGACGACGAGATCAAGTCGCAGCTCGCCGCGGAGCACCCGTACGGCGAGTGGCTGCACGCCGGCATGATCCAGCTCGACGACATCGAGGAGCGGGAGCACATCGTGCACACCCACGCCTCGGTCACCCGCCGCCAGCAGATCTTCGGCTACACCGAGGAGGAGCTGCGCGTCATCCTCACGCCGATGGCCAACACCGGCGGTGAGGCGCTCGGCTCGATGGGCACCGACACGCCGATCGCGGCGCTGAGCGACAAGCCGCGGCTGCTGTTCGACTACTTCAGCCAGTTGTTCGCGCAGGTCACCAACCCGCCGCTGGACGCCATCCGCGAGGAGCTCGTCACCTCGCTCTACGGCTCCATCGGCCCGGAGTCCAACCTGCTCGAGCCGAACCCCGCCTCGTGCCGGCAGATCTCCCTGCCGTTCCCGGTCATCTCCAACGACGACCTGGCCAAGATCCGCCACATCAACCGCGAGGGCGACCACCCGGGCTTCATCACCCACGTCTCCCGTGGCCTGTACGACGTCCACGGCGGCGGCGAGGCGATGGCGGCCCGGCTGGACGAGATCTGCCAGGAGGTGTCGGAGGCGATCGCCGACGGTGCCCGGATCATCGTGCTGTCCGACCGCCACTCCACCGCGGACCTGGCGCCGATCCCGTCGCTGCTGCTGACCGGTGCCGTGCACCACCACCTGGTCCGCGAGAAGACCCGCACCCAGGTGGGCCTGCTCGTCGAGGCCGGTGACGTCCGCGAGGTCCACCACGTGGCCCTGCTGGTCGGCTACGGCGCGGCCGCGGTCAACCCGTACCTCGCCATGGAGACCGTCGAGGACCTGGCGCGCGAGGGCTACTACGTCAAGACCGAGCCCGAGCAGGCCGTCAAGAACCTGATCAAGGGCCTCGGCAAGGGCGTCGTGAAGGTCATGTCCAAGATCGGCGTGAGCACCGTGGCGTCGTACACGGGTGCGCAGATCTTCGAGTGCGTCGGCCTCTCGCAGGCGGTCGTGGACAAGTACTTCACCGGCACCACCTCCAAGCTGGGTGGCGTCGAGCTCGACGTCATCGCGACCGAGGTCGCGGCGCGGCACGCGAAGGCGTACCCGCCGGCCGGCATCGCGCCCGCGCACCGCGAGCTGGAGATCGGTGGCGAGTACCAGTGGCGTCGCGAGGGCGAGCCGCACCTGTTCAACCCGGAGACGGTGTTCCGCCTGCAGCACTCCACGCGGACCGGTCGCTACGACATCTTCAAGCAGTACACCGCGGCGGTCGACGACCAGTCCGAGAAGCTGATGACGCTGCGCGGCCTGTTCAGGTTCAAGGACGCCGCCGCGTTCGGCCGGACCCCGATCTCCATCGACGAGGTCGAGCCGGTCAGCGAGATCGTCAAGCGGTTCTCGACCGGTGCCATGTCCTACGGCTCGATCTCGCGCGAGGCGCACGAGACCCTGGCCATCGCCATGAACCGGCTGGGGGCGAAGTCCAACACCGGTGAGGGCGGCGAGGACGCCGACCGGCTCTACGACCCCGAGCGCCGCAGCTCGATCAAGCAGGTCGCGTCGGGTCGCTTCGGCGTCACGAGCGAGTACCTCACCAACGCCGACGACATCCAGATCAAGATGGCGCAGGGCGCGAAGCCCGGTGAGGGCGGCCAGCTGCCCGGCAACAAGGTGTACCCGTGGGTCGCGAAGACCCGCCACTCCACGCCGGGCGTGGGCCTGATCAGCCCGCCGCCGCACCACGACATCTACTCGATCGAGGACCTGGCGCAGCTGATCCACGACCTCAAGAACGCCAACCCGTCGGCCCGCGTCCACGTGAAGCTGGTCTCCGAGGTCGGTGTCGGCACGGTCGCGGCTGGTGTCTCGAAGGCACACGCGGACGTCGTCCTGGTCTCCGGCCACGACGGCGGCACGGGCGCGTCCCCGCTCACCTCGCTCAAGCACGCCGGTGGTCCCTGGGAGCTCGGCCTCGCCGAGACCCAGCAGACGCTGCTGCTCAACGGCCTGCGCGACCGGATCGTCGTGCAGACCGACGGCCAGCTCAAGACCGGCCGTGACGTCGTCATCGCGGCGCTGCTCGGCGCCGAGGAGTTCGGCTTCGCGACCGCCCCGCTGGTGGTCTCGGGCTGCATCTTGATGCGGGTCTGCCACCTCGACACCTGCCCGGTGGGTGTCGCGACCCAGAACCCGACGCTGCGCTCGCGGTTCAGCGGCAAGGCCGAGTACGTCGTCAACTTCTTCGAGTTCATCGCCGAGGAGGTCCGCGAGCTGCTGGCGGAGCTGGGCTTCCGGTCGATCGAGGAGGCCGTCGGCCACGTCGAGGCACTCGACACCGTCGCCGCCGAGCGGCACTGGAAGGCACAGGGGCTCGACCTCGCGCCGATCCTGCACAAGGTCGAGGTCGCCGAGACGCACTTCCCCGACCAGGACATCCGCAACACCAAGGGCCAGGAGCACGGCCTGGAGAAGTCGCTGGACGTCACCGAGATCCTCCCGCTCGCGGCCGCGGCCATCGAGTCGGGCGAGCCGGTGCGCGCCCAGCTGCAGATCCGCAACGTCAACCGGACCGTCGGCACGATCCTGGGCCACGAGGTCACCAAGAAGTACGGCGGCGCGGGCCTGCCCGACGGCACGATCGACCTGACCTTCGTCGGGTCGGCCGGGCAGTCGCTCGGTGCGTTCGTGCCCAAGGGCATCACGCTGCGGCTCGAGGGCGATGCCAACGACTACGTCGGCAAGGGCCTCTCGGGTGGCCGGATCGCGATCCGGCCCGACCGCAGCGCGACCTTCCGCGCCGACGAGCACATCATCGCGGGCAACACGATCGCCTACGGCGCGACCTCGGGTGAGATCTTCATCCGCGGCGGCGTGGGGGAGCGGTGCTGCGTGCGCAACTCCGGTGCCACGATCGTGACCGAGGGCGTGGGCGACCACGGCTGCGAGTACATGACCGGCGGCCGGGTGGTCGTCCTCGGCAAGACCGGCCGCAACTTCGCTGCCGGCATGTCGGGCGGCATCGCCTGGGTGCTCGACCTCAAGGACTTCCGGGTCAACGGCGAGCTCGTCGACCTGCGTCCGGTGAGTGAGCAGTACGCCGGCGAGCTGCAGGACATCGTGCGCAAGCACTTCGAGGAGACCGGCTCCGAGGTCGCCGAGGCGCTGCTGGCCGACTGGGAGGCCGCACTGCCGCGGTTCACCGAGGTCATGCCGCGCGACTACGCGAAGGTCCTGGCGGTCCAGGCCGAGGCGGAGGCCGAGGGCCTCGACGCCGACGCCGCCGCCAACCGAGTCATGGAGGTGCTGTATGGCTGACCCGAAGGGGTTCCTCAAGAACACCCGTGAGGTTGCCACCCGTCGTCCCGTCGAGGAGCGGGTCCACGACTGGAACGAGGTCTACCCGGGCGGGATCGGTCGCGCGCTGCTGCCGATCATCAACGTCCAGGCCAGCCGCTGCATGGACTGCGGGATCCCGTTCTGCCACTCGGGCTGCCCGCTGGGCAACATCATCCCGGAGTGGAACGACCTGGTCTGGCGCGACGACTGGGAGGGCGCGATCGAGCGCCTGCACGCGACGAACAACTTCCCGGAGTTCACCGGTCGCCTCTGCCCGGCGCCCTGCGAGACCGCGTGCGTGCTCGGCATCAACCAGCCGGCCGTGACGATCAAGAACATCGAGGTCTCGATCATCGACAAGGCCTTCGAGTCCGGCTTCGTGCGGCCGCAGCCGCCGGAGTGGCTCTCGGGCAAGACCGTCGCCGTCATCGGCTCCGGTCCGGCCGGACTCGCCGTCGCCCAGCAGCTCACCCGCGCCGGCCACACCGTGGCCGTCTACGAGCGGGCCGACAAGCCCGGCGGGCTGCTGCGCTACGGCATCCCCGAGTTCAAGATGGAGAAGAAGCACCTCGACAAGCGCCTCGAGCAGATGATGCGCGAGGGCACGATCTTCCGCTCCGGCGTCACGGTCGGCGAGGGCAAGCTCACCGGCCAGGCGCTCAAGGACCGGTACGACGCCGTGGTGATCGCGGTCGGCTCGACCGTGCCGCGGGACCTCCCCGTCCCCGGGCGCGAGCTCAAGGGCATCCACCAGGCGATGGAGTTCCTCCCGCAGGCCAACCGCGTCGCGGTCGGCGAGGAGGTCGAGGGCCAGATCCGCGCCGACGGCAAGCACGTCGTCATCATCGGCGGCGGTGACACCGGCGCCGACTGCCTCGGCACGTCGATCCGCCAGGGCGCGGCGTCGATCACCCAGCTCGAGATCATGCCGCAGCCGACGGAGGACCGTCCGGCCGGGCAGCCGTGGCCGACGTACCCGATGCTCTTCCGGGTGTCCTCCGCGCACGAGGAGGGTGGCGACCGGGTCTACTCCGTCTCCACCAAGGAGTTCCTCGGCGACGAGGACGGCAACGTCCGGGCGCTGCGCATCGTCGAGGTCTCCTTCGAGGGCGGCAAGCTGGTCGAGCACGAGGGCACCGAGCGGGAGATCCCGGCCGACCTCGTCCTCTTCGCGATGGGCTTCGTCGGGCCGGAGCAGCCCGGGTTCATCGAGCAGCTCGGTGTCGAGCTCGACGAGCGCGGCAACGTCAAGCGCGACAACGACTACGCGACCAACGTCGAGGGCGTCTTCGTCGCCGGCGACGCGGGCCGTGGCCAGTCGCTCATCGTGTGGGCGATCGCGGAGGGCCGTGCGGCCGCCGCCGGGGTGGACAAGTTCCTCACGGGCAGCACCCAGCTGCCCGCCCCGATCCCGCCGACGGCGCGCCCGCTGGTGGTCTGAGCAGCTGCCCTGTCGAGACGACGCAGACTTCATCCGAAGTTTGCGTCGTTTCGACTTTTTCTACCGGTCGGTCATCGTTAGGGTTTGGAACGTGCGAAGAGCCAAGATCGTGTGCACCCTCGGCCCTGCGACCAGTTCCGAGCGGAGGATCCGCGAGCTGGTCTACGCCGGCATGGACGTCGCGCGCCTGAACATGAGCCACGGCTCGCACGACGACCACGCCGAGGTCTACCGCCTGGTGCGCGAGGCATCCGATGCCAGCGGCCACGGAGTGGGCATCCTGGCCGACCTGCAGGGACCGAAGATCCGGCTCGAGCGGTTCTCCGGCGGTCCGGTCACCCTCAACCGCGGCCAGCGCTGGACGATCACCACGCGCGACGTGGACGGCAACGCCGAGATCAGCGGGACGACGTACAAGGGACTGCCGGGCGACGTCGCGCCGGGTGACCCGCTGCTGATCGACGACGGCAAGGTGCGGCTCCGCGTCGTCGAGGTCGTCGATGGCACCGATGTCGTCACCGAGGTCCTCGTCGGCGGCAAGGTCAGCAACAACAAGGGCATCAACCTGCCCGGCGTGGCCGTCTCGGTGCCGGCTCTCTCGGAGAAGGACATCGCCGACCTGCGCTTCGCGCTGCGTCTCGGTGTCGACTTCATCGCGCTGAGCTTCGTGCGCAACGCCAAGGACGCGGAGGACGTGCGGGCGATCATGCGTGAGGAGGGCGTCATGCTCCCCGTCATCGCGAAGATCGAGAAGCCGCAGGCCATCGACAACCTCGACGAGGTCGTGGCGGCCTTCGACGCGTTCATGGTCGCGCGCGGCGACCTCGGTGTGGAGTGCCCGCTGGAGGAGGTGCCCTTCCTCCAGAAGAAGATCATCGTGGCCGCCCGGCGCAACGCGAAGCCCGTCATCGTGGCGACCCAGATGCTGGAGTCGATGATCACCAGCCCCGCGCCGACCCGCGCCGAGGCCAGCGACGTCGCCAACGCGGTGCTCGACGGCGCCGACGCGGTCATGCTGTCGGGGGAGACCGGTGTGGGGGAGCACCCGATCCACACGGTCGAGACGATGGCCCGGATCATCACCGCGACCGAGACGCACGCCCTCGTCGACGACACCTTCAGCCGGTTCGGCCGCATCGAGTGGGACCCGCACACCCGCTCCGGTGTGATCACGAAGGCGGCCGAGGAGGTCGCCCAGCGCGTGGGCGCCAAGTACGTCGTGGCGTTCACCCAGTCCGGCGACTCGGCCCGCCGCCTGGCCCGCCTGCGCAGCTCGATCCCGGTCCTCGCCTTCACCCCGGAGGCGCGCTCGCGTTCCCAGCTCGCCGTGACCTGGGGGGTCGAGGCCTTCCAGACCGGCACCGTCGAGCACACCGACGAGATGGTGCGCCAGGTCGACGAGGAGCTGCTCAAGATCGGCCGGGTCCAGGAGGGCGACCTCGTCGTGATCGTCGCGGGCAGCCCGCCCGGCATCCCGGGCTCCACCAACGCGCTGCGCATCCACCGGATGGGTGATGCGATCAACGAGGTGGCGCCGGCGTACCGACGTCACGGCTGAGGCGTCAGGTCTTCGGACCGATCAGGGCATCGAGGCGCTCGACCGCCTCGCGCCGCGCCACACGGATCACCCGGACGTCGCACTGGCGTCACGCGATCTTTCCGCACCGGGGACAGACTCGTCGCCTGCGCGCGAGAGCGTCTGGGTCTCCCCGCGGCTGCCCCGCCGGCTGGCGGATGTGTTCCGAGTACACGGGCAGAAGCGTCGGTCAGAGGTCCGACGGATCAATCCTCAGGTGCCCCGGGTGGGATTCGAACCCACACTGGATGTGGTTTGAGCACATTGTCTCTGCCGTTGGACTACCGGGGCCGCGGCGACGGAAACGGTAGCCGAGACGGCTCCCGCCCTCCGAACCGGGCGGGCCGATAACCTTCTCCCGTGACCGAGACCGCGCAGCCGACCCCCCGCACCGTGGTGATCGCGGAGGACGAGACCCTGATCCGGATGGACCTCGCCGAGATGCTCGTCGAGGAGGGGTACGACGTCGTGGGCCAGGCCGGCGACGGGCAGAAGGCGATCGAGCTCGCCGAGGAGCTGCGCCCCGACCTGGTGATCCTCGACGTGAAGATGCCCGTCCTCGACGGTATCGCGGCGGCGGAGGCGATCGCCGGCAAGCGGATCGCGCCCGTGGTGATGCTGACGGCGTTCTCCCAGCGCGACCTCGTCGAGCGGGCCCGGGAGGCCGGCGCGATGTCGTACCTCGTCAAGCCGTTCTCGCAGACCGACCTGGTGCCGGCGATCGAGATGGCGGTCAGCCGGTTCGCCGAGATCGCCCAGCTCGAGAGCGAGGTCGCCGACCTGACCGAGCGTCTCGAGACCCGCAAGGCCGTGGATCGCGCCAAGGGCGTCCTCCAGGAGCAGCTGTCGTTGACCGAGCCGGAGGCCTTCCGGTGGATCCAGAAGACGGCGATGGACCTGCGCATGTCGATGCGCGAGGTTGCCGAGGGTGTGGTCACCCACGGTGTCCCGGGTGGTTCCGGGTCGTAAAAAATTCGTGTGACCCGGCTCTCAGGTAACAGATTCGTCAGGATTCGGCTCCGGAGCCGCCGAGTTGCTTCCACCTGCCCCTGAGCCGGTGTAGGTTCCCGCGGCAGGACATCTCGGCAGGTGGCGGTCGCCGCCTGCCGGAACGACTAAGGAAGCGGGATTGTCTTGAGGCGAAACAAGGTAGTGGGGCTGGGCGCCGCGGCGCTGGCCCTGGGTCTCTCCCTGACGGCGTGTGGCACGACCGAGGACGGCGACGGCGGCAGCGATGCCGCGTGCGACCTCAGCCTGGCCTTCTTCGGCCCGGAGACGGGCCCTGCCGCTGGTCTCGGCAAGCCGATCATCCAGGGCGCGCAGCTGGCGATCGACCAGTACAACGAGGACGCCGACTGCGAGGTGAACTACATCAAGTACGACTCGCAGGGCAGCCCTGACGAGGCGCCGAACCTGGCGACGGAGGCTGCTGGTGAGGAGAACCTCATCGGCGTCGTGGGTCCCGCCTTCTCCGGCGAGTCCGCCGCCGCGGGCGAGGCGTTCGCCGAGGCCGGTCTGCCGACCATCACCCCGTCGGCGACCAACCCGACCCTGGCCGACAACGGCTGGGACACCTTCCACCGCGCGCTCGGCAACGATGCGACCCAGGGTCCGGCCGCCGCGAAGTACATCAAGGACACGATCCAGGCCAAGACCGTCTTCGTGATCGATGACGCCTCCGAGTACGGCGCCGGCCTCGCCGGCATCGTGGAGGAGGACCTCGGCGACGCGGTCAAGGGCACCGACACCATCCAGGCCGGCCAGACCGACTTCTCCGCCACCGTCACCAAGGTGACCGACGCGAAGCCGGACGCGGTGTTCTTCGGTGGCTACTACGCCGAGGCCACCATCCTCATCGGCCAGCTGCGTGACGGCGGCTTCGACGGCACCTTCGTCGTCGCCGACGGCGTGAAGGACCCGGCCTTCCTGGACGCCAAGGAAGCCGCCGAGGGCACGATCATCACGTGCCCCTGCATCCCCGACACCGACCCGGCCGTGGCCGAGTTCGCCAAGGCCTACGAGGCCGAGTTCGGTGAGGCGCCCGGCACCTACGCCGCCGAGGCCTACGACGCCGCGAGCATCTTCCTCGCCGGCATCGAGGACGGGATCGACAACCGCGAGGACATGCTCGAGTTCGTCAACGGCTACGACGAGCAGGGCATCACCAAGCAGCTGAAGTTCGACGACAAGGGCGAGCCGGCAGACGTCCACGTCTACGCCTACACCGTCAAGGGCGGAGCGATCGTGCCCGAGGGCGAGATCGAGTGATCGACCGCTGATCCGATCGACATGACAGTGGCGCGGCCGGGGACACCTCGTTCCCGGCCGCGCCTCTGTTCGGCTCTCTGTCCAGGAGACCTTGCGTGAACTTCGAATTCTTCTTCAACAACCTGCCCGAGCTCACCATCACCGGGCTCGCGTTCGGTGCCATCTATGCGCTGATCGCGCTCGGCTACACGATGGTCTACGGCGTTCTGCAGCTCATCAACTTCGCCCACTCCGAGGTGTTCATGTACGGCACCTTCGCGATGCTGTGGGTGGTGATCGCGCTCGGTGCCGCTGACGCCGACGGTATCCAGCTGATCGCGATCCTCATCGCCGCGCTGCTGGCGGCGATGATCCTGTCCGCCGTCATCGCGCTGACGCTGGAGCGGGTCGCCTACCGCCCTCTCATCAAGCGGAACGCGCCGCGGCTGATCGCTCTCATCTCGGCCATCGGCGCCTCGTTCGTGCTGGCGGAGCTCATGGGCCTGCGCGACAAGATCGCCGGCTGGCTGAACCTGGACGACGACCTCTCCGAGTACGTCGGCAAGGCCCGCATCAACAACAGCATGGCGGGCGTGCTCGAGAAGCCGCGCTTCGAGGTCGCGGGCGTATCAATCTCGTCGATCGACCTGATCGTCATCGGGTCCGCCGTGGCGATGATGGTGCTGCTCGACCAGTTCGTGCGGCGCTCGCGCCTCGGCAAGGGCATCCGCGCCACCGCCCAGGACCCGGAGACGGCCTCGCTCATGGGCGTGAACCCCACGCGCACCGTTCAGATGACCTTCCTCATCGGAGGTCTGATGGCCGGAGTCGCGGCCTTCCTCTACATGCTCAAGATCGAGACCACGAAGTTCGACGTCGGCTTCGTGCTCGGCGTCAAGGCGTTCACGGCCGCCGTGCTCGGTGGCATCGGCAACCTTCGTGGCGCTCTGCTCGGCGGCCTCGTGCTCGGCGTCGCCGAGAACTGGGGTCAAGCGATCTTCGGCAGTGAGTGGCGCGACGTGATCGCGTTCGTGCTGCTCGTCCTCATCCTGCTCGTCCGGCCCACCGGCCTCCTGGGCGAGTCGCTCGGAAAGGCGCGAGCATGAACACCGGATTCAAGGCACGGCTCACCGGCCTGCCCAAGCCCGTCAAGATCCTGTTGTGGATCCTGCTGGCGCTCCTGGCCTACGCACTGCCGTTGCTGGAGCCACCCATCATCTCGACGCCCGGCGTGGACTTCGGTGGTGTGCTCTTCACCGTCAGCATCTACTGCCTCGTGGCGCTCGGCCTCAACATCGTGGTCGGCTACGCGGGTCTCCTCGACCTCGGCTATGTCGGCTTCTACGCGATCGGCGCCTACACGGTGGCGATCCTGACCTCCTTCCACGCGAGCTGGCCGCTCCTGCTCGCCATCCCCGTCGCCGTCGTCGTGGCGATGATCTCGGGTGTCATCCTCGGTGCGCCGACGCTGCGCGTGCGCGGTGACTACCTCGCCATCGTGACCCTCGGGTTCGGCGAGATCATCCGCCTGGTCGCCGTGAACACCGAGTGGCTCGGCGACGCCCGTGGAATCAAGAACATTGCCAAGCCGCCGGGCATCGGTGGTGACGAGGGCCTGTTCGAGGTCCCGCACCTGGCGTGGGAGAACGGTCGTGTCCTGCTCGACACCCAGGACACGACGAAGTTCCTGTTCTTCGGCGTGCTCGACCAGATCCCGTACTACTGGATGGGCCTGACCGCGGTCATCTTGGTCCTGATCGCCGACGTCCTGATCAAGAACAGCCGGGTCGGCCGAGCGTGGGAGGCGACCCGCGAGGACGAGGACGCCGCGGAGCTGATGGGCGTCCCGACCTTCAAGTTCAAGCTGCTGGCCTTCTCGACCGGCGCGTTCGTCGGCGGTCTCGCCGGTGCGCTCTACGCCAGCCGCCAAGGCTTCATCAACCCGCAGTCCTTCCTCCTGCTGTTCTCGATCCTCTACCTGGCAGCTGTCGTGATCGGGGGGCAGGGCAACCGATGGGGTGTCCTGGTCGGAGCGGCGCTCGTCGCGTACCTGCCGCAGCGGTTCCGGGACTTCGAGGACTTCCGCGTCCTGGCGTTCGGCCTGGCCCTGGTGATCCTCGCCACCCTGCGCCCCGAGGGCCTGCTGCCACCGCGGCGCACGGTCCGCGCCAAGCAGCTGGAGCACGAGTTGGAAGAGCTCGAAGAGGGCGCGGATGGCGAGACCGACGGAGAGGAGGTGGCCCGTGCCTGATCTCACCAAGAACGAGCCGGCACAGAGCGCCGAGATCCAGCGACCGGCCGGTGGAGGCAAGGTCCTCGAGGTCCAGAACGTCACGCTGCGCTTCGGCGGGCTGACCGCGCTGGACGACGTGTCGTTCCACATCAACCAAGGCGAGATCCTTGGCCTGATCGGTCCCAACGGTGCCGGCAAGACGACCTGTTTCAACGCGGTCACCGGCGTCTACCGACCCACCAGCGGCAACATCACCTTCGAGGGCCAGTCGATCGTGGGGCTCAAGAAGCACCAGATCACCAAGCGCGGGATCGCCCGGACGTTCCAGAACATCCGGTTGTTCCCGTCGATGACGGCGCTGGAGAACGTCCTCGTCGGCGCTGATGCGCAGCACAGCACGGGAATGCTCAGTGCGCTCTTCCGCCTGCCCAAGCACCGGCGTGAGGAGCAGCACGGGCACGACCGCGCGATGGAGCTGCTCCGCTTCATGGGCATCCACCGCAAGGCCGACGAGCTGGCGGCCAACCTGTCCTACGGCGACCAGCGCCGCCTGGAGATCGCCCGCGCGATGGCCACCGGCCCGAAGCTCATCTGCCTCGACGAGCCGGCGGCGGGCTTCAACCCGGCCGAGAAGGTCGAGCTGATGAACCTGATCCGCAAGGTGCGTGACCAGGGCTACACCGTGCTCCTCATCGAGCACGACATGAAGCTCGTCATGGGCGTGACCGACCGGATCGTCGTGCTCGAGTTCGGGCGCAAGATCGCCGAGGGCAGCCCCGCCGACATCCGTGACAACCCGGCGGTCATCGCCGCCTACCTGGGAGTGGACGAGGAAGATGCTTCTTGAGGTCGAGGGCCTGTGTGTCAACTACGGGCACATCGAGGCCATCCGTGACATCAGCTTCAACGTCCCCGAGGGCACGGTCACGACACTGATCGGCGCCAACGGGGCCGGCAAGACCACCACGCTCAAGACCATCTCGGGGCTGCGAAAGATCCGCGCGGGCTCGATCAGGTTCGAGGGCAGGGACATCTCCAACGTCGAGCCCTACGACCGGGTCAAGCTGGGGATCGGGCAGTCGCCTGAGGGACGACGCTGCTTCGTCGGCATGACGGTGCGCGAGAACCTGGAGATGGGGGCGTTCACGCGCAAGGACCGCAAGACCGCGGCCTATCGCGAGGACCTGGACCGCGTGCTCGCGCTCTTCCCCCGCCTTCAGGAGCGGATCGACCAGATCGCCGGCACCATGTCGGGGGGTGAGCAGCAGATGCTGGCCATCGGGCGCGCCCTCATGTCCAACCCCCGCCTGCTGCTGCTGGACGAACCGTCGATGGGCCTCGCGCCCAAGCTGATCCAGCAGATCTTCACGATCATCACCGAGATCAACAAGCAGGGCACCACGGTGCTGCTCGTCGAGCAGAACGCCGCCCAGGCGCTCAAGCGCTCGCACGACGCACACATCCTGGAGACGGGCGCGATCGTCCGCTCCGGCAAGGGCGAGGACCTCGCGGTCGACCCGGCCGTGAAGGCGGCCTACCTCGGCGGCGACGTCTGACGCCAGTCGGAGAGCACGAAGGGCCCGGGCTGATGCCCGGGCCCTTCGTCGTCGTACTGCTGCTAGAGGACCTTCGAGAGGAAGGCCTGGGTCCGCTCGTGCCGAGGGTCGGACAGTACGTCGACCGGCCGGCCCTCCTCGACGACGACGCCGCCGTCCATGAAGACCAGCTTGTCGCCGACCTCGCGGGCGAAGCCCATCTCGTGGGTCACGACCATCATGGTCATGCCTTCCTGGGCCAGCTCCTGCATGACGCTGAGGACGTCGCCGACGAGCTCGGGGTCGAGCGCGCTGGTGGGCTCGTCGAAGAGCATCATGTCGGGGTCCATCGACAGCGCCCGGGCGATCGCGACGCGCTGCTGCTGGCCGCCGGAGAGGTGGGCGGGATAGGCCGCCTCCTTCTCCGAGAGCCCCACCCGGGCGAGGTTGTGCCGTGCGATCTCGACGGCCTCGTCCTTGCCGCGGCCGCGGACGGTCCGCTGGGCGAGGGTGAGGTTCTTCAGGACCGACAGGTGCGGGAACAGGTTGAATTGCTGGAACACCATGCCGATCCGGGAGCGCACGTCGTCGAGGTCGGTCTCGGGGTCGCAGATGTCGACGCCCTCGATCAGCACCTCGCCCGACGTCGGCTCCTCGAGCCTGTTCACGCAGCGCAGCAGGGTGGACTTGCCCGATCCGGACGGCCCGATCACGCAGACGACCTGGCCGGGGTCGACGAAGAAGTCGATGCCCTTGAGGACCTCGTTGCTGCCGAAGGACTTGTGCAGGCCGCGGACCGCGATCGCAGGCACCGCCTCGCCGGCCTTGTCCAGGGGGACACTGCTCATCGGGTCGCCTTCCTCTGCCGCCGCTCGAGCCAGGCCACGAGCTGGGTGAGCGGGATGGTGATCACCAGGTAGATGAGCGCTGCCTGGAGCAGCGACGTCGCCGTGCCCGCCGACGGACCCGACGACTGGAAGTCCCGGGCGACGTTGGTGAGCTCGCGCTGCGTCGGCTCCGCGCCGATGACGGACAGCAGGGCCGTGTCCTTGATGAGGAGCACGAACTCGTTGGTCAGGGGTGGGATGACGACCCGGAACGCCTGGGGGAGCACGACGCGGAACATCGTGGCCCCGGCCCCCATGCCCAGTGATCGGGCCGCCTCGGTCTGCCCCTTCGGCACGGCCTGGATGCCGGCCCGGAGGGTCTCCGCCATGTAGGCCCCGGCGACCATCACGAGCGCGATCAGGCCAGCGCCGACCAGGCCGCCGGGCGGCGTCCACTGGAAGGCGATCGGCACACCGAAGCCCATGAACAGGATGACGACCAGTGCCGGCAGCCCGCGGAAGAACTCGATGTAGGCCGTGGAGATCCACCGCAGGCTGGCGATCGGGGAGAGCCGGGCGAGCGCCAGCAGGACACCCAGCACCAGGCCGCCGACGAACGCGATCGCGGTGTACTTCACGGTGTTGACGGCGCCGGTGGTGATCAGCTCGCCCCAGTTGCCGTCGGAGAGGGCGACGCCGGCGGGGTTCCAGAAGTTCTGGCGGATCGTCTCCCAGTCGGCGAGCAGGAGGAAGACGGCGGCGACCAGCACGATCGCGAGGTTGATCCCCCAGATCGTCAGCCGCCGCCGGGTGCTCCGCTTCACTCGACCTCGAAGTACTTGTTGTAGATCTCGTCGTAGGTGCCGTCCTCGCGCATCTCGTCCAGCGCGCCGTTGACGTCCTCGACGAGCTGGCTGTTGCCCTTCTTGATGGCGAAGCCGTACTGCTCGTCGGTCTCGTAGGTCTCCACCACCTTGAACTGGCCGTCCTTGGTGTGGTCGAGGTTGACGGGGAGGTCCTGCAGCAGCGCGTCGACCTGGCCCGCCTTGATGGCTTGGAACATCTCGGCGTCGCTCGGGAAGGTGACGATCTTGGCGCCGTCGGCGTTCTCCTCGGTGTAGGTCTTGCCGGTCGTGCCCTGCTGGACGCCGACCTTCACGCCGTCGAGGTCGTCGATCGAGGCGATGTCGCTGTCGGCCGGGACGAGGAGGGACTGCTGGGAGTCGTAGTAGCCGTCGGAGAAGTCGAGGTTCTTCTTCCGGTCGTCGGTGATCGTCATCGCCGAGGCCGCGAGGTCGCACTGGCCCGCGTTCAGGGCCTGGCCGCTCTGCAGGGCATCGAAGGACGAGTCCTTGATCGTGAGCTCGAGGTCGAGCCGTTCCGCGATCTCGTTGACGATGTCGACGTCGTAGCCCTTGAAGCCGAGCTCACTGCCCTTGTCGAAGTCCTCGAAGGGCGGGTAGGGGACGTCCGAGCACACGGTGAGGGTGCCGGCCTCGATGACGTCAGCGCCGGTGGACGTGGTTCCGCTGTCGTCCGATCCGCAGGACGACAGTGCGAGGGCCGCGAGGGTGGCCGCGGCGAGGGCCGAGAGTCGCTTCGTGTTCATGTCCGCGACTCTAGGTGTTGGCCGCGTCACGTCGCGAGGCGGCGTCGCCGATTCATCGTCTCGTATTCGAGATGTTACGAAGCAGCGCCCTCCCGCCCCTGTCCGCCGGACGCCGCCCCGCGTATCCTTGGCCGTCAGGTCCGGGGGATGGCGGGCCGTTCTCGGGGATTTTTGTCTTGGGGTGAGGAAGGCAGGGACCCGCATGAGTCGCTACTCGCTGACCACGCGCGTCGCCACGCGCGAGGACGCTCCGGTCCTCGCCGAGCTGTGGAGTGACGCCGTACGGCGTGCCGACCGGGCCGAGCAGGCAGCCGACCTCGAGCTGATCGTCAAGGGGGCCGCGGCCTCGCCGGAGCAGCGCGTCGTCGTCGTCGAGTACGACGGCCAGCTGGCCGGCGCCGTCTACCTCCGCATCACGACGCTCTCGCCGCTCAACCTCGAGCCGTGCGTCCAGGCGATCCACCCACGGGTCTTCGACCACGCCCGCCGCCACGGTGTCGGGCACACGCTGATGGAGGCCGCCACCGCGTTCGCGGAGGAGAACGGCATCCTCCACGTGGTGACCGCGGTCCCGCACTCCTCCCGCGACGCCAACCGGTTCATGGCGCGGCTCGGCCTGGCTCCGGTGGTCATGTACCGGATCGCCCCGACCACCCTGCTGCGCAGCCGGGTCTCGCCGCAGCGCTCGACGCTCGGCGCCGACAACGGCCGGACCAAGGTGCTGGCCGCCCGCCGCTCCTTGCGGCGGGCCCGCGCGGAGCGGGTGGCGACGCTTCCTGAGGTCTGACCCGGCTCAGGCCTTCGGGGTCGGGTCGCGCTCGATGAGCGCGCAGGTGATCCGCGAGGTGCACACGCGGCGGCCCTCCTCGTCGGTGATCGCGATCTCGAAGCTCGCCATCGTCCTGCCGAGGTGGAGCGGCGTGGCGACGCCGGTCACGAGGCCCTTGGTCGCCGAGCGGTGGTGGGTGGCGTTGATGTCGGTGCCGACGGCGAAGCGGCCCTCCGGCGCGTTGAGCGCGGCGGCGACGGAGCCGAGGGTCTCGGCGAGGACGACCGACGCGCCCCCGTGGAGGAGCCCGTACGGCTGCGTGTTGCCCTCCACCGGCATCGTCGCGACGACCCGGTCGGGCGTGATCTCGACGAGCTCGACCCCCATCCGCTCGTTGAGGGCGCCCATGTGGGAGCGCAGGAAGTCGGCGATCTCGGCGTTGCTCGTCATGGGCCGAAACGATAGTCGGCGGGCATCGGTAGAGTCGCCGGGTGCCCGAGACGACTCGCCCGCGACTCCTCCTGCTCGACGGCCACTCGCTGGCCTATCGCGCCTTCTTCGCCCTCCCTGTCGAGAACTTCTCGACCGCGACGGGGCAGCACACCAACGCCGTCTACGGGTTCACCTCGATGCTGGTCAACGTGCTGCGCGACGAGCAGCCGACCCACGTCGCGGTCGCCTTCGACGTCTCCCGCCAGACGTTCCGCACGGAGGAGTACTCCGAGTACAAGGCCAAGCGCAACAAGACCCCGGGGGAGTTCAGCAGCCAGCTGCCGTTGATCG
Source organism: uncultured Nocardioides sp. (assembly GCA_964487275.1). Lineage (GTDB taxonomy): Bacteria > Actinomycetota > Actinomycetes > Propionibacteriales > Nocardioidaceae > Nocardioides. The sequence continues at coordinate 35,427 of CAZAQE010000020.1, read as the reverse complement.
AGCGGATGCTGAGCAGCTTCTCGATCCCGTTCCTCAAGCTCGAGGGCTACGAGGCCGACGACATCATCGCGACCCTGGTGACCCAGGCGCTCGCCGACGAGACCAGCGGCTTCGAGGTGCTGATCCTCACCGGTGACCGCGACTCGCTGCAGCTGGTGACCGAGCGCTCGACCGTGCTCTACCCGATGCGCGGGGTCTCCGACCTCGCCCGGATGACACCCGCCGCCGTCGAGGAGAAGTACGGCGTACCGCCGCACCGCTACCCGGAGCTCGCCGCGATCGTGGGGGAGCAGAGCGACAACCTGCCCGGCGTGCCGGGCGTGGGCGCGGGCTTTGCCGCGAAGTGGATCAACACCTACGACGGCCTCGACAACGTCATCGCCCAGGCCGACAAGATCACCGGCAAGAAGGGTGACGCGTTCCGCGAGCACCTCGGCGACGTGATCCGCAACCGCCGCCTCAACGCACTGGTGCGGGACCTGCCGCTCGGGGTCGCGATCGACGACTTCGCGCGCACCGACTGGGACCGCACGGCCGCGCTGGAGCTGCTCGACGAGCTCGAGATCCGGGGCGAGCTGCGGACCCGGATCCTCGACGTGGTCGCCCCCGCCGAGGACGTCACCGTCGAGGAGGGCGTCGAGCTCGAGGGCACGACCCTCGCCCCCGACGCCGTGGCGGCGTGGCTCGACGCGGCAGGCAAGGAGACCGTCGGCGTCAGTGTGCGCGGGTCGTGGGGCAGCGGCACCGGCCGGGTGACCGGCCTCGCGCTCGCGCTCGCGGACGGACGGGCGGCGTACGTCGACGTCGAGACGATGAGCCTCGCCGACGACCAGGCGCTGGCCGCGTGGCTCGGCGACGCGGAGCGACCGAAGGTGTTGCACGACGTCAAGGGCCAGCTGCTCGCGCTCGCCGCGCAGGGGTGGCCGCTCGAGGGCGTCGTGGAGGACTCCGCGCTCTCGGCCTACCTGGTCGCTCCCGACCAGCGCTCCTACGACCTGGCCGACCTGAGCCTGCGCTACCTGCACCGTGAGCTCGCCCAGGCCGGCGACGATGACCAGGGGATGCTCTTCGCCGAGGACGATGCCGCCGACGGCGTCGCCCGCAGCGCGATGGTCCAGGCCCGCGCGGCCCTCGACCTGTCGGCCGAGCTCGCCGACCAGGTCGAGAAGGCCGGCGGCCGCCGGCTGCTGACCGAGGTGGAGATGCCGCTGGTCGGCGTCCTCGCCGCGATGGAGCAGACCGGGATCGCCGTCGACATCGAGCACCTCGAGGGCCTCGAGTCCCACTTCGGCGAGGAGGTGCGCAAGGAGGCCGAGGAGGCCTACGCCGTCATCGGCAAGGAGATCAACCTCGGCTCGCCCAAGCAGCTCCAGGTCGTGCTCTTCGAGGAGCTCGGCATGCCGAAGACCAAGCGCACCAAGACCGGCTACACCACCGATGCCGACGCGCTGCAGGGCCTGTTCAAGCAGACCGAGCACCCGTTCCTGCTGCACCTCCTGCGACACCGCGAGGTGATCCGGCTGCGGCAGACCATCGAGGGCCTGCTGAAGACGGTGCAGCCCGACGGTCGGATCCACACGACCTTCCACCAGACGATCGCCGCCACCGGACGCCTGTCCAGCACCGAGCCCAACCTCCAGAACATCCCGGTCCGCACCGAGGAGGGCCGACGGATCCGGGAGAGCTTCGTCGTCGGCAGCGGCTACGCGTCGCTGATGACGGCCGACTACAGCCAGATCGAGATGCGGATCATGGCGCACCTCTCGGAGGACGAGCAGCTCATCGAGGCGTTCCGCTCGGGCCGCGACTTCCACGCCGAGACCGCCTCGCGGGTCTTCGAGGTCGCGCCCGAGGACGTCACCCCGGAGATGCGCGCCAAGATCAAGGCGATGAACTACGGCCTGGCCTACGGCCTGTCCGCGTTCGGCCTCTCCCAGCAGCTCGGCATCGAGCCGCGCGAGGCGAGTGCGTTGATGGACGACTACTTCGAGACCTTCGGCGGCATCCGCGACTACCTCACCGGGATCGTCGACGAGGCCCGCCGGACGGGCTTCACCGAGACCATCATGGGGCGCCGCCGGTACCTGCCCGACCTCACCAGCGACAACCGGATGCGCCGCGAGGCGGCCGAGCGGATGGCCCTCAACGCACCGATCCAGGGCTCCGCCGCCGACCTGATCAAGGTCGCCATGCTGCGCACGAGGGCCGCACTCGACGAGGCCGGCCTGCGCTCACGGATGCTGCTGCAGGTGCACGACGAGCTCGTGTTCGAGGTCGCCGAGGGCGAGGCCGAGACGCTGGAGGCGCTGGTGCGCGAGCAGATGGCCGGCGCCGCCGACCTGACGGTCCCGCTCGACGTCTCGGTGGGGACCGGGCGCAGCTGGCACGAGGCTGCGCACTAGCACTCGACCAGCGTGGCTATGAGGCGGTTTCGCGCTTGTGGCGGAACGCCTGCAGCACGATCAGCAGGGCCACCACGAACGCGTCGACCCCGGCGACGGTGAGGACGAGGCCGAGCACCGAGTCGGCCATCGCACCGGCCACGACCAGCACGACGACCCCGGCGGCGATGAGGTACTTCGTCGCGCGGCCGCGCTTCGCGAGGCCGGCGTACACGAGCAGCTGGAGGACCGACAACAGACCGCCGAGGACGGCGAAGAGCCACAGCTGGTCCTGCACGCCGGCGTAGTCGTCGCCGCCGATGAAGACGAGCGCGAGCCCCGAGAGCAGGTACGTCGCCAGGGTGCACGCCGCGCCGAGGCCGGCCAGCAGGGCGAGGCCCTTCACCACGGCTCCGCGGCTCTCCCCGTCGGTGGACATCGACGGGAAGAGGATCACCACGGCGAACTGCGGCAGGAAGAGCACGGCCTTGGTGACGATCAGCCCGCCGGCGTACAGGCCGGCGTCGTGCTCGTCGAGGACGCTGCGCGCGACGACGACGTCGAGGTTGGAGAGGGCGAGGAAGGCGAGCAGCGCGACGGCGCTGCCCGTCGTCTCCTTGAGCACGTCGCGCCGGACGGCGACGTCGTGGTGCTCGACGTCGTCGCCGGGGCGGTGACGCAGGGCCCAGGTGCCGACCGCGACCGGCAGCCAGGACGCGACGAGCACACCGAGCATGGCGCTGGTCTCGGTGGCCGAGACCAGCAGGAAACCACCACCGAGCAGGACCCGGGGGACTCCCACGGAGAGGTAGACCAGGCTCAGCGGGAGCCAGCGCCGCTCACCCTGCAGCACACCCGCCTGACCGCCCATGACGGTGACGGGGACGACGCACAGGCCGAGCAGGATCGCGGGGGCGAGGCCGTCGAGGCGGAGCAGTTGCCACACGGCGGGCGCGGCGGCGAGCGCCAGCAGGCCGAGGAGGAGCGCGGCACGCCAGGTCGTCAGCAGGACGGTGCGCTCGATGGCGGCGACGTCGTCGGGCTCGGCCGAGATCCGTCGGGCCGCGGTGGCCTGCAGCCCGAGCTGGACGACGGACAGCACCATGAGCAGCGCCATCATGCTCGCCACGGCGCCGTACTGGCTGGGCCCGAGCATGCGCGCGGCGACCATCTGGAACGCATAGGTGCCGATGTTCATGACCGCCATCGCGAGGGCGATCCCGGCCGTGCTGCGCAGCAGTCGCAGGACACGCGACTGCGAGGCCTCGACGGAAGTCGTCACGCCAGCAGGGTAGGCGGACCCGTGGTAATCCGGTGATTCGACCCTCGCCCCAATACAGTGACCGACGCCACGGGGAGGTGGCGATGGGAGTGGTGGGATGAGCGAGACGGACGCGCAGCGCGGCACGGCACGGGGCATCGCCGTGACGCTGTACGCCGTCGTGGCCGTCCTCATGCTCCTCCAGCAGCCCGGCGCGACGACCTACGACACCCGCGCCGAGCTGACCCAGCGGCCCCGTGACTTCCTCGCCGGCGCCTTCACGCTGTGGCACCCGGAGTCGAACTTCGGGGAGTTCCAGAACCAGGCCTACGGCTACCTCTTCCCGCAGGGGTCGTGGTTCGTGCTCATGGACCTGCTGCACGTCCCCGACTGGGTCGGTCAGCGGCTGTGGTCGGCGCTGATCCTCGTCGTCGCCTGCGAAGGCGCCCGCCGGGTGGCCCGAGCGGTCGGCCTGTCCGAGCTCGCGGCCCTGCTCGCAGGCGCGGTCTTCGCCTTCTCACCGCGCCTCCTCGGCACGGTCGGGGTGCAGACCGCCGAGTCGCTGCCCGGTGCCGTCATGCCGTGGCTGGTGCTCGCGGTCGTCCTCCACCTCCGCGGCCGGATCGGCGCCACCACGGCGGCGCTGCTGAGCGGCGCCGCGGTCGTGTGCATGGGCGGCGTCAACGCGGTCGAGACCGCCGGTTCGCTGCCGCTCGCCGCGATCCTGGTCCTGTGGGGCCTGCGCCGGGGCCTCGCGACCTGGCGGTTCGCCGCCGGCTGGACGGCCGCGGTCGGTGCCGCCTGCCTGTGGTGGGCGCTCCCGCTGCTGCTCCTGGCCCGCTACGCCCCGCCGTTCTACGAGTACGTCGAGAGCGCAGGCGACACGACGGCGCTGGTCGGCTGGTCGGAGTCGGCCCGCGGCGACTCGTCGTGGCTCGGCTACCTGCTCTCGGGCGACCAGCCGTGGTGGCCGGCCGCCTTCCGGCTGGCGACGGACCCGCTGCTGGTGGTCGTGGCGGCCGCCGTCGCCGCGGTCGGCCTGGCCGGCCTGGCGCTCGTCGAGTCCGACCTGCGCCGTCCCTTGCTGCTCGCCGCGCTCCTGGGCCTCGGCTGCCTCACCGTCGCGCACGGCGGCGTGGCGGGCTCGCCGATCGCCGACACGGTACGGGCGCTGCTCGACGGCCCGCTGCAGATCTTCCGCAACGTCCACAAGATCGATCCGGTGGTACGCCTGCCGCTCGCGCTCGGGTTCGCCGCGGCGGTGCAGCGGGGCGTGGCCGTGCTCGTCGCGCGGCAGCCGCGGTTCGCCGACGCGCAGCGCGCCCTGCTGGTGGCGCCCCTGCTGCTGGTGGCGGTGCTCGGCCAGCCGCTGCTGCTGAACCAGACCCGCACCCCGGGCTGGGACGTCGTCGACGAGCCCTGGCAGGAGGCACGGAGCTTCCTCGCCGCCCAGGACGCGGAGCGCGTGCTCGTCGTACCGGGGTCCAGCTTCGCGCAGCAGGACTGGGGCTGGACCATCGACGAGCCGCTCGCCATCCTCGGCGGGACCGACGTCGTCTCCCGCACGCAGGTGCCGCTCGTGCCGGGCGAGACCATCCGCTACCTCTCCGCCCTCGACCAGACCATCGCGACCGGGCGGGCCACCGAGGCGCTGGGCGACCAGCTGGCGCGGGTCGGCATCACCCACGTCGTCCTGCGCCGTGACCTGCTCCGTGCCCAGACCCGCTCACCGCACCCCGGCGGTGCCGCCGTCTCGCTCGCCCGCGCCGGGCTGCAGCGCCTCGCCGGGTTCGGTACGACGGCCGAGGGCGCCGCCGCGGTCGAGGTGTTCGAGGTACCCCACCGCCAGGCGCTGCTGCGGGCGAGCGACGCCGACGACGTGGTCACCGTCCGCGGGACGCCGGAGAGCGTGCTCGCGCTGCAGGCGACGGGCGTGCTCCCGGCCGGCCGGGCGACGGTGCTGGAGGGGGAGCCGGGCTGGGCGGCCGTCGCCGACGTGGTGACCGACGGCGACCAGCGCCGGGAGCGGGCCTTCGGCAACAACGACGAGCCCGTGTCGGTGCTGATGGGGCCCGACGACGACTACCGCCTCGAGCGGGCGGTCCACGACTTCCCGGCCGGACCGTCCCGGGCCCCCGTCGTCGCCGGGTACGACGACGGGCTGGCCGCCGTGTCGGCGTCGAGCGCGCAGGGCTATGCCGACAACTACGGTCCGGTGATGGTCGAGTCCGGCCCGCAGGCGGCCGTCGACGGCGACCTCGACACGCGGTGGATCAGCTCCGGGATCGGCCGCGCCGACCGGCAGTGGCTGCGCCTCGACCTCGACGGCGCCCAGCCGGTGCACGAGGTGACCCTCACCCCGGTGGCCGACGACCGGTTCGTCGTACCGATCCGGGAGGTCGAGGTCGTCGCAGGGGACCAGCGGGTCCGGGCCCGGGTGGGTGCGGACGGTGTCCCGGTCGCGGTGCCGCTCGACGGCAGCGCGGTCGAGCGCGTGGAGGTCCGCGTCGTGGCGGCCGCGACGGACGCGCGGGCGGCCCGGGTGGGCCTGCGCGAGGTGCGCCTCGACGACCGCACGCCGACCCGCACCTTCGTCCTGCCGAGGACCGTGCCGAGCGGCGCCGGGTTGGTGTTCTCCGCCGTACCGGGCCGCCGCGCCTGCACGATCACGCTCGGTCGGCCGGACTGTGACGTGGCCCGGATCCGCGGCGCGGAGGAGCGTGGCGGGATGGACCGCACCTTCGCGACCGGCGGCGACGCCACCGTCCGGATCACCGGCCACGTGGTGGCCCGCAGCACCCCGGAGGCGGCCCGTCTGCTGGCGCCCCTCGACCCCGACCTGACCGTGGGAGTGACGTCGTCGTTCGGCCAGGACCCGAAGGTCTCGGGCCGCTTCGCCCATGACGGCGAGCCGTCGACGGCCTGGGTCTCCGACGACACCGACCTCTACCCGACGCTCATCTTCGAGTGGCGTCGCCCGCGCACCATCAGCGCCGTCGGCGTCGCCCACCAGGGCCTGCCCGGCGAGCCGGCGACGGCGGTCGTGACGGGCGAGGGCGGCGAGCCGCAGACCATCGTGCTCGGCACGAGCGCAAGCCAGGAGCTGCCCGAACCGATCCGCACCCGCCGGCTCACGATCCGCTTCGAGAAGGCGCCCGGCTTCCGCCACGTGGTCGTCCCGGACGTGTCGCTCGTCGGCGCCGACGTGGTCCGTCCGTTCCTCCCCGACAACCCGACCGGCGCGGTCTGCGGCTTCGGGCCGGAGATCGAGGTGGACGGGCGCACGATCCGGACACGGGTCACCGGCACGATGGCCGACCTCGCCAACGGCAGCCCGATGGCCCTGGAGGCCTGCGAGGACGTGGAGCTCCCCGCCGGGGATCACCGGCTGGCCGTCGTGCCGAACGCGGAGATGGAGGTCCTCGACCTCGCCGTGGTGCCGGACGACGCGACGGTGACGGCCGGCGGGCAGCGCGCGGTCGAGGTCACCCAGTGGGGGAGCAGCCGCCGCTCCGCGCGGGTCGCGGCCGGTCCCGACGCGGTCCTCCACCTGCCTGAGAACTTCAACCAGGGCTGGGTCGCCGAGATCGACGGCCGGCGCCTGCCGGCGATCCGGGTCGACGGCTGGCAGCAGGGCTGGCTCCTGCCGGCCGGTGGCGCGGTCGACGTCGAGCTGCGCTACACCCCCGAGCGCGGGTACGACGTCGCGCTGCCGGCCGGGCTGGCAGTCAGCGGCGGCGTCCTGCTCGCCGGGGTGGCCGCGCTCGTCCTCCTGCTCCGGCGGCGGCGCTCCGCACCGGCCGCGGCACCGGTGGCGTGGCCGGATGCGGAGCCGTGGCGCCCGCTGGCCTGGCTGGCGACGGTCGGCGGGGCGGTCCTGCTGCTCGGACCGGTGGCGGCGCTCGGCCTGGTGGCGGGCGCGCTGGTGCGCCGTCCGGTCGCGCTCGGGACGGCTGCCGGTGCCCTGCTGCTGGCCTCGGGCGTCCTCGACGCGTGGACCGGCGCCCGGGTCGTGGCCGATCTCGCCGACCTGTCGGCCGCACTCGCCGTCGGCCTCGTCGGCGGCCTGGTCCTCGGCGCGCCGGAACGCTCGCGCCACCGGGCGGGGGTGTCGTCGTGACCGGACGGAGGTTCGCCGCCTGGCGCGGTGCACAGGGCCTCGCGGCGCTCGGCATCATCGCCGTGACGGCGGTCGTGCGCGGGTGGCTGCTCGCGGGCTCGTACTTCAACCAGGACGACTTCTACATGACCGGCCGGGCCGCCGAGTCCGACCTGACGTGGGACTACCTCGTCCGCGACTTCGCCGGCCACGTCAACCCGCTGCAGCAGCTCACCCTGTGGGTGGTGGCCCACGGGGCGCCGTACCGCTGGCCGGTGCTGGCCGCCGGCATCCTGCTGGTCAACCTGCTCGCGGTCGTGCTGGCCTGGCTGATCCTGAGCCGGCTGCTGCCGGACCGGTGGTCGCGGGTGGTGCTGCTCGCCGTCTTCGCGTGGACGCCGCTGACGCTGGTCTCGACGCTGTGGTGGAGCGCGTCGATGTTCCTGTGGCCGCACGTCACCTGCTCGCTGGCGGCCGTGTGGCTGTTCGTGCGCTGGAAGCAGGAGGGGAAGCCGGTGCGCCACGTCCTGGCGATCCTGCTGGTGACCGCGATCGGCCTGCTCTGGCACGAGCGCTCCGTCCTGATCCCGCCGCTGGTCTTCGGGGTCGCCGTCGCGCTCGCGGACCGGGCGACCGGCTGGCGCCGGGTGACCGCGGCACTGCGCGACCACGCCTGGCTGTGGGGCGGCATGGTCGCGCTCGTCGGCGGATTCCTCGTCGCGCACTCACGGCTGACCGAGGTCGAGGGCGGGGGTGGCACGCCGGAGCAGCTGCTCGGCGTCACCTGGTCCTTCCTCGGCCGCAGCGCGGTCCCCGGCCTTGCCGGCGGTCCGTGGACCGGCGAGATCGACGGTGGTGCGGTCCGGCCTGCCGCGTGGGTGACGGTCATGAGCCTGCTGCTGGCGGCGGTCGTGCTCGTGCTCCTCCTGCGGGGCGGCGGTCCGGCCCGACGGTGGGCCCTCGCGGTGCTCGTCGGGTACGTCGCCGCCGACACCGTGCTGCTGCTGAGCGGCCGTGCCGCCTTCGGTGCCGTCATCGGCCTCGACCCGCGCTACTCCGCCGACATCCCGCACGCGGCGGTCCTCTGTGCGGCACTGGCCCTGCGGGGCGGCCCGCCCGGGCTCGGCCTCACCCGGCTGCACCCCACTCGGTCCCGGCGCGTGGGGGTCGCGTGCGCGGTGGCGGCGTACGGCATCGCGGCGGGGTTCGGCACCGCCCTGCTCGTGCCGCACTTCCAGAACAAGGCGGACCGCGCCTTCGTGGAGGCCTTCCGTGCCGACCTCGCCGCGGACCCCACCCAGGTGGTCCTCGACGAGCTGGCGCCCGCCGAGCTGGTGCTGCCGCTCGTCGGGGACGACTCGCGCTACGCCCACATCTTCGGCCCCCTGCCGGAGAACCCCGCCTTCGATGAGCCGTCCGCCCGGCTGCGGGTCGTCGGTCCCGACGGCCACCTGCGGCCGGTCACCTTCGCCGGTACGGTCCCGGCGCAGCCCGGGCCGGACGGCGACTGCGGCCACGAGGTGACGTCGACGGCCACGACCGTGCCGTTCACGCTCCCGGTCGAGGGACGGCTGGTCATGCGGGTGCAGTACTACACCGACGCCGAGTCGACGGTCACCGTCGCGGCCGGTGCCTGGTCAGAGCGCTTCCTCGCCCGGCGCGGTCCGAACGAGGCGTGGCTGGTCCTGCCCGACCTTCCCGGTGCCTTGCCGTTCGTGTCGATGTGGGGCGACGGCACCGAGCCGGTCTGCGTCACCGACGTCTCGGTCGGCCTGCCGGAGCAGCCGTGAAGAGATACCTCCCCGACCTGGCCGTGACCATCGCCGTCGCGCTCGCCGTCCTGGGGCCGCTCCTGCTCGGACGCGGCTTCTGGCTGGTCGGCGACATGGTCTTCGTCCCCGAGCAGCCGTGGAAGTCGGCCTGGTTGGGGCTCGACGGGGCGCTGCCGCGCGCGGTGCCGATGGATGCGCTGGTCTCCCTGGCGTCGTACGTCGTCCCGGGGGACCTGGTGCAGAAGGCGCTGCTGCTCGGTGGCTTCCTCGCCGGCGGCCTGGGCGTCGCGCGGCTGGTCCGCGAGCACGCGTGGTTCTCCCGGGCCGCCGCGATCACCCTGTTCTGCTGGAACCCGTGGGTCCACGAGCGGCTGCTGATCGGCCAGTGGGCGATCCTGCTCGGCTACCTGGTGCTGCCCTGGGTCGCGCTGGCGGCGCTGCGCCTGCGCCGCGACCCGCGTGACATCGCTCCGGCCGCGGTCGTCCTGGCCCTGTCGTCGGTGTGCAGCCCGTCGAGCGGGGTGATGGCGGTGGGCGTGCTCGCCGTGCTCGGCCTGACGAGGGATCGCCGGGGTTGGTGGCGGGCCGCGCTGGTCGCCGTCATCGCGAACCTGCCGTGGCTGGTCCCGGCGCTGTCGGCCGACGCCGTCCGGGTGTCCACCGACGGGGTGTTCGCCGGCTTCGCGGCCCGCGCCGAGTCGGGAGCCGGGACCCTCGCCAGCGTCCTGTCGCTCGGGGGGATCTGGAAGACGTCCATCCTGGCCGGAGAGCGCACGAGCGCGCTGCTGGTGCTGCTGTCCTGCCTGCTCTCGATCACCGCCCTCGTGGGCCTGTGGCGCGGTGCGCCCGACCGGGCACGCTGGCTCGGCCTCGGCGCTGTTGCGCTGGTGCTGGCGTTGCTGCCGACCGTCGGACCGGGTGCGGACCTGCTCGAGGAGCTCGGCTCGGCGGTGCCGGGTCTCGCGCTGCTCCGGGACTCGCACCGCTTCCTCGCGCCGCTCGGGCTCGTGCTGGCCGTCGGCGCTGCGCACGCCGCCACGCTGATCCGGGCGCAGGTACGGCCCGGACGGGGTGCGCTGTGGAGCGGGGTGGTGCTGCTCGTGGCGGCTCCCGTCGTGCTGCTGCCCAGCCTGGCCTGGGGCGGCGGGGGCGAGATCGAGCGGTCGTCGTACCCGCGGGCGTGGGCGGACGTCGCCGGCATCGTCGGTCCGGACGACATCACCGTCGTGCTGCCGTGGGCCGGTTCGTACCGCGGCTTCGACTGGAACCACCGGCGCGCCGTGCTGGACCCCGCGCCCCGGTACCTGCCCGGGACCGTGCTGGTCGACGACAGCGTACGGCTCACCGACACCGTCGTGCCGCCGGAGGACCCACGGGTGGTGGCGGTGTCCCGCGCCCTCGACGACGACGACCCGGCAGCGGCCCTGCGGGAGCAGGGGGTGCGCTGGGTGCTCGTCGAGCAGGGGATGGGGGCGATCACGGCCCCCGACGCCCCCGTCCGGTACGACGCCGGCGGGCTCACCCTGCTCGACCTCGCCGCCGACGGTCCGGTGGCCACCGGGGAGACGGCCGTGCGGACCGGGGTGCACCGCCGACAGGAGATCCTCGTGATTCTTGGTCACGGTTTGGCGTTTCTTTTGCTTTTGGCAGGGGCGACAGGGATACTCCGTCCCAGGGAGTAACGGGCGTCACACCACATGATGGACATGGGGGAGGGCGCTCTGTGCTGGTCTTTGGGAGGGGACCTGCGCATGAACATCATCATTTCGACCATCGTCGGTGCCCTTGCCTCGACGGTTGTCCTGGTCGCTGGCGTCAACGCCGCGAACAACGACCGCAAGCCCGTCAGCAACGGCGAGCTCTACAGCTACTCGGACCAGTAGTCCGTCTGGTCGGCTGCCGTCCCTCGTGACGGCGGGCGGCTTCGTCATACGTCCTTCTGGGAGGGGGACGTCTGAGCAGACGGCTTGGGAGGGTCCGATGCTGCAGATCGTCATTCCGGCGTTCAACGAGGAGCGCCGCTTGCCGCGCACCTTGCGTGAGCTGCGCCGGTACGCCGCCGCGCACCGCGGCGTGCTCGGCCACGTCGAGGTGATCGTGGTCGACAACGCCAGCAGCGACGCCACCGCCGAGGTGGCCCGCGCGGCGAGCACGCCGGCGCTGCCCGTGCGCGTGGTGCGCTGCACCCGCCGCGGCAAGGGCGCGGCGGTGCGGACGGGCCTGCTGGCCACGGACGCCGACCTGGTGTGCTTCATGGACGCCGACGGCGCCACCGGGCTCGACGCGCTCGAGGTCGCCTGGCGCCGGGCGCTCCTCGGCGTCGACGTCGTCATCGGCTCGCGTGCGCTCGCCGGGAGCGAGACCGAGGAGCGGCACTGCCGCACGCGCTCGCGGGGGGCAGCGGTCTACCGCCGGCTCGCCGGACGGCTCGTGCCCGGCATCGCCGACACCCAGTGCGGCTTCAAGGTCTTCCGCGGCGACCTCGTCCGCGAGGCCGTGCGCGACCTCGACACTGCCGGCTTCTCGTTCGACGTCGAGCTCCTCGTCCGCCTGCGGGCCGCCGGGGCACGGATCGAGGAGATCCCGGTCAGCTGGGTCGACGTGCCCGGATCCACCTTCGTCCCCGTGCGCCACGGCGCCGGGGCCTTCGCCGAGCTGGCGCGGATCGCGTGGTCGACCCGTGGCCTGGTGACGTCGGACCCCGGCAGGGTGGCGGCCGGCGCCACGCGGTCCCCCATGCCGCTGCCCGCGGTCGCTGCCCTGCCGGCCGTCGTCGCCGTGCCCGTGCTGGCCTCCTTCGTGCCGCGGAGCCGGCCATGACGGCCTGGGCGAGCGCACTCGCCGGCCGTCGGATCGTCGTCGTCAACTGGCGCGACCTCGACCACCGTCAGGCCGGCGGTGCGGAGATCTACGCGTGGCAGTTCGCGCGGGCGCTGCGGGAGGCGGGCGCGGACGTGCGGTTCCTGACCGCGCGCGACGCCGGCCAGTCCACGCACGAGGAGCGCGAGGGCATCGCGATCGTGCGTGGGGGCAGCAGGACCGGCTTCATCCCGTTCGCGCTCGGCTGGCTGCTGCGGCATCGCACCGACGTCGACGCCGTCATCGACCCGTCCTGCGGGCTGCCGTCCTTCTCGCCGCTCGTGCTTCGCCGGTCCACACCGGTGCTGCTCGTCGTGCACCACGTGCACCAGGCGCAGTTCACCGCCCACCTGCCGGCCCCGGCCGCCGCGCTCGCCCGCTGGCTGGAGCGGGTCCTGATGCGGCGCGTCTACCGGCGCCGCACGGTCGCGGCCGTCTCCGCGTCGACCGCCGGCGAGATGCGCGACCAGCTGGGCTGGTCCGGCGACATCCGGATCCTGGCCAACGGCGCCGACCTCCCGTCGTACGACGTCGGGCGGGCCGTCGCGAAGGACGCCGACCGGATCGCCGTGCTGGGGCGGTTGGTGACCCACAAGCGCGTGGACCTCGCCCTCGAGGCGGTCGCCACGAGCCAGCGCCGCGCGGACCTCGCCGGGCGCGACCTCCGTGTCGACGTGATCGGCCAGGGCCCGGACCGGGAGCGGCTCGTGGCCCGTGCCGCCGAGCTCGGCATCGCCGACCGGGTGACCTTCCACGGCTACCTCAGCGAGGGCGACAAGCACGCCGTCCTGGCGCGTGCGTCGGTGCACGTGTGCGCCTCCGACGCCGAGGGCTGGGGACAGGCCGTGATCGACGCGGCCGCCCGTGGCGTGCCGACCGTGGCGCGCGACGTCCCCGGGCTGCGCGACTCCATCCTTCCGGGCGAGTCCGGCTGGCTGGTCCCCGACGACGCGGACCACCGCGTCGTCGTCGACCGCCTCGCCGCCGCCCTCGGTGACGCGCTCGTCACCACCCCGGACCCGGACGCCCGGGTCCGCCGGGCCCACGCCTGCGTGGCGTGGGCGGCCCGGTTCGACTGGTCGCGGATGCGTGCGGACGCCCGCGACCTGACCACAGAGATGCTCACCGGCGGCGCCACGTCGTCCGGTCTCCACCACCCACGCGACGCTCGCGTGGCCGTCTGAGAGGTGCTGTCCATGCGCAGCAAGATTGCGGCCGTTGCCATCGGGCTCGGCGTGTTCATGATCGTCGCGGCCGGTCTGGTCCGGTTCTACGCCTACCCGACCCTCGCGACCGTCCCGCCGGACTACGAGGGCACCACGCTGCTCGAGGCGAAGGGCGCGCAGGTCCTCAACTTCGAGACCTACCAGGCGGAGGAGCACGACCTCGAGATCACCTCCTACACCGTCGCCTACGAGGAGCCCGAGGCACCCGAGGGCACCGTCAGCTGGGTCAACTCGACGACCGTCAACCGTGCGGAGGACGGCTCCACCTTCCAGCAGACGCGGGAGCGGGCGCCCTTCGACGCCGTCAGCGGCGAGGCGTCGGACTGCGACGGGTGCGAGTCGTGGACCGAGGTGAAGGAGGGTGACGACCTCACCAAGGAGCCCACCGCCCGCGAGGGACAGGTCTACAAGTTCCCGTTCGGCACCGAGAAGAAGTCCTACGGCGTCTGGGACGGCACCGTCGGCAGGTCGGTGCCCGCGAAGTTCGAGGGCACCGAGGAGATCGACGGCCTCGAGGTCTACAAGTTCGTCCAGACCATCGAGCCCACCATGATCGAGACCCGGGAGGTCCCGGGCTCGATGTTCGGCTCCTCCGAGCCGGGCGTGCAGGCCGAGATGTGGTACGGCATGACCCGCACGTTCTTCGTCGAGCCGGAGACCGGCTCGCCGGTCGACCGGGTCGAGGAGCGGATGCAGGAGCTGCGCTACGAGGGCCAGAGCGTGCCGCTGTTCAACGCCACGGTGGAGTACACCGACCAGCAGGTCGACGACCTGGTCAACGGCACCAAGGACGACACGGGCGCCCGGGAGAACGGCAGGCTCCTCGGCGGCCTGCGCCTGCTGTTCCCCCTGCTGCTCGTGGTGGTCGGCGTCGCGCTGCTCGCCGGCGGCCTGTTCGCGAGCAACAGCTCCCGTGAGCGCCGCCACGTCGACGCCGACGGCAGCAAGACGCTGGTCAACGCCTGACCGCGCCCCCAGGGACTCCTCTTTTCACAGGAGGGAGACGACGGCCTCGAGCAGCTGCTCGAGGCCGTTGTCGTTCCACGCTGAGGCCCGCCCGCGCAGGGTCAGCGTCGTTGCACCGTCGTGTCCGACCGCCCCGAGGGACAGCCCCGTGCCACCGGCGGTGACCGGGTGGAAGGACAGCGCCCGTACGTCGGGCGCGGTGACCTCGCCCAGGTGTGAGACCAGCAGCGTGGAGCCCAGTCGGGGGGCGAGCGCCCGCAGGCCGGCGGCAGTGGCCCGGCCCAGCACGGCGTTCCCCCCGCCGGCGGGAGGGGTCTGCACGGGTGCGGCGGCCAGCGCCGCGGCGATGCCCTCGGCATCGAGCTCCTCGACGTCGGTCAGCCGCAGCAGGACGCTGCGGTCGGCGACGGGCGCATCGGCCTCGGCCGGCTGGTCGCGGACGGCGCCGACGGCGATCGCCACGTGGGTGGCCGTCCGGCCGCGGGCACGCTCGTGCGCGACGATCGCGCGGGTCGCGGCGTCGACGAGGGCGGCCGTGCGGTGGACGCCCGGTGCGGTCCGCTCGACGAGGACGTCGCCGGTGCCGGCCAGGACCCCCGTCGGCAGAGTCACCCTGGCCGGCGGGTGCAGCAGGGCCTCGCGCAGCCGCCGGGTCGTCGTCCGTGCGGCGCCGCCGGTCGTCGTACGGGCTCCGACGCCGCGGGCTCCGGAGCGCACCGGCCCGGCGCCGAGCCGCTCGAGCACGGTCAGCAGCCCGAGGCCGTCGACCGCACTGTGGTGGGCGGACAGCACGACGTGCCGGTCGCACAGGCCCACCACGAGCGGCGCGGGGTCGGCGGCGACGAGCTCGCGCTGGAGCGCCCCGAGGTCACCGCGGACGCGCAACGGCGGGGGGGCGGGCCACTCCTGCACGGCGGAGATCGCGGTGAGCCGGTCGGCCAGGTCGGTGTGGTCGGGCGCCGCGGGCAGCTGCGCCGTCAGCAGGATCCGCCAGCCGATCCCGGGATCGGCCACCCATCCGGTCACGGCTTGTGGGCCACGACGACCAGGCTCACGCCCGGCAGCCGCTTGAGGGGGAGCACCCGCTCCATCCCGACGGCGGCGCGCAGGCCGGCGTTGAGGACGGGGTTCACCGCCTCCATCTCGCTCTCGGGCGCGTCCTTGTTGCGCCGCCGCGCCCGGACGACGGGGCGGAGCAGCACGTTCCACGACCAGAGGTCGTCGATGACCAGGCCGGCGCCCCGCACCAGGTCCGCGAGCTGGTCGCGCTCGTAGCGGCGGACGTGGCCCAGCGCCACGTCGTGGCCGCTCCACAGCGCCATGCCCGCGGGTACGGCGACCAGCACCCGGCCGCCGGGCCGCAGCACCCGCGCCGTCTCCGCGGCCACGGCGACGTCGTCGTCGATGTGCTCCCACGCGTCGGTGGACATCACCAGGTCGACCGACGCGTCGGCGACGGGCAGCCTCCGCCCATCGCCCTGCACGACCGGGATGCCTCGCGAGGCGGCGATGTCGGCGCCGGTGGCGGTGTACTCGACGCCGATCGCCTGCCAGCCCAGCTCGCGCAGGACGACGGTGTTGCCGCCCATCCCGCAGCCGACGTCGACCGCGCGACCGGCCGGCCAGTCACGGACCGTGCGGCGCACGAGGGCCCGGCGGGCGGCGTACCACCAGTGCTTGCGCTCCAGGGCAGCCGACCGGGCGATCTCCTCCGCATCCACGTCGCAACCCTAGTGTTCCGGAGGTCGCGGACGTGGATGCGGAGGAGGGCCGTCAGGGGTTGCGCGTCGGGTCGGTGCGTCGCACCCGGATCTCGCGACCGTCCCGGATCCCACCCCAGTCGGTGTCGGCGACGGTCGGGTCGGACCTGCGCTTGTTGAACCGCCAGTTGGCGCTGCCGGTGACCTCCTGACGGTCGGTCAGGCCGTCCGCGTCGGTGTCCTTCCTGAGCGGGTGCGTCCGACGGGTCGTGATCGTGTACCAACCGCCGTCGCGCTTGAGGCGGAGCACGCGCTGGCCGATCCTCATGCCGACGACCTCCTGACGGTCGGTCAGCCCGTCGCGGTCGGTGTCCCGCGCGCACGGGTTGGTGCGCACGGTGCCGATCGCCTTGCCCCTGACCGGCCGGCCGACGTTGGTGAACACGACCTGGCGGATGGTGATGCCCTTGGCCTCCGGCCCGTCGACGAGTCCGTCGCCGTCGGTGTCCTTGCGCAGCGGGTCGGTGTGCCCGGTGGTGCAACCGGTCGGGCCGTTCAGCTCGCGGGCGTCGGTGAGGCCGTCGTCGTCGGTGTCCGCGTCGTTCGGGTCGGTCTGGTGGGTGTTGACCTCCGCGCCGTCGGTCAGCCCGTCGTCGTCGGAGTCCGCGTCGTCGGGGTCGGTCCCGTTGGTGGTCTCCTCGTCGTTGGTGAGGCCGTCGCCGTCCCGGTCGTTGCTCGGTACGTCGTCCGCGGGCGCGTCCACCGGGTTCGTCCCGTTGGCGACCTCGCCGCCGTCGGTCACTCCGCCGTCGTCGGTGTCGGGGTCGAGGGGGTCGGTGTGGTGGGTGTGGACCTCGGCGCCGTCGGACAGGCCGTCGTTGTCGGAGTCGCTGTCGCCCGCGTCGGTTCCCGCGGTCGCCTCGTCGGCGTCGGTGAGGCCGTCGCCGTCCGCGTCGCCGGCGACCGCGACGTCGTCGGCCGGGTCGTCGACCGGGTTGGTGCCGGCGCCGACCTCGCTGCCGTCGTCGACGCCACCGCCGTCGGTGTCCGCCACGTTCGGGTCGGTCCCGGTCGCGTTGACCTCGGTGCCGTCGGAGAGGCCGTCGTCGTCAGAGTCCGCGTCGGCCGGGTCCGTCCCGTGCGTGGCCTCCTCGGCGTCGGCCAGGCCGTCGCCGTCGCCGTCCGTGGATGGCAGGTCGTCGGCCGGGTCGTCGACGGGGTTGGTGCCGTTGGTGACCTCGGCGCCGTCGGTGGTGCCGCCGTCGTCGGTGTCGGGGTCGAGCGGGTCCGTGCCGTGGGTGGTCACCTCGGCGCCGTCAGCGAGACCGTCCTGGTCGGTGTCGGGGTCGTCCGGGTCGGTGCCGTGGGTCGCCTCGTCGGCGTCGCTGAGGCCGTCTCCATCGCTGTCGGTCGCGACCACGGGCGTGCACTCGACACCGCCGTCCGGCGCGACCGCAGCCACGTCGCCGGCGCCGACGGCGAGGTCGACGTCGGCGAGGGTGCCGAGCGCCGAGGTGACCAGCAGGCTGACGCTGACGACCGCATCCTGCGAGCCCGCACCGTTGGCGGCGGCCGAGGCGTCGGTGAAGGTGCCGACGCCGACGGACAGGTCCACCGAGGTGCCGATGATGCCGAGGTCCACGGGAATGGCGACGGGCGAGGTGGCGGTCGAGGGGATCGAGGCGACCTCGGAACCGCCGACGCTCACGACGACCGTGTAGTTGCTGCGGCTCGCGGTGCCGGTCGTGCCGTCGGACTCCGCCGTCGTGACGACGTCGTCGGAGACGTGGATGGTGACGACGCCGCCGAGCAGGGCGATGTCGGCGACGGTGGTGGTCACCTTCGAGACCATGTCGTCGCCGCCGGTCGCGTCGGGGACGAGTGAGGTCTCGGAGACCGAGTCGACCGCGCCGACCTGGGCGACGGAGCCGATGCTGGCGAGGTCCACCAGCGTGACGCCGGCCGTGGTCGCCCGGGCCCGGCCGAGCAGCCGGGCACCGCTGGCCAGGGTCGGGCAGGCGTCGTCGCCCGCGTAGTGGGCCTCGACCTCGCCGTGGACGACCGTCGCGGCCGCGATCGGGGCGAGCGGGACGTCGAGCAGGTCGCGGCCCGAGGTGGGCGCGTCCGGTGCGGCGACCGCATCGACCTGGTCGACCGTGATCGGCAGCCCGCCGAGCAGGTCGGCGTCCACGTTGGCCGCGTGGGCGGTCACGTCGTTCGCCCCGCGGCTGCTGTCGACGTCGGTGTGGCTGTGTCCGACCGGCACCTGGGCCAGGCTGCCCAGGAGGCCGAGGTCGGCGCCGACGTGCACGAGGTCGCCGTGGGCGCTTCCGGTGTAGGTGGCCGGCAGCGGTGCTGCCGTTGCGGAGCTGGCCGGCACGGCGAGGACGAAGGTCCCCGCGGTGGCCAGTGTGGTCAGTGACAGCGCCGTTCGGCGCAGGTGTGCTCCCGCCATGCGGCCAATATGGGCGCCTGCCCCGGGCAGGTACACGGGCGGGAACGGGGTCTGGCCGACCGGCGGCGAAGACCCTCCGGACGGAAGCGGACGGGGTGGTCGGGCCGGACTAGTCCACCCGGGACGAAAGGTCCGATCCGAAGATGGCGGTACCGGGAGTGAGAACACCGCGCTCGCGCGACCAGCCACCCCACAGTCGCTCGTGCCCGGCCGGCCACTGCGGCTCGAGCAGGGTCGTCAGCCGGAACCCGTGGGCGGCCAGCAATGCGACCCAGTCGCCGAGCGTGCGGTGGTGCTCGACGTACGACGTCGTGCCGGTCTCGTCGTCGACCTCGACGTAGGGGGTGCGGTCCCAGTAGGACTGCGAGGCGGTCAGGCCCTCGGTCGTCGGGTCGTCGGGGAACATCCACCGCGTCGGGTGGGTGATCGAGAAGGCGTAGCGACCGCCCGGGCGGAGCACCCTGGCCGTCTCGGCGACCGCCCGGTCGATGTCGGCGACGAACTGCAGCGCTCCGAACGAGGAGAACACGATGTCGAAGCTGTCGTCGGCGAAGGGGAGGTGCGTCGCCGTGCCCCGCACGCTCGGGACCACGACGCCGCTCATCTCGTCGATCCGCCGCGAGTGCTGCAACTGGCGGTGCGAGAGGTCGAGGCCGAACGCGCGCCCACCCTGGCTGCGGATCCAGCGCGAGCACTGCCCGGCGCCCGAGCCGACCTCGAGGACGTCGCGGTCGCGGACGTCGCCCAGGATGCCCGCCTCCGCCTCGGTCAGTCCCTCGGGGCCCCACAGGAAACCGACGTCGCCGAGGAACTCGCCGTGGGTCGCCTGGTACTCGTCGGCGTACCGGTCCCAGTCGGCCCCGTTGGCGCTGCGCGACTCGTTCTCGTCGGCGTACCGTCGGTGGGCCGTCACCGGGCGTTGTGGCCACTCCTGCACGCCGAGAAGGGTAGTGCCGCCAGTTGGACCGTCACACGTCGGGACGGGTACTCTGGAATGTCTGTGTCCTCACAGGACGCTGGCCCGTGCCCCGGCCGGGGCCCGGCACCAAACTACATCTGCCCATCCAAGGACTGTCCTTCTCTATGACCAGCACCCTCTCGACCCCGCTCTCGAGCCACTACGACGACAACGCGCCCCAGGTCGCGGTCAACGACATCGGCTCCGAGGCGGACTTCCTGGCCGCCATCGACCAGACCATCAAGTACTTCAACGACGGCGACATCGTCGACGGCACCATCGTCAAGGTGGACCGTGACGAGGTCCTGCTCGACATCGGCTACAAGACCGAGGGCGTCATCCCCTCGCGCGAGCTGTCGATCAAGCACGACGTCGACCCGTCCGAGGTCGTCCAGGTGGGCGACAAGGTCGAGGCTCTCGTCCTCCAGAAGGAGGACAAGGAGGGTCGCCTGATCCTGTCCAAGAAGCGCGCCCAGTACGAGCGCGCCTGGGGCACGATCGAGGAGATCAAGGAGGCGGACGGCGTCGTCGAGGGCACCGTCATCGAGGTCGTCAAGGGCGGCCTCATCATCGACATCGGCCTGCGGGGCTTCCTCCCGGCGTCGCTCGTCGAGATGCGCCGGGTCCGCGACCTGCAGCCGTACGTCGGCCAGACGCTCGAGGCGAAGATCATCGAGCTCGACAAGAACCGCAACAACGTGGTCCTGTCGCGCCGCGCCTGGCTGGAGCAGACCCAGTCCGAGGTCCGCCACGGCTTCCTCACCCAGCTCCAGAAGGGCCAGATCCGCAAGGGTGTCGTGTCCTCGATCGTCAACTTCGGTGCGTTCGTGGACCTCGGCGGCGTCGACGGTCTCGTCCACGTCTCGGAGCTGTCCTGGAAGCACATCGACCACCCGTCCGAGGTCGTCACCGTCGGTGACGAGGTCACCGTCGAGGTCCTCGACGTGGACATGGACCGCGAGCGTGTCTCCCTGTCGCTGAAGGCGACGCAGGAGGACCCGTGGCAGCACTTCGCGCGGACCCACCAGATCGGCCAGATCGTTCCCGGCAAGGTCACCAAGCTGGTTCCCTTCGGCTCGTTCGTGCGGGTCGAGGAGGGCATCGAGGGCCTGGTCCACATCTCCGAGCTGGCCGAGCGCCACGTCGAGATCCCGGAGCAGGTCGTCCAGGTCAACGACGACGTCATGGTCAAGATCATCGACATCGACCTCGAGCGTCGCCGGATCTCGCTGTCGCTCAAGCAGGCCAACGAGACCGCTGCCGCCGCCGACGTCGAGGAGTTCGACCCCACGCTCTACGGCATGACCGCGACCTACGACGAGCAGGGCAACTACGTCTACCCCGAGGGCTTCGACCCGGAGACCGGCGAGTGGCTCGAGGGCTACGACGAGCAGCGTGCGAAGTGGGAGGAGCAGTACGCCAAGGCGCACGCCCGCTGGGAGGCCCACGTCAAGCAGCAGGCCGACGCCAAGCAGGCCGAGATCGAGGCCGGCGAGGCCAGCTCGTACTCCTCCGCCCCGGCCGAGGACTCGAACGGTGGCGGCTCGCTCGCTTCCGACGAGGCGCTGCAGGCGCTCCGCGAGAAGCTCACCGGCGGCAACTGATCTGCTGATCAGCCGCTGACAAGCAGCACAGAAGCCCCGACCAGTCGGTCGGGGCTTCTGGCTTTTGGTGGGTGGGGGAGCTCAGTCGAACCAGGCGGCGCGGCGCGGGGTGCTCAGGCCGTCGTGACGGACCCAGGAGACGAGGACGCCGAGGGTCGCGATCAGGATCAGGAGGATGAGTGCGGTGGTCATGGCAGAAATCATGCTCTTGTCGTGATCCTGCCACCAGTGGCAGAAAAGCCGCTCTGCGTTGATTTCCTGCCATGACGGTGCGACAGTGTCCGGGTGAGCCTGACCAATGTCGCCGTGATCGCCTTCGACGGCGTCGCCCCCTTCGAGCTCGGCATCCTCTGCGAGGCGTTCGGCATCGACCGCACGGAGGACGGCGTCCCGCCGATCGACTTCGCCGTGTGCGCCGAGGACGACCGGCCGCTGCAGACCTCGATGGGTTTCACGATGCAGGCCCAGCACGGCCTGGACCGCGTGGCCGAGGCCGACCTCGTCGGCATCCCCGCGATCAAGGAGGTCGAGGCGTCTCCGGCCGTGATCGCGGCGATCCAGGCGGCGTACGCCCGCGGTGCCCGCCTGATGTCGGTGTGCAGCGGCTCGTTCATCCTCGGCCAGGCCGGGCTGCTCGACGGCCGCGAGTGCACGACCCACTGGATGCACACCGAGCGGCTGCAGGCGCAGTTCCCGCTGGCGAAGGTGATCCCCGAGGTCCTCTACGTCGACGCCGGCCAGGTCGTCACCGGCGCCGGCAGCGCAGCCGGCCTCGACGCCGCCCTCCACATCTGGCGCCAGGAGCACGGCGCCGCCGTGGCCAACACGGTGGCGCGCCGCGCCGTCGTCCCTCCCTACCGCGACGGCGGCCAGGCCCAGTACATCGCCCGCGCCGTCCCGGACTGCGATGCCGACACCCTCGGTCCGCTGCTCACCTGGGTCTCGCACAACCTCAACGAGGACCACGGCGTCGAGGCGCTCGCCAAGCGCGCCCACATGTCTCCGCGCACGTTCGCCCGCCGCTTCCGCGACGAGACCGGTACGACGCCGCACAACTGGATCACCCGCCAGCGGGTCGCCGCGGCCGAGGAGCTCCTCGAGCGCACCGACCAGCCGATCGAATGGATCGCGTCCGAGGTCGGCTTCGGCAACGCGGCGACGCTGCGGCACCACTTCGTCCGGGTGCGTGGGGTGAGTCCGCAGAACTACCGGCGGCAGTTCGCCTGCTGAGGGGACGGGTGCCCGCTCCGAGGGCAGGATCCGCTGTACGTTGTGCGGTGTCGCTCCGCGGCGCACGTCCTGACAGGAGACCATGCGATGCCCCAGCCCACCCGGCCCTTCACCCGGCAGTCCACCGTTCTCGAGCTGTCCTCGACACTCCCCGGGCGCGCCTTCAAGGCGCTCATCGTGCGCCAGCTGCCCCCGGTGGCGACCGAGAAGGAGCGGCAGGAGCTGGAGGACATGACCGTCGGCCTTCCGCTCGGGACGCTGGTCGAGCTGTCCGAGGGCAAGCTGACGTGGGGGATCGCGGACTCCGTCCTCGACCTCGCCAACCGCAAGCCGCACCGCCTGGTCCCTCGGGGTGTCAGTGCGGGTGCCGGAGCCGTGAAGAAGGTCGCGCAGAAGGTGCGCCGCTGACTCACGGTGCCCGGTTGCCGCGCCGCTCCTCCTGCGCGACGAGGTCGTCGAGGTCGCGGAGGCGATCGAGTCCGTTGACCGCGCGTGCCATCCGGTGGTTGCCGGCGAAACGCTCCCGGTGGCGGTCGAGGAACCACCAGTAGCCCGCGGTGAAGGGGCAGGCGTCGTCGCCGACGCGGACCTTCGGGTTGAACCGGCACGACCCGCAGTGGTCACTCATCCGGTCGATGTAGGCACCGCCCGACGTGTACGGCTTGGTGGCCAGGATGCCTCCGTCGGCGTGCTGGGACATGCCGACGACGTTCGGGACCATGACCCAGTCGTAGCCGTCGACGAAGGCGCGGTGGAACCAGTCGGTGACCTGGCGCGGGGACCAGCCCCGTTGCATCGCATACGAGCCGAGCACCATCAGCCGGGGGATGTGGTGCACCCAGCCGTGCTCGGCCACGCCGTCGAGCGCCTGCGCCAGGCAGCGTGCATCGGTGGCCGCGGCGTCGAGCTCGGCGAACCATGCAGGCAGCCGTTGATCGGCCCGCAGCTCGTTGTGGCGGCGGTACGGCTCGCCCAGGTGCCAGTACAGGTGCCACACGTAGTCGCGCCACCCGAGCACCTGGCGCACGAAGCCCTCGGCCGAGGCGATCGGCGCCTCTCCGGACCGGTAGGCCTCCTCGGCACGCTGGACCACCTCGATCGGGTCGAGGAGCCCGAGGTTGAGGGGCGCGGAGACCAGGGAGTGTGCCATCCAGGCGTCGCCCTCGAGGATGGCGTCCTCGTGCGCGCCGAAGTGGGCGAGCCGCTCGGTGACGAAGTGGTCGAGCGCGGCCAGTGCCTGTCGGCGGGTCGCAGGGAACCGCCGGGGCCCGTCCCGGCCGATGAACGAGACGGCGCCGTCGCGCTCCCATCGGTCCAGGTCCTCGCGCACCTCCTCGTCGATCTCGTCCTCCTCCGGCCACCAGGGGTCCGGTACGCCGAGGGTGGTGGCGCCGCGCGGCGGCGGTTCGCGGTTGTCGTGGTCGTAATTCCAGCGACCGCCCTCGGGCCCGCCGTCACCGTCGAGCAGCACGCCGTGGGCCACACGTGCGCGCCGGTAGAAGTCCTCCATCACCAGTCGCCGCGCGCCGCGGCCCTCGGCCCACCGGGCGAAGTCGGCACGGTCGGTCGCAAAGCCCCGGGGGTCGAGCAGGCGCAGGTCGAGCTCGTCGGCGAGCCGGTTCGCGAGGCCGAGCGCGGCGTACGACGTCGGGTGGACCACCTCGATCGGTCCGTCGTGTCGCTCGGCGGCCTCGCGGACGGCGTCGGCGTACCCGCCGTCGGTCCGGACGTACGTCGCCCGCTCGCCGAGCTCGCGAGCGCGGTGCCGCATCGCGCTGAGCACCAGGTGCGCCTTGGCGCGGTGGAACCGTCGCCGGGCGAACACCGCCCGCGACTCCACGAGGAGGACGGGGCCGCGGTGGTCGTGGACGAAGTGGGGCCCGAGCTGGTCGCCGAACAGCCAGCGCAGGGTCACCGCAGGAGCCTAGGACTGCGTGGCGAGGCGCGCCAGCGCCTGCCGCATGCCCTTCTGGGCCTCGTCACCGAGCTTGCCGAGCGGCCCGCCCAGGAACGGCGTCGCGAGCTTGGCGAGGCCCTTGAAGGTGAAGTCGGCGCGGTAGACCACGCGGGTGCCGCCGCCCGCACGCGGGGAGATCTCCATGCGATCGGTGGCATCCACGGTCCTGTTGCTGCCCTGCAGGACGATGAGGGAAGGCGCCTCCAGCGTCACCATGCGGTACTCCAGCTCCGTCTTGCGGCCGCGGAACTCCGAGACGTTGCGGTAGCGGGTTCCCGGTCCGCCGTCGCCGGACACCCGTTCGGTCACCACTGTCCCCGGGTCCCATTCCGTCGTCGTGGTGAAGTCGCTCAGGTAGGCGAAGACGGCCTCGGGGGCGGCGTCGGTCTCGACGATTCGTTCGATCTGCACGGAGGCGTTGTACCCAGCGGCGGCGTTGGCATCCTGCGTCAGACTCGGGATGACGGGGTCGCGACGACGTGAGGAGTCCGGATGCGGGTGCAGGCATGCGGGGACGCCTCGCCGGAGGACGTGTGGGACCGCTACGTCGACCCGCGGGTGTGGTCGTCCTGGGCGCCGCAGATCCACTCCGTCACCGTGCCGCGCGGCGAGCTCGAGGGCACGATCGTCGCCGGCATGCGGGGGACGGTCCACGGACCGGCCATGTTGCGCGTGCCCTTCCGCATCGTGTCGGTCGACCACGCCGCGCACCGGTGGACGTGGCGGGTCGGCGTCGGCCCGCTCGCGGTGACGATGGACCACGGCGTGGACCCGGCAGGGGCCGACGAGCCCGAGGGCCGGCGCTCCGGCAGTTGCGCCTGGCTGCGGATCCACCTGCCGGCGCCGCTGGCGGCGCCGTACCTGCCGATCGCACGTCTCGCCCTGCGGCGCCTGGTGAAGGCGTGAGACGCCCGGAACCAGCCGCTCGTGGAGCCGGATCGCTCCGGTGTTGCTCGCGGCGACGTGGAGGAAGGGCTGGTCGCCGCGGTCGATAGCTCGTCCAGCACGACGGGTGACTCGGCCACCATCAGGCCACCGGCTGGACCTGGAAGACGAGCTCGGCCGGCTCGCTCTCGTCGTCACCCCACGTGGTCACCGCGACGCGGCCCGGCTCGACGCCGACGCTGACGTACTCGCGCGTGTAGACGTCGCGGACGGACAGCAGCCCCTCGGTCTCGATGACGTGGCGGCCGAGGTCGTGCAGGCGCCGGCTCGGCGCCTCGGCGCTGAAGGAGATCGTGGTCGGGGCGCCGGCGACGACACCGGTCGCGATGCAGTCGGCCGTCGCCACGCAGGTGCGATCGCCGAACGAGCGCGGCGGGTCGTAGTCCTCGCGGCCGACGAGGAAGAGGACGGCGTTGGGTGGTTCGACGACGGCGGCGGTCACCTCGTCATCCTGCCGCAGGGGTCCGACGGCCCCTCGGGGAATCACTCGTCTAGGTTGGTCCGGTGCCTCGCTCGTACATCGCCGATCCCCACTCCCGGTCGCGTCCCAACGAGGTCGTGGTCCGCCACGTCTCGCTCGACCTCGACGTCGACTTCGCTACCCACCGGGTGAGCGGGACCGCCGCCTTCGATCTCGAGCACCGCGCGGCCGACGCCACGCAGGTCGTGCTCGACACCTGGCAGCTCGACGTCACCGCGGTCCGGGGTGCGGACGGGGTGGACCTGCCCTTCGACCTGGGCGAGCCGGACCCGGTGCTGGGCAGCGCGCTGACCGTCGAGGTCGGCGCCGCCGACCACGTCGTCGTCCACTACGCCACCAGCCCCGAGGCGCGGGCGATGCAGTGGCTGGAGCCGCAGCAGACGGCGTCGGGCAAGCCGTTCCTCTTCACCCAGGCCCAACCGATCCTCGCCCGCACCTGGATCCCGTGCCAGGACAGCCCGGCGGTCCGGGTCACCTACGACGCCACGGTCCGGGTCCCCGCCGAGCTGATGGCGCTGATGAGCGCGGAGAACCCGGTCGAGCGCACCGACGGGACCTACCGCTTCGCGATGCCGCAGCCCGTGCCGTCGTACCTCATCGCGCTGGCGGTCGGTGACCTCGAGTTCCGCGAGCTCGGCCCCCGCAGCGGCGTGTACGCCGAACCCTCGGTCGTCGACGGTGCGGCCTGGGAGTTCGCGGACACCGAGGCGATGATCGCCGCGGCGGAGCGGCTCTACGGCGACTACCGGTGGGGTCGCTACGACATCCTCGTGCTCCCGCCGAGCTTCCCGTACGGCGGCATGGAGAACCCGCGGCTCACCTTCGCGACGCCGACGATCCTGGCCGGCGACCGCTCGCTGGTGACCCTGATCGCGCACGAGCTGGCGCACTCGTGGTCGGGCAACCTCGTCACGAACTCGACGTGGAACGACATCTGGCTCAACGAGGGCTTCACCGTCTACTTCGAGACCCGCATCGACGAGGAGCTGTACGGCGCCCCGTACACCGACATGCTCCTGCGACTCGGCCGCCAGGACCTCGACCGGGCGATCGCCGACGAACAGCCGCGCGACACCTGGCTCGAGCTCGACATGGCCGGTCGCGACCCGGACGAGGGGCCGACCAAGATCCCCTACGAGAAGGGGTCGCTGTTCCTGCGGCTCATCGAGGCGAAGGTCGGCCGCGAGCGCTTCGACGCCTTCCTGCGCTCCTACTTCGACACCTTCGCGTTCGAGTCGATGGACACCGCGACCTTCCTCGCCCACCTGCGAGCCGAGCTGCTCGAGCCTGCCGGCGTCAGCGACGAGGACCTGCAGCTGGAGGCGTGGGTGCACGGGCCCGGCGTCCCGTCGAACGCCCCGGAATTCGCCTCCGACGCCTTCGACCGGGTGGACGCGCAGGTCGCCTCGCTGGTGGCCGGGGGTGAGGTCGCCTCGCTCGACACCGACGGCTGGGTGAGCCAGCAGTGGGTGCACTTCGTGAGGTCGCTGCCGGTCGACAGCCCGACGGCGACGCTCACGGCCGTCGACGAGGCGTTCGGCTTCAGCGGCAGCGGCAACATCGAGATCGCGACCGCGTGGCTGGAGCTGGCGGCCGAGTCGGGCCACGTGTTCGAGACGCCCGCTGTCGACCGGGCTCTCGCCGACTTCCTCACCCGGCACGGCCGTGCGCTCTACATCCGGCGCGTGTACGAGAAGCTTGCCGGGAGCGAGCGCGGCCTGGCGCGGGCGCGGGAGATCTACGCGACCGCCCGGCCGTCGTACCACTCGGTGTCGCAGGCGGTCATCGACCGCATCGTCGGCAAGCCGTGAGGCTCAGTGCCCGAGTGAGTCGTCCCAGCGGTTGGCGATCAGCTTGAAGCTGGGGGTGTCCTCGAGCGAGGTGAGCGCCTCGTAGATGCGCTCGTACTCGGTCGACGCGATCCGCCAGGCGCCGTCGGCGTCGCGGCGGTAGGTGTCGCGGTAGTAGCCGGCGCCGCGGATCTGGACCTTGAAGCCGGGGACGATCACCGTGTCCTCGAACGCCCACGATCCCGAGGCGGTGTCGCCGTCGACCTCGATCTCGGGGTGGTTGGCGATGTGGACGGTGATCGTCTGGCCGCCGAGGTTCTGCTCCATGAAGGCCACGACGTCCGCACGGTTGTCGTAGTGCAGCGGCTCGCCCATCGCCTGGGTGCCGTAGCGGGCGGTGACGTCCTCGGCCAGGCAGTCGCCGAACTCGTCCCACTGCTTGAGGTCGAGCGTGCGGAAGTAGCGGTGCTTGAGGCGCTTGATCTCCTCGATCGCGGCAAGGTCCATGGGTCCAGCCTAGAACGCGTTCTAGTTCTGGTCGAGGGAATGTCCCAGCCGGCTGGCAGCATGGCCCCGTGACCGACGTGCGGGAGCTGCTCCAGGCGGAGCGGGAGGAGGCCGTACGACGCCTCGCCGGCCTGACCGGGCAGTTCGACGAGGTCGTCGCGGCCTCGCGCGACACCAACGCCGACGACGAGCACGACCCCGAGGGCGCGACGATCGCCTTCGAGCGCTCCCAGCTGGCCGCCCTCGTCGCTCAGGTCAGGGAGCGGTTGGCGGAGGTCGACGCCGCGCTCGACCGGCTGGCCGCCGGGACCTACGGCGTCTGCGAGGTGTGTGGCCGGCCGATCGCGGCGGGGCGGCTCGAGGTCCGGCCGACGGCCCGCACGTGCGTCGGTTGCGCGGCGACCTGACCCCTCTCGATGCGACTCAGGCCCCGTCCTCGACCAGGGCGGTCGCGGGGAGCCAGTCCGCGCCGAGCATCTGGGCGAGGTCGGTGAGGCCGGTGGTGTCACTGCCGACGGTGTCGGAAGCGGCGGCGATCCGCTCCACCATGACCTTGCCGACCTGCTCCTCGACCGTGTCCTCGGCGTACGCGATGTGCCACGGCGAGACCTGGTGGTCCCGGTGGGTGCGACCGGTCACCTGCCGGCCGGCGATGCCCGAGAAGCGGGCCTGGTGGAAGACCCCGACCCGGGGCTCGGTGCTCGCGCGGCGGCCGTCGGCGAGGGTCTCGCCGGCGTGCAGGCTGATCGAGGCGACGGTGGTGAAGACGCAGACCTTCGCCTCGCCCATCTGGAAGCGCAGCCTCTCGGCCTCCGTGTCGAACCGGTCCCGGCCGTAGATCGTGGCCACCTCGATGCCGGCGTCGCGCAGCCGGTCGGCGATCGGGTCGGCCGCGGTCGCGACGAACTCGACGGAGCAGGCCACCTGCCGCTCGGCCCGGACCTGCTGGGCGATCCAGTCGACCGTCGAGTCGACCCGGATCAGGCCGGCCTTCTGGCGGAAGCGGAGCAGCGCGGCGCGGCCCTTCGCGATGTTGCGACCGCGCCGCGCGATGTCCATCTCGCGGCAGAACTCGCCCCACTCCGCCTCGTACGCCGCCCGCTCCGCGGGCGTGAGCGTCACCGGCATGCCGGAGATCGGCACCGGCCCCCACGGCGCGGCGCGGTGGAGCATCGCCGGGGGACGCTCGTCGGCGAGCCAGCCACGCACCAGCTTGAGGTCGGCGGCCCGTTGCGCCGCGTCGGTGGTCCAGGTGGCGCCGTACCGACCCTGCTCCACGCCGACGCCGTGCCGCTCGAGGGCGGCCACGAAGGCGGCGCCCGGTTGCGTCGCCGAGGTCCACTCCCGCATCGGCTCACCGAGGACCTGTGCGTAGGCCGGCGCCAGGTAGGGGAGCTCCAGCGGGGTGTGGCCAGGGGTCGCGGTCGTCGCGATGACGAACGGGGCCGCGGCGTGTGGCTTCCCGTGTCCCGAGATGCGCGCCCAGAGCTTCCACCGTTTCGTCGTCGTACGACGCAGGGCGTGGGCCTCGTCCGCGATGATGATGTCCCACGGGTGGTCCTTGACCTTCTCCAGCCGGTCCCAGGTGATCACCACCCACTCGAGGCCGCCGTCGCCGAGGGCGGTGATCGTGCGGCACCAGTGCCCGATGGTGATCGCCGCGGGCCGGTCGGCGACGACGAGCACCCGGCGGGCGCCACGGAGGTCGCCCACCGCGATCGCCCCGAGGACGGCGGAGATCGTCTTCCCGACGCCGGGCTCGTCGGCCAGCAGGAACATCCGGCCGCCCGCCTCGGCCCGCGCCGCGATCGCGTCGGCCGCCTCGAACTGGAGCCGCCTCGGCTCGAGGGGCTCGGCGGGCTCGGGGACGGGTGCAGGGCTGTCGGGGTTGAGGGTGTTCTCGATGAACCGGCCGAGGGTGTGCGGCCCGGGCGCGTAGGGACGCAGGTGCGCGGGAAGCTCCCGGCCGGCGTACAGGTGGGTCCGGACGGCCGGGTGCCAGGCCGCGCCCTCGACCTGGGTGCCGTACGGGACGTCGAGCACCCACAGCCGCTCGCCCGGACCGAGGAACGGGAGCGGTCGCCCGGACGGGTGCGGCCCGCTGCGGCGCCGGCCGCGGGACCGTCGTGGAGCGGCCACGCTCAGAGGTCCTTCTCGAGCAGCGTGAACTCGAGGTCGTCGCGCCGGGGGAGCCCGAACCGCTCGTCGCCGTACGGGAAGGGGGAGCGGCGGCCGGTGTCGGTGTAGCCACGCCGCTCGTAGTAGGCGATCAGGTCGGTGCGCTGGCGGATCACCGTCATCTCCATGACGGTGCACGCCCACCGGGTGCGCGCCAGGTCCTCGGCGTACGCCATGACCTGTCCACCGAGCCCGCCACCCTGGCGGGCCGGGGCGACGGCGAACATGCCGAAGTAGCACCGCGACCCGCGCCGCTGCAGGTGGCAGCAGGCCGCGAGTGCGCCGTCGTGCTCCGCCAGCACCACCACGCTGTCGGGGGCGGTGATGGAGACGTGTACGGCGTCCGGGTCGGTCCGCTGGCCGTCCAGCAGGTCCGCCTCGGTCGTCCACCCGGCCCGGCTGGATTCGCCGCGGTAGGCGGAGTGGACGAGCGCCACGACCGCCTCGACGTCGTCGGGCGTGGCGGTACGGAACACGGCCTGTCCGGTCATGGGGGAGATCCTAGGAAGTGACCGTGACGTCGTGGGCGGCGCGTACCAGGCGGGCGGGGGCCGCTGATCACTCGTCCCCGCGCAGGTCCTCGGCCACCGCGACCACGATGCCGTCGGGGCCGCGCACGTAGGCCATCAGCCAGGCGCCCTCGTACTCGCCGATGCCGCCGACGAGCCCGTACCCGTCCTCCGCCAGCCGGTCGACGAGCTCGCGGAGGCCGGTGACCTGGAAGCACACGTTGCGCAGGCCGAGCTCGTTCGCCATCGCGGCGGGGGAGCCCGGCGTGTGGTCCGGCCGGACGTACGCCGCCAGCTCGATCGCGGTCCCGCCGCCCGCCGGTCTGAGCATCACCACCTCGACGCGGGAATTGGGGATGCCGCTGACCGTGTCGAGGAACTCGCCCTCCACGAACGTGCGGCCCTCGACCTCGAGGCCGAAGGTGGTGAAGAAGGCCGTCGCGGCATCGAGATCGCTGACGGTGATGCCGACGTGGTCGAACTGCTCGGTGCGGAACATGGGTGCCATCCTTCATCGCTGGGGTTCTGAAGGGGAGACGGAGCCGATGGCGGGTTCTCGACATCGGTCGTGGGCGGGCGGGCCCGGGCACTTCGGAGATTCGGATGACGCAGGGTCGAGGGGCACGTAGGTTCGACGGTGTGGCGCTGCACAAGGGCTCGCCCGCTTCGCGGCGGGATCGGTCGGATGCTGCTCGTCGGGTGACCCTGTCAGCCACCTACCGGCGGCGGCGATCCGTGGCCCTGGCGGTCATGCTGACGGCCGTCGTGTGCAGTGCCGTCGGTGCCGCCCATGCCTGGGGCTGGGCAGACATTCCCGGTGGCGCGTTCCTCGGACTCGTGATGGGGCCGACGCTGTTGATCTCGGGGTCCTGGCTGCTCAGCTGGGCTCGCCATGCGGAGGGTGAGGCCAGGCGCGAAGAGCATCGACGCTCCGCGCGCTGAGCGGCCGCCCAGCGCGCCGGTCCGGTGGCGGAGGTGCTCAGGGCTTCGTCTCGCCGATCCGGAAGGACGCCACGAACTCGCGATGGACGCGAGTCAGGACGAGTTCGTTGTCGCGGGTCAGGCCTACGCCCACGTTGCCCTCGGTGCTGTTGACCACGCCGACGACGAGGCCGACGACAGCGAGCGCCACCCCTGCCAGGGTGACGAACTCGGCGTCGTCGCGAGAGGCGGCCAGCACGATGGCCGCCGCGCCCACGAGGCCGATCGCCCACGCCAGCCGCCTTCCCCTGCGCCACTTGTCGTGGGCCTCATGCGCGAACGGGACGTCGATGACGTAACGACGCGACGTCGCAGCGCCGGCCAGGAGCATGCCGACGAACGAGAAGATGAAGAGGAAGTTGACCCACGTGGGCATCGCGCTGCCGCGCAGGATCACTCGTTGTGTCGTCGGGCGCCCCGTCTTCGCGCAGAGCGGCGAGTCGACCACGATGCGTTCGGCTCGCCCCAGGATCAACTCGGGCATGGCAGGAGGGTATCGACGCTCGACCCGCGCCGCTCGGCCTCGCTGATCGCTGCCGGGATCCTCGGCGCCGCGCTACGCCGCGCCGCGAGCACGCCGTCTCGCCCGGAGTGCCGCCGCAACGGTGCCGGCGATGAGCGCGAGTCCCGTGGCGATGAGGGCGACGGGGGCGGGCCACCAGGGACCGAGGCTGTCGGCGAACGCCGGCCCGTGGGGCTGGTCGAGGTGGTAGACCGGGGACGGATTCCCGTCGTACCGCGACGGTGCCGTGGCCGCGCAGGTCACGCTCACGCGCGTGCTGTCGGCCCGTCCTTCCGCGAAGGCCACGTGCGGCACGGCGCCGCCTCCCCTCTGCCACTCGCCACCGGTCAGGGCGTCGAGCACGACCTCCTCGCCGGAGGGGAGCTCCCGTACTGAGCATCGAGGCGTGTCGAACGACGCGTACTTCCACAGGAAGAAGGTCTTCCCGGGTTCGACGGTGACCTCGTGCGCGGTTCCATCACCCCTGAAGTCCGCGTCCGGGGGCCAGTAGCGGTAGTTGACGGAGTCGACGGCCAGGAACGCCCCGAGCCCCAGGCCAGCCGTCAGGAACAGGGCCGCCAGCGCGCCGAGGACGAGCTGCAGCCGCTGCGCGAGGGGCCGCTGGAGTGCCGGGACGTCAGCCGGCCGGAATGTTGCGTCGTTCTGCATCAACCTCGCCCAGCTCCTCGCTCGGTCCCGGTGGTGTGGCCAAGTCTCCCTCCCGGACGGCCAGGTGGACTTCTGGCACGCCGACTGATGTTCGTCCAGCTGAAGAGTGGCTTCGATGTCGATCGAGGCCCGTCCTGGATCGGCTGGGTCGAGTTCAACCGTTCCTGGAACACCGCGCGGTACCGCGGCCGCGAGCTTCGCAGGTACGCCGGCAGCGGCGAGGCCAACTTCTACGACGTCAGCTCCAACGAGGAGTTCTGGCTTTCCGGGCCGAAGCGTGATCGGACGGACACCCGATACGGCCCACGCACGACCTCGATCGACGACGACGCTCGCGAGGCCTACGAACGGTTTCTCGCCGGCGCGCCGCCACCAGGCCGAGAAGACGGGTGAGCGGCAATGGATGCCGCCTCCGGCGGCATGAGGCTCGGTTGGAACGTCGGAAGCTGGTCAGTCCTCATCAACGGGAATGCTGACGAACCCCTCGGTCCAGCTGTCCTCGTCGAGGGTGTAGGGGCTTGCTACGAAGCAGTCGGGTTCGTCACGGAAACCCTCGCGGAGGCGAGCGCGATCGATAGCGGCCATGGCGGCGTTCTCAGTTGAGTAGACACCGACGATCTTGACGTCGTCGTACTCCTCGTCGATGAGCAGATCGCCAGACCCGTCGCGATGTTCGATCGGTGACCCATCGACGCTCTTGGCGTGCCTGACGTGCCAAAGCAAGAAGACCTCCACGCGGGCCAGCGTAGACACGGCGGGGGCGGGAAAGGCATCTTCAAGCGGCGCCCTTCGATCCAGCGACCGCCCAATGGCACGGCTAGGCGCATGCGGACGGCCGGCCGCGGCACCCCTCGGCCATGAGCGTCTTGCCGTCCAGGACTGGTCGCGTGGTCGTCAGGCGGCGGGGTTGCCGTCGACTCGTCGTGTTCCGGTCTGGTCGACCAGGTAGTGGGCCCCGTGGGGATCGCGCCAGATGACGATCCCGGGGAAGGGTTGTCGTACCTCCCAACCGGCATGGGTCTTGATCCGGTGGTGGGTGCGGGTCAACGGCCCGAGGTTGTCGCGTGAGGTGGGTCCGCCTTCGCTGTAGGGGACCTGGTGGTCGAGGTCGACGTTCTTCGTCGTATTCGCGGCGAACGGGAAGGTGTCGCCGGGGTGGATCAGGTGCACCGCCTCACGCATCTTCGCCGGGATCTCGTAGGCGTCGACGGCGGCGCCCTGGTTGAGGTCGATGACGGGTTGGACCTTGACCTGTCCGGCGATGTGGGAGACCAGGTGCCGGACGTACTCGATGGTGAGGGGTCCGTGGCCCTCCATCCGCGCGATGGGGGAGTCGGGGGTGCAGTGCAGCACGATCTGCACCTTCGGCTTCACCGGCCCGACCGTCGGGTCCACGTGCGCGTCCGGGTTGGTCAGGAGCGCGAACGCGGCGAGACGACGCTCGTTCTTGCTGGCGTCGGGCAACTGCTCCTTCAACTCGTGGACGGTGGCGTCGATGCCGGCTTCGGCGGCGATGATCGTCGCGGCGTGGTCGCGGATGGTGAGGGTGGCGATGCCGTGCTTGTCGACCCGGGAGCGGCGGATGAACCGGTCGTTCGCGGCGGCTTCTTCCTTGGCCTTGGCGAGCTCGGGGGAGGCGGCGGCGACCTTGCCCTCGACGATGGCTTCGAACCGTGACCACGCGAGCCGGCCGTCGGCGATCTCGACGACCTCGCCGTCCACCCACTCGGCCTCCTCGGCCGACAGCTCCCGACACGCCTCCGCGACATGACGGGCATGCGTCGAGCGCACGGTCCCGGCCTGGACTCCTGCCCAGAGCTTGGGGAGCCGGTGGTGCAGGTCGACGGCGTCGGCGATCAGCCGCTTGGCGCCGTACGGGCTGGTCTGGATCCGTGCCCCGAACGCTGCGGCGGCGTGCTCGGTGATCCGCGGCGTACCCGCCGCACCCGCGGGCTTGGCTCGCTCACGTCCGCGCTTGTCGCCCGGCGGCAGCGCGTCGGGTGAGTGCAGGACCGCCCACTGGTAGGCGGCTTCGAGAATGTCGCGCTCGGCGTCGAGCCGCGCAGCGTGACGGCCTTCGACGAAGGACAGCACGTCGCCGGCAGACATGTCCGCGAGCTGGTGGTGTCGGTCCCGAGTGGCCATACGTGTATTGCATCATGGAGGGCCGACACAACCTCGCGGCCGCGGAGACGGGTGTGGAGAAAGGGCGCCCGATCCGGCCTTGTGGACGACAAGTGGCGCAAGGAGTGATTGACGGGGCTGCCGGGCTGCACCCGACAGCCGGAACCCAGTTTCCCGCCCACCGCCCTCGTCGCTGCGCTTGAAGACCCGACCACCGCCGAACCGCAGGGCAGAGCAGGTGCACCGGAGCAGGAGGTCTCGTCACGGTCGCTG
>CAZAQE010000019.1:0-75836 GCA_964487275.1 uncultured Nocardioides sp. | reverse complement strand
GAGCACCTGATGGACACCGACCTGCTGACCGAGCGCCTGCACCTGCTGGCCGACGACGCGCCGCTGCCGGCGACGAGTGTCGCCGACGACGTACGACGAGGGCGCCGCCGGCTGGGCTCACGTCGTCTCGCAGCGACGGGAGGAGCGGCAGCTGTCGCGGTCGTGGCCGCGATGGCGCTCGGTGGCGCCGTCGCCGAGCGTGCGGAGGATGCCGTGCCTCCGCCCGCTCGGCCCCCTGTCGCGGACGCACCCGCGCCGCGGACCGGTGACGAGAGCCTCGACCTGGGTGGGCTGTTGCGGCAGGGCACGGGGGAAGCGATCTTCACGCTCGACGAGATCCAGCGCTTCACCGATGCCGTCCGGGCGCGATACCCCGAACGCGGATGGCGGTACTCCGCCGCCGCCTCGACCGACTGGGCAGCGACGGGCGCTGGCAGCTGTCCGGCCGGGTGGACGTGCGGCGACCTGGGCGTGCGCGGCGCCGCCCACGCCCGCTGGGCCGAGTCCGGGGAGGTGCGCCAGGCCGCCGTCGACTTCGGGGGCAACGTCATCGTCGTGACGCTCAGCACCGAGGACACCCCGCCCGAGGACCTGGCCTGGGCCGTTCGCTGAACCCGGCCGAGCGGGAGGAAGAGTCAAGACTCTGCCATTCCGGCCCGAGTCCTGTCACGGACCCCTAGCGTGCGGCCATGAAGAAGGACAGCGCCCTGCGCACCCTCGCCGCCCTCGGTACGACGGCGCTGCTCAGCGCGCTCCTGCAGGCGCCGCCCCCGGCCCTCGCCGACGACGTCACGGTCGCTCCGATCATGTCGGGGCCCTATTCGGGGAGCGACCCGATCGGCGTCGCCGTCGACGCGTCCGGCGGGCGCTGGATCAAGGCCAACGGCCACGTCCGCTACTTCCCGAGGGGATCGACCACCGCGAGCCGTGACATCACGGGGGCCAACGCCGACATCGACTCCACCGCTGCCCTCGCCGTCGACGCCCACGGGGCTCTCTACGCGCCGTCCGCCACCGTGATCAAGGTCTTCGCCCCCGGCGCCAACGGCAACGTGGCGCCCTTCCGCACGATCTCCGGCGCCAACACCGGGCTGTCGGGCGTGAGCGGGATCGACGTCGACGCCGACGGCTACATCTACGTCACCGACGCCACCAGCTCCAGCCTCTCGGTCTTCGCGCCCTCGGCCACGGGCAACGCCTTCCCGATCAGCAGGATCATCGGGGGGCGCACGCAGCTCAGCGGCCCGGCCGACGTGCGCCGTTACGGCGCCGACGTGTGGGTGGCATCGACCGGCTCCGACGCGCTGCTGGCCTTCGCGGTGACCGACGACGGCAACGTCGCCCCCCGCCGGGTGATCGGCGGCTACCGGACCCGGCTCGACGGCCCGGCCGGGATCGACGTCGACAACGGTGGCAACATCTACGTCGCCACCCCCGGCTTCGTCGAGGACCAGGTGCTCGTCTTCGCTCCGGGCGCCACCGGGAACGCGGCCCCCGCACGGGTGGTCACGGTGAGCGGACGCAACTACGGGCCCAACGAGATCGCGGTGGACTCGCGGCGTCAGGTCCACCTCGCCAACATCTACTGGGGCTCGACCGACACTCTCGCGGCGTTGCGCACGGTCCTGCCCGGTGCGCCGCGCAGCCCGAGGGTATCGGGGCTCGCCACGGCGACGACCCGGACCGTGTCGTGGCTGGCGCCGGCCTTCGACGGCTATGCGCCCATCACCAGCTACCAGGTCCAGGTGAAGGCGGGCACCACGCTGCGGTTCTCCAGGGTCCTGCCCGGCAGTGCGCGTGCGGTCGCGGTCTCGCGCGCGGTCCTCGGGGCGGGCGCCCGCACGGCGTACGTGCGGGCACGGAACGTCTCCGGCTGGTCGGGCTGGGCCAAGGTCGCCTTCGTCGTGAGGTGAGTTCGGGTCCCGCCGCTCGGGGGCGGGATGGGAGAATGGCCCACGCTGTGAAGATCTCCTACCCGCCCGACCTGCCGGTCAGTGCCCGCCGCGACGACATCGCCGCCGCGATCCGTGACCACCAGGTCGTGATCATCGCGGGGGAGACCGGCTCCGGGAAGACCACCCAGCTGCCGAAGATCTGCCTCGAGCTGGGCCGTGGGGCGCCCGGCGAGGCCGGGCGCGCGCGGATGATCGGGCACACCCAGCCCCGGCGGATCGCGGCGCGCTCGGTCGCCGAACGCATCGCCGAGGAGCTGGGCACCGAGCTCGGCGACCTGGTCGGCTACCAGGTCCGGTTCACCGACAAGACGTCGAAGCAGAGCCGGGTCAAGCTGATGACCGACGGCATCCTGCTGGCCGAGCTCCAGCGCGACCGGCTGCTGCGCCGCTACGACACGATCATCATCGACGAGGCCCACGAGCGCAGCCTCAACATCGACTTCCTGCTCGGCTACCTGCGCCAGCTGCTGCCGAGGCGGCCCGACCTCAAGCTGGTCATCACCTCGGCGACGATCGACCCGGAGCGGTTCGCGGAGCACTTCGCCGACGTACGCACGGGGAAGCCGGCGCCGATCATCGAGGTGTCGGGGCGCACCTACCCGGTCGAGGTGCGCTACCGGCCGCTGCTCGACCTCCCCGAGGACGACGCGGACGGCGAGCCGATCGTCCGGGACCAGACCGAGGCGATCGTCGACGCGGTCAAGGAGCTGTCGGCCGAGGGACCGGGCGACATCCTCGTCTTCCTCCCCGGCGAGCGGGAGATCCGGGACACCGCCGAAGCACTCGCCCCCCTGGGTGAGGGCATCCGTGGCGTCGACGTCCTCCCGCTCTACAGCCGGCTCTCGGCCGCCGAGCAGCACCGCGTGTTCGCTCCCGCGAAGGGCTCGCGACGACGCGTCGTGCTGGCCACCAACGTCGCGGAGACCTCGCTGACCGTCCCGGGCATCCGCTACGTCATCGACACCGGCGTCGCCCGCATCTCCCGCTACTCCGCGCGCACCAAGGTGCAACGGCTCCCCATCGAGCCGATCAGCCAGGCCTCGGCCAACCAGCGCTCCGGCCGCTGCGGCCGTGTCGCCGCCGGCATCGCGATCCGGCTCTACGCCGAGGAGGACTTCGAGGCGCGTCCCGAGTTCACCGACCCGGAGATCCTGCGCACCAACCTCGCCTCGGTCATCCTGCAGATGACCTCGCTCGGGCTGGGCGACATCGCCCGCTTCCCGTTCGTGGAGCCGCCGGACCGGCGCAACGTGCAGGCCGGTGTGCAGCTGCTCGAGGAGCTCGGGGCGGTGTCGTCGAAGGGCGACCTCACCAAGGTCGGCCGGCGCCTCGCCCGGCTCCCGATCGACCCACGGCTGGGCCGGATGCTGCTCGAGGCCGAGCGCCTCGGCTGCGTCCGCGACGTCCTGGTCATCGTCGCCGCCCTGTCGCTGCAGGACCCGCGGGAGCGGCCCGGCGCCGACCACCCGAAGGAGCAGGCCCAGGCCGACCAGCTGCATGCCCGCTTCAAGGCCGAGCGCTCCGACTTCCTCACCCTTCTCAACCTCTGGAACCACCTGCGCCAGCAGCAGAAGGAGCTCTCCGGCAGCGCCTTCCGGAGGATGTGCAAGCGCGAGTTCCTCAACTACCTCCGCGTGCGCGAGTGGCAGGAGTTCGTCGCCCAGCTGCGCCAGGTGACCAAGGAGATGGGTGTCCGGCTCGAGGCGCCCGCGGACCTCCCGGACGCCGACGGGATCCACCAGGCGCTGCTGTCCGGCCTGCTCTCCCACATCGGCCTGCTGGAGGAGCGGGAGAAGCCCGGGCCGGGCGCCCGGCGGGACGGCCGCCGGCCGGGACCGCGCGAGTACCTCGGCGCTCGCGGCGCGAAGTTCGCGATCTTCCCCGGCAGCGGCCTGGCCCGGAAGAACCCGCAGTTCGTGATGGCCGGCGAGCTCGTCGAGACCGGCCGGCTCTGGGCCCGCCAGAACGCCGAGATCCAGCCGCAGTGGGCCGAGCGCCTGGGCGCCCACCTCGTCAAGCGGACGTACTCCGAGCCCCACTGGTCCCGCAAGCGCCAGGCCGTCATGGCCACCGAGCGGGTCACCCTGTACGGCGTCCCCCTGGCCACCGACCGCCCCGTCAACTACGGACGGATCGACCCCGAGCTGTCCCGGGAGCTCTTCATCCGCCATGCCCTCGTGTACGGCGAGTGGGACACCCGCCACCACTTCCTCCGCGACAACAAGCGTCTCCTGGAGGAGGCCGAGGAGCTGGAGCACCGTGCCCGGAGGCGTGACCTCGTCGTCGACGAGCACACCCTCTTCGACTTCTACGACGCGCGGATCCCCGAGGGCATCGTCAGCGGCGCCCACTTCGACCGCTGGTGGCGTGACGAGCGCCGCAAGCAGTCGGACCTGCTCACCTTCGACCCGGCGATGCTGACCCACGACGCGGCCGAGGAGGTCACCGAGGCGGACTACCCCGAGCAGTGGTCGGTCGCCGGGGGCCTCACCTTCCCGATCAGCTACCACTTCGAGCCCGGGGCGCAGGACGACGGCCTCACCATCGACATCCCCGTCTCCACGCTCAACCGGGTCGACGACGACGACTTCTCGTGGATCGTCCCCGGCCTGCGCGAGGAGCTCGTCGTCGAGCTCATCCGCGGACTGCCGAAGGCGCTGCGGGTCAACTTCGTCCCGGCGCCCAACACCGCGCGCGACTTCCTCGCCGCCGTTCCGGCGGGGGAGGAGCCGCTTCTCGTCGCGCTCGAGCGCTACCTCCGCTCGACGACGGGCGTCCACGTCCCGCGCGAGGCCTGGGACCTCACCGCGTTGCCGCCGCACCTCACGCCGAGCTACCGCGTCCTCGACGAGCGCGGGAAGGTGCAGGGCCGCGGCAAGTCGCTCGCCGAGCTCAAGGCGCCACTGCAGCCGCAGTTCGACAAGGCGATGGCGGCGGTCGCGTCCGACTCCGGCGTCGCCCGCACCGGCGAGACGGACTGGGTGTTCGACGACATCGACGACACCGCCACGTGGACCCGCGCCGGGCACGAGGTGGAGGCCTATCCCGGACTGGTCGACGAGGGCGACACGGTCGGTCTGCAGGTCTTCGGCTCGGCTGACGAGCGCGACGCACGACACCGCCTCGGCGTCGTACGACTGCTGCTGCTGGCGCTGGGCGACGCACCCGTCCGGGGCGTCGTCGACGGGCTGTCCAACGCCGACAAGCTCGGCCTGTCCGGCACGCCCTACCCGACCACGCCCGCGCTGATCGCCGACTGCCTGCGCGCCGTCGTCGTCGATGCGGTCGACGGCCGGGCGCCCCTCCGCTCCCGTGCCGGGTACGACGACCTGCTGGCCACGCTGCGCAGCACGGCCCCCGCCGCCGTCCGGAGAACCGTGGCGGACCTGCTGCGGGTGCTGGAGACCTGGCGCGAGGTCGACCGGCTGCTCAGCGGCCGCGCGGACCTGCCCCTGCTGCCGGCGTTGACGGACCTGCAGGGCCAGCTCGGCCGGCTGGTCCGCGACGGCTTCGTCGGCGAGGCCGGGGCGGCCCGGTTGCGGCGCTACCGCACCTACCTGATGGCGATGCGTGAGCGGCGTACCGCCCTCGACAACGGCGGGCCGGCCGCGCTCGCGAAGGACCGGCAGCGGATGGACCTCGTCCAGCCGATGCAGGAGGCCTGGCTGGCGCGCGTCGGGGCACTGCCGGAGGGGCGCCCCGCGGGCGAGGGGCTGCGGGCGATCCGCTGGATGCTGGAGGAGTACCGCGTCTCGCTCTGGGCCCAGCAGCTCGGCGTCGACGGCCCCGTCTCCGACGTGCGGCTGCGCAAGGCCTTCGACGCCCTCGGGTGACCGGCGAGGACGGCGGCGGGAATACGCTGGGCAGATGTCCCAGCGCCCGCACAAGCCCGTGCCCCGGGAGGCCGCGTTCTTCGACGAGCACCAGGACGGGGTCGACCCCGCGCTCGTGACCGAGGCGGCAGAGCGGGCGGCCGTGCTGCTCGTCCGTGGCGCGCACGACAGCGAGGACGCCGGGGTCGCCGAGCGGCTGGTGCACCTGGCCGACACGGAGGGCATCGAGGCGATCGCACAGGTGTGGTCGCACGCGGCCGCCGACTCGCTCGCGGGCTGCCTGTGGCGGCTCTACCTGCTGCGCTCCTGGGTCCACGCCGACCCGGCCGGCGTGGCCCGGCAGTTCGAGGCGGGCCGCTCGCGGGCCGAGTTCGCACGGGTCGTGGCCGGGGTCGCCGACCCGCCGGGACCCGACGAGCTGCGCCGGATGATCGACGAGGTGCTGCGCGGGATCGCGTCCGGCGAGTTCGCCGACGTCCTCTTCCGCGCCGCGGCCTTCGCCCGGGTCGTCGCGGCGGGCCGGGCCGGTCTCCCGGAGGTCGCGGACGCCGACGTACGGCGCATGCTGGCGCTCGCCGAGCAGCTCGAAGCAGCCGGACACCTGGAGCTGTCACGAGGACTGGGCTAGCCCTACTACACTGGGCAGTCGAGCACGCCGGGTCGCGGCAGCCCCGGGTCCCAAAAACAAGCCGCTACGAGCGGCCCTGCGCCGTGAGGCGCTCCCGGCCCGGTGTGCTCGATCTCCCTAGTCAAAGGTGGTTTCCTCGTGGGTCGGTTCGGCTGGCGGACGGGCGCGGTCGTCGCCGTGGTGGCGCTGAGCGTGCTGGTCGGCATGGTGATGCTGGCCCAGGGTTCCGAGGAGCAGCCGGCACCGCCCGGCCCGTCGAAGCCGGTCATGGCCGAGCTGGACTTCGCCGTGTGGGGCAGCGCGGAGGAGATCGCCGCCTACAAGTCGGTGGTCGACGCCTACAACGCCACCAGCGAGGACACCAGCGTCACCATGTCGTCGTGGCCGAGCGCCGCCGCGATGCTGGCCGACGTGCGGGCCGGCAAGGCCACGCCCGACCTCTACCTCCTGCCCCGCTCCGAGCTGGCCTCGACCATCGCCGAGAAGGCGAACATCCC
This sequence comes from uncultured Nocardioides sp., assembly GCA_964487275.1. GTDB lineage: Bacteria > Actinomycetota > Actinomycetes > Propionibacteriales > Nocardioidaceae > Nocardioides. The sequence continues at coordinate 68,923 of CAZAQE010000019.1, read as the reverse complement.
ACTGCTCGACCTCGTCAACGAGCGTGAGATCCCGATCGGCGACGACTTCGCGCGCGAGGCCGTCCAGGCGTTCTCGGTCGACGACGACCTCCAGTGCATGCCCTACACCGTCTCGCCGATGGTCATCTACTACAACACCGACCTCGTCGACTTCGAGGCCATGGAGGACCGCGACCTGCCGGTCCCGAAGCCGGACCACTCGGGCTGGAACTTCGCGGAGTTCCGGGCGGCGGCGGAGTTCGCCAGCCGACCGCGGCAGAACACCCGCGGCATCTACATCGAGCCGACCCTGCGCGGACTCGCGCCGTTCATCTACTCCGGCGGCGGCCAGGTCTTCAACGAAGCGGCCCAGCCGACCAGCCTCACCCTCGGTGAGGACAGCTCGACCGACGCGCTGCGCCAGACCCTTGAGCTGCTGCGCGACCCGCGGCTGACGCTGTCGGTGAAGCAGCTCGCCCAGCGCACCCCGCTGGAGTGGTTCGAGCGCGGCAAGCTCGCCATGATCGCCGGCTTCCGCGGGCTGACCCCCCAGCTGCGCGAGGCGGGCGTGAACTTCGACGTGATGCCGATGCCCTCGCTCGGCTCGAACCAGACCGTCGGCGAGCTCAACGGCGTCTGCCTCTCGCCCGGTCGCCCGAGCCGCACCGGGGCCGCGGCCAACTTCCTCACCTACCTCGTCGACGACGAGGCCATCGGCACGCTCGCCGAGACCGGCTACCTGCAGCCCGCGAAGCTGACGGTCGCGCTGAGCGAGGAGTTCCTCCAGCCCGACCTGCAGCCCGCCCACGCCGGTGTCTTCACCCAGTCGGTGCGCAACATGATCGTCCCGCCGCTGATGACGCAGGGCGCCCAGCTCCAGGCGCTGATCAGGACCGACCTGGAGAACCTGCTGACCACGCCGTACTTCGAGGACCTGCAGGAGTCGCTGCGCGCGATCGACGAGAAGTCGCGCTCGCTGCTCGACCCCGACTACGAGCCGTCCGAGGCACCGTCGGGGGCGCCGTCGGAGTCCGCGTCGGGCGAGCCGTCGGGCTCGGCCTCCGGCTCGGCCCCGGTTCCGTCGGACACCGTCACCGACGACCGCTCGCGGGACTGACGCCTCGGCTTCTCGGCGTCGAGGATCGCCCGGCTCAGTGCCGGTGCGGTCAGGCCGACCTGCCAGCTGCGCGCGCCGAGGCCCCGCAGCTGGTCGATGACGGCCTCCAGCAGCTCCACCGGGTCCCGCGTCTTCGGTGGGGTCCACATGGTGCGGCGCAGCGTGTCGGGGGTGAGCAGGTTCTCGAGCGGGACCTGGTGCTCCTCGGCGATCCTCGTGACCGCGGCGCGGGCCAGCTCGAGGCGGCGAGCCGCGACGGGGTCCTTGTCGGCCCACGCGCGCGGCGCCGGGGGGCCGTCGCCGTGCGAGACCCGCGTCGGCAACTGGTCCTCGGGCAGCTCCGCCGCCTCGCGTACGGCGGCCAGCCACTCGTTCGCGTAGCGCGACGCCCCGCGGCCGTGGAAGCCCTGCGTCGACATCAGTGCACCGCGGCTGGTCGGCATCGCGGTCGCCGCGGCGACCAGCGCCGCGTCCGGGATCAGCCGGCCCGGGGTGACGTCGCGTTCCTGCGCGATCCGGTCACGGGCCTCCCACAGCGCGCGCACCGCGCCCAGCGTGCGGCGCCCGCGGACCTTGTGCAGCCCGGAGGTGCGCCGCCAGGCGTCGACCCGGACGGTGGGGGTGAAGGTGCGGAGGTTCTCGAACTCCTGGCGTGCCCAGTCGGCCTTGCCGGCCTCCTCGAGCTGGCCGGCGAGCAGGTCGCGCAGCTCGACGAGCACCTCGACGTCGAGGGCGGCGTACTCGAGCCAGGGCTCGGGGAGCGGGCGGGTCGACCAGTCGACGGCCGAGTGCTCCTTGAGCAGCTGGCGATCGAGCAGCACCTCGACCAGGGTGGCGAGGCCGACGCGCGGGTAGTTGAGCAGGCGGCCGGCGAGCTCGGTGTCGAAGAGTGCGGCGGGGCGCAGCCCGACCTCGGCGAGGCAGGGCAGGTCCTGGGTGGCGGCGTGCAGGATCCACTCGCTGTCGCCGATCGCGTCGGCGAGCGGGGAGAGGTCCTCGAACGGGATCGGGTCGATCAGGCCGATGCCGGCGCCCTCGCGCTTGACCTGGATCAGGTAGGCGCGGTTGGAGTAGCGGTAGCCCGATGCGCGCTCGGCGTCGATCGCGACCGGCCCCGAGCCCGCGGCGATCGCTGCGCAGTACGCCGCGAGCGCGTCGGGCGTGTCGATGACCGGCGGCAGGCCGTCGGCAAGGGTCAGCAGCTCGACCGGAGGGGCCTCCTCCGCGTCCGTCGTGCCCTGCCCGTCCGGCTGGTCTGCCATCAGCCGGCGCCACCCCGCTGGCCACGACGTGACGGCATCACGGCCACCCCGTCCGGCACCGGCTCCAGGCCCCCGGCGGTGCACATCAGCTCGCCCCACGCCTCGGCGTGGGCGGAGAGGTCGGTGGTGTCGACCGGGGTCCACGAGGCGCGGATCTCGAGCTGGGCGTTGCCCGGCTCGCCGGCCATCGAGCCGTAGCTCTCCGTGGCCACCCGGGTCACCGTGCCCGACGCGGCGACGTACTCGGCCCCGTGCGCCTGCAGCGCGTCGGTCAGCCAGGTCCAGCCGACGTCGGTCAGCAGCGGGTCGGTGGCCAGGTCATGGTCGATCTCGGCGCGGCAGTAGGCGACGCAGCGGAAGGTGCCCTCCCAGGCGTCGTTGCCCGCGGGGTCGTGCAGCACGACCAGCCGGCCGGTCGCGACCTCCTCGTCGTCGACCGTCACGTCGGCGGACAGCGCGGTCGCGTAGGGCGCGATCCGTTGCGGTGCGGGCATCTCCTCGCAGAGGACCTCGGGCCGGAAGGTCGCGGCGCGCAGGCTGTCCACTGCTTGCGTGAACTCGCGCGGGGTCCCGGCCGCGCCGGACCCCTGGTGCGTCTCTTGCCGGGCGACCATGAGGTCACAGTAGGCCCGAGTGACCCGATCGATGTGCGTCCCACGCCGTTCACCTGAGACCCTGACCCCGTGACGACCGCACCTGCCGACTCCCCGCTCGCCGACAGCGCCTTCCTGAGGGCCGCCCGCGGGGAGGCCGTGCCGCACACGCCGGTGTGGTTCATGCGGCAGGCCGGCCGCTCCCTGCCGGAGTACCTCAAGGTGCGCGAGGGCGTCGGCATGCTCGAGTCCTGCATGAACGCCGAGCTGATCACCGAGATCACCCTCCAGCCCGTGCGCCGGTACGGCGTCGACGCGGCCATCTTCTTCTCCGACATCGTGCTGCCGCTCAAGGCCGTCGGCGTCGACCTCGACATCAAGCCGGGGGTCGGCCCGGTGGTCGCCCACCCGGTGCGCACCCTCGCGGATGTCGCCGCGATCCCCGACCTCACCCCGGAGCACGTCCCGTTCATCACCGAGGCCGTGCAGACGCTCGTCGGTGAGCTGGCCGGGATCAACGGCGGCACCCCGCTGATCGGGTTCGCAGGTGCGCCGTTCACCGTCGCGTCGTACCTCGTCGAGGGCGGGCCCTCGAAGGAGTACGCCCGCACCAAGGCGATGATGTACGGCGCCCCGGAGGTCTGGGAGGCGTTGATGGCGAAGATCGCCTCGATCTCCGCGGCCTTCCTGCGGGTGCAGGTCGACGCGGGTGCGTCGGCGATCCAGCTGTTCGACTCGTGGGCGGGCGCGGTCAACCGTGACGACTACGTCCAGTACGTGCAGCCCTGGTCGGCGCAGGTCCTCGCGTCGATCGGCGAGACCGGTGTCCCGCGGATCCACTTCGGCGTCAACTCCGGCGAGCTGCTCGACCTGATGGGTGACGCCGGCGCCGACGTGGTCGGTGTCGACTGGCGGGTCCGCTTCGCGGACGGCATCCAGCGGATCGGGCCCGACCGCGGGGTCCAGGGCAACCTCGACCCGACCCTCGTCTTCGCGCCGACCGAGGTGATGACCGCCCGGGCCGCCGAGGTGATCGAGGCCGGTCGTGCCGCCCGCGGCCACATCTTCAACCTCGGCCACGGCGTGATCCCGTCGACGAACCCCGACCAGCTCGCACGGCTCACCGAGTTCGTGCAGACCTACCCGCTCGGCTGAGCCGGCTGCCGCAGAGGCTGCCTACTTCTTCGCCGCCTTCTCGGCCGCGGGCTTCTTTGTCGCTGTCTTCTTGGCCGGGGCGGCCTTCTTCGCTGGTGCCGGTGACAAGGCCGTCGCCGTCCGCCCCTTGACGCTGACCCGCACCGCGTTGCCGCTGCCCTCGGTGGTGAGGTAGCCAGCCGACTGCACCAGATCGAGCAACCGGGCGAAGCCGTAGGAGCGCGGGTCGAAGGCCGGGTAGGTGGTGCGCAGATAGCTGCCCAGTGCGGGCAGCGAGACCCAGCCCTCGTCGTCGGAGGCGTTGTTGACGCCCCGGGTCAGCAGGCTCTGCAGGTTGGGCAGCGCGGGTGCGTCCGCCGGCTGCCCGGCGACCCCGGCGGCCGGTGCGGCGATCTCCTCCGGCGCCGAGTCGAGCAGCTCGAGTCGGAGGAACCGGTCGCACGCCTCCTGCAGGGCGATCGGCGTGTTGCTGCGCCCGACGGCGTACACGGTCTTGCCGGAGGTGCGCAGACGGGTCGCCAGCCGGGTGAAGTCGCTGTCGCTGGAGACGATCGCGAAGGCGTCGACGTTGCCGGAGTAGAGCAGGTCCATCGCGTCGATGATCAGCGCGGAGTCGGTTGAGTTCTTCCCGACCGTGTAGGCCATCGTCTGCTCGGGCGTGATCGCGTGGCGGTTGAGCTTGTCGATCCAGCCCTTGAGGGAGTCGCTGCGCCAGTCGCCGTACGCACGCTTCACCGTGAGCCGCCCGAACTTCGCGAGCTCGGCGAGCAGGTCGGCGGCGTAGCGGTGCGAGGTGTTGTCGGCGTCGATGAGCACGGCGATGCGGTCGGTCACCGCCCCATCATCGCCGGATCGACGGTGGGCACTACGACGCCGCGCTGGCGTTCGTCCCCGCCGACTGCGCGCGGTACTCCGTTGCCCGGGTGGCGAGCGCGTTCTGCAGCTCGCGCACGGGCAGCGGCTGCTGCAGCGTCTTGCGCTGCCGCAGCTGGAGGGTGACGACGGTCTGGTTGCCGGCGATCGGGCGGGACTCGATCATGCCGACCCGGTGCAGCGGGCAGCCGATCACGGAGTAGTCGGGCAGCACGGTCACGCCGACGCCCTCCGCGACCAGGGCCTTGCCCATCTCGGCGCCGTCGGTGCTGTGCGCGGCCGGCGGGACCTCGGGGCCGAAGGCGCGGTGCACGTAGCGGTGCATCACGTAGCCGGCGCGCATCATCACGAAGCGCTCCAGGCGCAGCTCGTCGATGGTCACCTGCGGGCGGGCGGTGAGCGCGTGCCCCGCAGGGAGTACGGCGACCGGCCGGCCGTGCAGGAGGTCGATCCCGTCGAGGCCGATCGGCGGGTCGTCGCCGTCGAGCACGTTGACCAGGCCCAGGTCCAGGGTGCCCTCGGCGAGCTGCTCGTCGATCTGCGCCTGCTGGAGCGTGAGCACCTCGACGGTGGTCCCGGGATGGCGTTCCTGGAAGGCCCGCACGGCGGGGACGAGGAGGGTCGAGGTCGCGGCGTGCACGGTGCCGACCCGGATCATCCGGGTGTCGGTGCGCTGGTCGCCGGCGGCGGTGCGCAGGCGGTCGACCGCGGCGAGCACCTCGTTCATGTAGGGGAGCAGCTCGCGGCCCTCACGGCTGATCCGGGCACCGGAGCGGCGGCGGTCGAGCAGCGTGACGCGCAGCTCCCGCTCGAGCTTGGTGATCGCCTCGCTGAGCGCCGGTTGCGAGAGGTGGAGCTTCTCGCTGGCCCGGCGCAGGGAGCCGTGCTGCGTCACCGCCGAGAGGTACTCCAGCTGTTCGATCCTCATGGGTGCTGCCTTTCACGTTCATCGGTGACGCCGTGGGTCGAGGGGGTTGTCCACGGCATTAAGTCAAGTAAGTATGTAGACAAACAGTAGCACGATCCGAGGAGACAGCCCGATGACCGCTGACCTGACCACCGCCGCCGGCACCGCTGCCGGTGGGTGGACCGACCGTCCGACGACCCCGGAGGGGTGGCTCGACCGAGCCCGCCAGGTGGCCACGACGCTGGCGGCCGACGCTGTCGAGCGGGACCGCGCGCTCGCCGTACCGACGGCGGAGGTGCAGCTCCTCAAGGAGTCCGGCCTGGTCACCCTGCTCGGCCCGGTCGAGCACGGCGGGGGCGGCCAGGACTGGACCACGGCGCTGCGCGTCATCCGTGCGGTCAGCGCGGGCGACGGCTCGATCGGACAGCTGCTCGGCTACCACCTGCTGTGGTTCTGGGCGGCCCGCCTGGTGGGCACGCCCGAGCAGATCGCCGCGGTCGAGGAGCAGGCGACGAGGGAGCAGTGGTTCTTCGGCGGTGCGGTCAACCCGCGCGACGCCGACCTCGTGATCACGCAGGACGGCGACGACATCGTCTTCCGTGGCGAGAAGTCCTTCTCCACCGGCGGCAGGATCTCGGACGTCACCGTGCTGGAGGGCGTCCTCGAGGGCACGGAGCAGCACGTCTTCGCGATCGTGCCGACCGACCAGCCCGCGATCCGGTTCAAGGGCGACTGGGACGCGCTGGGCCAGCGGCTCACCGAGAGCGGCGGGGTCGTCATCGACGGCGTCCGGACGCCCTGGGCCTCCGCGGCCGGCTACGTGCGGACCGACGCCGGCTGGGAGTTCCGGCCGCGGGTCTACAACACCCTCAACGTTCCCCTGATCCAGATCATCTTCACCAACATCTACCTCGGCATCGCCGAGGGCGCCCTGGCCACCGCGGCGACGTACACCCGGGAGAGGACGCGGCCCTGGCCCTACACGCCCGACCTCAAGGAGTCGGCGACGCAGGAGTTCCACATCCTCGAGACCTACGGCGAGCTGCGCTCGAAGCTGTGGGCCGCGGAGGCGCTCGCCGAGCGGGCGGCCACGCTGATCGAGGCGATCAACGCCCACGCCGACACGGTCACCGCGGAGGAGCGCGGCGAGGCGGCGGTCGTCATTGCGGCCGCCAAGCAGGTCGCGATCGACACCGGCCTCGAGATCGGCACCCGCGTGTACGACGTCACGGGCGCCCGCGCGACCGCCAGCTCGGTCGGGCTCGACATCTTCTGGCGCAACATCCGCACGCACAGCCTCCACGACCCGGTCGCGCACAAGCGCGCCGAGGTGGGCCGCTACGCGCTGCTCGGCGAGCTGCCCGAGCCGACCTGGTACACGTGAGGAGGCCGCGATGAGCATCACCGACACCCGCTCGCTGCTCGAGGAGCTCCGGGCGTCGTACCAGCCGGTCTTCGAGGAGATCGGTCTCGGCGCCCTGCAGCGCGAGCTCGACGACGTGCTGCCCGACCAGGAGGTGCGCCGCCTGAAGGAGCGCGGCTTCGGGGCGCTGCGCGTCCCGACCCGGTACGGCGGCCGCGGGGCCTCGATCCCCGAGCTCACGCAGCTGTGGATCGACCTCGCGGCCGCGGACAGCAACCTGCCGCAGGCGCTGCGCGGGCACGCCGCATTGGTCGAGGACCGGCTGTGGCAGCACGCACAGGGCCGCGACCAGCGCGTGTGGTTCGACCGTTTCGTCGACGGCGAGATCGCCGGCAACGCCTGGTCGGAGGTCGGCGCGACCGCGATCGACTCCCAGCAGACCGTGCTCACCCCGCAGCCCGACGGCAGCTTCCGGCTGACGGGCAGCAAGTTCTACACGACCGGGACGATCTACGCCGAGTGGGCCGACGTCTACGCGAAGCGCGAGCGCGAGGGCCACGAGCCGGACTTCGCGATCGCGATCGTCGACACCCGCGAGCCCGAGGTCACCGTCACCGACGACTGGGACGGCTTCGGCCAGCGCGGCACCGGCAGCGGCACGACCACCTTCGACGGTGCGATCGTCCCGGCCGCTCACGTGCTCCCGTTCGGCGAGCGGTTCCCGTACCAGACCGCGCTCTACCAGCTGAACCTGCTGGCGGTCCTCGCCGGCATCGGGCGCGCGGCGCTCGCCGACTTCGTCGAGCACGTGCGCAACCGTGAGCGGAACTACTCGCACGCGAACGCCAGTCGTGTCCGGGACGACCCGCAGGTGCTCGCCCGGATCGGAGAGGCCTCGGCCGCGGTGTACGCCGCCGAGGCGGCCACGCTGCGCGTCGCGCACGCCGTCCAGGAGGTCGCCGACCTGGCCGCCGCGGCGGCGGGGGTGCCCGAGCAGGTGGCGGCCGTCAACGAGCGTGCCGAGGTCGAGTCGGCGCAGGCCCAGGTCGTCGTCACCGACCTCGTCCTGCGCCTGACGAGCGACCTGTTCGACACCCTCGGTGCGTCGGGTACGGCGATCACGAAGGGGCTGGACCGCCACTGGCGCAACGCCCGCACGGTGTCCTCCCACAATCCGCGCATCCTCAAGGCGCGGGTGGTGGGTGGCCACCTCGTCAACGGCACCCCGCCGCCGTACGCCTGGGCCATCGGTCGCACCGCGCGCTGACAGGTTCTGCCTGTCGCAGGGTCGTCGGTTCCACGGGCCCGGCGACCCTGTTGCGCCTTGTGTCCCGCCTTCTGTCCGCTAATGTCTATTGAACTACTCGACTTATCTCCGAGGTGCATCCCATGACCGACAAGATCTTCAACCGCGAGGCCTTCGCCGAGCCCATCAAGTTCGCCTACTGGGTCCCCAACGTCAGCGGGGGACTGGTGGTCAGCAAGATCGAGCAGCGCACGGACTGGAGCTACGACTACAACGTCGAGCTCGCCCGGCTCGCAGAGGACAACGGCTTCGAGTACGCGCTCTCCCAGGTGCGCTACATCGCGTCGTACGGCGCCGCCTACCAGCACGAGTCCACGAGCTTCAGCCTCGCGCTGCTGCTCGCGACCGAGCGGCTCAAGGTGATCGCGGCCGTCCACCCCGGCCTGTGGCAGCCGGGTGTGCTCGCGAAGTTCATCGCCACGGCTGACCAGATCTCCGGCGGCCGCGCGGCCATCAACGTGGTCAGCGGCTGGTTCAAGGACGAGTTCACCAAGCTCGGTGAGCCGTGGCTCGAGCACGGCGAGCGTTACCGCCGCTCCGAGGAGTTCATCCGCTACGTGCGGGAGATCTGGACCTCGGAGCACGCCGAGCTGAACGGCGACTTCTACCGCCTGCACGACTTCGACCTGAAGCCCAAGCCCTTCGAGGTCCCCGGCCGCGCCCACCCGGAGATCTTCCAGGGCGGCAACTCCACCGACGCCCGCGGCATGGCCGGGCGCGTGTCGGACTGGTACTTCGCCAACGGCAACACCCCCGAGGGCATCTCGGAGCAGATCCAGGACGTCACCGACGTCGCGACCGTCCACGGCCGCACGGTGAGGTTCGGCGTCAACGGCTTCTTCATCGGCCGCGACACCGAGGCCGAGGCGCGTGACGTGCTGCGCGAGATCGTCGACAAGGCCGACCGCGAGGCGGTCGAGGGCTTCGGCTCCGCGGTGAGGCAGGCCGGCCAGAGCACCGGTGACAAGAAGGGAATGTGGCAGGACTCCGAGTTCGCCGACCTCGTGCAGTACAACGACGGCTTCCGCACCGGCCTGATCGGCACGCCCGAGCAGATCGCCACCCGGATCATCGAGTACAAGAAGCGCGGCGTGAACCTCCTGCTGCTCGGCTTCCTGCACTACCTCGAGGACGTCGCGTACTTCGGCCGCGAGGTGCTGCCGATCGTCCGCGAGCTCGAGGCCGCGGAGCTGGAGCGCGTCTGATGTCGGCCGCAGGGCTCGTCGCTGGTCGAGCAGCCGCCGAGGAACGAGGCGGCGTGTCGAGACCCCACACCCCCGCCTCTGCGATCGCCACGGCCGCCGAGCTGGCCGCAGGCATCGCCGAGGGCGCGGCCCGGCGCGACCGGGAGCGGATCCTCCCGGTCGCCGAGGTCGAGGCGCTCTCGGCCTCCGGCCTCCTGGCGATCACCGTCCCCGTCGCGTACGGCGGTCCGGGGCTCGGCGCCGAGGTCCTGGCCGAGGTCGTGCGGATCCTCGCCGCCGGCGACCCCAACGTGGCCCAGATCCCGCACAGCCACTTCGTCTACGTCAACGCTCTCGTCGAGCAGGGCAGCGAGGAGCAGAAGCGCTTCCTGCTCGGCGAGGTCGTCGCCGGCAAGCGTTTCGGCAACGCGCAGTCCGAGATCGGGAGCAAGCACGTGCGCGAGCACGCGACGACCCTGCGACCCGACCCCGACCGGTCCGGCGACTGGGTGCTCGACGGCGAGAAGGGCTACGCCACCGGCGCCTGGTTCGCGCACTGGATCCCCGTGCTGGCGCACCTCGGCGAGGGCGGACCCCTCGCCGTGGCGTGGGTCGGGCGCCACGCCGACGGCGTGAGCGTCATCGACGACTGGGACGGTCTCGGCCAGCGCACGACCGCCAGCGGGACCGTCCGGCTCGAGGGCGTCCGGGTCGCGGCGGACCGCGTGACGCCGTACCACCTGACGTTCGAGCGCCCGCAGGTGTACGGCGCCTTCGCGCAGCTGCTCCATGCTGCGATCGACGCCGGCATCGCCCGGGCCGCGGTGCGGGACGCCGCGGCGTTCGTGACCACGAGCAGCCGTCCCTACCCGGACGCGCTGGCCCTCTACGACATCGGGGGCGCGGCCGAGGACCCGCTGGTCGTGCAGGCGTTCGGGGAGGTCGAGGTGAAGGTGCGCGCCGCCGAGGCGCTCGTCGCCGAGGCCGGCCGCACGGTCGACCGGGCCCGCGCCGACCTCACCGCGGAGACCGCGGCCGAGGCCAGCCTCGCCGTCGCCGCTGCCCGCGCGTCCACGACCGTCGCCTCGCTGGAGGCGTCGAGCCGGCTCTTCGAGGTGGCGGGCACCCGGGCGGCGCTGCGCAGCCTCGACCTCGACCGGCACTGGCGCAACGCCCGCACCCACACGCTGCACGACCCCGCCGCCTGGAAGGTGCACCACCTCGGCCGCCACGCGATCGACGGCTCGCGGCCGCCCAGCCACGGCCAGATCTGAGGAAGCGATGTCACTGAAGTTCCACTGGTTCCTGCCGACCAACGGCGGCGACGGCCGTCACGTCGTCGGTGGTGGTCACGGCGTCAACCCCGGCCGGGCCGGTCGCCCGGCCGACGTCGCCTACCTGACCCAGGTCGCCCGGGCCGCCGAGGACAACGGCTTCGAGGCCGCGCTCACGCCCACCGGTGCGTGGTGCGAGGACGCCTGGCTGACGACGGCGATGCTGAGCCGGACCAGCGAGCGGCTGAAGTTCCTCGTCGCCCTCCGGCCGGGCCTGGTGGCGCCGTACCTCGCGGCCCAGATGGCAGGGACCTTCCAGAACCTGAGCGGTGGCCGGCTGCTGCTCAACGTCGTGACCGGCGGGGAGAGTCACGAGCAGCGGATGTTCGGTGACTTCCTGGACAAGGACCAGCGCTACGAGCGGTGCGGGGAGTTCCTCGAGATCGTGCGGCGGCTCTGGACGGGCGAGACCGTCGACTTCGCCGGCAAGCACCTCTCGGTCGAGGCCGCCAGGCTGGGGCAGATCCCGGACCCGGTGCCGGACATCTACTTCGGCGGCTCCTCGCCGGCGGCAGGCAGGGTCGCGGCCGAGCACGCCGACGTCTACCTCACCTGGGGCGAGCGTCCGCACGCCGTCGCCGAGAAGATCGCCTGGATCCGCGAGCTCGCCGCGGCCGCGGGCCGGGGCCCGGACCACCGTCCGATCCGCTTCGGCATCCGGATGCACGTCATCACCCGCGACACCTCCGAGGAGGCCTGGGCCGAGGCCGACCGGCTGCTCGACGGGATCGACCCGGCCACGATCGAGAAGGTGCAGGACGGACTGCGCCGCAGCGAGTCCGAGGGCCAGCGGCGAATGCTCGACCTCCACGGCGGGCGCACGGACGATCTCGAGATCCACCCGAACGTGTGGGCCGGGGTCGGGCTGGTCCGCGGCGGCGCGGGCACCGCGCTGGTCGGCAGCCACGAGGAGGTCGCCGACCGGATCGCGGAGTACGCCGAGCTCGGTCTCGACGAGTTCGTCCTGTCGGCCTACCCGCACCTCGAGGGCGCCTACTGGTTCGGGGAGGGCGTGCTGCCGATCCTCGCCGACCGCGGCCTGTGGAAGTACGACGGCCCGCAGCGCCACCACGGCGCCTCGGTCCCGTTCGCGGCGGTCGGACGGTGAGCGAGGTGAGGACCCGGACCGCCGTCGTCGTCGGCAACCCCAGGCCCGCCAGTCGCACCCTGGCCGCGGCGCTGCACCTGCACCGCGAGCTCGTCGGCCGCGAGCCGGACCTCGTCGTCGACGTGGCCACGCTCGGCGCGGGCCTCGTCGACTGGTCCGACGCCGCCATCGACGAGCTGGTGGCCGAGGTGGGGCGGGCGGGCCTGGTGGTCTTCGCGTGCCCGACCTACAAGGCGACGTACACCGGGTTGCTGAAGCTGTTCCTCGACCGGTTCGCCGCCGGCCAGCTCACCGGCGTGGCCGTGCCGCTGATGCTCGGCGGGGGACCGGCGCACGCACTGGCGCCCGAGCACGGTCTCGTGCCCCTGCTCAGCCATCTCGGCGGCGTGGTGCCCGGCAGTGCGCTCTACGTGCTCGACCAGCAGTACGACGACCCGGCGGCGTACGAGGACTGGCTGGCCCGCAGCAGGCCGATCATCCAGCGGCTGTTGGCGCCGGCGGCGTAGCGGGCCGCCGGCCGGCACGCCGCCGGAGCGCGAGCCACAGGGGCAGGCCCAGCACCGAGACGAGGACGAGCCAGGGGAGCAGGAAGCCGAGGACGGTCAGGGCGACCACGAGTCCGCCGACGAAGCTGTCCCAGCCGTCCTCCAGGCCGCTCACGAAGCCGGCCTCCTCCTCGTCGTCCTCCGCCTCGTCCTCCGGCTGCTCGACGTAGACGGTGATGGTGGACATCTGCGTCTGGTCGGCGAGATAGGTCAGCCGGGACACCAGCGAGTCCAGCTCGGCCTGCCGGCTCGCCAGCTGGCTCTCGATCGACACGATCTGCTGCAGGTCGGTGGCCCGGGCCAGCAGTGCCTCGATCCGGGCGACGCTCTTGCGCTGCGCACGCACCCGCGCGGCGACGTCGACGACCTCGGTCGAGACGTCGTCCTCCGCCGACGTCGAGTCGGTCAGCCTGGCGAGCTCCTCGAGCGCGGCCTGGGTCCTCTCGAAGCGCTCGCTCGGCACCCGCAGCACCATTCGGGCCGTGGTCACCTCGCCGTCGTCCCCGGTCGCGGTCTCCTGCTCGGTGACGGCTCCGCCGTTCTGGTCGACGATCCGGCGTACGTCGAACCGGACAGCACCGACGTCCTCGGCCTCCAACGAGACGGTCCCCGTGCGGATGACGGACGAACCGGACTCCTCCTGCGCGACGTCGCGGGCGGGATCGACGGCCTCGACCGTGTCGACGCCACCGGCGGCCTCGTCCTCGACCGCTGCAGCGTCCCCGTCCCGGGCGGCTGGAGCCTCCTCGGCGAGGCTCGCGTCGGCGACGCCGGCGGAGTCGCCTCCGCCGTCCGATCCCGAGCCCGAGCAGCCGGACAGGAGCGAGAGTGCGGCAGCGGCGGCGACCGCGGCCAGCGGGGCGGAGAGGCGGGTGCGGGTCGGGTTCATGTCGATGCGACGTCGCATCCCCGCGACTGGTTCCCGCTGCGTCCCGGCGCTCTGGGACACTGGGCCGGTGCGGAGCGCGATCGTCGTCGGGGCCGGGGTGGCCGGGCTGGTCGCCGCGCGCGACCTCGCCGAGGCGGGTGCCTCGGTGCTCGTGGTCGAGGGCTCCGACCGCGCCGGTGGCAAGCTCCGCGGCGGCTCGGTCGCCGGCGTGGGCGTCGATGTCGGCGCGGAGGCGATGCTGCACCGCCGGCCGGAGGGCATCGCGCTCGCGGCCGACCTCGGCCTCCCGCTCGTCCACCCGACCACGGCCACCTCGCGGGTCTGGACCCGTGATGCGCTGCGGCCGCTGCCGCGCACCGTCATGGGGGCGCCGCTCGACCTCGACCAGCTCGAGGCCTCCGGGATCCTGTCGCCGGAGGGCGTGGTGCGAGCCCGGCACCAGTTCGTCTCCCCGCTGCCCGACGGGCAGGACGAGTCCGTCGGCTTCCTCGTGGGCAACCGCTTCGGCGACGAGGTCGTCGACCGGCTGGTCGAGCCGCTGCTCGGTGGCGTGTACGCCGGTCAGGCCCGCCACATCTCCGTGCGGTCCGCGGTGCCGCAGCTCGTCGACCTGCTGGCGCGCAACGACTTCACGCTGCCCCTGCCGGCGGGCGATGCCCCGCCGGTCTTCGCCGCCGTGGACGGCGGCATGTGGCGGCTGCCCGCGGCGCTCGAGGCCGACCTGACCGGCCGGCCCGGCGTCGAGATCCGGTACGGCGCGCCGGCGAGTGCCGTTCGTCGTACGGGGTCCGGGTTCGGCGTGACGACGCCGTCCGGCGAGGAGATCGCGGACCTGCTCGTCCTGGCGACACCGGCGGCACCGACGGCGCGCCTGGTCGCCGGGCTCGCCCCGGTCGCGGCCGACCACCTGGCGCGGATCGGCTACGCCTCCGTCGCGCTCGCCACCCTCGCCTACCGCGCCGACGACCCGGCGGTCGTCGAGGCGCTCGAGATCGGCGCCTCCGGCTTCCTCGTCCCGCCCGTCGACGGCCGCCGCGTCAAGGCCTCGACCTTCTCCTTCGCCAAGTGGGACTGGGTCCGCGCCGCCGGCGACGGGCTGCTGGTGCTGCGCACCTCGCTCGGCCGGTTCGGCGAGGAGGAGACCCTGCAGGTCCCCGACGAGGAACTGGTCCGCGCCTCGCTGGCCGACCTCGCCGAGGCCACGGGCCTGCGTGCCGACCCGGTGGACGCCGTCGTCCAGCGCTGGGGCGGGGGACTGCCGCAGTACTGGGTCGGGCACGCCGACCGCGTCGCCCGCATCCGCGCCGCCGTCGCGACGGTCCCCGGCCTCGCCGTGTGCGGGGCGGCGTACGACGGCGTCGGGATCCCGGCGACCATCGGCTCCGCCCACGCTGCGGTGGCCGGCCTCCTGACCTGAGCGGTGTCCCGGCAGGTGTGCCCCGTTGTCCCTGTCCGGCGGGACACGGGGCCCGGCACCTTCGGGTCATGACAACGCAGACCCACCTCCCCCAGAACGCCCTCGACCCGGCCGGCCGGACCGGCTCGTCCGACTCCCCCGAGGGGACCGCCCACCCGCCGACCCGCTGGGCGCTCGCCGGCCTCCTCGCCGGCGTCGCCGGCGTGGGCGCGATCGCCAGCTCGCTGCAGGTGAGCGCCGTGTACGACGAGTCGCTCGACGGCGACACCGCCAGGATCGCCGAGAAGCTCGCCGACCAGGTGCCGCAGATGCTCGCCTTCCACGTGCTCGCCATGGTCTCCGCCGTGCTGATGGTCGTCTTCGCGGCCGGCCTGTTCCGCCGGCTGCGGGCCACCACCCCGGCCGACAGCGTGCTCCCGCTGGTCGCCTTCTCGGGCGTGCTGATCACGGCGATCATGCTGGTGGTCGGTACCGGGCTCGACACCGAGTTCATCTTCGCCGCGGGCGAGGAGGGCATCGCGGCGTCCGACAACGTCGCGATGTTCAACCACTGGATCGGCACCGTGCCGTGGTGCTGGGGCCTGCTCGGCCTGTCGGGAATCGCGCTCTTCGGTGCCTCCCGGACCGGCGGGGTCCCGAAGTGGATCGGCCTCGTCGGCCTGCTCGGCGGCGGCCTC
Organism: uncultured Nocardioides sp.; assembly: GCA_964487275.1. Classification (GTDB taxonomy): domain Bacteria; phylum Actinomycetota; class Actinomycetes; order Propionibacteriales; family Nocardioidaceae; genus Nocardioides. The sequence continues at coordinate 53,214 of CAZAQE010000019.1, read as the reverse complement.
ACCCTGCTGCTCGGCATCTCGCCGCTGCAGTACATGGCCGGCATGACCGGCCCGATCGGCCTCGTCGTGATCGCCCTCGGCTTCCTCGCCGGTGACAAGGTCTTCCGCGGACGGGCGTGACCAGTCACACCACCCCGGCCGGTCCGGCCCCCATTCCGCCACGGAGGGGGCCGGACCGGCTGCACAATGTGCCGGTGCAGAGCGACCACCGGCCCCGCGGCGCCCAGCTGGCCGCGGTGCTGGCCGTCCCCGTGCTGTGCGTGGTCCTGCTGCCGGCCGGGGCCTGGCTCGACATGATGGCGCCCGCGACCGGGCCCGGCGTGGAGATCGCCGGGACCGACGGCTGGCCCTGGATCGTGATCGGGGCCGTGCTGGGGATCCTCGCCGGCGTCGTACTCGTGCGGGACCGGGGACAGCGCTTCGGCTGGGTGCTCGCGGCCTCCGGGCTCTTCTGGGCGCTCGACGGGTTCGCACAGAGCTACGTCCACGCCGGGCTGAGCGAGGACGGCGCGTGGCCGGCGATGACCTTCGCGCTGTGGTTCCTCAACCGGTTCGGTGCCTACCTCACCTCGGTGACGGCAGCCCTGCTCCTCGTCTTCCCGACCGGTCGTTTCCTGCCGGGACGATGGACGCCCGCGTCGTGGGTCGCCGTCGTGTGCCTCTTCCTGAGCGGTCTCGCCGTGATCGTCGCGCCGGCCGAGGGCGCGCAGTGGCTCGACGAGGTGCCGCCCGGCGTCGACCAGGACCCGACGTCGATCAGCGCGTTCGCGGGCCACGGCCAGGAGCTGGTCTCCGGCGGCGTCGCGCTCGGCGTCGGGGCGTTCTTCTTCTCGCTGCTGACCGTGGTCGTGCGCTACCGCCGCTCGGAAGGCGTGGAGCGGGACCGGATGCGGTGGCTGTTGTGGTCGGTGTTCGTCATCGTCGCCGTGATCCTCCTCAGCGTGGTGTTCCCGCTCCCGGCGTCCGGCTACGTGGGCGCTTTCACCGCGACCGTGCTCCCGCCTGCCGCCATGACGGTCGCCATCGTCCGGCCCCAGCTGGTCCCCATCCAGGACCTCCTGGCGCGTACCGCGGTGCTCGCCGCCGTGCTGGCGGTGCTGGTCGTGGCCGACGCCGCCGTGCTGGCGCTGCTGACCCTGCTGCTCGACGACGAGCTCAGCCAGGCCCAGGTCGTGGCGGTCGTGCTCGCCGTCGCCGTGATTCTCTACGGCCCGCTGCGCCAGCGCCTCTCCGCCGGGATCCGGCGGCTGATGCTCGGCGAGCGCACCAACCGGTACGACGTCGTCGCGGGCCTCGCCTCGACCCTGGAGACCACCGACGACAGCGCCGAGCAGCTGGCCGCCGTCGCGCAGGCGGTCGCGAGCGCGTTCGGGATCCCGTTCGTCAGCGTGGAGGTCGAGCGCAGCCACGGCGAGCGCCTGGTGACGACCGTCGGCGAGCGTCCGGACCGGGTCCGCACGCTGCCGATCACCTACCGGGACGCCACCATCGGCAGCCTGGTCCTGCCCGCGCGCGGCCTGCGCAGCCGGCTGACCGAGCGCGACCAGGAGCTCCTCGGCGACCTCGTCCGGCAGGCGGCCACGGCCGCGCGGGCGAGCCAGCTCGCCGACGAGGTGCAGCGCAGCCGCGAGCGCCTCGTGACCGCCCGGGAGGAGGAGCGGCGGCGGATCCGCCGCGACCTGCACGACGGGTTCGGCCCCGCCCTGAGCGGCATCGTCTTCCAGCTGGAGGCGGCGCGGATGACCGTCGAGCGCGACCCGCAGCGGGCGCGGGAGCAGCTGGAGACGATCAGCACCCACGTGCAGGACGTCGTCGCCGACGTACGACGCCTGGTGCACGACCTGCGCCCACCCGCCCTCGACGACCGGGGTCTCGTCGGCGCCCTGCGCCAGCAGGCCGAGACCCTGTCGCTGCCGCTCGCCGTCACCACCGGTGCCGAGCTGGCGGGCCGGCTCCCGGCAGCCGTCGAGGTGGCGGCGTACCGGATCGTCGGCGAGGCGCTCACCAACGTCGCCCGGCACGCGCGGGCCACGGACGTCCGGCTGAGCCTCGACCTGGCGGACGACGACCTGCTCGTCGAGGTCGCCGACGACGGCGTCGGCATCGCCCCCGGACGGACCGCCGGCGTCGGCCTCGCCAGCCTGCGCGAGCGCGCCGCCGAGCTCGGCGGCACCACCACCATCACCAGCCCACCGGGCGGCGGCACCGTCGTCGCGGCCCGCCTCCCGCTCAGGACCCCCGCATGACTCCAGCCATCCGCGTCGTCGTGGTCGACGACCACCAGATCGTCCGCGACGGCCTCGTCGCCCTGCTCGGCGCGCTCGACGGCATCGAGGTCGTGGGCACGGCCGCCGACGGGCGCGAGGCGCTGCACGTCATCGGGGAGAGCGCACCCGACCTCGTCGTGATGGACATCCAGATGCCGCAGCTGGACGGCATCGAGGCGACCCGCTTCCTCACCGGCCGCGACCCGGGCCTGCGGGTGGTGATGCTGACGATGAACGAGGACGACGACACGATCCTCGCCGCGATCCGGGCGGGTGCGTGCGGCTACCTCCTCAAGGGCGCGGGCGCCGAGGAGGTGCAGGCCGCGATCCGCTCGGCTGCCGCCGGTGGGATGGTCTTCGGTGCGAGCCTCGCCGCGCGGGTGGCGGCGTTCTTCGCCGGAGCGGTCGCGACGTCCGCGGCCGGCGACGACGACGCGTTCCCCGACCTCACCGACCGCGAGCGCGACATCCTCCACCGGATCGCGGCCGGCCGGACCAACGACGAGATCGCCGGCGAGCTCCACGTCTCCAACAAGACCGTCCGCAACGCCGTCTCGGCGATCTACGCCAAGCTGCACGCCACCGGCCGCGCGGACGCGATCGTCAAGGCACGGGAGGCGGGGTACGGCTTCGACTGACCGCTCGGCACAATGGAGTCATGTCGGATCCCCAGGCGCACATCAAGACCAACGCGGCGAAGATCAACGAGCTCAACGACACGATCCGCTTCACCATGTGGTCGGTCTTCAGGCTCGAGCAGCCGCTGGGCGCCGACGAGGTCGTGCGCAAGGCCGAGCTGGCCGAGCTCGACGCACTCGTCGCGGACCTGGCCGCCGAGGACGTCGTCATCCGCGGTGTGTACGACGTCGCCGGGCTCCGCGCCGACGCCGACCTGATGCTCTGGTGGCACGCCGAGAGCAGCGACCAGCTGCAGGACGCCTACCACCGCCTCCGTCGTACTGCCTTCGGCAGCCGGCTCGCGCCGGTGTGGTCGCAGATGGCGCTGCACCGCCCGGCCGAGTTCAACCGCAGCCACCTGCCGGCCTTCCTCGCCGACGAGCGGGCACACGCCTACGTCGCGGTCTACCCCTTCATCCGCTCCTACGAGTGGTACCTCCTCGAGGACGCCGAGCGCCGGCGCCTGCTCGCCGAGCACGGCCAGATGGCCCGCGACTACCCCGACGTCCGCGCCAACACCGTCCCCAGCTTCGCGCTCGGCGACTACGAGTGGATGCTGGCCTTCGAGGCCGACGACCTGACCCGGATCGTCGACCTGATGCGCCACCTGCGCGGCTCGGAGACCCGGCGCCACGTGCGCGAGGAGGTGCCGTTCTACACCGGGCGGCGGGTGTCCTTCGCCGACCTCCTCGAACGCCTCCCCTGAGCCGGTCCCTTCTCCTAGGGTCTGGTCCGTGGACACGCGGACCTTCGCCGGCACCTCGGGCCTGGCCGACGAAGGGCTGGCGCTCGCCCTCGCGCCTGCCCTGACTCCCGGCGGGATGCGTGCGGCGCCCAGCTTCTTCCACGGCTTCGCGACCCACCCGCAGGTGCTCGCGCGCGGACTGGTGACGCTCGCCGACATCACCGCGACCCGCTACCACCAGTTCACGCCGACCAGCCAGCGTGACCCGGTCCTGACCGCTCACGGCGACCGGCTGCGCGCCGAGGTCTTCTCGGCATGCAACAGCGTCTACGCGCGGCTCGACCTGCTGGGCGACGGCTTCGACGGCGGCGAGATCGCGTTCGGCACCACCAATGTCGACCTCGGCAGCGCCACCCGGCAGGTGCTCACCAACATCGGCCGCAGCGACCTGCTGCACGTCGACGTCGGCCTCGACGAGGTGCGGCTCGCCACGCTCGCCGCGACCACGGTCGAGCGCCGCGTCGAGATGCCCGATCGGTGGGTCCGGGCGCTCGGCAACGTCGCCGAGATGCATCACGGCCTCGTGCCGGCCTTCCGGCTCGACGCGGTCGCGGCGCGGGCGTTCGTGGGCACGATCCCGGCCGCGACGGCGACCGCACGGAGCGGCTGGCTCGCGCCGGGCCGCGGCGGGGCGCGGCTGACCTCCCGTTCGACCCCTGACGCGGTGGCCGTCTCGGGGCTGAACCGCCTCGCCGCCGTACGGCGCCTGCTGACGCACGTCCAGGGCATCACCTTCTACCGGCCGGGTGCGGCCGACACCGACGGCGTCGTCGTCGAGGTCACCCTGCCGTCCGCGCGGCTCGTCATCGGCCTGACCGCCGAAGCCTGGCGGGGCCACTCGGGCGAGGGCAGCCTGCTGACCGGACTCGCGGGGGAGTCGGCGGTCGGTGACGCCAACCTGGTCTCGGCCGTCCTGGCGTTCGAGCCGGTCGTCGACGTGGTGCGGCTCTCCCGGGAGACCGCGTTGCCGGAGTCGCGGGTCCGCGACGCCCTGGCCGTCCTCGCCGCCTCGGGCCGGGTGGGCTGGGACCTCCACGACGGCGCCTGGTTCCACCGCGAGCTGCCGTCGGAGGCCGCCTGGGTCGAGCGCGACAACCCGCGGTTGCGCGACGCACGCAAGCTCGTCGGCGCTGGCAGTGTGCGCCGTCACGACGGAGGCTGGCTGGTCACCAGCGGTGACACCGAGTACGCCGTCAGCGGCTCGCCGCCCGACCGGTGCACTTGCATCTGGTACCTCACGCACGGTCGCGACCGCGGTCCGTGCAAGCACGTGCTCGCCGTGCGAATGGCGCAGCAGCGATGAGCCCTGAGCTCGCCGAGGCCGTCGCGATCTTCCGCGAACTCGGCTGGGAGGGCGAGCCGCACGAGCGGGCGCCCGAGCTGCCTGCCGGGACACAGGCCCAGCAGCGTCGCGCCCGCGCCGGCCTCAACGACGGCAAGTGGGGCCACTACGGCGAGATCACGCCGGGCACCTACGGCTGGATCAGTGACATCCCCGTCGACGCCGGCATGCTCGGGATGTTCGCCGTCCGGGTCGGCATCGGCGCCCGCCGCGCCCTCGAGGTGGTGCCGTCGGCCGAGGCCGTCGCCGACGATGCGCTGCTGCGGACGATGGTGCTGCGCGGACCGAGGTTCGCCGCCGCGTTCGTCGCGGCAGCCTGCCTGCGCGACTGGCGCCGCGACGAGTGGCAGTCGTCGCCCTTCGGGCCGCTCGCGGTCCGGCTGGTCCACCGCGTCGAGCTGGCGATGCCGACGTCGGTCGGCTACCTCATGGACTGGCTCGCGGTCGCCGGGGCGAGCCTCGGGGCCGACGCCGACCTCGGTGACTGGCATCCGGTCCCGATGACCGAGGACGAGGTGCGCGCGGGGTACCTGCCGCACATCGAGGCCGCGGTCGACGGTGGACTGAGCCCCACCGGCCCACTCGCCGCGGTGCTCCCGATCGGGCTCGCGCGAGGCTGGATCGGCCGCCAGGACGCGCTCCGGCTGTCCTTCGCCGGGCTCGACAGGGGAGCCCGTCCCAGCGACCGGGCCGCCTGGGCGAGGCTCCTCACCGGACCGCTCGAGGTGACCGATGGTGAGCTCGTCGCCCGGGCCGACGCCCTGGTGGCGGCGCTGGCGACCGGCGAGGCGCCGGTCGTGGAAGCCTTCGCGCCACGGCTCCTGGACGTCGTACCGGACGACCTGCTGGCCGACGTGCTGGCCACCGCGCTGACGGCACGGACGAAGAAGGCCCTGCTCGTCGTGCTCAGGGCCGGCCTGACGCGCCGTCCCCCCGCCGGGCTGGTCGACCAGCTCGCCGAGCTGCTCCAGCCCATCCTCGAGGGCAGGGACAAGGCGGTGGCCGCGGCAGCCTCCCGGCTGCTCGAGGCGTGGGGTGCCGAGCCGAGCGCCCCGAGCGTGAGCAGCCCGGCCGTCCGCGGGCTCTGGCAGCCCGCGCCGCCGCTGGGGGAGGCGCCGCACCAGGAGGCGGGCGGGGTGGAGCCTCTGGTCCTGCCGGGAGCGGACCGGTTCTACGGCCGCTACCTCCCAGAGCCGACGGACGGCATCGTCTGGCGCCAGCTCGTCCGCCGCGCCACGCCGCTCACGAGCTCGGAGGCCATCCACCTGCTCGGCATTCAGCGCACGCCGCATCCTCGGGCTGCGGCGGACCTCGCCCTGGCGGTCACCGAGGCCTGGCAGCGGGGCCTCCTCCGGCCTGGTGTCGCCGATGTGGCCCACCTGCGCCACGGCAAGGACATCCCCCAGGTCGCCGCCCTCGCCAGGGTGCTGCTCGACTTGGCCGCCGAGGGCATGGCCTCCGTGGCGTGGCCGGTGCTCGACGACCTGCTCGTCGCCGCGCTCGAGGGCCCGCGGATGACGGCGGGCACGGCCGAGGTCGCCGAGGCGATGAAGGAGCTCGCCCCCGAAGCGCTGGCGGCGGTCGCTGGCGGAGTGGCGGAGGAGTGGGTGCTCGACGTCCCCGGTCTGCGCAGGCTGGCGGCGCGGGGTGGCTCGTCGCGGGCGGTCGTGGCAGCGCGGGAAGCTGTCGCGCTGCTGCCGGACCGGGAGCTGCCCGAGGCGACGGTGCAGGAGCCCGAGGCCCCGCCGGTCGAGCTCGACCTCGACGTCGTGTGGCCCGCCGGTGCCGAGGCGCCCCTCGCGCCCGACGGCGACGAGGAGCTCCGTGTGCGGCGCGACGGTGCGCGGTTGGTGCTCGACCTCGTGCTCCCCGACGATTCCGCGCGCGTCCTCAACCTTCGCAGCCACGGGCGGTATGGCTCGATCTTCTTCGTCGATGGGCGCATCGCGGCCTGGACGTCAGGCCAGGCGGTCTATCTGCGCTGGGACGCGAACCGATGGGTGGTCGAGCCCTACGACAGTCCTCGGCACCCGACAGCGGAGAATCTGCCCCCGTTGACCGTGAATCTCGTGGCTGCTGCCCTCGCGTCGTTCGCCGACGACGGACCGCCCGGCCAGTTCGCGGGCCGGCATCTCGCCGACGTCGTCGAGAAGGGTCGGCTCGGCAGCACCGGCGTCCGGGCGGCGATGCCGGTCCTGCTGAACCAGCCGGAGGTCAGCCCGGCCCGGCTGGTCCGTGCCGTGCAGGACCGGCCAGATCTCCTGCCCACCCTCTGGCCCCTGCTCACCGAGCCGATCCGCGCGGCCGGTCTCTCCGACGAGCCGCCTCCGCGCTGGCTCAACCAGGTGCTCGTCGTCGCCCTCGCCCACGCACCGACCCTGCGCGCCGCAGCAGCGGCGGGGCGCCTCCCCGCGGACGCCGCTGCCTGGCCCGGGCTGGCTGAGCTCGCCGCCCGGCCCGGGAAGTCCGCCGCGCTCGAGAAAGCCCGAAGTTTGAAAACCCTATTGAATTAGTGCACTATTGAGCCATGACCGGCTCCTTCCTCGCCTCGCGCGCCACCTGGCGTTCGGGCGGGCTGTGTCGTCCGTGCTGTTGATCCATCGCCACCCAGCACCGACCACACCCAGCCCGAAGGGGAGAACCGATGACCCAGCTCGCCGTCCTGCCTTTGCTCGAGGTCGTGCGTGAGCACGCCGCCGACCCCGACCTCCTCCACCTGCTCGACCACGACCCGGACGAGCGGACGTGGATCCGCCTGCTCACCACCGCGGACTACGAGCTGTGGCTGATCTCGTGGCCGCCCGGAGCCGCCACCGACTGGCACGACCACGGCTCGTCCGCGGGAGCGTTCACCGTGCTCGACGGACAGCTGACCGAGCACACCTTCGACGGCGGCCTCCAGCTGATCGACCTCGGCGTGGGCGACGGCAAGGCGTTCGGTGCCGGCTACGCGCACGACGTCCACAATGCCACTGACCGGCCGGCGCTCTCCCTCCATGCGTACTCGCCGCGTCTGTCGACGATGACCCGGTTCCGCTTCCGCGGCGACCGGCTCGAGGTGCTCGGCGTCGAGAAGGCGGGGGAGGAGTGGTGACCGCGCTGTTGGCTACCGTCGTCGACATGGTGCGCAAGGAGGGCTCCCGCCCCGCCCCGCGGTACGACGGCGTCGACGCCCTGCTCGCCGACGCCCGCTCGCGCCTTGACCGGATCAGCCCGCGGGCCGCCTTCCAGGAGCTGATCGTCCACGACGACGCCGTCGTCGTGGACATCCGACCGGCCGCGCAGCGCGCCGCCGAGGGCGAGGTCGCCGCGTCGCTGGAGCCGCTCGTGGTCGAGCGCAACGTGCTCGAGTGGCGCTTCGACCCGCGCAGCGACGCGCGGATCCCCGAGGCGTCGTACGACCTGCGGGTGATCGTGCTGTGCCAGGAGGGCTACACCTCCTCACTGGCCGCAGACGCGCTGCAGTCGCTGGGCATCCACCGCGCCACGGACGTGGTCGGCGGCTTCGCGGCCTGGCGGGCCGCCGGCCTGCCGGTGGCCGGCGTCGTCGCGTGAGGGCCGGCCGAGCCGGCGTGCCCGGCTGAGTACGCTCGGTGACATGGCATACGAGGTCGAGAAGACGGACGAGGAGTGGCGCGCGGCGCTGACTCCCGAGGAGTACCAGGTGCTCCGCAAGGCGGGCACCGAGCGCGCCTTCACCGGCGAGTACACCGACACCGAGACGAAGGGCGTCTACCGGTGCAAGGCGTGCCAGGCCAAGCTGTTCGAGTCCGACACGAAGTTCCACTCCGGCTGCGGCTGGCCGAGCTTCTACCAGCCGATCAGCGACACGATCGAGTACATCGAGGACAACTCGCACGGCATGAAGCGGGTCGAGGTCCGCTGCGCCAACTGCGGATCGCACCTGGGCCACGTCTTCCCCGACGGCTACGGCACGCCGACCGGCGACCGCTACTGCATCAACTCGATCTCGCTCACCCTGGAGCCTGCCGACAACGCCTGAGCGTCGGTATGACCGCATAGGCTCCCCGCATGGCGAAGACCGCTGCGGCGATGGTGCAGGCCGGTGACCGCGAGGTCCGGGTGTCCAGTCCCGACCGGGTGATCTACGAGGCGACCGACCGGACGCCCGAGGTCACCAAGCTGATGGTGGCGGAGTACTTCGTCGCCGTCGAGGACGGGCTGATGCGGGCCCTGCGGGACCGGCCGACCGCGCTCGAGCGGTGGCCCGACGGCTACCGCGAGGGCTTCCGTCTCTCCACCGGCTACGGCGACGACGGTGAGGGCTTCTACCAGAAGCGCGTCCCCAAGGGGGCTCCCGACTACGTCGACCCGGTGCGGATCACCTTCCCCTCGGGACGCACCGCCGAGGAGATCTGCTCCACCGAGATCGCGGTGCCGGTCTGGTGCGCCCAGATGGGCACCCTCACCTTCCACCCGTGGCCGGTCCGCCGGGCCGACGTCGACCACCCCGACGAGCTCCGCATCGACCTCGACCCGCAGCCCGGCACCGGGTTCGCCGACGCGGTCCGGGTCGCCGGGGTGGCCGACGAGCTGCTCCGCGAGCTGGGCCTGGTCGGTTTCCCCAAGACGTCGGGTAACCGGGGCGTCCACGTCTACGTGCGGATCGAGCCGCGGTGGACCTTCGAGGACGTCCGTCATGCCGCGATCGCGTTCGGTCGCGAGCTCGCCCGTCGCGACGACCAGGTGACCACCGCGTGGTGGAAGGAGGAGCGGGGCGAGCGCATCTTCGTCGACTTCAACCAGAACAACCGCGACCGCACCATCGCCTCGGCCTACTCGCTGCGGCCCAAGCCGGGGGCGCCCGTCTCGACGCCGGTGGCGTGGTCCGAGCTCGCCGACCTCTCCGACCCCCGCGACTTCAACCTCTTCACCGTGACCGAGCGGGTGGCCGACGGGGATCCGTGGGCCGCCATCGACGAGGCGTCGTACTCCCTCGAGCCGCTGCTGGACCTCTGGCAGCAGCAGGTCGACGCGGGGGAGGGCGAGCTCAACTTCCCGCCCGACTACCCGAAGATGCCGGGCGAGCCGCCGCGGGTGCAGCCCAGCAAGAAGGTCGCCGAGCACTGGGACGAGCAGGGCAACCGGATCGAGGGCACCTAGGCGTCAGAGCCCAGCGCGCGCCTTCGACCGGAGCCGGGCCAGGTCGGTGATCTCGATCCGCCCACGCCCGAGGCGGAGTACGTCCTGCTCGGCCAGCTTGCGGAGGGCGAGGTTGACCGTCGGTCGCGTCCCGCCCGTCATCGCAGCCAGGTGGCTCTGGGTGAGCGGGATGCTCACGACCTGCCCCTGCCCCTGGTACGCCGCAGCGAGGCGGAGCAGGCAGAGTTGGAGTCGCCTGTCGAAGGAGTAGTAGGTGTTCTCGAGCAGCAGCCGGGACAGCTCGTCGACGCGGTCCGCCAGCATCTCGGCCACGGCAGCCTGGAACCGGGGCTCCCGCTCGCACAGAGCCCGGAAGGCGGAGCCGGGGACCGCAATCGTGGTGGCGGGCTCGAGAGCGATGATGGTCGCCGTACGGACGCTCGTGGTCCTCACCAGGGACAGCTCCCCGAACGAGCCCCCCGGGCCGACCACGTTGATCATCGACTCCTCCCCGTTGGGGAGGGCGACCTTCACGCCGAGCCGGCCCTGCTCGACCAGGTGGAAGGAGTCGGCAGGGTCGCCGAGGTGGCACACGACCTCGTTGCGCGCGAAGGTGCGTCGTCGGCCGAGGGCGACGAACCTGGCGTGTTGCTCTTCGGTGAGGGTGTCGAGAACGGCCCATCGCACGCCGCCATTCAAGCAGCAATCAGGACCGCAGCGGCCAGTCGAACGCCAGGAGCGTCGTGCCGACCTGGATCACGTCGCCGTCCTCGAGCACCCTGGGCATCTCGAGGCGGGCGCCGTTGACGCAGGTGCCGTGCGTCGAGCGGAGATCGGTGAGCACGAAACCGCCGCTGGTCGCAGTGAGGACGCAGTGGTGGCGACTCACGGCCCCGTCGGCCAGGACGAGGTCGTTGTCAGCGGTTCGTCCGATCCGAAGCCCGTAGGTGGTGACCACCACCCGTCTGCCGTCGGGAAGCCTGAGAGAGCCCGGCGCCACCGCGACGTCGCTGCGGTACGTCGCCGGCACGTCCGCCACTCCTCCCGTCGCCCCGCGGTCGGCGCTCCTGAGCGGGGGGAACGCGAGCGCGAGGCCGGGCGCGGTCAGTTGGAAGATGTGCTCGGGCTCGACCAGGTCGGGGAGCCGGTACAGCCCGAGGTCGACGACGGAGATCCCCGATCCCGCGGGCATCCCGCGGTCCACGAGCGGCGCGGACGCGACGACCTGACCACCGTGGGCCGCCGCGGTGAGCCGGGCAGCGCGGTGCACCTCGTAGCCCACGTAGCTGCCGTCGTACCGGGCGACCTCGCCGAGGTGGAGGCCCATCCGCACCCGCACCTCCACGCCCTCGGGCCAGCTATCGGCCGCCAGCGCCCGCTGTGCGGCGACGGCCGCCCCGACAGCACACGTGGTGTCGGTGAACACCACGAAGAATCCGTCCCCCGCGGTGTCGACCTCGTGGCCGTCGTGCGCTGACCAGGCCCCGCGGCTGATCTCACGGTGACGGCGCAGGACCGACGTCCATCGATCACCCAGCTCTCGCGAGAGCCGGGTCGAGCCCTCGAGGTCGGAGAACAGCAGCGCCAGCGTTCCGGAGGGTGGCGCGAGATCGGACACGCCCTGCATTGAACCTCGTGCGGCCCGGCGCGACGTCCAATTCCAAGATTCCCGATGATGCGCACGCCCGCCGGAATAGGCTTGATCGTCAGGGTCTCGGGATCAGGCCTTTCGTGGGGGATGGCATGTCCGGGTCTCGCTTGTTGTCGCTCGTCACTGCGGGAGTCGTGGGCATCCCGCTCCTCGCCGCGCTCGGGGCGTCGCCGGCCGTCGCCGCGCCCGTCGGCGCCTGCGAGGGTGACGTGCCCAGCGGAAAGGTCCGCTACGAATGGGACGGCGGTGCCGGTGACGGACTGTGGAAGACGAACGACAACTGGGAGGTCTGGGGACCCGGTGGCACGTCGCTCCCCAGGAAAGCACCCAACTACGTCGGGACCCCGGCGACGGACGACAGCCTCGCCGGTCTCGTCTGCATCATGCCCGACGCAGCGACGACGATCGCCCTGGACGATGAGGTCAACCCGCACGTCGCGGCGATCGAGGTGGGTGGCGACGTCACCCTCAACGCGTCGGTCAACGCCCGCGTCTGGGTCTACGGTGCCGCCTCCGAGTACGAGAGTCGCTTCCACGAGGGCTCGGTCTTCAACCATCGCGGCGGCGTCCTCGGCGGGCCCGGGACGATCCGGATGGACGGCTTCCTCAGGTGGGGGCAGCTGGGCTCGCCGGTGACCAGTCTCGACCATGACCTGTGCGCCGAGCTGACTGCCCTGGGACAGGCGGTCGACGCATGCGACGGGGTGTCCACAGCGGTCCGCACCGGCGTGCTCCGCGTCGGCGCCAGCGGGGAGGTCCTGGTGGACGGGCGTGGAGTGAACCTGGACGACGGCTACCGGATCGAGGTCGCCAGCGATGGCGAGCTGCGGATCGCCGGGCAGGGCTACGTCGCGGCGGACCGCGACACGCAGATCACGGTCGAGGCCGGCGGCCTCCTCGACTTTGCGGGGGACAGCAGTGTCTTCGAGGGCAACGCGAACTCCCAGCCTGCGACGGACCTGGCCGAGGTCGTCAACCATGGCACCGTGCGCAAGTCGCTCGGTGCTGGCCGCAGCTCGCTGAACGTGCTGTTCAGCGGCCCCGGCACGATCGACGTCAAGCAGGGCGGCCTGAGCATCGCGGGGGGCATGCCGGACACGGCCCAGGCCGACCTGGCGCCCGGGGCTCGGATCGGCACCGGCACCTGCGGCGATGCGGGTCCGGCAGCGGCACCGACGCAGGTGTGCACCCCGGAGACCTCGGCGTCGGACCCGCAGCTCGCGGTGCTCTCTCCCCAGCTGGGCGCGCAGGACATCACCGTCCACGAGCGCGTCGCCATCGAGCCTGGCGGAGACCTGCAGCCTGCTGTGGAGGTGAAGGCAGCTGACGAGACCGCCGCCGTCGAGGTGCCCAGCACCATCGACTTCGAGTTCGACGACGCCATCCCGGATCGTCCCGCCCGTGCCGAGATCGCGATCTTCCACCGGCGGCCCGGCCTGTCCCCCCAGCGCATCCCGCTGTGCGGGACCGGCGGGCGGATGCCGGCCGCGACGACGTCCTGCCTGATCGGGCGCCGGTTGAGCGCCACGGGCGCCGTCCAGGCCCGGGTGCGGTCGCTGCAGCCCTCGGGGCTCTACAGCCTCCGGCCGGCCGGTGTGGACTTCATGCGACTCGTGACCCCGCTCGTCGGGACGCGGCCCGGGTGCCAGGTGATGCACCCGACCTATCCCCACGTCTCGACCCAGCCCATCCGACTGCGGCGGGCCGGCCAGTACTTCGTGCGCTTCGCCACGGGAGAGAACACCACCGGCGTGGGCACCGAGATCCTGCGGCGCACCGGCCTGCAGGGCCGCAACGACGCCCCTCTGGTCATCCGTCGCACCGGCTGGGTCGCCGCGACGGCCTTCGACGCGGAGGGGAAGCTCGAGTCGTCCGGCGCCTTCCGGGTCATCGCGACACCGACGGTCCGCTTCGTGGATCGCAGCAAGACCAGCAGGGTCGGCCGCGTCATCCAGATGCGGGGCGTGGTCAAGCCCGGCGGGCGACGGAGCGTGCGCCTCTACGTCGTGCGGGTCACCGGCACCACCGGCTACCTCCGGGCCACCAGCGTCGTCGTCCCCACCGACGCGCTCGGGCGCTTCACCGTGCGTTACCGGCCGCAGCGGGCGGGCCGGTTCGTCTTCGCCGTCAACGTGGCCGGAGCGGGCGGCCTCAGCACCGCGATGTCGCGGCAGGCGGTCAAGGTCCAGGTGAGCGCACCCCGCCCGGTGGCTCCGCCGCCCACCGTCGTCCGCCCGTTCACCTCCGGTGAGCGCACGACGACCGGGTCGACCGGAACCCAGAACGACTTGCTCGACCAGCTGACGGCGATCCACCTCGGTCGGTCGAGTGTGTGCCGGTTCCGTGTCCGGTACTGATCGGCGGACGGAATGAGCCCGGACGAGCCGCGCAACGACGCCGTGATCGATGACCGCTACGAGCTCATCAGCATCGTCGGCAGCGGTGGAATGGGGGTGGTCTACCGCGCGCGCGACCGGGTCCTCGACCGCACGGTCGCGGTGAAGGTGATCCGCCAAGAGCTGGTGGACGACGAGTTCGTCCGGAGGTTCGAGCGCGAGGCTGCGGTGCTTGCTCGCGTGCGGTCGCCGCACATCGTCGTGGTCTTCGACTACGGGAGCACCGGCGGTCAGTTCTACCTCGTGACCGACTTCCTGCCGGACGGCGACCTCTCCGACTGGCTCGCGCGCAACGGTCCGATGCCCCCGAGCGTCGCGCTGCCGATGATGGCGGCGCTCGCGGACGGGCTCGCCGACGCCCATGCCAACGGCGTCATCCACCGCGACGTCAAGCCCGGCAACGTCCTGCTGTGGCAGCGAGGCGGCGGGCTGCATCCCGTCCTGGCGGACTTCGGGATCGCGGTCACGGCGGACCTCGGCCTCACGGCGACGGGTGGGGTGGCGGGCAGCCCGCCCTTCATGGCCCCCGAGCGCCATCTCGGCCAGCCGGCGACGGAGACGACGGACGTCTACGCGATGGGATGCATGCTCTACAACGTCCTCGTGGGCGAGCCGCCCTACCGCGGCACCAACTTCCAGGCGGCGAACGCCCACATCAACGACCCCGTGCCGACCCTGCCGTCGTCGGTTCCCCACGCACGCCGCATCGATCAGGTGATCGCGCGCTGCATGGCGAAGCAGCCCGAGGATCGCTACGGGAGCGCCGCCGAGCTCGCCGCCGCACTTCGGTCCGTCCTGCCCCCCGACCCACCTACCCCGACCGACGCACGGGCACCGCGCAGCGAGCAGGACGACCCGGGCGCCGCACCGACCACGGTCGTCAGTCCGTCCCCGGTCAAGGTCCCCGACACGCGCGGGCCACGGCGTCGCCGTGCGGCGCTGACTGCAGTGGTCGGTCTGATGGTGCTCGCGATCGCCGCGGCTGCCGGTATCTGGTGGTCCGTCGGGGACGCCCCTGATGAGGATCGTTCCTCGACGCCGACCGCCACGCCTCCGCCCGAACCGGGGGTGGTCGAGGCGGAGACAGAGCGCCGCGACCGGGCCGTCGCCGTCCAGGTCGACCTCCCGGCGCCTCCGGCCGGGGGCTCCGTCATCGTCGAGCGGCAGGACGAGGAGGGTGTCTGGCGCACATCCGACCCGGCGTTCGAGATGGCGACCGAGGAAGGAGGGGAACGCGCCTGCGCCGTGGTCCGCCTCGTCGCCGTCGCGGGCACGCTGCGCACAGCCGGACCAGAGCGGCGAGTGTGCGACCGGGCAGCTCCGCGCACGATCCAGATCGTTCCGGTGCCAGGCACGCCCTGCAGCGGAGAAACCCGCTCGGGCGCTCCGGTGCCGTGCGACTGGTTCGACATCCTGCTCAAGGGCTTCCAGACCGGTACCCCGCTGACCCTGCAGTGGGAGTTCCGTGCGGGCACAGTGGTGAGCCCGGACCCGGCCCGGGTCTCGATCAGCGTCGGGCCCGACGGGACGACCGGGCTCTCCCAGCACCAGGCCCAATCGACCTATGGCGGCCTGTGTCCTGACCGGCTCTGTCCCGCGGGCTTCTACGTCCCGCGCGCTGCCGAGGAGGTCGTGATCCGTGCCTACCGCGACGGCACCACCCTGGAGATGACGCAACGGATCGACCTCGCGGCCTTCCGCTGAGGGGTTCCGTTGTGTCGTGCACCCGACACAACCACTGTCGTCCGGCCGACGAAACGGGGAGCCGCGCCGCGGTTGCATCTACTCCATCGCGAGCGGATCCCCGCTCCCCGTCCCTAGGAGAGTCAGATGACCACCACCACGACGCAGCGCCCGTCCACCCTCGTCGCCCGAGCCGCCTCCCTGGTCGTCGCGATCGTCGCCGCGTTCACTGCCCTCAGTGTGGCGAGTCCCGCGTCCGCCTACGTGGGCGAGACCAAGACCATCCCGTCGTACAACAGCACCAGTGGACGCGCGACGCTGACCGGCTTCTACAGCGGCTACAGCTCGGGGTCCTACTCCGCGAAGGTCACCTACACCCAGAGCACCGGGGCGTGCATGTACATCCAGGCCAAGCCCGTGGCGCGTTGGGCCACCGACGGCAGCTGGAAGCGCAAGACCAGCAACACCTGCTCGAGCGGAACCCGGACCTTCTCCTTCAGTGACAACTTCTACCTGAACTACGACGGCGTGAAGATCAGGTTCTGCCGGGACCTCAGTTGGCAGAGCGACAGCTGCGGCGGCGACGTCACCATCTACCGCTGATCCCCGCCACCGCGACCGGGAGGGCTGCCGACCACGGGTCGGTGGCCCTCTGGGCGTCCGCCTCCGGCGACGTCAGTCCGGCAGACCCCGGACGACCGCGACCTCACAGAGCCGCGCGAGGTCGCTGCGCACGCGCGGGTCCATCCCCGGCACCGCGTCTGCGACCAGCAGGTGCACCGCGCAGCGGGCCGTCTGGCCGGGGTGGGGCAGGCCGAGCCCGGGCGCCATCGCGACCGCGGACTCGCAGAGGTCGACGACCCGGTCGCGCTCGGTGGCACTCAGGCACGTGCCCGCGAGCGCCTCGAAGAGGCGGACATCGAGGGTGTGCAGGGCCGACATGACAGGTCAACGACCGGACGGATCCGGCTGTTACGGCGCGCCGGACACGGGTTCAGGCCTCTTCGTGCTCGAGCAGGTGGAGGACCGGTACGCCGAGCTTGCGACGCGCCCGCGAGGTCCAGTCCACGTGGAAGAACTCCGCCACCAGGTGCGGCCGCGTGAGGATGATGGCCTCGCGGCCGTCGACCTCCTTGACCTTGCGGATCAGCGCGTCGACCGGCGGGTCGGTCACGATCGCCCGGCTGCCGACATGGGCGCCGGTCGCGGTCAGCGCCTCCGAGGTGGCGGCGCAGTCGCGGTCGGCCTGCTCGCGGTACTCCTCGCGCAGGTGGTCGATCTCGTCCGGCGACGGCGTCATCGGCGGCGCGATCAGGTCGGCGCCACCGATGACCCCGAGCGACGCCTCGACTGCCGCCGCGGCGTCGGCCATCGGCAGCAGGACGTGGTAGATCACCTCGATGGTGGGGTCGTCGTCCAGCTCCAGGTGCAGGGCACGCACCTGGGCGGCGTCGGCGGGCGTGAGGGCCTGCTCGACGAGGAGGACGACGTCGTACGGCTCTTCCCGCGGAGCGGACTCGGAGGTCATGGCTCCATCCTGCCGCGCGGGTGGGCGCGGGTCGAGGACCAGCGCTGCGTCAGCCGCCGAGCACGTCGGCGAGGTCGTAGTTCACCGGCTGGTCGAGCTGGTCGTAGCCGCACGACTCCGGGTCGCGGTCCTCGCGCCAGCGCTTGAAGTGGGCGGTGTGACGGAAGCGTGAGCCCTCCATGGCGTCGTACTTGACCTCGATGACGCGCTCGGGCCGCAGCGGCGTGAAGGAGAGGTCCTTGCCCTGGCTCCACCGGCTCTGCGTGCCGGGCTGGCGGCCCGGGTTGGCGACGAGGAACTCCTGCCACCGGCCCCACGGATGCTCCTCGATCGGGCACACGAGCGGTTGCAGCTCGTGCCACAGCTCCGCGCGTCGCTTGGCCGTGAAGCTCGCGCTCACGCCGACGTGCTGGAGCTCGCCGTTGTCGTAGAGCCCGAGCAGGAGGCTGCCGATGAGGGGCTCCTCCGGCGTGCTCGTCTTGTGCTCGCGGTAGCCGGCGAGCACGACGTCGGCCGAGCGCTCGTGCTTGATCTTCAGCATGGTGCGGGCGTTCTGCGCGTACGGCGCGCTCATCGGCTTCGCCACCACCCCGTCCAGGCCGGCGCCCTCGAACTGGTGGAACCACTCCTCGGCCACCGCGGGGTCGGTGCTGGTCCGGGTCAGGTGGCACCTGCCGCTGGCGGCGCCGAGGTGGGCGAGCGCCTCCTCGAGGGCTGCCCTCCGCTCGGCGAACGGACGGTCGACGTACGACTCGTCCCCGAGCGCCAGCAGGTCGAACGCGACGAAGTCCGCCGGCGTCTGCTCCGAGAGCAGCGTGATCCGCGACGCTGCCGGGTGGATGCGCTCCTGCAGCACCTCGAACTGCAGCCGCCCCTTCCCGTCGGCCCCGTCGAGCGCGACGAAGATCTCGCCGTCGAGCACGCAGCGCTCGGGCAGCTCCGCCCTCGCGGCCTCCACCAGCTCGGGGAAGTACCGCGTCAGCGGCTTGGTGTTGCGGCTCGCCAGCTCGACCTCGTCGCCGTCGCGGAAGAGGATGCAGCGGAAGCCGTCCCACTTGGGCTCGAAGCTCAGCCCCCGGGCGTCGTGCTTCGCCGGGTCCGGCACGCCGGAGACGGCCTTCGCGAGCATCGGCTGGACGGGCGGCATCACGGGGAGGTCCACGAACCTGAGACTAGTCAGGGCTGCGACACTCATCGCTCGGCGCTGGTCTGTGCGTCGTTGTCCCGATCTCGACGTACGACGGCCGAAAACCGCGTGCTCCCGCCGTCTCCCGGCACCTAGGTTCGGTGGGGTGACGTCGACACCCGCCCAGGCCGCCCCCGTCTCCTCCGGGAGCAGCGCCCCTCCGGCCTGGCAGCCGGTCGCAGCGATCGGGGTCACCCTCGTCCTCTGGGCGTCCGCCTTCGTGGCCATCCGGCACCTCGGCCACGAGGTGACGCCGGGCGCGCTCTCGCTGGGGCGCCTGCTGATCGCGGCGGTCGTGCTGACGGCCCTGCTCGCGCGCTCCCCGCGAAGCCGGTTCACCCGCGCCGAGGTGGTGCTGCTGGTGTGCTGCGGTGTCGCCTGGTTCGGCATCTACAACATCGCCCTCAACGACAGCGAGCGCCGGATCGACGCCGCGACCGCGGCCATGGTCGTCCAGGTCGGGCCGATCCTGATCGCGCTGCTGGCCGCACTGTTCCTGGGGGAGCGGCTCACGGGGTGGCTCCTGCTCGGGATGGCGATCGCCTTCGGGGGTGTCGTCGTGATCGGCAGCGCGATGCGCGGCGACGGTGGCTCCGACCTCGACGGGGTGCTGCTCGCGCTGCTCGCAGCGGTGACCTACGCGATCGGCGTCGTGTGCCAGAAGGTGCTGCTGCGCCGGCTCTCGGGCATCGAGGTGACCTGCTACGCCTGCTGGATCGGAGCGGTGGTCTGCCTGCCGTGGCTCGGCGACCTCGGTGACGTGGTCCGCCACGGCAGCGCCGAGACCCTGCTGCTGATCGCCTACCTGGGCGCGTTCCCGACCGCGCTCGCCTTCCTCACCTGGGCCTTCGCGTTGCGCCACACCGACGCCGGCAAGCTGTCGCTGACGACCTTCCTCGTCCCGGCGATCGCGGCGCTGATGGCGTGGGTGCTCCTGGACGAGGTGCCACCGGCGCTGGCCTTCGTGGGTGGTGCGTTGTGCATCGCAGGCGTGCTGGTGACGCGACGGAAGCCACGCCAGAGTTGATTGAACAGGAAGATTTCCTGTTCAATGGACGGCATGACGGATGTTCTTTCGCTGACTGACCACGCCGCCGGCCGCCGCGACGCCGTTGCGGAGGATCCGGCCTGGCGGGCCCTGAAGGACGCCGTCGAGCAGGTCCGCACCTGGCAGCTCGGCGACGGCTCGATCGACCTCGCCGCCGAGGGCGCCCCGTCCCTCGAGGAGGTGGCCGCGAGCATCGCCGAGGTCGTCGCCGCCGTCGAGGCGCTGTCGCCGCTGCTGCCGCACGATGCGGCCTACCACCGCGCCCTCGTCGCCGACCTGCGCCGCTGGGCCGACACGGGCTTCGGTATCCCCGACTTCCTCGACTCGCTGCTCGCCTTCCAGCCGGCCGCCGACCGGGCCGACGGTCGTCAGCACCTCGTCGTCTTCCCGATGTACACCCAGAACGGCAACCCGGACCGCAACCTCGAGGCCGTCGTGTTCCGCATGGTCTGGCCCGAGTGGCTCGCCGACCTCGAGGCCACGCGCTACGACAACCCGCTGTTCTGCGGCATCGCGTTCGAGGACTTCACCAGCGGCTACGACACCAACTCGGCCGTGCTCTTCCCCGAGACCGTCGCGGTGCGCGAGGTGCCCGAGCGGTTCAGCTGGGGCGGCATCTTCTGCGACCGCGAGGCTGCCCGCTTCCGTCGCGTCGGCACCGCTGCCGTCGACCTGCTCGGCGTCGAGCTCCCCGACGAGGTGCGCGGCCTGCTCGAGGACCAGCAGCGCAGCCAGGACGCGTTCGTGCTCTGGGACATGATCCACGACCGCGCACACAGCCACGGCGACCTGCCGTTCGACCCGTTCATGATCAAGCAGCGCCAGCCGTTCTGGATGTACGGCCTCGAGGAGCTGCGTTGCGACCTGACCGCGTTCCGCGCGGCCGTCGAGCTGGAGGCCGAGGGCAACGCGGTTGCCGCGGACGCGCAGCACGCGATCCTGCTCGACCGGATGTTCCGCTTCCCGGTCACCGGCGAGCGCACCCGCAACTACGACGGCCTCGGTGGCCAGCTGCTGTTCGCCTACCTGCACCAGCACGACGCGATCCGCTGGACCGACAACAAGCTGCGCATCGACTGGGTCCTCGCGCGCGAGGTCACCAACGCGCTCCTCGCCGAGATCGAGCAGCTCTACCGCGACGGCATCGACCGCCCGAAGGTCGTGCACTGGCAGGCCGCCTACGAGCTGGTCAGCCGCTACCTCGCGCCCCACCCGGCGTCGAAGTGGGCCCGCGGCGCCGAGGCGCTCGACTTCACCCAGCAGCCGCGCGAGCTCGTCGACGACGTGCTGGCCGACGAGTTCCCGCTGAGCATGTTCTTCGAGGCCCTCGCCAAGAAGCTCAAGAACGTGATCGCCGAGACCCGCGGCATCACCGCCGCCGCATGACCCGCGTCGTCGCGGTCGCCGGTGCCGGCGGCCCTGCCGGTCGTGCCGTCGTACGCCGCCTCGCCGCTGACGGCGCCGTCGTCGCTGCCGCCGACGCCGACGCGTCGCGGCTCGACGGCCTCGAGGCGCAGGGCAGCGTCGTGGACCTGCTCGACCCCGTCGCCACGCAGGCCTGGGTCGACGGCGTCGTCGCCGCCCACGGCCGGCTCGACGGTCTCGTCCACCTCGTCGGGGGCTGGCGCGGCGGCAAGGGCCTGACCGCCGAGGCGCTCGACCACTGGGCCGTCCTCGAACCGCTCCTGGTCCGCACCCTGCAGCACACCTCGCTCGCCGCACGGTCGGCCCTGACCGAGGCGGGTGGCCGGTTCGTGGTGGTCAGCGCCGCCGGCGCCGGCGCGCCGACCGCGGGCAATGCGTCGTACGCCGCGGCGAAGGCCGCCGCCGAGGCGTGGACCCTCGCGCTGGCCCACTCCTTCGGCCGGGCCGACGGGGACGCCGCCGCTACGATCCTGGTGGTCAAGGCCCTGCTCGACGACGCCATGCGCGCCGCCCGTCCGGACGCCGCGTTCGACGGCTTCACCCATGTCGACGAACTGGCCGCGACCATCGCCGGCCTGTGGGACCGGCCGGGTGCCGAGCTGAACGGAGAGCGACTGTGGCTGACGCCGCAACCCTGACCACCGGATCGACCGCCGCCCAGCGTCGGCACGACCCCGAGTCCCGGCAGTTCGCCAGTGACAACTACGCCGGCGTGCACCCCGAGGTGCTCGCCGCCATCGCGCTGGCCAACGGCGGCCACCAGGTGTCGTACGGCGAGGACGCCTACACCGACCACCTGCAGGAACTGATGGCCGGGCTGTTCGGCGACGGCGTCGAGGCCTACCCGGTGTTCAACGGCACCGGCGCCAACGTCGTGGGCCTCCAGGCGCTGACCGACCGCTGGGGTGCGGTGATCTGCGCCGAGAGCGCCCACATCAACGTCGACGAGGGCGGCGCCCCCGAGCGGATGGGCGGTCTCAAGCTGCACACGGTCGCCACGCCCGACGGCAAGCTCACTCCCGAGCTGGTCGACCGCCACGCCTGGGGCTTCGACGACGAGCACCGCGCGATGCCGCAGGTCGTCTCGATCACGCAGTCCACCGAGCTCGGCACGCTGTACACGCCCGGCGAGGTGCGCGCGCTCGCCGAGCACGCCCACGGGCTGGGCATGCGGCTGCACCTCGACGGAGCCCGGCTCGCGAACGCGGCCGCCGCGCTCGACGTACCGGTCCGCGAGTTCACCTCCGACGCCGGCGTCGACGTCCTCTCGTTCGGCGCCACCAAGAACGGCGCGCTGGCCGGTGAGGCCGTCGTCATCCTGAACCCCGGCGCGGTCAGCCACCTCAAGCACCTGCGCAAGATGTCGATGCAGCTGGCCAGCAAGATGCGCTTCGTCTCCGTGCAGTTCGAGGCGCTCCTCGCCGACGGCCTCTGGCTGCGCCTCGCCGGCCACGCCAACGCCATGGCCCAGCGCCTCGCGGCCGGCGTCCGCGGGATCGACGGGGTCGAGCTGTTGTACCCGGTGCAGGCCAACGGCGTCTTCGCCCGGCTGCCCCACGACGTCAGCCGCCGGCTGATGGAGCGGCACCGCTTCTACTTCTGGGACGAGGCCGCCGGCGACGTGCGGTGGATGTGCTCGTTCGACACCACCGAGGACGACATCGATGCCTTCCTCGCTGCGCTGCGCGAGGAGACGGGCCGCGCCTGAGCGCCGGGCGGCCTGTGGGTGCCTCGGAGGGCTGGAGCCGGTGACAGGATTTGAACCCGCGACCCTCTTATTACAAGTAAGACGCTCTACCAACTGAGCTACACCGGCGTGCGCTCGTGGAGCGCGCCGCAATCCTAGTCAGCGCGTGGCCGCGACCGACGGCCCGGGCGGGACGTCGTGCGAAGTCGTCGTCCGAGTGACCGGAAGGCATGACGCAAGCCGCGCACGTCGCGAACCACCGGAGCCCGTCCTGGTCACCGCAGCCGTCGGACCTCGAACCGCGCCGGGGGAGCGGCGATCGCGTCCTGCGCCCCGATGATCTGCAGCTCCCGCGTCCCGGCGGCGAGCGTCGCCTCGAGGACGGCGTACACCGAGGACGTGGTGCGGCCGAGCGCCACGGCCGGGGAGGAGGTCTCCAGCAGGTGGGCCAGGTAGAGCGCCGCGGTCAGGTCGCCGCCGCCGTTGGGGGTGATCGGGAGCAGGGGTGTGGTGACCGCCCACGCGCCCTCGTCGGAGACGGCCACCAGGTCGATCGTGTCCTCGTGCACGGCGTCGTTGTCGTCGTACCGGACCGAGGTGACGAGGACGTCGCGCGGTCCTCGGGCGCGGACCGTGTCGACCGCGTCGAGGAGCTCGTCGGCGGTACGGGCCTCGCCGCCGGCGAGGAACTCGAGCTCGAAGTGGTTGGGGGTGAGCACGTCGGCGTGGGGGAGGGCCTCGTCGCGGATGAACTCGGGGATGCCGGGGCGGACGAACACGCCGCGCCCCACGTCGCCGATGACCGGGTCGCAGCAGTAGACCGCCGCGGGGTTGAGCGCCTTCACCGACGCGACCGCGTCGAGGATGACCGCTCCCATGGCGGGGTCGCCCTGGTAGCCGGAGAGGACGGCGTCGCAGTCGCCCAGCACGCCACGCTCGCCGATGCCGGCGATCACGTCGGCGACATCGGCCGGGGCGAGCAGCGGGCCGCGCCAGGCGCCGTACCCGGTGTGGTTGGAGAAGTGGACGGTGAACACCGGCCACACCTCGTGGCCCAGGCGTTGCAGGGGGAACACCGCGGCGGAGTTGCCGACGTGGCCGTAGGCGACCGAGGACTGGATGGACAGGATCCGCACGCGCCCAGCGTGGCGCGCTCCTTGCGCGCGCGCAAAGGTGAAACCCTTTCGTGAAGAAACTAGAACGCGTTACAGTGTGCTCGCCGGGTGCCCTATGACCCCGGTCACCCGAGTGAAGGATGGGAAAGCGCGATGCCCAAGCGCCCGACGTACAGCAACGAAGCCGACTACGTGGTGGTCGGATCCGGCAGCTCCGGCGCGATCGTCGCCGGCCGCCTGGCCCAGTCCGGGGCGACGGTGATCCTGCTGGAGGCCGGCAAGTCCGACGACAAGGGCATGCACGGCTACTTCACGAAGAAGCCCGGCATGATCGGTCCGATGCACTCCGAGCCCAAGCTCGAGAAGCTCTTCGACTGGGGCTACCGCTCCGTCCCGCAGCCCGGCCTCGACGGCCGTCGGATGCCCGCCCCGCGTGGCAAGGTCGGCGGCGGCTCCTCGTCGGTCAACGGCATGGTCTACGTCCGCGGCAACCGGGCCAACTACGACTCGTGGGCGGCCGAGGGCAACACCGGCTGGAGCGCCGACGAGGTCAATGCGGCGTTCAAGCGCTACGAGGACTTCGAGGACGGCGAGAACCAGTACCGCGGTGCGGGCGGCCCGATCAAGATCAGCCGCAACAAGACGCCGCAGGAGGCCACCCTCCAGTTCATCCAGGCCACGGCGGACACGCTCGGTGTCAAGGTGCTCGACGACTACAACGCGGCCGAGCAGGAGGGCATCGCCCGCATGCAGCAGAACATCGCCGATGGCCTGCGCTACTCCTCGACCCGCGGCTACGTGCACCACCTCGCGCCCCGGACGCTCGAGTTCCAGACCGAGGTCCACGTCGCCAAGGTCGTCGTCAAGGACGGCCGCGCCACCGGCGTCGAGGTCATCGACCAGGGCAGGGGCGGCGGCACGCGCCGCTTCATCAGGGCGGGCAAGGAGGTCATCCTCTCCGCCGGCTTCGCGAACAGCCCCCAGCTGCTCATGCTCTCCGGCATCGGCCATGCCGACCACCTCGCCTCGGTCGGCATCGACTGCATCGCGGACCTGCCGGTCGGCGACAACCTGCATGACCACCTGTTCCACCCGATGTCGTTCCACGTGCCGAGCGTGAAGTACCGCGGCAACGCCTGGACGTTCTTCAAGGGCATCGCCCGCGACGTCACGCGGGGCGGCTCGTTCCTGGACAACTCGGTGTTCGAGTCGGTCGGGTTCGTCCGTACGTCGATGGCGACCGACGTCCCCGACCTGCAGCTGCACATGCTGCCCTGGGCCTACCCGAGCCCCAACCAGGACGAGCCGATCCGGCACATCCCCGACGGCCGCCCGTCGCTGACCGTCTTCTCGACCCTGATCTATCCCAAGAGCCGTGGCACGCTCCGGCTCGCGTCGTCCGACCCGACCGCCGCGCCACTCATCGACTACGGCTTCTTCCAGGACCCTGCCGACGTCGAGGTGCTCGCCGAGGGCACCGAGATGATCCGCGAGATCATGGCCTCGGCCGCCTTCGGGGGCGGAGTCAAGGAGGAGATCCACCCCGGCCCGTCGATCCCGAACGGCAAGGAGCTGCGGGTCGCGCTCAAGAACCGCTCGACCTCCGTCTACCACGGCGTCGGCACCTGTCGGATGGGCGTCGACGAGCGCGCCGTGGTCGGCCCGGACCTCAAGGTGCGCGGCATCGAGGGCCTGCGGGTCGCGGACGCCTCGATCATGCCGAGCATCACGGGCGGCAACACCAACGCGCCGTGCTACATGATCGGTGAGAAGGCCGCCGAGATCATCCTGGGCGGGGTGAGCTGGTGACCGCCGGTACGCCGCAGCGGCCGGCCTCCGTCACCGACGAGCTCCTCGAGCGGCTCGTCGCCCGCGTGCCCGGACGCACGGGCGCCACCTGGAAGCTGACCGAGGTCTACACGGGCGAGGTGCTCGTCGAGCTGCCGCAGTCGACCGAGCAGGACATCGAGGAGGCCTTCGCGGAGGCCCGTGCCGCGCAGGCGCTGTGGGCGCAGTGGCCCGTGGCCCGGCGTCTCGAGGTCTTCGACCGCGCGCACGCCCTGCTCGTCGACAACGCCCACACCACCGCCGACCTGATCCAGGTCGAGAGCGGCAAGAACCGGCGGATGGCGATCGAGGAGACCTGCGACCCGCCGATGGTGATGTCGTACTACCTCAAGCG
This sequence comes from uncultured Nocardioides sp., assembly GCA_964487275.1. Lineage (GTDB taxonomy): Bacteria > Actinomycetota > Actinomycetes > Propionibacteriales > Nocardioidaceae > Nocardioides. The sequence continues at coordinate 27,178 of CAZAQE010000019.1, read as the reverse complement.
GGCGAAGAAGCTGCTCGCCCCGAAGAAGCACGGCGGCCCCGTGCCGATCGTGTCGGGCTCGACCGAGGTCCGCGTCCCGAAGGGCGTCGTCGGCATCATCGCGCCCTGGAACTTCCCGTTCGCGACGGGGCTCTCCGACGCCATCCCGGCACTGATCGCGGGCAACGCCGTCGTGGTCAAGCCGGACAACAAGACCGCGCTCTCGCCGCTCTACGGCATCTCGCTGCTCGAGGAGGCGGGCCTGCCGAAGGGCCTCTTCCAGGTCGTCTGCGGGGAGGGTCCCGACATCGGCCCGACGCTGATCGACAACGCCGACTACGTCATGTTCACGGGCTCCACCGCGACCGGCCGGGTCATCGGTGAGCGCGCGGGCCGCAACCTGATCGGCTGCTGCCTCGAGCTCGGCGGCAAGAACCCGATGATCGTGCTCGACGACGTCAATGTCGAGGAGTGGGTCGAGGGCACCACCTTCGGCGTCTTCGGCAACACCGGCCAGATCTGCATGCACATCGAGCGGATCTACCTCCCCGAGAGCCGGTACGACGAGCTCAAGTCCGCCTTCGTCGAGCGCGCCGCGAACCTGCGGATCGGCGCGGCCTACGACTTCGGCCCGGAGATCGGTTCCCTGGTCAGCCCCGACCACCGCGACCGCGTCGCGTCCCACGTGGAGGACGCCGTCGCGAAGGGGGCGACCGTGCTGACCGGCGGTCGTGCGCGTCCTGACATCGGCCCGGCGTTCTTCGAGCCGACGGTGCTCGAGGGCGTCACCAAGGACATGCTCGCCGGGCACACCGAGACCTTCGGCCCGGTCGTCTCGCTGTACTCCTACCGCACGGTCGACGAGGCGATCCACCTCGCCAACGACACCGACTACGGCCTCAACGCCTCGGTGTGGAGCGGCGACCTGGCGCGTGCCGAGGCGGTGGCCGAACGGATCGAGTCCGGCAACGTCAACATCAACGACGCGCTCGCGACGGCGTACGCCTCCAAGGGTTCACCGTCGGGTGGCGTGAAGAAGTCCGGCGTCGGCGCCCGCCACGGCGACCAGGGCCTGTTGAAGTACACCGACGCCAAGAACGTCGCGGTGCTGAAGAAGCAGGTGATGGGGCCGCGGCCGGGGCAGTCCTACGAGGCGTACGTGAAGCAGATGCTGAGCTCGCTCAAGCTGATGAAGAAGCTCCGCGTCCGCTGAGCGTATCTGCGGACGCGGAGCCTGCGTCGGGTCAGGCCTCGATGGCCTCGCGGTCGCCCGCGGCGGAGCCGCCGATCTCGATCTTGCGCGGCTTCGCCTTCTCGGCGACCGGGACGACCAGGCGCAGCACGCCGTTGTCGTAGCTGGCGTCGATGCGCTCGAGGTCGAGGTTGTCGCCCAGGACGAGCTGGCGCGAGAACTGGCCGTGCGTCCGCTCGGAGGCGAGTCGCTGCCAGTCCCCGTTGCCCGCCACCCGCTCGGCCTTGATCGTGACCACGTTGCGCTCGACGTCGATGTCGATGCTCTCGCGGCTGACGCCCGGCAGGTCGAACTCGAGGACGAACTCGTCGCCCTGGCGCCAGGCGTCCATGGGCATCACGGCCGGACGGTTCGTGGTGCCCCATCCGGCGCCGAGGAGCTGGCCGGTCAGCCGGTCGAAGTCGCGGAACGGGTCGGTGGTACGCAGCAACATGACGTGTCTCCCTTCGGTTTCACCGGCGTCGGCCGGTCGCTGGATCTGCAATGCCTGTTATAGATAATCTAACCTCGTGAATCAAGCCCAGCGGGAGCATCGGCGCGGTGTCTTCGCGATCTCGGTCGCGGCTGACATGACCTCGCTGCAGATCCAGAACATCCGGGTCTACGAGCGGCGCGGGCTCCTGGAGCCCGCGCGCAGCGAGGGTGGCACGCGGCTCTACAGCCGTGCCGACATCGAGACCCTGCACCGGATCCGCGACCTGCTCGCCGAGGGCCTCAACCTCGCCGGGATCGCCAAGGTGCTCGAGCTCGAGGCCGAGGTGGCACGGCTGAGGGCGCGGCTGGATCAGGCAACCTGAAGGCTGCGCTTCGACAGTCCCATCCAGAATCCGTCGATCACCTGGTCGCCCGGCTCGGAGGGGTCGCTCGCCGCGCCGAGGGTGACGAAGAGCGGACTGTAGTGCTCGACGGTCGGGTGGGCGAACGGCATGCCTGGCGCCTTGTCACGGAAGGACGCCAGCTCGTCGACGTCGCCGCGGGCCATGGCCTCGCCGGCCCACGCGTCGAAGTCGGTCGACCATCCGGGGGCGGCCGCGTCGATCCGGAACTCGGTCAGGAACGGCAGGCCGTGGGTGAGGAAGCCCGAGCCGATGATCAGCACGCCCTCGTCGCGCAGCGGTCGCAGGCGCCGGCCGATCTCCATCAGCCGTCCGGGGTCGTGCGTCGGCAGCGACATCTGCAGGACCGGGATGTCCGCGTCGGGGTACATGATCCTCAGCGGCACCCACGCGCCGTGGTCGAGCCCGCGCGAGGAGTGCTGGTGGACCGGCTCGGTGCGCGGCATGATCGCGGCGACCTGGGTGGCGAACGCCGTCGCGTCCGGCGTCTCGTAGGTCATCCGGTAGTACTTCGGCGCGAACCCGCCGAAGTCGTAGACGAGCGGTGCGTGGCTCGCGCTGAGCGACAGGGGAGCGGACTCCCAGTGTGCGCTGACGATCAGGATCGCCCGTGGGCGGGGGAGCTCCTTCGCCCACGCGGCGAGCTGTCCCGACCAGAGCGGGTCGTCGAGCAGGGGTGGGGCTCCGTGGCCGATGTAGAGCGCCGGCATCCGTGCGGTCGTTTCCGTCATGTGCACCTCAACTAGTTGAGGATTCAACTTTATTCCCTGTCGTGCCCCGGCGCAAGCTCAGGCGGGCAGGCTCAGGCGGGCAGGGTCCAGTCGATCGGCTGGCCCCCGCGCTCGACGAGCAGCTGGTTGACCCGGCTGAAGGGGCGCGACCCGAAGAAGCCGCGGTGGGCCGACAGGGGCGAGGGGTGCACCGACTCGACCCACGGGATCGGGCCGAGGTGGGGCTTGAGCGTCTGCGCGTCCCGGCCCCAGAGGATCGCGGCGACCGGAGCCCCCTGCTCGGCCCGTCGTACGACGGCCTGGATCGCGCACGCAGTGACGTGCTCCCAGCCCTGGCCCCGGTGCGAGCCCGGTTCGCCCGGCCGGACGGTCAGCACGCGGTTGAGCAGCATGACGCCCTGGTCGGTCCACGCGCTCAGGTCGCCGTGGCCCGGCGGCACGACGCCGACGTCGTCGGCCAGCTCCTGGTAGATGTTGCGCAGGCTCGGCGGCAGCGGCGTGATGCCGCGCTCGACGGCGAAGCAGAGACCGATCGGGTGCGCGGGATTCGGGTACGGGTCCTGGCCGACGATGAGCACCCGGACCTCGGCCAGCGGGCGCTGGAAGGCGCGGAACACGCGTTCGCCGGCGGGTTGGTACCTGCGGCCGGCGGCGATCTCGTCGCGCAGGAACTGGCCGAGCGCGGTGACCCGGTCCTCGACCGGCGCGAGGGCGTCGGCCCAGTCGGCGGCCATCAGGCCCTGGTCGACGAGCTTCGAGAGAGCACCCACGGCCGAACCCTACGGCGCCGAAGCGCCGGGTCCCCCCAGACCCACCCCCCCAGCGGGGCCGGCCGTGGTGCTGCTCCCGTTCGTGGGCCGCGCTCTCCCTTCGCGCCCACACCTGCCACCACCGTCCGGTGCCGCCCCTCTCCCTCCCAGGGGCGCCACCCGGTGGATGACCAGCTCCGACGCGGATCTCGAGCCCTTGCTGGTCCTCCCGGCGGCACTCCCGGCAATGGGGTGCCGGACCCGGGTGGGGCTCCCTCCAGCGGGCTTCGAGGTCCGCGTCGGTGATGAGAAATCTACGGAGCCGGGACCGGTCCCGGGATCGGGAAGGCGGCCGAGGTCCGCTAGTCCTTTGGGACTAGGTGCCGCGGGCGATCGGCGGCTGCCCCGCCCTACTTCGCCAGGGAGCGGGAGGCGGCCGACGACGTACGGCGCTTGCGGTTGGTGCCGATCGGCACGGCCGGCTTGTTGTCCGTGGACCACTGGTTGATCCACTCGTCCATCGCCAGCCACGTGGTCGTGCGTGCGGCGCGGCCGGTCAGCATGCCGAGGTGGCCGCCCGGCACGACCTCGAAGCGGACCTCCTCCGCCTTCTTCAGCAGGGGTACGACGGCATGCACCGCGGGCACGGGGGCGATGCCGTCCGTGGCACCCCCGAAGACCAGCACCGGCACGCGGATGTCGCCGAGGTCGATGGTGCGGTCGTCGAGCTCGAAGGTGCCGGTCGCGAGCTGGTTGCCCTTCGCGAAGCGGTGGTAGAGCTGCCCGAAGGTGCGCCCGGGGTAGGCGATCATGTTGGCGGTGAAGTGGTCGACCGCCTCGACCTGGGCGAGGAACTCGCGGTCGTCGACGTGGGTCGCCAGCGCGATCGGCTTGGTGACCAGCTTCTGGAAGGCCGTCAGCTGGAAGGCCCACTTCACCAGCGGCTTCGGGGCACCGCCCAGCATCTGGTAGCCCTTGGTGATCGGCCCCTTGCCGTTGAAGAGGTTCAGCAGCGGCCGGAAGGGTGCGAGCAGCGGCACCAGCGAGATGTCGATGGGGGAGCCGACCACCGTGAGTGATGCCACCGGGAGCTCGCCGGAGCGCTTGTCGGCGAGGGTCAGCATCGAGAAGATGCCGCCGAGGCTCCAGCCGATCACGTGCACGGGCCGGCCGCCGGCGTGCTTCGAGACCTCGCGGATCGCCGTCGGCACGACCTCGTCGATCCAGTGCTCCATGCCGAGGTTGCGGTCACGGAAGGACACCTCGCCGTACTCCACGAGATAGGTCGGCCGGCCCTCGGTCACGAAGTGCTCGACCAGGGAGCAGCCGCGGCGCAGGTCGTAGCAGCTCGAGGGGGCGGCGAGCGGCGTGACCAGCAGGACCGGGTCGCCCTTCTCCTGCACGTGGCCGGCGGGCCGGTAGTGGTAGACCTCGCGCAGCGTGCCGTCGTCGATCAGCGTGCGCGGCATCGGACGCAGGTCGGCGACGCCGCCGTAGAGCACCTTCTGGGCGACATTGCTCGCCGCCGCGACCACCTGGTCGGGTCCCGGGAGGAGGCCCGCGCCGGGCACGGAGCGGAGGGGCACCAGATCCATGTGCGAAAACTACCGTGCGGCTCGATCCCCTGCGGTCGTCGTCCGCGGCGGGAAGGGCTCAGCTCCGGTTGGCCGGCCGCACGGTCTTCTGGTGGTTGTTGCCCTCGTCCTCGAGCTCGGTCATGAAGCTGTCGGCCCATGCCTTCACGTCGTGGGAGGCGATCTGCTTGCGCATCGCCTTCATCCGCTTGGCCAGCTCCTTGGGATCGGCCTCGTAGGCCTCGAACAGCGCCGCCTTCATGCCGTTCATGTCGTAGGGGTTGACCAGCCAGGCCTGCCGCAGCTCGTCGGCCGCCCCGGCGAACTCCGAGAGCACGAGCGCGCCGTCGTCGTGGACCCGGCAGGCGACGTACTCCTTGGCGACGAGGTTCATCCCGTCGCGGTACGGCGTCACGACCATCACGTCGGCGGCGCGGTAGAGCGCCGCCATCTCCTCGCGGGGGTAGGACGTGTGCAGGTAGCTGATGGCCGGGCGGCCGATCCGGCCGAGGTCGCCGTTGAGCCGGCCGACCAGGCGCTCGATGTCATCGCGCAGGTTGCGGTAGTGCTCGACCCGCTCGCGCGAGGGGACCGCGACCTGGACGAAGACGGCGTCGTCGACGGTGAGGCGGCCGTCGCTGATCAGCTCTCCGAACGCCCGCAGGCGGGCGTAGATGCCCTTCGTGTAGTCGAGCCGGTCGATGCCGAGGAAGATCTTCCTCGGGTTGCCGAGGGCCTCGCGGATCGCCGCCGCCCGCTCGGTGACCGCCTCCGACCGGGCGAGCTCCTCGAACCCGGCGGCGTCGATCGAGATCGGGAACGCCGCCGCCCGGACGGTGCGGCCGTCGGGCAGGTAGACGAGGTCGCGGTGCGTCTTGTGGCCGACCCGCTGGCGGACCAGGCGGATGAAGTTCTGCGCGGCACCGGGCAGCTGGAAGCCGACCAGGTCCGCGCCGAGCAGGCCCTCGAGGATCTGGCGGCGCCACGGCAGCTGCTGGAACAGCTCGGCCGGCGGGAACGGGATGTGCAGGTAGAAGCCGATCCGCAGGTCGGGGCGCAGCTCGCGGAGCATCTGCGGAACCAGCTGGAGCTGGTAGTCGTGCACCCAGACGGTGGCGCCCTTCGCGGCCAGGTCGGCGGCCTTCTCGGCGAAGCGCCGGTTGACCCGCACGTAGGTGTCCCACCACTCGCGGTGGAACTCCGGCTTCGCGACGACGTCGTGGTAGAGCGGCCACAGGGTGCCGTTGGAGAAGCCCTCGTAGTGCTCCTCGATCTCGTCGGGGGTCATCGAGAGCGGGACCAGCGCGAGGCCGTCGTCCTTGAACGGCTTCAGTCGTTGCTCGGTGCCGCCCGGCCAGCCGACCCACACGCCGTCGTGGGCACGCATCACGGGCTCGATCGCGGAGACCAGGCCGCCGGGCGAGCGACGCCAGGTCGTCCTGCCGTCGGGTCCCTCCACCCGGTCGACGGGGAGGCGGTTGGCAACGATCACCAGGTCGTGGGCCACGTGGTCACCTTAGGGGTCGGCGGGCGGGGCAGGGGTCAGGCCGCGGGGTGCGGCGACGCACCGACCTGTACCCGGATGTCCTCGATCTGACCGAGGATCGTCAGCGTCTGGTTCGCCGGGACCCACGGGGACTCGTGCAGGCCGGACCGCAGGCAGTCGTGGACGTGGGCGATCTCGTTGCCGTAACCGGCGCCGATGACCGGCTCCGCCGGCTCGTGGACGACCCGCCGGGCCGGCTCCCCGCGCTTCGCGAGGGCGTTGAAGACGAAGCCCGTGGGGGAGTGGAAGTCGCCGGGGACCTCCACCCAGCCGGTGTCGGTGGTGATCCGCGCCCGGTTGGCCGACTGCGAGGTCAGCCCGGCAGTCAGGGTGGCGAAGGTGCCGCCCGGGTAGCGGCCGGTGATCGCCACGTCGAGGTCGACCGAGTCGTTCGCCACCGAGCCGACGGCCTTCAGCTCGAGGGCCTCGCCGAGCATCAGGTGCGCGAAGGTGAGCGGGTAGAGGCCGATGTCGTGCATCGCGCCGCCGCCCAGCGCAGGGTCGAGCAGGCGGTGCGTGGGGTCGGCCGGCGCGGTGAAGTGGAACTCCGCCGACAGGTGCCGCGGGGTGCCGAACTCCCCGGCGTGCAGCCGCCGGGCAAGGTCGCGCCAGACCGGGTTGCAGGCGCTCCACATGGCCTCCATCAGGAACCGGCCATGGGCGCGCGCGGTCGCGAACAACCGTTCCGCCGTCGCCCGGTCGAGCGCCAGTGGCTTCTCGCAGAGCACGTGCTTTCCGGCCTCGAGCGCCTGCACGACCTGGGCGGCGTGCGCGACGTGGGGCGAGCCGATGTAGACGACGTCGACCTCCGGGTCCGCGAGCACGGCGGCCTGGTCGCCGTACCTCTCGGCGCCGTGGCGCGCCGCGAACGCCGCGGCCCGCTCGGGCGTCCGCGAGCCGACGTGCACGAGCCGTCCGTCGGGTACGACGGCGAGGTCGCTCGCGAACAGGCCGGAGATCTTGCCGGGTGCGAGGATGCCCCAGCCGATGGGCGCGGTCGTCCCGGTCATGCCGGAACCCTATCCAGCCGTCCGCGACCCGCCGCACGACCGAATGACATCGCTGTGATTCGCACGTTAGAGTGGGCCCCGTACACCTGTCGAACACGCCCCTTCCGAGCGTCGAGGAGACCTCATGAGCGCCGAGCGCAGCCACCAGGACGCCACTCCGGTCGTTCCGGCCGACCTCAGCGACCGGGACCGCGCCATTCTCGAGTTCGAGCGCCAGTGGTGGAAGTACGCCGGCGCCAAGGAGACGGCGGTGCGCGAGCAGTTCGACATGAGCGCCACGCGTTACTACCAGGTGCTCAACGCCCTGATCGACCGCCCCGAGGCCCTCGCGCACGACCCGCTGCTGGTCCGCCGCCTGCGCCGTCTGCGCTCCCAGCGCCAGCGCCAGCGCTCGGCTCGCCGCCTCGGCTTCGAGATCTGACCAAGGAGAGGCGGCCATGACCTTCCCCACCTGGCCTGCTCGACCCCGGACCACCCGCCGACGTGACGAGCGCGGTGCCGTCCTTCCCTCGCCCGTCGTGCTGCTGAGCGTCGTCGCGGTGGTGCTCGCCGCGGTCGCCTTCGTGGCCACCCGTGGCGACGAGCCCGCCGAGCGCGACATCTCGGCGACCAAGGCCGCGGCGACGCCCACCGAGGACGCCTCGTCCGGCGCTGCCGAGGACGACCCGACCGACGGCTCGACGGAGGCCCCGCCGGTGCAGGAGACCCCGACCCCCAAGCCGGTCGTCCGGTCGGACCACGCCGTCGTGGTCTTCAACAACACCCAGATCTCCGGCCTCGCGAGCCGCGTCGGAGAGAAGGTGAAGGAGGCCGGCTGGCAGGTGGCCGCCGCCGACAACTGGTACGGCACCGTCCCGGCGACGACCGTCTACTTCCCCCGGGGCAAGAAGGCCGCCGCTCAGCTGCTGGCCCTCGACCTCGGCGTCGCCCGGATCAAGCCCGCCGACACCGACAGCGACATGTCGGACACCAACCTGACGCTCATCCTCACGGGCGAACTCGACTGACCCTCTGGCGCTGCCGCGCGGCGGTGACCCACCCCACCGGGTTGAAACTTCACCTACCGGACACCATTCCCGCGTGGCGACGTGGTGGGATGGGGCAATGAGGTTCGCGTCCGCCGAGGGTGAGCAGCGGTACGACGCCGTGGTCGGTGTCGCGTCCCGCACGGTCGTCGGACTGGACTTCGACGGCACGCTGGCCCCGATCGTCGACGACCCGGCGAAGGCCCACATCCACCCGGCGGCCGCCGAGGTACTGGTCGAGCTGGCGGCCGAGGTGGCCGCGATCGCGGTGATCACCGGTCGCCCGGCCCGGCAGGCGCTCGACCTGGGCGGCCTGGAGGAGGTCGGCGACGCGCTCCAGGCGGCCGGCAAGGAGCTCTTCGTCTTCGGCCAGTACGGAAACGAGCGGTGGAGCTCGGGGCGGCGCCGCATCCTCGGCGCCCGCCCGCCGCGCGGCTTGGCGACCTTCGAGCGCGACCTGCCCCGCACCCTGCGCCTGGCCGGCGCGAGCGAGGCCTTCGTCGAGGACAAGGGCCTCGCCGTCGCCGTCCACACCCGGCGCCTGCCGGACGCCGACGCTGCCTTCGAGCGGCTGCTCCCGCCGATGCGCGAGCTGGCCCAGCGGCACGGACTCGTCCTGGAGCCGGGCCGCTCGGTGATCGAGGTCCGCTCCGCGGGCTCGCACAAGGGCTTGGTCGTCAACCGGCTCGCGGCGGTGCTCGACGCCGAGGGCTTCGTCTTCGCCGGCGACGACCTCGGCGACGTCGAGGCGTTCGAGGCCGTCGAGGAGCTGGCCCGGCAGGGGGTGGCCACGCTGCGCGTCTGCTCGGCGTCGGACGAGCAGAGCGCCCTGGTGGAGCTGTCCGACGTGGTCGTGCGCGGGCCGGACGGTGTCCTCGACTTCCTGCGCGGGCTGGCCGCCGACGCCCGCCGGCGCCGCTGACCGCCGGATCTCATATCCTGAACTCCGATCTCGCCATGCGGGATCCCGATTCGTGGTGGGTGACCTGTCACCCGTACGCTGATCTCGCTCATCCAGAGGGACTGAGGGAACGGCCCGAAGAAGTCCCGGCAACCGCCGCGAACTCCCGGACGCACCAGCACGCTGGCGCGGACGTCGCGGAAACGGTGCCAAATCCGACCCGGCGAGAGTCGCCCGGGACAGATGAGAAGGAGGAATCCATGAGCGCCGTTGTGACCGAAGAGTCCACGTCCACCGCCACGTCGTCCGCCGAGTCCACCGGGTCCGGTCTCCGCGAGGGCGCCTTCGGGCACGCCACCGCGCTGTCCTGTCGCGAGTGCGGACACCGGGTCGACCTGGGCCCGTTCTACGCCTGTCCCGAGTGCTTCGGGCCGCTCGAGATCGCCTACGACTTCCCCGCGGTCACCCGCGAGGAGATCGAGGCCGGCCCCCGCAACATCTGGCGCTACAAGGCGCTGCTGCCGGTCCCGAACGACATCGAGACCAGCCCCAACACCGAGCCGGGCTTCACCCGTCTCCTGGAGGCCGACAACCTGGCCCGCGAGCTCGGCATCGCCAAGCTGTGGGTGAAGGACGACTCCACCAACCCGACCAACTCCTTCAAGGACCGCGTCGTCGCCTGCGCACTGAGCGCGGCCCGCGAGCTCGGCTCGACGGTGTTCGCCTGCCCCTCCACCGGGAACCTCGCCAACGCGGTCGCCGCGGCCGGTGCCCGGGCCGGGATCAAGACCGTCGTGTTCATCCCGAGCAACCTCGAGCAGCCCAAGCAGGTCAACTCGGCGATCTTCACCGAGAACCTCGTGGCCGTCGACGGCAACTACGACGACGTCAACAAGCTCGCCTCCGAGATCGCCGGTGAGGAGGAGGGCTGGGCGTTCGTCAACGTCAACGTCCGCCCCTACTACGCCGAGGGCTCGAAGACGCTGGGCTACGAGATCGCCGAGCAGCTCGGCTGGCGCCTGCCCGACCAGGTCGTCATCCCGGTCGCGTCCGGCTCGCAGCTCACCAAGGTCGACAAGGCCTTCCAGGAGCTGATCAAGCTCGGCCTCGTCGAGGACAAGCCCTACCGGATCTTCGGCGCCCAGGCCGAGGGCTGCGGCCCGGTCGCCACCGCCTTCAAGGCCGGCACCGACGCGATCCGCCCGGTGAAGCCCGACACGATCGCCAAGAGCCTCGCGATCGGCAACCCGGCCGACGGCATCTACGTCCTCGACATCGCCCGCCGCACCGGTGGTGCGATCGAGGAGGTCTCCGACGAGGAGATCCGCGCCGGCATCGTCCTGCTCGCCCGCACCGAGGGCATCTTCACCGAGACCGCCGGCGGCACGACCACCGCGGTCACGAAGAAGCTCGTCGAGACCGGTCAGCTCGACCCGGACCTCGAGACCGTCATCATCAACACCGGCCACGGCCTGAAGACGCTCGACTCGGTCTCCGGCCAGGTCGGCGCCGCCGCGACCATCGCCCCGACCTACAGCGCCTTCAAGGCGACCGGTCTCTGAGCACCCCCACCACCTGAGCAGCCCGAGAAGCAGAAGGAACACCCCATGGCAGTCAGCGTCCGGATCCCCACCATCCTCCGCACCTACACCGGTGGCGAGTCCGAGGTGAGCGCCACCGGCGCCACCGTGTCCGAGATCCTGGACGACCTGGACGCCAACTACGCCGGCATCAAGGGCCGGATCGTCGACGAGGACGGCAAGCTGCGCCGCTTCGTCAACGTCTACGTCAACAACGACGACGTGCGCTTCGAGCAGGACCTCGCCACCCCGACGCCCGACGGCGCCGAGGTGTCGGTGATCCCCGCGGTCGCGGGCGGCTGCTGAGCCGAGCTCCACCCAGGACGCCGCGGACCGGTCAGGTCCGCGGCGTCCTGCGTTGTACGACGCCTGGTGGTTCGGAGCTGCGCCCGAAGGTACGGCCCTGGCGCGGATCGCGCTGGTACTTCAGAGCATCGAGCGCCGCGTGACCAGGTGCGCCCGCTCCGCGTCGTTGCGGCACAAAGCGATCGCCGCGTCGTAGGCGTGCTGCGCCTCGCCGACCTGGCCCAGACGGGCCAGCAGCTCGGCCCGCACGGCGGGGAGCCGATGCGTCGGCAGGGCCACGCGGGCCAGGGCGGCCAGCCCGGCCTCGGGGCCGTCCCGCTCGGCGAGCGCCACGGCGCGGTTGAGGCGCACGACCGGCGAGTCGTGCAGGGCCAGCAGCTCGTCGTACCTCTCGACGATGCGGTGCCACTGCGTGTCCTCGGCACGCAAGGCGATGGCGTGCTCGGCGGCGATGAGCGCCTGGAGGAGGTACGGCGCCGGCGGGCCGGTCACGAGCGGCCGGAGCAGGTCGAGGGCCTCCAGCGCCTCGGCGTGGTGCCAACGGGTGCGGTCCTGGTCGGCCAGCAGGACCAGCTCGCCGTCGACGACCCGCGCGTCACGGCGGGCGTGCAGCAGGACCATCAGCGCCAGGAGCGCGTCGAGCTCGGAGGTGTCGACCTCGGACGGCAGCACCGCGCGCAGGACCCGGACCAGCCGGATCGCCTCTCCGGCGGGGCCGGGGCGGTGCACGTCGGCACCGCTGCCCGGGGCGTAGCCGGCGGTGAAGGCGAGGTAGGCGATGTCGCCGACGACGCTCGCCCGCTCGGCGAGCCCGGCCGTGTCGGGCAGGGTGAACTCCGCGCCGGCCAGCTTCTTGCGGGCGCGGGTCAGCCGGGCGGCCATCGTCGGCGTCGGGACGAGGAAGAGCCGGGCGATGTCCTCGGTCGGTACGCCGAGGACCAGGCGCAGCGTGAGCGCGGCTGCTGCCTCGGGCGACAGCCGGGGGTGGGCGCAGAGCAGCACCAGCCGCAGCCGTTCGTCGGTGAGCACCTCGCCTCCGTCCGCCATCACCCGCTGGGCCTCCTCGGTGGCGTACGCGTCGACGACCAGCAGCGGCAGCTTGGTCGCGTGCACCGACTCCGACCGCAGGCGGTCGAGGATCCTGCGGCGGGCGGTCGTCAGCAGCCACGCGGGTGGGTTGGCGGGGACGCCGTCATCGGGCCAGTGCCGGGCCGCCGCCTCGAAGGCGTCGGCCAGGCCGTCCTCGGCGAGGTCGAGCCGGCGGTACCGCGCGACGAGCAGGGCCAGCAGCCGGCCCCACTCGTCGCGGTGGAGCCGGTCCAGCGCGTCCGCGCTGCTCAACCGCCCGTCAGCCAACCGTCAGGCGGGCTGCTCGACGGCCGGACGGACGTCGATCGTGGTGTCGCCGTCCGCCAGCACGGCGCAGATCTCGAGCAGGTCGTCGAGGTCGTCGCTCTGCACGGAGTAGTAGCCGCCCACCTGCTCGACGGCCTCGGCGAACGGCCCGTCGGTGACGGTGATCTTGCCGTCGGTGCCGCGCGCGACGCGCTTGGTCGCACGGGAGTGGGTCAGCTCGGCGCCGCCGGTCACGGTGTGGCCGCGCTCGGCGAGCAGCCGGGAGAACTCCTCGTGGCGCGCGAACATCGCGACCTTCTGCTCGTCGGTGGCGTTGTCCCAGATGTTCTCGTCGGCGGTGAGGAGGACGACGTACTCGGTCATGGTGGTCTCCGTAGGTCTGGTGGAAGGGAGTCTGTCACCGTGATGACGCGCGGGGTTCCCTCCGATCGACAACCGGCGGAGGAAAATCTCAGGCGGGGCCGCGCCAGACGTACCGTGTCGTCTGGACGCCGACCGTGTCGGTCCGTCCGACCCGGCCGGGCGCGCCGGTGGGGCCCTGGCTGGTCCACAGCAGGCGGATCCTGACGGTGCCGTCGGCCCGGATCAGGTGGCGGGGGATCGGGTAGACCAGCCGGCGCCGGTCCTTGGCCGCGAACAGGTCGATGTTGCGCACCTGCCCGGCCGGGGTCACGACCTCGAGGTCCATGTCCCTGTCCCACTGCAGGCGGTTGCGGACGACCAGGAAGACCGGGTATCCGGCCACCCGGTCGCGGGGGATCCTCACCCGGTGTGCGGTGCGGACGAGAGCCTCCTGTCGCCAGCTCGTGTTGAAGGCCCGGTAGCGAAGGCTGCCGTCACTTGCGCGGACCCGGGCGTGGCGCTGGGTGAGCGTCGCGGTACGGGTCGACGTGGCCGGGCGGGCCGTGGTGCTCGTGACGAGAGCCCGGTAGTCCCAGGACACGGTGAAGGGTTCGGACAGCGGTCCGTAGGTCCAGCGGTCGCCGTCGGAGAGCACCATGCGGATCCGGTAGGTGCCCTCCGGCGCGAGCGTCGTGCCGCCGCCCTGGGGTTGGTAGGTCCCGTTCCAGCGCAGCAGCGGCTCGTTGCCGTCGACGATCCACGCCCCGTCCACGAAGTCGTCGGGTCCGAGGACCTGGAATGTCACCGAGCCCCACCCAGCGACCGTGGAGTCGAGGTGGTGCCTGAAAGCGATGGTGTGCGGCACGCCCGGGTGGCTGTCCCGGGGGTAGATGGTCGGCGCGCTGGGGGTGAGCGCCGTCAGCGGGGGCGCCGTGCTCACGTAGATGGCCGTCGAGGCGGTCGACGGCGTCTTGCCGACCGCGGTCGCCGTCACGGAGAAGGTGTAGGTGCCAGCGGGCAGCGCGACACCGGTCGTGACGGAGCTGACCTCGAGCGCCGCGCTGCCCGACCAGTGTGCGGCGTACAGCTGCTCGTTCGTGAAGTCGGCCTCGGCGACCACCTGGCCGCCCGGCGAGAGCAGTGACCAGTGCGCGGCATCGGCGTCACTGCTCACCGAGACCGTCGCCGACTCCCAGTAGCCGTCGCCGTTCTCATTGAGGAGCGGGTCGTGGCTGCTCACGTAGAGCCAGGTGGCGTCCGCTGCTCCCGCGGGCGGCGTGCCCAGCAGGACTGCTCCCAGCGCCAGTGCAGTGAGCAGTCGCAGGAATCTGCGCACGAGTCCTCCCGAGACCTCCGTGCCGGGCTGCGGTCAGCCCAGCAGCTGTGCCGCCAGCGCGGCGCTCGCAGGGTAGTCGACCTTGCTCACCGGCGTCCGCGGAACGGTGTCGACGAAGAGCACCGTCTTCGGCACCTTGTAGTTGGAGATCAGCGCGCGGCAGTGGTCGCGGACCTGCTCCTCGCTCAGCTGGACGCCCTCGCGGCGCTGGACGAGCGCGGTCACCTGCTGGCCCCATCGCTCGTGCGGGGTGCCGACCACGACGGCGTCGAAGATGTCCTCGTGACGCAGGAGGACGGCCTCGACCTCCTCCGGGTGGACCTTCTCGCCGCCGGTGTTGATGCAGACCGATCCGCGACCGAGCACGGTGACCGAGCCGTCCTCCTCGCGCCGGGCGAAGTCGCCGGGGATGACCCACCGGACGCCGTCGACCTCCTTGAAGGTGGCCGCGGTCTTGACCGGGTCCTTGTAGTAGCCGAGCGGGACGGGACCGGTCCGGGCGAGCATCCCGTCGACGCCCGGCGGGCACGGCTTCATCTCCGCGTCGAACACCTCGACCTGGTCGTTGACCGTGAACCGCGGCGCGGCCGAGCCGCCCTCGGAGCCGTCGTCCATCCGGGAGCCGGCGGCACCGGACTCCGAGGAGCCGTAGGAGTCGAGGATGAAGCGGCCCGGCAGTGCGCGGCGGATCTCCTCGCGCACGCCGTCGGACAGGGGAGCGGCACCGTTGGAGACGGCGGCCAGGCTGGACAGGTCCCAGCGGTCGGGCTCGGCGAGGATCGCCTCGGCGACCGGCCGGCCCATCGCGTCGCCGAGGAAGGTCAGCGAGACGACCTTCGCCTTCTCGACGAGGTCGAGGATCGACGCCGCGTCGAAGTGGGGCTCGGTGTAGAGGGCGATCGTCTGGCCGGCCACGTGGCCGTTGCCGAGGATCCACTGGCTGCCGCCGTGCATCATCGGGCCGCAGGCGAGCAGCACCATCGGGTTCTCGACGGCGACCGCCTCCTCGACCAGTTGCTCGACGGAGTCCAGCGGAGCGCCGTAGCGGGCCGCGTTGAGGGCCGCGCGCATCAGGTCCTCGTTGCGCCACACGACGCCCTTGGGGTTGCCCGTGGTGCCGCCCGTGTAGAGCACGTAGTGGTCGTCGGCGGAGCGGCCGTTGACGGGGCGCTCCGGGGAGGCGGCGGCCAGTGCGGCGTCGTACTCCTCGCCGAGGACGACCATCTCGCGCAGGGTGGGCGTGTCGAGCGCGGCGACCGCGTCGACGTACTCGGGGGCGATGATCGCGGCGACGCAGTCGGCGTTGTCGTACAGGTAGGCGAGCTCGTCGTGGAGGTACTTGTAGTTGATGTTGATCGGCACCGCGCGTGCCTTGAGGCAGCCGTAGAGCGCGTCGACCCACTCGATCCGGTTGGTGGCGTGGACCGCGACGTGCTCGCCGGGCTGGATGCCGAGACCGACCAGGTGGTTGGCCAGGCGCGTGGCCCGGTCGTCGATCTCGGCGTAGGTCCACGCCCGCTCCATGGTGAAGACGGCGACCCGGTCCGGGACGGCGTCGGCCATGGCCTCGAGGACGTCGGCGAGGTTGATCGGGCGGGGGGCGGCTGTGGCGGCGGTCACAGTGGACAGACTGCCAAACTAGAACAAGTTCTCGCTAGCGTTCTTCGACAGAATGGGACCATGGCCTCGCATCACTACGCGCTCGACCTGACCTGGCAGGGCAACCTCGGCACGGGCACCTCCGGCTACCGGGACTACGCGCGCGACGTGCTGCTCCGCGCCGAGGGCAAGCCCGACCTCGCCGGCTCGGCCGACCCCACGTTCCGTGGTGACGCGAGCCGCTGGAACCCCGAGGAGCTGCTGCTGGCGGCGCTCGCGCAGTGCCACCTGCTGTCCTACCTCCACTCGGCGGTCAACCACGGCGTGGTCGTGACGTCGTACGACGACAGCCCGGTCGGCACCATGGACCAGGTCGGCCAGGGCGGGCACTTCACCGAGGTCGTGCTCCGCCCGCGGGTCGTCGTCGCGGACGCTTCGATGGTCGAGGTCGCGCGGGAGATCCACGGCGAGGCGAGCGAGAACTGCTTCATCGCGGCCTCGGTCAACTTCCCGGTCCGGCACGAGCCCGTGATCGAGACCGCGTCGGCCTGACACCCCGGGGCCACCGGGGCGCCACGATCCGTTCAGGACGATCTGGTTCAAAGCGAGCATGACTCGCACCCGCAAGGCCCTCGTCGGCGCCGGTGTCGCGCTCGCCGGCATCGGGGTCACCACCGGCGGCGGTCGGGAACTGCTCCGCCGCCAGGCCGCGATCGCCCGGGCCCGGATCGGCAAGCCCCTCGGCGAGGACGCTATCCCGGCGGACAAGACCTGGAAGAAGAAGTCGTACGCGGGCGCGCCCCTCGAGTTGCTCGTGCTCGGCGACTCGATCGCCGCCGGCCTGGGGGCCGAGCGTCCGAAGGACACACTCGGGGCGCGGATCGCCCGCGGCCTGGCCGGGGAGCTGCGCCGGCCGGTGCGGCTGCGCACCGCGGCCGTGGTCGGCTCCGAGACCTCCGCGCTCGCCGGCCAGCTGGACGGGCTGCCCGGGGACTACCTCGCCGACGTCGCCGTCATCGTGGTCGGCGGCAACGACGTGACCCACCGGATCCCGGTCGCGACCTCGGCCGCCCAGCTGGAGGAGGCGGTCGTGCGGCTGCGGGCGCAGGGCACCGAGGTCGTCGTGGGCACCTGTCCCGACCTCGGGGCGCTGCGCCCGGTCCCGCAGCCGCTGCGCTCGCTGGGCTCGCGGATGTCGCGCCAGCTCGCGGCAGCGCAGGCGGAGGTCGCCGTCCGCAACGGTGCCCACGCCGTGTCGCTGGCGCGGGTGGTCGGCCCGTTCTTCATCACCAATCCCGACGAGATGTTCAGCCTGGACCGCTTCCACCCGAGCGTCCTGGGCTACAAGCGGACCGCGAAGGCGCTCGTCCCGTCGATCCTGCTCGCGCTCGGCCACGCGGTCGACGTGCCGTTCGGGCACCACCCACCGCACTCCTAGCGTGGGCCGGGTGACCACGGTGCTGCTCGCGACCTTCGACCTGATGCCCGACGGCGAGCCGGCCGGCGAGCTGCTGGTGGCCGCGCTCGCGGAGCGCGGGATCCATGCCCGCTGGGTGCGGTGGGACGACCCGGACGTCGCCTGGGCCGAGGCCGACCTGGTCGCGGTCCGCTCGACGTGGGACTACCACCGCCGCCTGCCCGCATTCCTCGCGTGGGCGGGTCGCGTGGAGGCGGTGACGCCGTTGCTCAACGGCGCCGAGGTGTTCGCGTGGAACGCCGACAAGGCCTACCTCGTCGAGCTCGCCGACGTCGTACCCACGGTGCCGACGGCGCTCCTGGACGACACCGACCTCGCGGGCGGCCTGGCGCGGGCGCTGGAACGGTGGGGTCACGTCGTGGTCAAGCCGCGCACCGGCGCCGGCGGGGTCGGCGTGGTGGTCGCCGAGCGCGTCGACGACCCGCGGCTCGAGGGACTGGTCGCCGGGCCGTGGATCGTTCAGCCGGTCGTCGAGTCCGTCCGTACGACGGGGGAGTCGTCGGTCTACGTCCTCGACCGCGCGCCGGTGGCGCAGGTCGACAAGGTCGCGGCGGCCGGGGAGCTTCGCGTGCACGAGCTGTACGGCGGCAGCAGCCGTCCCGTCGCGCTCGACCCCATCCGGGCGCGGGTCGCGGCCGACGCCGTGCGGGCGGTCGAGGATCGGCTCGGCGCCGACCTGGCCTACGCGCGCATCGACCTGATGGCCTGGCGGGACGAGTGGGTGGTCAGCGAGCTGGAGCTGATCGAGCCCGGCCTCTACCTCGACATCGAGCCCGCGAACGCCGGACGGTTCGCCGACCTGGTGCTCGCGCGACTGAATCAAGCTTGAGAAGACCCCCATCTGCTTGCACTCGCCATGGTCGAGTGCTAAACATGATGCTGGCACTCTCGCCTTGAGAGTGATAACGGACATCGCGAAGGAATCGCAGGAGTTATGTCGAAGCTGATTGCTTTCAACGAGGAGGCCCGGCGTGGCCTCGAGCGGGGCATGAACACGCTCGCCGACGCCGTCAAGGTCACCCTTGGCCCGAAGGGTCGCAACGTCGTCCTGGAGAAGAAGTGGGGCGCCCCCACGATCACCAACGACGGTGTCTCCATCGCCAAGGAGATCGAGCTCGAGGACCCCTACGAGAAGATCGGCGCCGAGCTGGTCAAGGAGGTCGCGAAGAAGACGGACGACGTCGCCGGTGACGGTACGACGACCGCGACCGTCCTCGCCCAGGCGCTCGTCCGCGAGGGCCTCCGCAACGTCGCCGCCGGCGCGAACCCGATGGGTCTCAAGCGCGGCATCGAGGCCGCCGTGGGTGCTGTCTCCGAGCAGCTCCTCGGCATGGCCAAGGACGTCGAGACCCGCGAGCAGATCGCCGCCACCGCCACCATCTCCGCCGGTGGCGACGCCACCGTCGGTGACGCCATCGCCGAGGCGATGGACAAGGTCGGCAAGGAGGGCGTGATCACGGTCGAGGAGTCGAACACGTTCGGCATCGACCTGGAGCTCACCGAGGGCATGCGGTTCGACAAGGGCTACATCTCGGCCTACTTCGTCACCGACCCCGAGCGCATGGAGACCGTCCTCGAGGACGCCTACGTGCTGATCGCCAACTCCAAGATCAGCAACGTCAAGGACCTGCTCCCGCTGCTGGAGAAGGTCATGCAGTCGGGCAAGCCGCTCGTCATCCTCGCCGAGGACGTCGACGGCGAGGCGCTGTCGACCCTGGTCGTCAACAAGATCCGCGGCACCTTCAAGTCCGTCGCCGTCAAGGCCCCGGGCTTCGGCGACCGCCGCAAGGCCATGCTGCAGGACATCGCGATCCTGACCGGCGGCCAGGTCATCTCCGAGGAGGTCGGCCTCAAGCTGGAGTCGGCCGGCATCGAGCTGCTCGGCCAGGCCCGCAAGGTCGTCATCACCAAGGACGAGACCACGATCGTCGAGGGCGCCGGCGACGCCGCCCAGATCGAGGGCCGGGTCAACCAGATCCGCGCCGAGATCGAGAAGTCGGACTCCGACTACGACCGCGAGAAGCTCCAGGAGCGCCTCGCCAAGCTGGCCGGCGGCGTGGCCGTCATCAAGGTCGGCGCGGCCACCGAGGTCGAGCTCAAGGAGCGCAAGCACCGCATCGAGGACGCCGTCCGCAACGCGAAGGCGGCCGTCGAGGAGGGCATCCTCCCCGGTGGTGGTGTCGCGCTGGTGCAGGCCGGTGCCAACGCGTTCGACAAGCTCGAGCTCGAGGGCGACGAGGCCACCGGTGCCAACATCGTCAAGGTCGCGCTGTCGGCGCCGCTGAAGCAGATCGCGATCAACGCCGGCCTCGAGGGCGGCGTCGTCGCGGAGAAGGTCGCCAACCTCCCCGCCGGCCAGGGCCTCAACGCCGCGACCGGTGAGTACGTCGACCTGCTGGCCAACGGCATCATCGACCCGGCCAAGGTGACCCGCTCGGCGCTGCAGAACGCCGCGTCGATCGCCGCGCTGTTCCTCACCACCGAGGCCGTCGTGGCCGACAAGCCGGAGAAGGCCGCCCCCGCGGGCGACCCGACCGGCGGCATGGGCGGCATGGACTTCTGAGTCCAGCCCCTGCACGCACCACCACGAGGCCCCCGCTCCGGCGGGGGCCTCGTGCCGTTTCCGGACGCCGTCGCGCCAAGATGGACCCATGTCCGTCGAGCTGCTGCGTGCGCCCACCCTCACCGACGACGTGCCCTACGCCTACGCCGCCCGCGTGGGCGAGCTCGTCCTGACCGCCGGCGCCTGCCCGCTCGACGAGTCCGGGGCGGTGGCCCACGTCGGGGACGTCGCCGGCCAGGCCGGTCTCGTCATGGCCAACCTCGTCACTGCCCTCGAGGCAGCGGGATGCACGCTGGCGGACGTCGCCAAGTCGACCGTCTACGTCGCCTCATCGGACCGGGCCGACCTGGTCGCGGCGTGGAACGTCGTACGGGCGGCGTTCGGCGACCACGACGCCCCCAGCACGCTGCTCGGCGTCACCGTGCTCGGCTACCCCGACCAGCTGGTCGAGGTCGAGGCGATCGCCGCGCGGCCGTGACCGTCACCGGACTCCTCCTCGCCGCCGGGGCCGGCTCCCGGATGGGGATGCCGAAGGCGCTGGTCCGCGACGAGGCCGGCCGACCGTGGCTGACCCGCGCGGTGATTGTGCTCCTCGAGGGCGGCTGCGACGAGGTGACCGTCGTGCTCGGGGCCTCGGCCGACGAGGCCGAGTGGGTGCTCGCCGACGGCCTCGACGACCTCGCCCGCGTGCACGCCGTGCGGGCGCTCGCCTGGCAAGCGGGCATGGGGGCCTCCCTGCGCACCGGCCTCCGGGCGCTGGCCGGCACCGGCCACGACGCGGCGCTCGTCCACCTCGTCGACCTGCCCGACGTCACCGCTGCCGTGGTCGCGCGGGTGCTGGCGCAGGCGGGCACCGGTCCGTCGGCGCTCGCGCGGGCGTCGTACGACGGGAGGCCGGGGCACCCCGTCCTGCTCGGGCGGGACCACTGGGCGCCGGTCAGCGACGCTGCGTCGGGGGACCGGGGCGCGCGGCTCTACCTCTCCGTCAACGACCCCCAGCTCGTCGAGTGCGGCGACCTCGCCTCCGGTGCCGACGTCGACGAGCCAACCTCGGACCAACGCCCCGCTCCCTAGCCTCGGCACATGGACGCCCGTGTCGCCGAACTGGCGCGCCGCCTCGGGGAGACCGGCTATCTCTGCGACGACGACCTGGCGACCGTGCTGTTCCTGTCCCTGGAGATGGGGCGCCCGCTGCTGCTCGAGGGCGAGCCTGGCACCGGCAAGACCGCCCTCGCAGAGGCGATCGCCGAGGCACTGGAACGGCCGCTGATCCGGCTGCAGTGCTACGAGGGCATCGACGCGACCCAGGCGCTCTACGACTGGGACTTCCCGCGCCAGATCCTCCACCTGCGGGCCCTCGAAGCGGTCTCGGGTGGAGGGCGCAGCGACGTCGAGGAGGCAGAGAAGAGCCTGTACGACGAACGCTTCCTCCTCGCCCGCCCGGTGCTGGCCGCGCTCCAGCAGAGCCCGGCGGTGCTGCTCGTCGACGAGGTCGACCGCGCCGACGACGAGTTCGAGGCCTTCCTGCTGGAGGTGCTGTCGACGTACCAGGTGACGATCCCCGAGCTCGGGACCGTGCAGGCCGCGACGCCGCCGACCGTCGTGCTCACCTCGAACCGCACCCGCGAGCTGCACGATGCCCTCAAGCGGCGCTGCCTCTACCACTGGATCGACCACCCCGGGCTCGAGCGGGAGGTCGCGATCGTCCGGTCCCGGGCGCCGGAGGTGAGCGCGGAGCTGGCGCGGCAGGTCGTCGAGGTGGTCCAGCAGCTGCGCCAGGGCGCCGACCTGCTCAAGCCGCCGGGGGTCGCCGAGACGCTCGACTGGGCGCGTGCCCTGCAGCACCTCGGCACCGTCGAGCTCGACGTCGAGACGGCTGCGCTGACCCTGGGCGCGCTGGTGAAGTACCGCGACGACGCCGAGCGGGTGCGGGCGGCCCTCGACCGGATGCTCGCCCGATGAGCGCGCCGCCGCTGGTCCGCGACGCCGACGAGGTGCTCCTCGGCTTCACCACCGCGCTGCGCTCCGCCGGGGTCGCGGTCACCCAGGACCGGACCCGTACCTACCTCGACGCCGTCGCGCTCGTCGGGATCGCCGACCGCGACGCCACCCGGACGGCCGGGCGCGCGACGCTGTGCGCCACCCCCGAGGACGTCGAGCGGCACGACCGGGTCTTCGACGAGTGGTTCGGCCGCGACAACACCGCGCCCACGCTCCGGCCGCGCGGGGTGCAGCCCCGGCCGGGCGCCGGCCTCCTGCCCGACGACCAGGGCGAGGGCGCCGGAGCGGACCAGGGCGAGGACCCCGTCCGCGCCGCGGCCAGCGCGGCGGAGGTGCTGCGGCACCGCGACGTCGCGACGCTGGATGCGACCGAGCGCGCCCTGCTCGCCGGGATGTTCGCCTCGCTGCGGGTGCGGCTGCCGAGCAGGCCGACCGCGCGTCGTACCCGACACCGCCGGGGCGACGTCGACGCGTCCCGCACCCTGCGCGCCAGCCTGCGCCGGATGGGGGAGCCGGACCGGATCCACCACCGCCGCCACGCGACCCGCCCCCGTCGCGTCGTGCTGCTGGTCGACGTGTCGGGGTCGATGAGCGGGTACGCCGACGCGCTGCTCCGCCTCGCCCACCGCATCAGCTCCGGCTCGGCGGCCGGCGAGGTCGAGGTGTTCACCGTCGGCACCCGGCTGACCCGGATCACCCGCCCGCTGCGGCTGCGCGACCCCGACCGCGCGATTGCCGCCGCCGGCGACGCCGTCCCGGACTGGTCGGGCGGGACGCGTCTCGGGGAGACGCTCCAGGCATTCCTCGACCGCCATGGGCAACGGGGAATGGCCCGCGGCGCAGTCGTGGTGGTCTTCAGCGACGGCTGGGAACGTGGGGAACCGCAGCTGCTCGGTGACCAGGTCGCCCGGCTGCACCGTCTCGCGCACACCGTCGTGTGGGTCAACCCGCACCGGGGCAAGGACGGCTACGCGCCGGTGCAGCAGGGGATCCTCGCCGTCCTGCCGCACGTCGACCACTTCCTCGCCGGGCACTCACTGGCGACCTTCGCCGAGCTCACGGAGGTGCTCGCCGATGCGTGAGGTGCTGCCCCAGCTGCTCGCCTGGTGGGAGGCCGGCGAGAGCGTCGGCATGGGCACGGTCATCGCGACCTTCCGCTCCGCCCCGCGCCCGCCGGGCGCTTCGATGCTGGTCGGCCCGGACGCCTCCGCGGTCGGCTCGGTGTCGGGCGGCTGCGTCGAGGGCGCCGTCTACGACGTCGCCCAGGAGGTCGCGGTGTCGGGCACCCCGCGGCTCGAGCGCTACGGCGTCTCCGACGACGACGCCTTCGCCGTGGGTCTCACCTGCGGCGGGATCCTCGACGTCTATGTCGAGAAGGTCAGCCGCGACACCTTCCCGGAGCTCGGTGAGGTCGCCGCCGACATCGAGGCAGGGCGGCCCGTCGCGGTCGCCACGGTGGTCGACCACCCGGATGCGTCGTACGTCGGCCGACGGGTCCTGATCCGCCCGGACGCCGACCCGGACGGCGGGCTCAGCGGCAGCCTCGGCAGCGCGCGGATCGACGCCGCCGTCCACGACGACGCGCTCGGCCTGCTGGCGGCAGGCCACAACGGCACGCTGTCCTACGGCCCCGACGGCGAGCGCCGGGGCGAGGGGATGCGGGTGTTCGTGTGGGCGTTCGCGCCCGCGCCGCGGCTGCTCGTCTTCGGCGCGATCGACTTCGCCGCAGCCGTCGCGCGGGTCGGCGGCTTCCTCGGCTACCGGGTCACCGTCTGCGACGCCCGGCCCGTCTTCGCCACCACGAGCCGCTTCCCGGGTGCGGACGAGGTCGTCGTCGACTGGCCCCACCGCTACCTGCAGGCCGAGCAGGAGGCCGGCCGGATCGACGGGCGCACGGTGATCACCGTGCTCACGCACGACCCGAAGTTCGACGTCCCCCTGCTCGAGGTGGCGCTGCGCCTGCCCGAGGTCGGGTACGTCGGGGCGATGGGCTCACGTCGTACCCACGACGACCGCACGCAGCGCCTCCGCGAGGCCGGGGTGAGCGAGGACGAGCTGGCTCGCCTGCACAGCCCGATCGGCCTCGACCTCGGCGCCCGCACACCCGAGGAGACCGCGATCAGCATCGCCGCGGAGATCGTGGCCGGGCGCTGGGGCGGCTCGGGGGAGCCGCTGGCCGAGCGCGACGGCCGGATCCACGCGTAGCGGGACCCCACCTCCGAAGGAGAGTGAGCGCCGTCACACTCCCGGAGTAGTGTGCTGGTCATGGACGAGCTCCAGGAGCGGCGGAGGGCGGCGCTCTCGGCCTGGACCACCTTCGTCGAGCAGGGCGACCGGGCGGTACCGCTGGTGCGCCCGGAGATCCGGGACAGCTGGGAGCGTTCCGGCGCGGTCGTCGCCCGCGACGTCGTCGAGGCCCCGTTGGCCGACGAGTCGGAGACCCGCTCGTTCTGGCAGGGCTCGCCGCTGCAGGTGGCCGTCGAGCGGGTCGAGGAGGAGCTGCGTCGTACCGCCGAGGACGGCGACCTGGTGCTCGCGGTCACCGACCCCGACACCCGCGTGCTGTGGACCTACGGCGGCCGGGTGATGCGCCGCAAGGCGGAGAGCGTCAACTTCGTGATGGGCGGGCGTTGG
The DNA here is from genome assembly GCA_964487275.1 of uncultured Nocardioides sp. Taxonomy (GTDB): domain Bacteria; phylum Actinomycetota; class Actinomycetes; order Propionibacteriales; family Nocardioidaceae; genus Nocardioides. The sequence continues at coordinate 2,381 of CAZAQE010000019.1, read as the reverse complement.
GACGACCAGTCGGTCGGCACCAACGCGCTCGACCTCGCGAACCGGCTCGACCGGCCCGCGATGGTGTTCAGCGCCGAGCACTACGCGCCGATCGTCCACAACTGGGTCTGCTGGGCGGCGCCGCTGCACGACCCGGTGAGCGGAGCCAAGCTCGGCGTCCTCGACATCTCGACGACGTGGGACCGCACCCACCCGATCGGCCTGGCCACCGCCCGCGTGCTGGCGCGGCTGGTCGAGCAGGCGATGCCGCGCACCCAGCGGTACGCCGAGGGCGTGGGACCGAACGAGGCCGCGCCGGGCGACGAGCTGGTCGAGCCCGGTCTCGTCCTGAGCCTGCTCGGCACCGCCGAGGCGCGCGTCGACGGCCAGCGGCTGCTGCTCAACCGCCGGCAGACCGAGATCCTCGCGCTGCTCGCGCTGCACCCGGACGGGCTCTCGCTCGACCAGCTCCACGCGATGCTCTACGGCGACCACGCCGTCACCTTCTCCACCCTCAAGGCCGAGGTCTCGCACCTGCGCCACGCCCTCGCCGGCCAGCTCGCGTCCCGCCCCTACCGCCTGCTGATGCCCATCGCCACCGACGTCGACCACGTCCTGGGCCTGCTGCGCCGGGGCGAGGTCGCCGCCGCTGTCGACGCCTACGGTGGCGACCTGCTCCCCGGCACCGAGAGTCCCGCACTCGTCGAGATGGGGGAGTACGTCGCCGTCGCGGTCCGCGAGGCGCTGCTGGCCGACCCCCAGCCCGACGCGGTCCTGCACTACGCCGAGCTGGCGCCGTACGACACGGCGGTGCTGGAGGCCTGCCTGGCCCGGCTCGCGCTCGACGGCCGCGTCGCCCACCCCTCGGTCCCGCTGCTCAAGGCCCGGCTGGCCGTCGCCGACGCCTGACCCCGGTGCTCCGCCGCCGGTCGTTGGTCGAGTAGCCCGAGCCCCTGGGCGAGGGCGTATCGAGACCCCCGGCCCTGGCTCTCGATGGTGTGTCGCTTGTCCACAAGTGGGGTTTCCGTCGCGTCGAACTGTCGGACGTGGCTGGGAGGATTCAGTCATGGATCTCGGGCACCAGCACCCCTCGGTGGGCCAGCAGTACGACGGCCGTTCGGTCGCCGAGCTGCTCACCGAAGCACGTGCCGAGGTCCGGGCCCGTCAGGCCTCCCAGGTCCGCGAGTGGCTGGTCATCACCGCGTGGGCCGACCAGAACGCCGTCGAGTCTGCCGAGGGTGCGGCGACGCTGGTCGAAGGGGTGATCGACACCGGCGTCCCGATCGCCGGCCCCGGCGCACCCCTGGTGTCGGAGTTCAACCTGATGGAGCTCATCGCGGTGCTCCAGCGCTCCCCGGATGGTGGCCGTGCGTACGTCGGGCGAGTGATCGAGTGCGCCTGGCGGCTCCCGCGCCTCTACGCGGCCGTCGTCGACGGCCGGGTCGCGCCATGGCGGGCCGAACGGATCGCCGACCTCACCCGCTCCCTGCCCGCCGACGCAGCCGAGTTCGTCGACCGCCACCTCGCCGCCGCCGTCGGGGGCGTGGGCTGGGCGCAGCTCGAACGACTCGTCACCGAGGCCATCGTCCGATTCGACCCCGAACGCGCCGAAGCCGAGCGGCAGGAGGCCAACGAGCACCGGCACTTCGACATCCACCTCGACCAGGTCGATGCCCACGGCAACGTCCACGTCGACGCCTACCTCGACGCTGCGGACGGACGCGACCTCGACGAGGCCGTCGCCCGGCGAGCGAAGCTGCGGGGCCAGCTCGGCGACACCGACCCCCTCGACGTCCGGCGTGCCAAGGCCGCGGGCGAGCTCGCCCGTCAGGACCTCGCCCTCGACCTGCTCATCGCCGACGACGACACCGGCGAGGTCATCGCCGAGTCACCCGGCCGGCGGGTCGAGCTCCACGTCCACCTCACCGGAGAGTCCCTCACCGGCGACAACCCCGTCGGGCGCTGCGACGAGCTGACGACCCCGGTCCAGGTCGCCCAGATCAAGGAATGGCTCCTCGCCCGCCACACCACCGTCACCGTGCGACCCGTGATCGACCTGGCCGACTGCATCCCCGTCGACTCCTGGGAGATCCCCGACCGCCACCGCCAACGCGTCCACCTGCGCGACCATTCGTGCCGGTTCCCGAACTGCCCGAAACCGGCCGTGAAGTGCGACCTCGACCACGCCAAGCCGCACGGCGAGGGTGGGCCGACCTGCCCCTGCAACCTCGTCCCGCTCTGCCGACGCCACCACCGCGCGAAGACCTTCAGCGCGTGGCGCTACCTCGCGATCCAGCCCGGGCACTACCTCTGGACCTCACCCCACGGCCACCACTTCCACGTCGGACCGCCGGCACCACCCCACTCGACGGCTACTGACCACCCCGCCCCACACCCCGCCT
>CAZAQE010000018.1:0-87145 GCA_964487275.1 uncultured Nocardioides sp. | reverse complement strand
CTGGTGCACCTGCTGTGCCTTGCGGTGTGTCGGTGGTCGGGTCTTCATGCGCGGCGACGAGGGCGGTGGGCGGGAGGCTGGGTTCCGGCTGTCGGGTGCGATTGGGTAGCTCGTCGAGTCGCTCCTTGCGCCACCTGCTGTCCACAAGGCCCAGCGGGAGCGTGGTTGTGCACAGGCAGGTTCCGCGCCACCTGGTTCTGTCGGCACCCCATGATCCAATACACGTATGGCCACTCGGGACCGACACCACCAGCTCGCGGACATGTCCGCCGGCGACGTGCTGTCCTTCGTCGAGGACCAGCACGCCGCACGGCTGTCGGCTGAGCGAGCGATCCTCGAAGCGGCCTACCAGTGGGCGGTCCTGCACTCACCCGACGCGTTGCCGCCTGGTGACAAGCGGGGTCGTGAGCGCGCGAAGCCCGCGGGTGCGGTGGGTACGCCGCGGATCACCGAGCACGCCGCCGCGACCTTCGGGGCACGGATCCAGACCAGCCCGTACGGCGCCAAGCGCCTGATCGCGGACGCGGTCGACCTGCAGCACCGGCTCCCGAAGCTGTGGGCCGGCGTGCAGGCTGGTCGGGTGCGTTCGACGCACGCGCGCCACGTCGCGGAAGCGTGTCGGGAGCTGTCGGCCGAGGAGGCCGGGTGGGTCGACAGCGAGGTCGTCGAGATCGCCGACGGCCGCCTCGCGTGGGCCCGGTTCGAGGCGGTCGTGGAGGGCAAGGTCGCCGCCGCGTCGCCTGAGCTGGCTCGCGCGAAGGAGGAAGCTGCGGCGAAGGACTCCTACGTCCGGGTCTCGCGGGTCAACAAGCACGGCAAGGCCACTCTCACGTTCCATGCCGACGCTGCCCTCGTCCTGGGCTCCAACGCCGGCATCGCCGCTGTCTGCGACGCACTCAAGACCCAGATGCCGGACGCCACGAAGAACGAACGCAGGGTTGCCGCCATCGCCCTGCTGACCAATCCCGACGCCCACGTCGACTCCACGGTGGGTCCGGTGAAGCCGAAGGTGCAGATCGTGCTGCACTGCACCCCCGACTCCGGTATCGCACGGATGGAAGGGCACGGACCCCTCACCACCGAGTACGTCCGGCACCTGGTCTCCCACATCGCCGGACAGGTCAAGGTCCAACCCGTCATCGACCTCAACCAGGGCGCCGCCGTCGACGCCTACGAGATCCCGGCGAAGCTGCGTGAGGCGGTGCACCTGATCCACCCCGGCGACACCTTCCCCTACGCCGCCAACACCACGAAGAACGTCGACCTCGACCACCAGGTCCCCTACAGCGAGGGCGGCCCGACCTCACGCGACAACCTGGGGCCGTTGACCCGCACCCACCACCGGATCAAGACCCATGCAGGCTGGGAGGTCCGACAACCGTTCCCCGGGATCGTCATCTGGCGCGATCCCCACGGGGCCCACTACCTGGTCGACCAGACCGGAACACGACGAGTCACCGCCACCAGCGGCGACCACACACCCACCCGAGCCGAGATGCACCTCATGAAGCTCGCCCTCGACTGGGCAGCCTGAGCCCGTCCCCAGCCGCCTCAGGTGGCGACCGGCTCCGGCTGCTCGACCGCGCTGTCCCGGCGTTCGCGAACCCAGGCCGACCAGGCAATCCGGCCCACCAGTGCCAGCCACCCCACGATGAGCGCCAGGTCGGCCTCGATCGGGAGGTCCGTCACCGCCCCCACGACGGTGACGGCATTGACCAGGATCACGAGCCCACCGACCATCGCACCCATCGGCGCGTGCGGGAGCCGGCCGGCCAGGCGCGCGGCCACCGGTGCGACGAGCACGCCGCCCACCACCAGTCCGAGGACGGGCAGCCACGGGATGTCCTGGTGGGCGGCACCGGTGACGAACCCGGTGGAGACCGAGAGCGCCACGACGAACTCGGCAGCGTTCGTCGTACCGACGACACGGCGCGGCTCGTGGCTCGTGACCGTCATCAGGCTGGGCGTGACGACCGGGCCCCAGCCGCCCCCACCAGTCGCATCCACGAAGCCGCCGAGGAGACCGATGGGCGAGAGCCAGCGGGCAGTGTGCCCGGTCTTCGGCGTCGGGATGATCCGGAAGCCGAAGCCGAAGCGAGCGAGGATCACCAGGCCGAAGAAGATCAGCAGGCCAGCCATCGACGACTTCGCGGCCTCGAGGCTGATCGAGGTCAGGACGACCGCGCCCAGGAAGCCGCCGAGCGCACCGGGGACGGCCACCCGCAGGAGCACCTTCGGGTCGACATTGCCGGCACGCCAGTGCGAGATGCCCGAGACGAAGGTCGTCGGGAGCTTGGCGGCGTGCGTCGCGGCACTCGCCGTCGCCGGCGCGACCCCCAGTGCCAGCAACACGGTCGCCGACGTCACGCCGAAGCCCATCCCGAGCGTGCCGTCGACGAGCTGCGCCAGCCCACCTGCCAGCGCGAATGCTGCGACCAACCACATGCCAAACCCTCGAATCGGTAAAGGTAATAAACACTACCGATCATAGTAACTTAAAAAGCCTGGCACCGTCACGCCGACCGCCGAGTGCGCCAGCGCGCCGGTCCGTCAGCGGGCAGCGATGCCGTCGTACATGACGGCCCGGATGGCGGCACTCAGCCGCGCCTGTCGCTCCGGCGTGGGGTCGCGCAGGGCCGCCAGGACGGAGCCGAGGATCATGCCGTTGATGGCTTGGGCGGTGGGCTCGACGTCGAGGTCCGCACGGAGGTAGCCACCCCGGACCCCATGGTCGAGGTAGGCCGCAGTGAGCGGGGTGGTGAGCTCGAAGAGGTCGAGCATCTTCTCGCGCATCGCGTCGTCGATGCCCGCCGCCGCGATCAGCAGCTGCGGGACTCGCGGGTCCGCCGCGAAGATCCGGGCCAGGCCCTCGCCGATCCGTGCCGACTGCTCGCGATAACCCTCGAGGGTGTCGACTGCGTCGGGGGCGTTCTCCGCGCCGAGCGTCTCCACGATGCGCGCGACGAGGTCGTCGATGACGTGCTCGACGATGTCGCGCTTGTTCTCGAAGTAGCGGTAGAAGGTGCCGTGGCCGATGCCGAGCCGCGCCGCGATGTCGGCGATCCCGGTCGCGTGGTAGCCCTGCTCGGCGAAGCAGGCGAAGGCGGCCTCGATGATCTCGCGACGCGTCTCGGCCTTGCGCCGCTCCAGCCGCGAGAGCCCCGGGTCCACCGTCGCCATGACCACGGAGCCTATTGCAGATGCCCGAAAATGACGATACGTTCCGAAACTGACACGCCATTCCGCTTTGGCCGGTACAGCTGCTCCAGGAGGCTTCGTGGGACGCGCATTGGTGATCGGGTGCGGGGGCACCCTGGGCTTCGCCTGGACGGCCGCCGTCCTCGCCGAGCTCGAACGACAGGGCTGGGACCCGCGCACCGCCGACGTTCTCGTCGGTACGTCGGCCGGGGCGGAGCTGGTCGCGATGCTGGGCTCGGGCATCAGGGCATCGGCGATCGACGCGGCCACGGACCGGAAGGTCGCCGCCCATCTCACCTCCCCCGACGCGCCCGGGAGCCTGCCCGGCCTGCCGCGGCCGTGGCTGCCGGGCCTGGGGCTGACCCGCGCGGCCCTCGGGCGCCGGGTCGACCTGCTCGCGGGCCTCGCCGGGCTGCTGCCGCGCGGGGGCGGCGACCCGCACTGGCTCATCGAGCTCGGCGACGCGCTCGCCACCCGGAGCGGTTGGACGAAGCACCCCGCGACCTGGCTGGTCGCCGCCGACGCGGCCACCGGCGAGCGGATCCCGCTCGGCCACCGCGACGCACCGAGGTCCACGCTGGGCGAGGCGATCGCCGCCTCGTGGGCGATTCCGGGCTGGTTCCCACCCGTCGAGATCAGCGGCCACCGGTTGCTCGACGGCGGCGCCGTCTCCCCCACCTCCGCCGACCTGCTGCTCCCCGAGATCACGGCCGGCCGGATCGACGAGGTCGTCATCGTCGCCCCGATGTCGAGCCACGGCGGCGCCCCCGCGAAGGGCACCGCGCGCATCGAGCGCCTCCTGCGCCACCCGATGACCCGCCGCGTCGACCGCGAGGTGGCCCTGCTCCGTGCCGCCGGCGCCCGGGTGTCGCGCATCGAGCCCACCCGCGCGGACCTCGACGCCATGGGCGCGAACTTCATGGACGCCGCCCGCCTGGACGACGTTCGCGCCACCGCCCGCACACACGCCCCCACCCTCGTCACCCGACGCCTGAAGACCCTGGAGCTGACCCGATGACCCGCCCCGCCCGCATCGACCTCGACGGCGCCCACGTCGTCATCACCGGAGGCGCCCGCGGCATCGGCCGCGCCACCGCCGAGGCCTTCCTCGCCCGCGGGGCGAAGGTCTCCATCGGCGACCTCGACCTCGCTGCCGCCACCGCGACCGCCGGGGAGATCGGCGCGAGCGCGCACCGCGTCGACGTGGCCGACGCGGCGTCGTACGACGCCTTCGTCACCGCCGCCGAGACCGAGCACGGCCCCGTCGACGTCCTGGTGAACAACGCCGGCGTGATGCCGAGCGGCTCGTTCCTCGAGCAGACGCCGGCCACCGACCAGCTGACGATGGCGGTCAACGTGCAGGGCGTGCTCAACGGCATGCGGCGGGTGCTGCCCGGCATGGTGGACCGCCGCCGCGGGCACGTCGTCAACATCGCCTCCCTCGCCGGCAAGTTCCCCGTGCCCGGGCTCGCGGTCTACAACGCCAGCAAGTTCGCCGTGGTCGGGCTGACGGCCGCGACCCGCCTGGAGATGGCCCCGCACGGCGTCACCCTGACCGCGATCCTGCCCTCGGCCGTCGACACCGACCTGGCCTCGGGCTTCGACATGAAGCCGATCCCGAAGGTGAAGCCCAGCGACATCGCCGACGCCGTCGTCGACTCGGTGCGCAACCGGGCTGCCGAGATCGCAGTACCGCGCTACGTCGGTGCCCTCGCCGCCGGCACCCACCTCGTCCCGGTCCCCGTCATGGACCGCGTCCGCAAGGTGGTCCGGGGCGACCGGGCCCTCCACCCCGACACGGCCGCGCGGGCGGCGTACACCGCACGTCTCGACGAAGCCGCCCACCAGAGCGCCGAGGATCGGAGCAACGCATGAACGCCTCCCCTGCCACGCACGTCCACGACGCCGTCATCGTCGGCGCCGGCTTCGGCGGCATGGGTGCCGCGATCCAGCTCAAGCGGCTCGGGTACGACGACCTGGCGATCCTCGAGCGCGAGGACGACCTCGGCGGCACGTGGCACGTCAACCGCTACCCGGGCCTCGCGGTCGACATCCCGAGCTCGACCTACTCGTACTCGTTCGAGCCGAACCCGCACTGGACCCGGCTGTTCGCCCCCGGCCCGGAGCTGAAGGCCTACGCGGTGCACGTCGCCGACAAGTACGACCTGCGCCGGCACATGCGCTTCGACACCGTCGTCAGCGGAGCGCGGTGGGACGAGGAGACGTCGACCTGGCACGTGTCCCTCGACGACGGCGAGACCGTCGTCGGCCGGTTCCTGCTGACCGCGACCGGTTTCCTGTCGCAGCCGAAGCTGCCGGACATCCCGGGCATCGAGGACTTCGCCGGCACGGTCGTGCACACGACCCGGTGGGACGACAGCATCGACCTCGAGGGCAAGCGGATCGGCATCATCGGCACCGGCGCCACCGCCGTCCAGCTGATCCCCGAGCTGGCCAAGGTCGCCGACCACCTGACCGTCTACCAGCGCACGCCGATCTACGTCAGCCCCAAGATGGACGGCCCGGTGCCCGGCATCGTGCGCGGCGCGTTCGCGAAGGTGCCGCTGACCCAGAAGGCCACCCGCCTGGTCGGCACGTCGATCCTCGAGCTGCTGATGGTCGCCGGCGTCCTGCACTTCCGCGACCTCCCGGCCGCCAACCAGATCGGCAAGCGAGTCTGCGAGGCCCACCTGCGCCGCCAGGTCAAGGACCCCGAGCTGCGGGCGAAGCTGACGCCGGACTACGACTTCGGGTGCAAGCGGCCCACCTTCAGCAACACCTACTTCCCCACGTTCACCAGGCCGCACGTCGACCTGGAGACGACCACGATCGACCACGTCGACGCGACGGGGATCGTGACCGAGGACGGCAACCGGGCCGACCTCGACGTGCTCGTCCTCGCCACCGGCTTCAACCTGTGGGACACGAACTTCCCGGCGATCGAGGTGATCGGCCGCGAGGGCCGCGACCTCGGCAAGTGGTGGCGCGAGACGCGCTTCCAGGCCTACGAGGGCATCACGGTGCCGAAGTTCCCGAACTTCTTCTCGCTGAACAGCCCCTACTCCTATTCGGGCCTGTCGTACTTCACGACCATCGAGACGCAGATGGCCCACATGGAGCGGCTCCTCGGGGCGATGCGCAAGCGCGACGCCAGTGTCTTCGAGGTCAGCGAGGAGGCCAATGACGCCTTCCTGGCACGGATGACCGGCCTCCTCGGCAACTCCGTGTTCTCCGCGGGGAGCTGCTCGACCGCGCGGAGCTACTACTTCAACCAGCACGGCGAGGCCGTGCTGCTGCGACCGACCTCGACGCTGTCGGCACACCGCGAGGCGGTGCGGTTCCCGCTGGACGACTACGAGTACCGCACCGCCTGACGGCGCTGGGAGGTCAGACCGGGACGACGTCCTCCGCCGGCTGGCCCGGTGCCGCGTGCATCGTGCGGTGCCGGGTCTCGGCCATCAACAGCACGCAGACCACGCTGAGTGCACCGAAGCCGGCCAGCATCCAGCCCACGGCGCTGGTGTTGCCGGCCTCGACGAAGTCCGAGGCGAGGTACGGCGCCGTACCGCCTCCGATGACGCCGGCGAGGTTGTAGGCCATGCCCGCACCGGTGTAGCGGTACTCGGTGCGGAACATCTCCGGGAGCATCGCGCCGGCCGGTCCGTAGGAGACCGCGAAGATCGCGAGCGTCCCGAAGAGGCCGATGGCGAAGGCCGTGGCCGTGCCCCTGTCGAGGATCGGGAAGAGGGCGAAGCCCCACGGGATCGCGACCAGGCAGGACGCGAGGACGACCTTGCGCCGACCGAACCGGTCGCTGTAGACGGCCGAGAGGGTGATCAGCACGCCGAAGACGACGGCGCCGACGACACCCATCGTGAGCACGGTGGCGCGAGACAGGCCGACGACGGTGGTGCCGTAGGAGGTCAGGAACGCGGTGCCGATGTAGAAGAACGCGAAGAGCATCGCCAGGGACCCGCCGCCGAGGAGGATCTCCCGCCACTGGTGCTTCAGCGCCGCGGCGAGCGGCCCCTGGGTGCTGGCGCGCGTCGTCGTGGTCTCGCGGAACATCGGGGTCTCCTCGACCTTCAGCCGCACGTAGAGGCCGATCAGGACGAGCAGCGCGCTGGCCACGAAGGGCACCCGCCAACCCCACTCGACGAACGCCGGGCTGGTCTCACCGACCGCACGGTTGATGAGCAGGAAGGTGCCGCTGGAGAGGGCGAAGGCGATGGCCGGGCCGAGCTGCGGGAAGGCGGCGTACAGGCCGCGCTTGTTCGGCGGCGCGTACTCCGCCGCGAGCAGCGTCGCGCCGGCCCACTCGCCGCCGACGGCGAGGCCCTGCAGGAAGCGGAGCGTCACGAGGAGGATCGGCGCGGCGACCCCGATCGACGCGGCGCTCGGCAGCAGGCCGATCGCGACCGTGGCGGCTCCCATCAGCAGCAGCGTGCTGATCAGTGTCTTCTTGCGGCCCAGCCGGTCACCGAAGTGCCCGAAGCCGATCGCGCCCACCGGCCGGGCGATGAACGCGACGGCGAAGGTGGCGAAGGACGCCACGCTGGCCGCGGAGTCACCCAGGGCGGGGAAGAACACCGTCGGGAACACCAGTGCGGCGGCGGTGCCGTAGATGAAGAAGTCGTAGAACTCGATGGTGGTCCCGGCGCAGCTCGCGAAGGCGACGCGGCGCATCGGGGTCGGTGGTGCTGAACGGTCGGACATGGATCACTCCTCGGGTGGTCGTGCGTGCCGCAGAGTGTGAGCCGGGCCACAGGCGGCGCGGACCCCCCGAAGGAGGGAACGGACACCCCCCACCCCCCAAAGGAGGTAGCCGCGTTGCCGGTGTGACCGCGGTCACCTACCGTGGTGGCCATGGCAACGGGGGTGATCCAGGAAGCGCCGTACGACGGCGGCCGGCTGCTGCGCACGCTCGCGGACTTCCGCGCGGTCGGCCGGAGCGACGTCGCGTTCGGCGGCCCGGTCGTCGCCGGAGGCACGGCGCTCGACATCACCGGTCTCCACGGCACCAACACCCGGTCCCTGCAGGGTCTCCGGGTCCGCAGCAGCTACGGCCTCGGTGGCAAGGCGCTCATGATCGGCCGCCCCGTGTCCGTCACCAACTACTACGACGCCCGCGGCATCACCCACCAGTACGACGGCCCGGTGCGCGCCGAGCAGCTGGAGACCGTGACCGCCCTGCCCATCGTGGTGGACCGGATCCCACGGATGGTCGTCTACCTCGCCCACCGCACGCAGGTCGTCCTCGGCGACGTCTGGTACGACGCCTTCCTCCCCCTCGTGCGCAAGGTCGAGCGCGAGATCGCGGTGGACGACGAGGTCCGCCGCCGCCTGCTGGCCCTGGGCCGCCTCGGGGCCGTGCCGTCGTCGCCCACGACCCCGTCAGCGCCACCGGCCGTCCAGCTGACCCGGGCCGACCTCCGCGACATCTCCGACGAGCTCGCCGACCTCGCCGCGCTGATCGACGACGCCGGCCTCCGCTCGCGGCTCGAGGAGGTGCGCCACCGGGTCGAGCAGGGTCGCTCCCCCGAGCCGGCGCTCCCCCGCAAGCAAGTGCCGACCGGGCTCGCGGCGCGCGAGATCGACGTGCTCGCGCAGGTCGCGCTCGGCCAGAGCAACCGCGAGGTCGCCGAGGCGCTCGGCCTCGTGGAGAGCACCGTGAAGTCGTACCTGAAGAACGCGATGCGCAAGCTGCACGCGACCAACCGCGTCCACGCCGTACGACTGGCCCGCGAGGCCGGCGTCATCGAGTAGCGATCAGCTCCCCAGGGTGTTCGGGTCGCGCCACTGCCGCTCGAACGGCAGTCGCCAGGCGTAGGGCGCGATCAGCTGGTGGATCTGGTTGGGCCCCCAACTGCCCTGTCGGTAGGGACGGACCACGGGCGGGTTCTCCAGCAGCGGCGCGGAGACCTCCCACAGCCGCTCGATGCCCTCGGCCGAGGTGAACAGTGTCTGGTCGCCCCGGGCGGCGTCGTAGATGAGCCGCTCGTAGGCCTCGAGCACCGAGCCTGCCCACGAGGTGTCCGTCATGGCGAACTGCATCGACAGCTTGTCGAGCTTCATGCCCGGTCCCGGCCGCTTGCCGTAGAACGACAGCGACATCTTCGCCTTGTCGGCGAGGTCGAAGGTCAGGTGGTCCGGGCCGTGGTCCCCGACGCCCGAGTTGTTGGGGAACATCGACCGCGGCGGCTCCTTGAACGCGATCGAGATGATCCGCGCCCCCTCGGCGAGCCGCTTGCCGGTGCGCAGGTAGAACGGCACGCCGGCCCAGCGCCAGTTGTCGATGAAGCACTTGAGCGCGATGAACGTCTCGGTCTCCGACTCGGGCGCGACGCCCTGGATGTCGCGGTAGCCCTGGTACTGGCCGCGGACCACGTTGGCCGGGTCGATCGGCACCATGGAGCGGAAGACCTTGTTCTTCTCCTCGCGGATCGCATCGGGATCCAGCGACGTCGGCGGCTCCATCGCGGTGAAGGCGAGCACCTGGAAGAGGTGGGTGACGACCATGTCCTTGTAGGCGCCGGTGGACTCGTAGAAGTTCGCGCGCTGGTCGAGGCCGAGCTCCTCCGGCACGTCGATCTGGATGTGGTCGATGTTGTTGCGGTGCCAGATCGGCTCGAACAGACCGTTGGCGAAGCGGAACGCCAGGATGTTCTGCGCCGCCTCCTTCCCGAGGAAGTGGTCGATCCGGTAGATCTGCGACTCGTCGAAGGTCTTGTGCAGCTCGGCGTTGAGCGCCTTCGCCGAGGCCAGGTCGACCCCGAACGGCTTCTCCATGATGATCCTGCTGCCGTCGACGAGCTCGGCCTCGTCGAGGGTCTTCACCACCGACAGCGCCGCCTTCGGCGGCACGCTCAGGTAGTGCAGCCGGATCCGGTCACCGTCCCACGCGGACTCGACCTTCTCGACCGCCGCGCGCAGTCCCGAGGCGCCCTCGGCACCGGGCGCCCAGTGGAGCAGCCTGCTGAACTCCGGCCACGCCAGCATGTCGGCGTCGTCGCCCGAGAACTGCTTGACCGCCTCGTGCACGAAGTCCACGAACGACTCGGTCGTGTGGTCGTCGAGGGAGGTGCCGACGATCTGCAGCTGGGGAAGGAGCCCGGTCTCGAAGAGGTGCAGCAGCCCGGGCAGCAGCTTGCGCCGGGCCAGGTCTCCGGTCGCGCCGAACAGCACCACGGTCACGGGCTTCTGCGTCTTCGCTGCCATGTCGTCCACATTGCCTCCCAGATGTTTCCGGGACAATAACGCTCGCCGAACGAGCCACCGCGGGTAAAGGATCGCGTGTCCAGGGAACCTCGGTGGCGCCCCGGGCCTCGTGGGTTCATGAGAACCACCACCCTCCTCCGGACGTCGGTCGCCCTCGCCGCGGCGACCGCTTTCCTGGGCGCCTGCTCCGACAGCGATGCAGATGACGACAAGGCGGCTGCGATGCCGTCCTCCAGCTCCTCCAGCTCCTCCGTGCCGAGCGCGGCAGGCACCGGTGCGACGCTGCCCGACGGCGTGCTCGCCCTCCCGGAGCGCCCCGCGGGCGAGTCCTCGGTGGACCTCGAGCCCGGCCGCTACCGGGTTGCCCTCGACGACGCGCTCGCCTTCGACATCACCCTCCCGGCCGGGACCACCGCGCACGACGACGGCCTCTTCCTCGCCACGGAGACCTTCATCGTCAAGACCGAGCTCGCCGGAGACGAGTACGGCGTCCCGCGCGACCCGTGCACCGACCAGGTCATCGAGCCGGCGGGCTCCACCGTGGAGGACCTGGTCGCCGCGCTCTCCGACCTGACCGCCTACGAGGTGTCGGCACCTGAGGAGGTCGAGCTCGGCGGCGCGAAGGGAGCCGTCCTCGAGGCGCGGGTCCCCGCGGACTACGACGACGCGGCGTGCGCCGGCGGCGCGGTCCAGCTGCCCGGCAACCCGGACACCGCCGTCAGCGGGCCCGCGCCCTACGTCGGGCGCTGGTGGGTCCTCGACGTCGACGGCCGGCGGGTCGTCGTACAGCAGAACTGCTGGGGGTGCACGGACCGCGCGTTCAACAGCTCGCCCGGGACGGCTCAGAGCATCGCCTTCACACCGACCCCCTGATGCGGGACGGTTGAGCGACATGACGGAGGTGCTGGTGAACGGCAGGCGCGAGGCAGAGGGCATCGACGCGCTGTACGCCGCGTCGTACCGCCGGCTGGTCGTGCAGATGTACGCCATCTGCGGTGACCTGACCGACGCCGAGGACGCGGTGCAGGAGGCCTTCATCACCGCGATCCGCAAGCACCGGACCCTCCGCACGGTCGACAACCCGGAGGCGTGGATCCGGACGGTGGCGCTGCGGCGGCTGCACCGCGGCTGGCGCCACCTCGCCGTCGTACGCCGCCACCAGGCACTGGACCGGCCACCCGACCAGGCGGTCGAGGTCGGCCCGGAGCACGTCGCACTGGTGGCCGCACTCGCGCTGCTCGATCCCGGCCAGCGGGAGGCGGTGGTCCTCCACCACCTGGCCGACGTGCCGGTGGCGGAGATCGCCGACCAGCTGGGGCTGCCGGTCGGGACCGTGAAGTCCCGCCTGGGCAGGGGGCGCCAACGGCTCGCGGAGCTGATGGCCGAGAGGGAGGAGCCGAGCCATGGCTGACTGGGACCAGATCAGGGAAATGGCACACGAGGTCGTACCACCGGAGTTCGCGACGCTGGAACGGACCGCCCACCGACGGCAACGCCGAGCGGGTGCCGTCCTCAGCGCGGTCGCCGCGCTCGTCCTGGTCGGCGGCGGCACCGCCGTCCTGACCGGGAAGGGCGAGGACACCGTCGAGCCCGCGAAGGACCCCACCGAGACGCCCACCGGCGCACCCCGGGCGGTGCTGACCCTGCCGGAGGCCGCTTCCGGCCAGACGGTCGTGGAGGTGCCCGCCGGGCGCTACCGGGTGCCCCTCGACGACGCGCTCGCCTTCGACGTCGACCTGCCGGACAACACCTCCGTCCACGACGACGGCCTCTTCCTCGCCACCAAGGACTTCGTGCTCAAGACCGAGCTCGCCGGAGACAGGTACGGCGTCCCGCGCGATCCGTGCACCGACCACAGGATCGAGCCCGTCGGTCCCGGCGTGGACGACCTCGTCCGCGCGCTCACCGAGATCCCGGCCTACCAGGTGTCCACACCCGCCCCCGTCCGCCTCGGCGGCGTCGACGCCGTCTACCTCGAGGCCAGGGTCCCCCGCACCTACGACGACTCGTCGTGCGTGGACCGTGCGATCGAGCTGCCGGGGAACCCGCAGACCAGCGTCGGCGGCCCGGCTCCGTACGTCGGCCGTTGGTGGGTGCTCGAGGTCGAGGGCCGGCGGGTCGTCGTCCAGCAGAACTGCTGGGGGTGCCGGGAGGACCAGTTCGACCGGGCCCTGCCGACGCCGCAGTCCATCACCTTCACGCCGACGGACTGACCCGCCGGCGCAGGCCGTCGAGGAGCAGCCCGAGGCCCAGGGCGAAGTCGCCGGCCTCGTCGTCCTCGTGCGCGAGGACGAACCGGACGAGGGCGCGCGCACCGACCCGGGCGAGGTCGTCGTCCGCACCTGCTCGGCCGAGGGCGGCCCGCAACGGCTGCTCCAGTGCCTCCGCGTCAGCCCGGTGGACCTGGGCGATGAGGAGGGCGCCGTCGCGGTGGCGCCGCATCGCGTCGCGCAGGCCGACGCAGAGCAGCTGCAGCTCGGCGTCCCACGCCATGATCTCCGCGGGCCGGCGGCCACGGCGCAGGATCTCGTCGGCGACCGCCTGCAGCAGCGCGTCCTTGCCGGCGAAGTGGTGGTAGAGCGCGCCGGGCTGCACGCCGAGGTCGCCGGCCAGCTTGCGCATGGTGAGCCCGTCGATGCCGCGCTCGTCGAGCACGGCGATCGCCCGCTCGACCACGTCCTGCTGCCGGTAGCGCACCCGACCTCCCGATCACCGTGCTCGCCGGGCCCGCTTTGACCCCGGTCGCACCGCAAGCCTAACCTGAACACCGTTCAGTTCGCGTGGCTACCGCGCCGCGATCCCCCCGAGCACCCCCGAGAGTGGACGATGAACCGCCGTACCCCCACCACCGACGTCGCCCTGATCGCCGGCTTCGCCGCCCTGATCGCCGTGTGTGCCCTCATCGAGATCAAGACCGGCGTGGGCGTGCCCTACTCGCTGCAGACCTTCGGCGTGCTGCTCGCCGGCGCCGTGCTCGGCCCGGTGCGGGGCTTCCTCGCCGTCGTGCTCTACCTCGTGGCGGGCCTGGTGCTGCCGATCTACTCGGGCGGCACGTCCGGCATCGCGCACTACAGCGGCCTGACCGCTGGCTACCTGGTCGCCTTCCCCCTCGCCGCCGCCCTGTGCGGCTACCTCGTCCACCGCAACCGCGTCCACGCGACGCAGTTCGCCGTCGTGTTCACCTGCGGTCTGCTCAGCAGCGTCGTGTTCATCCACACCCTCGGCCCGCTGAACCTGGCCTGGCGCGGGGACATGTCCCTCAAGGCTGCCTTCGTGATCGACACGGCGTACTTCCCCGGCGACATCGTCAAGAACGTCGTGATGGCGCTCGTCGCCACCGCCGTGCACCGCGCCTTCCCCGACCTGGTCGCTCGGCGGACGACGTCGCAGGAGCCGGTCGCGGCCACCGCATGAGCCGCATCGAGCTCGCCCAGGTCGTCGTCCGCGCGCCGACGCCGGGCGGTCCGACCGCCGAGGTGACCGTCCTGCACGAGACCTCGCTCGAGCTGAGCGAGCAGCGGATCGCCCTCGTCGGCCCCAACGGCTCCGGCAAGTCGACGCTGGCCAGGCTCCTCAACGGCCTGGTCGAGCCGACGTCCGGGCGCGTCACGGTCGACGGCCTCGACGTCGCCCGCAGGGGCCGGGAGGTACGACGCCGGGTCGGCTTCGTGTTCACCGACCCCAGCGCGCAGCTGGTGATGCCCACGGTGCTGGAGGACGTCGCGCTCTCGCTGCGTCGCCGGGTCCGCGGGCGCGAAGAGCGGACCGCCGCGGCACGGGAGGTGCTGGCGTCGTACGGGCTGGAGGGGCTGGCCGACCGCAGCGTCCACACCCTCTCGGGGGGCCAGCGGCAGCTGCTCGCGATCGCCGGCGTGCTGGCGACCGACCCCGCGATCCTCGTCGCCGACGAGCCGACGACCCTGCTCGACCTCCGCAACGCCCGGGCCATCGGCGACCTGCTGCTCGGGCTCCCCCAACAGCTCGTCGTGGCCACCCACGACCTCGACCTCGCCCAGCGCTGCGACCGCGCGCTGCTCGTGGACGACGGACGCATCGTCGCCGACGGCGCTCCCGCCGAGGTCGTCACGTACTACCGCGCCCGCGTGGCCTGAGGCCTGATGGCAGCGAGCCCGCTCGGCGACTACCGGCCCGGCACGTCGGTGCTGCACCGGATGCCCGTCGGCGCCAAGCTGCTGGGACTGCTCGTCCTCAGCATCGTGGGCGTGGCCTGGCGAGGCGTCGCGACGACGGGCGTCCTGCTCGTCCTCGCCGTCGTGGCATGCCTGGTGGCGCGCGTCCGGCTGGGGCAGGCGGCCCGGACACTGCGCGGCGTCGTGGTCGGCCTGGCCCTGCTGGCGGCGTACCAGACATGGCAGCAGGGCGGCGAGCGTGCGTTCGTCGTGGTCGGCAGCCTGGTCGCGATGGTGCTGCTGGCGACGGCCTTCACCACGACCACCTCGATCGAGCGGATGGTGGACGCGATCACGCGCTGGCTCGAGCCGTTCCGGCGCTTCGGCGTACGGCCCGACCTGGTCGCCCTGGCCTTCTCGCTGCTCGTCCGCGGCATCCCGCTGACGCTCGAGATCGCCGCGGAGACGCGCGACGCGGCGCGAGCCCGCGGACTGGAGCGCAACCCGCGCGCCTGGCTCACGCCGATGGTGATCCGGGTGGTGGCCCACGCACGGGCGACCGGCGAGGCGCTGCACGCCAGGGGCATCGGCGAGGACTGACCACGCGGCGGACCCGGTCGACGGACGGGCCGATCGCAGCTATCCTGCCTACCTGAACACTGTTCAGTTCGGCCGCCTCGCCCGCAAGGAGCACCCATGACCACCAACTTCGACGCAATCGCCACCCGGATCCTCGAGGGCGGTTCGGCGACCGAGGCGGACGCGCTCGCGGTGCTGCAGGCGCCCGACCACGAGCTGATGTTCCTCGTCGCCGCGGCCGGCCGGCTGCGCCGCGAGCACTTCGGCAACACCGTCAAGGTCAACTACCTGGTCAACCTCAAGTCCGGCCTGTGCCCGGAGAACTGCAACTACTGCAGCCAGGCGATGGGCTCCGAGGCGCCGATCCTCAAGTACTCCTACCTGTCGAAGGACGAGACCCTCAAGCAGGCCGGCGCCGGCCTGCGCGGCGGCGCGACCCGTGTCTGCATGGTGTCGTCGGGCCGCGGCCCCTCGGACCGCGACATCGACAAGGTCGTCGAGATGACCGAGGCGCTCAAGGACGAGTACGACGGCGTGGAGGTCTGCGCCTGCCTCGGACTCCTCAAGGACGGGCAGGCCGAGCGGCTCAAGTCGGCCGGGGTGGACGCCTACAACCACAACATCAACACCGCCGAGTCGAACCACGACAACATCGTCCAGACGCACACCTACGCCGACCGCGTCGACACCATCGGCAAGGCGAAGTCGGCCGGCCTGTCCCCCTGCTCGGGCCTGATCGCCGGGCTCGGCGAGAGCGACGAGCAGCTCGTCGAGGCCCTCTTCGCGCTGAAGGCGCTGGACACCGACTCGATCCCGGTCAACTTCCTGATGCCCTTCGACGGCACGCCGTACGAGAACACCTGGGAGCTGTCCCCCACGCGCTGCGTGAAGATCCTCGCGATGGCGCGCTTCGTGTGCCCCGACAAGGAGATCCGGATCGCCGGCGGTCGCGAGATGCACCTGCGCACGCTGCAGGCGACCGCGCTGCACGTCGCGAACTCGATCTTCCTCGGCGACTACCTCACCTCGGAGGGCCAGGACGCGCTCGCCGACCTGCACATGCTGCGCGACAACGGCTTCTCGATCCTCGGCCTCGACGACGCCGGCTTCGCCGAGCTGATCGCGACGCACGAGGCCAACGCGGCGACGGTCCACCGCGCGCACGCCGTGTCCAGCACGCCGTGCGGCTCGTCGGCGGGCACGGGTTGCGGCGACGGCTGTGGCGGGTGCTCGGTCGCCCAGTCCCCTGCCGACGCGGCCCCCGTCGAGAAGCCCGTCATCCGCTCGCGGGGAGCGGGCACCCAGGTCGCCGCCAACGCCTGACGCATGAGCACCGCGCCGGCCGACGTGCTCGCCTTCGACCGCGAGCACCTCTGGCACCCGTACACGTCGATGACCGAGCCCACCCCGGTGCGGCTCGTCACCGGCGCGTGCGGCGCGCGGCTGCAGCTCGGCGGGCAGTACGACGACCGCGAGGTCGTCGACGGCATGTCGTCGTGGTGGTCGGCGATCCACGGCTACCGCCACCCGGTCCTCGACGCGGCCCTGCGCGACCAGGTGGCCGACTTCTCCCACGTGATGTTCGGCGGGCTGACCCACGCCCCGGCTGTGGAGCTCGGCCGCCGGTTGGTCTCGATCACCCCCGAGCCGCTGGAGCGGGTGTTCCTCGCCGACTCGGGATCGGTGTCGGTCGAGGTCGCGATGAAGATGGTGCTGCAGTACCAGCGGGGCGTCGGGCGTCCCGACCGCACCCGGATGCTCACCGTGCTCGGCGGCTACCACGGTGACACCTTCGACTGCATGAGCGTGACCGACCCCGTCGGCGGCATGCACGCGATGTGGCAGGGGCTCCTGCCGCAGCAGGTGTTCGCGCCGCGGCCTCCTTCCGCCCTCGCCTCCGACACGGAGGTCGCGCAGTGGGCGACGACGCTGCGGCACATCGCCGACCAGCACCACCACGAGCTCGCCGGGATCATCGTCGAGCCGCGACTCCAGGGCGCCGGCGGGATGTGGCCCTATCCGCCGGCCTGCCTCCAGGTCCTGCGCGAGATCGCCGACGAGCACGGCCTGCTGCTCGTCCTCGACGAGATCGCGACCGGCTTCGGACGCACCGGCCACCTGTTCGTCAGCGAGCTGGTCACCCCCGACATCCTGTGCGTCGGCAAGGCGCTGACCGGCGGCTACCTCACCCTCGCAGCCGTGATCACCACCGACGCCGTTGCGCGCGGCATCTCGGCCAGCGAGTCCGGCGTCGTGATGCACGGCCCCACCTTCATGGGCAACCCGCTGGCGTGCGCGGTCGCGAGCGCGTCGATCGACGTGCTGCTCGGCCAGGACTGGGCGGCGACCGTCGGCCGCATCGGCGACCGGCTGGCATCCGGCCTGGCGCCGCTGCGCGACCTGCCCGGCGTGCGCGACGTGCGCACGATCGGTGCGGTCGGCGTCGTGCAGCTGGACCACGACGTCGACGTCGTGGCGGCGACCGACGCCGCCATCGAGGCGGGCGCGTGGCTGCGGCCCTTCCGGGACCTGGTCTACGCGATGCCGCCCTACGTCATCGACGACGACGAGCTGGACACGCTCGTCGCAGGGATCGGAGCGGCGGTGAGGAGCGGATGAGCGCCTGGCAGGAGTGGCTGGCCGACGAGGCGGCGAAGCGGGAGGACGCCGGGTTGACCCGGCGGCTGCGCGAGCGACCCGCCGACGACCCGACGATCGACCTCGCCGGCAACGACTACCTCGGCCTCGCCCGGGACCCCGGTGTGCGGCAGGCGGCCGCGGACGCCGCGCTGCGGTGGGGCTCCGGTGCCAGCGCGTCGCGGCTCGTCACCGGCACGCTCGCCCTGCACGCCGAGCTGGAGGCCGAGCTCGCCGACTACCTGGGGCAGCCCTCCGCGCTGGTCCTCTCGACCGGCTACCACGCCAACCTCGCGGTCGTGACCGCCCTCGCGGACAGCTCCGTCCGGGTCATCTCCGACGCCCACGTCCACGCCTCGCTGGTCGACGCGGTGCGCCTGTCGCGGGCCCGGCTGACCGTCGTACCGCACAGCGACGTGGACGCCGTCCGCGCCGGACTGGTCTCCGCGACCGAGGCGGGCGAGCGGGCGATCGTGCTCGTCGAGTCGGTCTACTCCGTCCTCGGTGACGCCGCACCGCTCGTCGAGCTCACCGAGCTCTGCGAGGAGTACGACGCCCTCCTGGTCGTCGACGAGGCGCACGGCGTCGGCGTCCACGGCCCCGGCCTGGTCACCACGCTGGGACTGGCGGGCCGACCGCACGTGGTCGTCAGTGCGACGCTGTCGAAGTCGCTCGGCAGCCAGGGCGGCGCGATCCTCGGCCCGGTCGCCCTGCGCGAGCACCTGGTCAACCGGGCCCGGCCGTTCATCTTCGACACCGGTCTCGCGCCCGCCCCGACCGCCGGCGCCCTGGCCGCACTCCGGGCGATCCGCGCGCGCCCCGAGCTGGGCGAGACCGTGCGCACCCGGGTCGTTGCCCTGGCCGACGCGCTCGGCGTGGTCGCCCCCGCAGGTGCGGTGCTCTCGGTGCCGATGTCGTCGCCGCAGGCGGCCGTCGCCGCACAGGCTGCCGCGCTCGAGGCCGGCCTGCGGATCGGGTGCTTCCGCCCGCCGTCGGTCCCCGACGGCATCTCGCGGCTGCGGATCACCGTCACCGCGGGCGTGCCCGCCGACGACTGGGCCCGCGCCGTCGAGCTGCTCGTCGACCTCGTGAAGGAGCACCAGTGAGCCGGGTCGTCGTGGTGACCGGGACGGACACCGGCGTCGGGAAGACGATCGCCACCGCCGCCCTCGCCGCGCGTGCGGCCGCCGCCGGTGAGCAGGTGCTCGTCGTCAAGCCGGTGCAGACCGGCATCGGCGGCACCGCCCCGGACGTCCCCGACGTCGACACCGTCCGTGCGCTGGCCGGCGTGGACACGATCCAGTTCGTCGCGCTCGACGAGCCGCTCGCGCCCGACACCGCGGCGCGCCGCCAGGGGGTGCCGATCCCCGCCGTGCGCGAGCACGTGTCCCGGATCCGCGAGCTGCTGCCGTCGTACGACCTGGTGGTCGTGGAGGGCGCGGGCGGGCTGCTCGTGCGCCTCGACGCCGAGGGCGGCACCGTGCTCGACGTCGCCCGCGACCTGACCTTCGCCCTGCGCCGCCGGGGGCCCGACGACGTCGTCTCCTCCCCCGTCGAGGTCGTCGTCGTCACCCGCGCCGGGCTCGGCACCCTCAACCACACCGAGCTCACCGTCACCGCGCTCCGTGCTGTCCAGGTCGAGCCCGCCGGCCTGGTCATCGGCTCGTGGCCCTCCGCGCCCGGGCTCGCCGAGACCTGCAACCGCGACGACCTCCCCCGCATCACCGGGGTGCCCGTGCTCGGCGTCATCCCCGAGGGCGCCGGCTCCCTGCCGGGCGACGAGTTCCGCGCCGCGGCCCCCTCCTGGTTCTGATCACCAGAGCGGCGGCAGCCGGTCCCGCCAGGGCAGTGCGGCCTCGAGCTGGGCCGCGAGCGAGAGCAGCAGCTCCTCCTCGGCGGGCCGGGCGGCGAGCATCATCCCGATCGGCAGCCCGGCGGCGGACTGGTGCAGGGGCAGCGAGATGGCCGGCATGCCGGTGACGTTCCATGCCGAGGTCCACGGGGTGAAGCGCTTCTGCGCCTCGAAGTCGGCCGCCGGGTCGGCGTCGTCGCGGATCGCCCCGACCGGGAGCGGGACCGTGGCCAGGGTCGGCGTCAGCACGATGTCGTACGACGCCAGGGCGACCAGCGCCTCGCCGGCGAACCGCCGCAGCTGACCGATGGCGAGACCGAACTCCGGGCCGGAGACCGCGGCGCCCCGCTCCCCCAGCCACCGGGTGAGCGGCCGGACCAGGGCCAGCCGCTCCGGCGGCAGCGGCACGGTCGACAGCGCGGTCAGCACCGCCCAGCAGGTCTCGAAGACCGGCACCGCCTCGGGCGGGATCGGGACCGGGACGTCCTCGACGACGTGGCCGAGCGAGGAGAGCAGCCGGGTGGTGCGCTCGTAGGCGGCGAGCACCTCGGGGTCGACCTCCACGTCGGCGATGACCGGGGTGTCGAAGCACGCGATGCGGAGCCGGCCCGGCTCGCGGCCGGCGGCGGAGAGGAAGGAGCCGGACGGCTCGGGTGCCCAGCTGGGGTCGCCGGCCCGGCGGCCGGCGAGCACGTCGAGCAGGGCCGCCGCGTCGGCCACCGTGCGGGCGATCGAGCCGGACGTGGCGAGGCCGACCGGGTCGCCGTACAACGGGAAGCCACTGATCCGGCCGCGGGTCGGCTTGAGGCCGACGAGGCCGCAGCAGGCGGCGGGGATCCGGATCGACCCGCCACCGTCGGATCCCTGGGCGACCGGGACGAGCCCGGCCGCGACGGCGGCCGCCGCGCCCCCCGACGAGCCGCCGGCCATGCGCGTGGTGTCCCACGGGGTGACGGCCGCCGGCCGGCCCTCGGGCTCGGTGTAGCACGGCGAGCCGAACTCCGGCGTGCTGGTCTTGCCGAGGCTGATCATCCCGGCATCCTCGATCGCCAGGGTCACCCCGTCGGAGACCTCGGGCAGGTAGCCCGCGAAGGCCGGCGACCCGAAGGCGGTCGGCACGCCGCGCGTCAGGTTGAGGTCCTTGATCGCCGTCGGTACGCCGGCCAGCGGCGAGGCCCCGTCACCGACCGGCCCGACGGCCGCCACCTCCCGGGCCCGGCGCCGCGCGGCGTCCGGGTCGAGGAAGGCGAACGCGCCGTCGACGTACTCCGTGGGGAGACGCGCGGCGCGTTCGAGGTAGTGCTCGGTGAGCTCGACGGCGCTGATCTCGCCGGAGCGGATCAGGGCGCCCTGCTCGAGGGCGGTCAGGTCGTGGAGTTCGGCCACGACCTGACCGTAGCCCGTCGGTGGATCGGTGGATCAGGCGGCGCTGGTCGCCGGCGCGAACTCGACGAGGGTGCCGAGCGCGGCGAGCAGCTTCGCGCGCACCTCGGGGTCGGTGGTCGGGTCGACGTCGACGGCCGGCTGCGAGACGGTGACGTCCTCGACCACGATCGCACCGGCGATGCCGGCCGAGCGGGCGGTGTCGCCGTGGGCCCACTTGCCGCCGTACGGCGTGGGGGTGGCGCCGACGACGCCGAACGGCTTGCCCACGATGGCGCCGGCGCCGTAGGGCCGCGAGATCCAGTCGATCGCGTTGTTGAGCACGGCCGGCATGGTGCCGTTGTACTCGGGGGTCACGGCGAGGACGCGGTCGGCGGCGGCGACGCGCTCGCGCAGGGCGGTGGCAGCGGCCGGGGCCGAAGCACCGTCGATGTCCTCGTTGTAGAACGGGACCTGGTCGAGGCCGTCGACGATGTCGAGCTCGACACCGGCCGGGGCCTCCGCCTTCAGGATCTCGGCGATCCTGCGGTTGAGGGAGTCGGCGCGGAGGCTTCCGACGAGGACGGCGACGCGGGTGGTGGTGTCAGTCATGCCAGCCGAAACGGACCGCAGTCCGTTTTCATTCCCCGGGTTCCGAACTTTTTCGGGGGCGGATGTCGGCGCGCCGAACTAGGGTGGCGACACCATGTCGAAGGACCTCCCGCTCCTCGTCTCAGCGCCTCCGGAGCGGCGGGACGCAGCCCGCAACCGTCGAGCCCTGCTCGACGCCGCCGCGGAGCTCATGGGCGGCTGCGGCGTCGGGGCCCTGACGATGGACGCCGTCGCGGCGAAGGCCGGCGTCGGCAAGGGCACGGTCTTCCGGCGCTTCGGCAGCCGGGAGGGCCTGATGGCCTCGCTCCTCAACCACCGCGAGGAGGAGTGGCAGGCGGCGGTGATCAGCGGTCCCCCACCGCTGGGGCCCGGCGCTCCCCCGATGGACCGGCTGCTGGCCTTCGGCGCATCCCGGCTTCGCCTCCACCTCGACCAGGGCGCCCTCATCGAGGCCGCCGGCCGGACGTGGGGCGAGAACTACGCCGTGCTCGGCTTCGCCAGCATGCACGTGCGGCTGCTGCTGGGACAGCTCGGTGTCGAGGGCAACCTGTACTACCTCGCCACGGCGCTCATCGCCCCGCTGAGCCTCCCCGTCCTGCGCCAGCAGATCGAGCACGGCGGGATGAGCGAGGAGCAGGTGCTCGCCGGGTGGTCCGACCTGGTCCGGCGCGTCGTGGGAGACGAGGGTCGCTGAGGTCAGGCGACGTGATGGCGGAGCAGGCCGTAGGTGAGCCCGTCGACGAGCGCCTCCCAGGAGGCCTCGATCATGTTCGCGCCGACCCCGACGGTGACCCAGGACGACTCGCCGTCGCTGGTCTCGATCAGCACCCGGGTGATCGCGTCGGTGCCGTGGCCCTGGTCGAGGATGCGCACCTTGAAGTCGATCAGCTCGAACTTCGCGATCTCCGGGAACGCCTGCACGATCGCCGAGCGCAGCGCCTGGTCGAGTGCGTTGACCGGGCCGTTGCCCTCGCCCGTGACCACGTAGCGGACGTCGGCCGCCCTCAGCTTCACCGTCGCCTCCGAGACCGCCTCCTCCCCGGGCGCCGCGTGGGTGAGGGTCTCGGTGATCACGCGCCAACTCTCGACCGCGAAGTACGACGGCCGGTGACCCTCGGCCTCCTCGATGAGCAGCAGCTCGAAGGACGCGTCCGCGGCCTCGAAGGTGTAGCCGCGCGACTCCATCTCCTTGACCCGTGCGGTCACGCGGTTGACGACGTCGGGTGCGTCGGAGAGGTCGAAGCCGAGCTCCTTGCCCTTGAGCTCGATCGATGCGCGACCGGCCATCTCGGAGACCAGCAGCCGCATGTCGTTGCCGACGGCGGCCGGGTCCATGTGCTGGTAGAGGTCGGGGTCGACCTTGATCGCGCTCGCGTGCAGGCCGGCCTTGTGCGCGAAGGCCGACGTGCCGACGTACGGCTGCCGGGCCGAGGGCGGCACGTTGGTCACCTCGGCGACCGCGTGCGCGATCCGGGTGGCCTCGGTGAGCAGCCCCGGCGGCAGGACCTGCCGGTCGAGCTTGAGCTCGAGGTTGGCCACCACGTTGACCAGGTCGGCGTTGCCGGTCCGCTCGCCGTAGCCGTTGATGCAGCCCTGGATGTGGGTCGCGCCCGCGTCGACCGCCGCGAGGGTGTTCGCGACCGCGAGGCCGGTGTCGTTGTGGCAGTGGATGCCGACCCGCACCTGAGCCGTCTCCAGCACGTCGTGCACGACGTCGGAGACCCAGCCCGGCAGCATCCCGCCGTTGGTGTCGCACAGCGCGACGACGTCCGCCCCGGCGTCGTACGCCGTGCGGAGGACCTCGAGCGCGTAGGACCGGTCGAGCTGGTAGCCGTCGAAGAAGTGCTCGGCGTCGAGGAAGACCTGCTGCCCCTCGGCACGCAGGTGGCTGACCGTGTCGCGGATCATCGCGAGGTTCTCCTCGAGCGTGGTCCGCAGCGCCTTCTCGACGTGGCCGACGTGCGACTTCGCGACCAGGGTGACCACGCCCGCGCCGCTGTCGCGAAGCGCCGCGACCAGCGGGTCGTCGGCCGCCTGCACGCCCGCGCGTCGGGTGGCGCCGAAGGCGGCGAGCCGCGCGTGCTTGAGGTCGAGCTCGGTCGCCGCACGCCGGAAGAACTCCGTGTCCTTGGGGTTGGCCCCCGGCCAGCCGCCCTCGATGTAGCCGACGCCGAGACCGTCCAGGTGCCGCGCGATGGCGAGCTTGTCGGCGACGGTCGGGTTGAGGCCCTCCTGCTGCATGCCGTCGCGCAGGGTGGTGTCGTAGACGTGGAAGGCGCCGTGGAGGTCGAGCTGCTGGTTCATCGGGGAATCTCTCGCGTGCGTGTCACAGTGCAAACAGGCAGTTCAGGGCAAAACAAAAGCCTCCCGGGGTACGAGAGGCTGCGCGTCCGGGGTGCTCCGGACGCGCTAGGTAATGATCGCGGTGATGGTGCTCACGAGGCCAGTGTGCCACGTCGCGCGGCACCGCTCCGTCACAGTCCGAAAGGACCGCTCGCCCACGGGAGCCAGCTGACGCCCTGCCCGGCGACGACCAGCCCGAGGACGACCCCGACGGCGAGCAGGACAGCGCACGTCGAGAGCCACGGCAGCGTGCTGCGGCAGGCGGGGTGGAGGACCCGCGCGATCGGCGAGCGGAAGCGGCTGGCACCGGGCCCCGACCACAGGGCGACACCGAGCGTGGCGCCGCACGCCATCAAGGTGCCCGGCACGTCGACGGCGAGCGCGTAGCAGATCAGGCCCGCCGCGAGGCCCAGGCCGGCGCTCCACGTGACCAGGACGACCGTCCCGGTCACGGCGCGGACCAGGTGCCACGGGCTGGTGGTGAGCCAGCGCAGGGCGTCGTACCACTTCACGCCGCGGACGCTGCGACGCGCCGCGACCGCCGACGTCGCGAGCGAGCCCGCACGGAGCAGCCAGACGGCGAGTACGACGACGAGGGTGGCCACCCACGGGGCGGCCGCGAATCCGGCGCCGAGGGCGAGCGCACCGGCCCCGATCGCGACCCAGCGGCGCATCCGCTCCGGCAACGGAGCCTGCGGCTGGGGGGCGACGGGCGTGTCCGGGTCGAGGCCGTTGGCCCGGTCCCACTCCTGCTCGATCCGCCGCATCGCCTCCGGGGGCGGCGGCGCGTCCTGCCGGAGGGTGACCGGAGGAGCCGGCGGGGGCGGCGCGGGGCGGGCGGTCGACACCGGCTCGGGGACCGTGCGTGGCGTCGCCGGCGCAGGCGGAGCCGGCGCCGCGGTCGGGGCATCGGGCGTCCCGGCCTGGGCGGCGAGGGCGAGCGGAAGCGTGAAGTCGTCCTCCTCCGGCGGGGGCGGGCCGTCGAAGAGCGCGCCCGGGGCCGGGGCCGGGGGCAGCTCGGGACGGGTGCTGAGCGGGCGCAGCCACGCGAGCACCTCGTCGAGCAGCGGCCGCTCGAGCGGGTCGGGGTGGAGCGCCGCGGCGAGGACGTCGGCCATGGGGCGCGGGATGCCGGACAGGTCGTGCTGCCCGCGGCGGGTGCGGTCCATGACCGCCATGGCAGGACCCCGGCCGTAGGGTGCGCGACCACTGGCGGCGTAGGCGACGGTCGCCGCCCAGGCGTGTACGTCGGCGGCGGGGGTCGCCTCGTCGCCGTACAGGATCTCGGGCGCGAGGTAGCCCGGCGTGCCGAGCAGCCAGCCGGTCTGGGTCAGCCGCACGTCATCGGCGACGCGGGCGAGGCCGAAGTCGATGAGGATCGGGGTCCGGCCCTCCATCAGCACGTTGCCGGGCTTCACGTCGCGGTGGAGGACCCCGACGGCGTGGACGGCGGCGAGGCCCTCGGCGAGGCAGCCCGCGAGCCAGTTCAGGTCGGGACCGTCGACCGGCCCCTCCGTGGCGACGTGCTCGTGGAGGGAGAGCCCCGGCACGTAGCGGGTCACGACGTACGGCACCTCGGCCCACGGGTCGGCGGCGATCATCTCGGCCACCCACGGACTGCGGATCCGGGTCAGCGAGCTGACCTCGCGGGCCAGCCGGCCCCGTGCCTCCTGGTCGCCGACGATCTGCGGGCGGAGCACCTTCAGCGCCACCCGCCGCCCGTCGGCTCCGCGGGCCAGGTGCACGATGCCCATGCCGCCCTCGCCCAGCTTCGTCAGCAGGGCGTAGTCGCCCACCCGCACAGGGGTGGATCCGGGCTGGGTCGTCACGGACCGAGGCTACCCAGCAGTTGCGCGCCCGACGCGCTCGCCACACGTGGGACTTCCCATGACCATGCCCGCCCGGGTCAGTCGCGGGCGACGCCGCCGCGGGCGTCGAGCTCGGCGAGCAGCTTCTTCGACGCGATGCGCCGGTAGGACGCGTCGGCGAGCTCGGCGATCTCGTCCCAGTCGATGTCAGGAGCACCGAGGTCGATCGCCCGGCCGCCGTGGGGGCCGTAGTAGGCCGGCACGAAGAACCGCTCGTCGGCGTCGATCTCCGGCAGGTCGACGTCGTCGGGCGTGAAGATGAACGCGCTCGGCACCATCCGGTGCTCACCCGGCCGGACCTTCTCGCTGCCGCCGAACGCCGCGAAGATCCTCCCGGCCCGGAAGGTCGGCCGCCCGTGGCTGACCCGCTCCTCCGCCCCCGGCAGGGCGAGGCAGATCGCCCGGAGCTCGGCCAGGCCCGGGTCGTCGTCGGTGAACATGACCGGATGGGCCATGACTCAGACGATCTGGCGCATCCAGCCGAAGGTGTCCTCGTTGCGGCCGAGCTGGACGCCGACGAGCGCCTCGCGGATCCGCATCGTGAGGTCCTGGCTGGCGGGGGCCGGGGTCTCGCCGCCGGCGTACTTCAGCGATCCGACGGGGGTGACG
This sequence comes from uncultured Nocardioides sp., assembly GCA_964487275.1. GTDB lineage: Bacteria > Actinomycetota > Actinomycetes > Propionibacteriales > Nocardioidaceae > Nocardioides. The sequence goes on along the minus strand of CAZAQE010000018.1, from coordinate 60,737 downwards.
ACGGCGGCCGTGCCGCAGGCGAAGATCTCGGTGATCCGGCCGCTGGCGACGCCGTCGCGCCACTCGTCGATGCTGAACTTGCGCTCGGTGACCTGGTGGCCCATCTTGCCGGCGAGCTCGATGATCGAGGCACGGGTGATGCCCTCGAGGATGGTGCCGGTCTCCGGCGTGACGATCGAGCCGTCGTCGAACACGAAGTACATGTTCATGCCGCCGAGCTCCTCGACGTAGGTCCCCTCCTGCGCGTCGAGGAAGACGACCTGGTCGCAGCCGTTGGCGTAGGCCTCCTGCTGGGCGACGAGGGACGAGGCGTAGTTGCCACCGGTCTTGGCGGCCCCCATGCCACCGCGGCCCGCGCGGGTGTACTCCTCGGTGAGCCACAGCGTGACCGGCTTGACGCCGCCCTTGAAGTAGGCGCCGGCCGGGCTCGCGATCACCATGAACGTGACGTGCTGCGCCGGGCGGACGCCGAGGAACTTCTCCGAGGCGAACATGAAGGGCCGCAGGTACAGGCTCTTCTCGCCGCCGTCCGGGTTCCCGGGGACGAAGCGCGCGTCGACCTTGACCAGCTCCTCGACGGCCTGGATGAAGTCGGGCACCTCGAGCACGGGCAGCGCGAGCCGCTGGCTGGAGCGCTTCATCCGCTCGGCATTGGCCTCGGGCCGGAACAACCACAGCGAGTCGTCGTCGTGGCGGTAGGCCTTCATCCCCTCGAAGGTCTCCTGCGCGTAGTGCAGGACGGCGGCGGCCGGGTCGAGGGTGATCGGTCCGTACGGCGTGATGCGCGCGTCGTACCAGCCCTTCTCCGGCGTCCACTCGACGGTGAACATGTGGTCGGAGAAGTGGGTGCCGAACCCGGGGTTGGCCAGGATCTCTGCCAGCCGGGCGTCGTCGGTCGGGTGCGCAGAGAGCGTGGTGGTGATCTGCATGGTCATCAGGTTAGTCCTCGTTAACGCGGGAGTGGAATGGGCCGTCTGCCCGCGTGCAGGGGACTCCCCTGCGACGGGCTCAGCCGGCTACTCGGGCGGCGATCGCGTCGCCGACCTCGGGGGTACGACGCTGCGTCGCCGGGTCGCGCGACTCGAGGTCGGCGAGCACGGCGGCCTCGATCGAGGCTGCCGCCTCGGGGTGGCCGAGGTGGTCGAGCAGCAGCGCGCCGGAGAGGATCGCGGCGGTCGGGTCGGCGATGAGCTGGCCGGCGATGTCGGGCGCCGAGCCGTGGACGGGCTCGAACATCGACGGGGCGGTGCGGTCCGGGTTCACGTTGCCGGACGCGGCCAGGCCGATGCCGCCGGTGATCGCGGCGGCGAGGTCGGTGACGATGTCGCCGAACAGGTTGTCGGTGACGATCACGTCGAAGCGCTGCGGGTCCGTGGTCAGGTAGATCATGACCGCGTCGATGTGGCTGTAGTCGGTCGTGACGTCGGGGAACTCCTTCGCCACCTCCTCGAACAGCCGCCACCAGACCGAGCCCGCGTTGACCAGCACGTTGGTCTTGTGGACCAGCGTCAGCTTCTTGCGCGGGCGCTTCTGGGCGCGGGCGAACGCATCGCGGATGACCCGCTCGACGCCGAAAGCGGTGTTGACGGAGACCTCGGTGGCGACCTCGGCCGGCGTGCCGACGCGCAGCGCGCCGCCGTTGCCGGTGTAGGGGCCCTCGGTGCCCTCGCGGACCACGACGAAGTCGATGTCGCCCTTGCCGAGGACGGCGTCGGACAGCGGCGCGACCGAGCCCGGGAACAGCCGCGACGGGCGCAGGTTGACGTAGTGGTCGAGCTCGAAGCGGAGCTTCAGCAGCAGGCCCCGCTCGAGGATGCCCGGCGGCAGGTTCGGGTCGTTGGGCTTGCCGCCGACAGCACCGAGCAGGATCGCGTCCTGGCTGCGGATCTCCTCCAGCACGCTCTCCGGGAGGACCTCGCCGGTCGCGAGGTAGCGCTCGGCACCGAGGTCGTACTGCGTCTTCGCGAACTTCAGCTCGGCGGGCGCAGCGACCTCCAGGACCTTGAGCGCCTCGGCGGTGACCTCGGGACCGATGCCGTCCCCGGGGATGACGGCGAGGTCGACCTGTCCGGTCGCGGGCGTGAAGGGGGTGCTGTCGGTGCTATCGGGCATGACGAAAAGGCTAGTTGTCGTCGGGGAAGGCGTCGTCACCGTCTCGCAGGGCAGTCCCGTACGGCGGGGTCTCCAGGGCGTCGACGTGGAACGGGTGCTCCGGGTCGTGCTTGGCCGGACCCCACTCCTGCGAGTCGCGGTAACGGGTCGTGTGGCGGGCGGTCGTGAACATCGTGGTCTCCGTGAGGGCTGGTGCTGCTGGGCTGGACTGCTGCTGGGTCGGTCCTGGCCTCTCCCACCGCGGCGGGTGGGGCGTCAGCTCGTGGATCTCACGGGAGCTCGACTGCGACGGGGGTGCGGGTCACGCGTTGCCGGCCGGTGGGCCCGCCGCGGTGCGTCGAGGAGATGCCAGGACTTCTGTTGGATCGAGAAGCCCCGGCGCGAATCGGGGAACGCCGCAGTCACCGCGGCGAGGTGGCCTCTCTCAGGCCTCGCCGCGGCGCACGATTACGAGAAGAGCGCTCCGCATGATGGGTGCACTCTAGACCGGGGCCGGACGCGATGTCGCGCAAGCGTCCACGATGCGGGCGTGTCGTCGTACGCCCGTGCGACCACGATCCGAGACCACCGTCCCGGCCCTTGGGCGCCGGGTGAAACTCGTTGCATGAGCGCGCCCCCCGAACTGCCTGACGTGGTGACCCGCGCTTTCGACGTGTCCCGGCGCGCCGGCTACGTGTCGTTCTGCCGCAACGAGACCGGCCGCCTGCTGGCCGCGCTCGCCGCCACCCGCGAGGGCACGATGGCCGAGTTCGGTACCGGCTGCGGCGTCGGCACCGCCTGGCTGCGCTCGGGGGTCCGCAACGACAAGGCCCGCATCCTGACCGCGGAGCTCGAGCCGCGCCTGGCCGCGGCGGCGAGCGAGATCTTCGTCGAGGACCCGCTGGTCGACGTCCTGGAGGCGGACTGGTCGACCCTCATGGACAAGGGACCGTTCTCGCTGCTGTTCCTCGACTCCGGCGACCCTGCCGCCGTACGGGTCGACAAGCTCGCGGACCTCGTCGAGCCCGGCGGCATCGTCGTCCTCGACGACTTCGTTCCGTGCGAGATGTGGCCGCCCATCACCGGGGGCCGGGTGGACACGCTGCGCGAGGAGTGGTTGACCGACGAGCGGTTCACCACCGTCGAGGTGATGGTGGCGCCGGACGCGTCGGCGCTGATCGCCACGCGTCGCTGACCCGGCGAGAGTCTCAGCCCTCGCCCGCCGCCTTCCGCTCGTCGTTCGCCACGTTCCGCGCACTCGTCGAGCGCCCCAGCGCCCGCACCTCCGCGTCCATCCGCGGGAGCAGGTCGGGCACGAACCGCAGGATCGGCAGGTTGCCGACGGCAGAGTTGATGACGTTGCGGTTGAGGCCGGCGCCGCGGACCCAGCCCGGGCAGTAGACGTGTCGTGAGCGCTTCTCGACGCCCTTGACGAACGCCTTCACGCACGCGTCCACGTCCGTCGTCTTGTTGAGCGGCGGCGGGAGCTTGGTCAGCATCTCCTGGAAGGTGGAGAGGTCCTTCTTCGCGTCCTGCACGAGCGGGGTGTCGATCCACGACATGTGCGCGCAGCCGACGGCGATGCCGCGGTGGGCGACCTCGAGCCGCAGCGCGTTCGCGAAGTGCTCGACCCCCGCCTTGCTGGCGTTGTAGGCCGCCAGTCCCGGCGCGGCCGCGAACGCGGCGAGCGAGGACACGACCAGCAGGTAGCCCTTGGTCTTCTCCAGCTCGGGGATCGCCGCCCGTGCGGTGTTGAAGACGCCGGTGATGTTGATGTCGAGGGTGCGCTGGAAGGCCGCCGGGTCGATCGCCATGACCGAGCCGTAGCTGGCGATGCCGGCGTTGGCGAGCACCACGTCGAGCCGGCCGAAGCGCTCGACGGCCGTCGCCACCGCACCCTCCATCGCCGACAGGTCGGTCACGTCGGCGAGGATCCCGGCGCAGGTGTCCGCACCGATGGCCGCGACCGCCGACTCCAGCGCCGGGCCGTCGAGGTCGGTGAGGACCAGCTTCGCCCCCTGCGCGGCGAGCGCCTTCGCGGTCTCGAGCCCGATGCCGCGGGCGCCGCCGGTGATGAGGATGACCTGGTCCTTGCTCGCCATGGACCGATCGTGCCAGAACGATCAGGTCAGTGCGACCGGCGGTCACAGATGGTGCGTCACACCTCGCCGGGCTGTGCCTTCCGAACCACGATCCGCGTCCACGCGCCGAGGAAGACCCGGTCGTCCGGCCCGATCTCCCGCTTCTCGCCGGGTGGCACCGGGTCCTTCGGCAGCGGGCCGATGGCCGATCCGACGTAGGTCCCGTTGGACGAGGCGAGGTCCTCGACCCACCAGCGCGTGCCGTCGGTGGTGAGCTGGCAGTGCCGCCGGCTGATGCCGTTGTCGGCACCGAGGTCGATGTCGGGGTGGATCCCGCGGCTGCGAGAGGTCCGGCCGACGAGGATCGACGTCGTCCGCAGGGGTACGACGACCGGCACGCCTGCCGACGGCAGCGGATCGGTCGACTCCTGGTCGGCGTACCAGTCGGGGTCGATCCAGACCTCCGCCACCCAGGCCTCCCCCAGCGGTGGCGCCACCGAAGGCGTCACCGCTGGCGTCACCGAGGGCGCGACCGGTCCCGTCGCGGCCGGCGAGTCCCCGGCGTCGGCGTCCGGGGCGGCCGCGGCCGTACCGACGGGGGTGTCGAGATCGAGCACCGAGGGCGTCACCGGTCGCGGCATCGAACCGGTCGTGTAGTCGTAGCCGCAGGCCTCGCAGAAGAGCGCGTTCGGCGGGTTCGCCGCCTGGCAGTTCGGGCAGGCAGAGGCGGTCGGCGCGGGCTCGGGCTCCGCCGCCGACGACGGCGCCGGGTCGGGCGCAGCGGGCGTGGCGGCGGGTGCACCACCACCGGCCGGGATCGGCAGGCCGCAGACGTCGCAGTAGTCGTCCGAGCCGGACTCGTGCCCGGACGGGCAGGTGGAGGTCACGGCGTCTCCTTGCGGATCCTCGTGGTCTTGGTCGACGCGGTGTCGAGCGCCATCTCGTCGGCCTTGTCGACGGCGCGCTTGAGCCGGACGGTGCCGGTCTCCTCGTTGTCGACGTCGACGACCTTGCGCAGCTTGCTGGTGGCCTCGTCGTTGCCGGTCTCCGCGGCGAGCTGGACGGCGCGGCCGAGCTTGGTCGTCGCGGTCGCCTCGTCCCCGGACGCCTTCGCCGCGAGGCCCTCCTGGATCATCTGCGCGAGCTCGGTCTGCCCGGTGTAGTGGGCGACCTGCTGGTCGATGCGGGTGGTGAGCTCGGAGTTGTTGGACCAGGTCGCCTTCACCAGGCCCTGCGTGACGACGTCGTCGCCGATCGCGAGCTGGACGCGGGCGGCGAGCTGCTCCTGGCCGATCGCCTTGGCCGGCACCCGGACCGCGACGTGGTAGTCGCGCGACTCGTCGGACCAGGCGCCCGTCGGGTAGTCACCGGTCAGCGGGTTGACGGGGGTACGACGGCTCGTGAGGTCCTCGACCGTCGGCGACACCTGCCGCACGAAGAGCACCTCGGCGCCCTGCGGCGTCCACACCCGCAGCGACGCGTCCGCGACACCACGGGACATCGCGTTGCGCATGATCTCCTGGAACTGCGCCTTCATCTCCTCCGGCCGCGGGATGATGTCGACCGTGCCGAGCAGGGCCTGCGCGATGCGGCGGATCTCGGCGACCTGCCAGTCGGTGCCGGCGCCGCGGCAGTCGGCCTGGAAGTATCCGGTGGCGCGGTTGATCGCCTCGTCGAGGCGCCCCGGTCGCTCCCGGTTCTCGCCGTCGGTGAGCAGCAGGACGTGGCGCTGGGTCACCTCGGGGACGGACGCGAAGAGCTGCCCGGCGAGGTCGAGCCAGGTGCTGATCGCCGTACCGCCGCTGCCGACGAACCGGCCGACAGCTTCGGAGGCGGCCCGGCGTGCGGACGCGTCCATGCGGACCATGCCGGGCCCGCTGGAGACCTGCGGGAAGGCGAGCATCGCGCGGTCCGCGCCGGCGATGACCGCGAAGTACGTGCCGTCGACGATCTCCGCGAGCGCCGCCTGCGCGGCCTCCTTCGCGGCGGCCATCGTCGCCGGCCCCATCGAGCCGGAGGTGTCGACGATGATGATCTCGCCGGCGTCGCCGGAGCCGGACTGGCCGGCCGTCCCGGCCCCGGAGCAGGTCACCGTCACGATCGCGTTGACGTCGGTCCCGCCGTCGGGCAGGAACTCGTTCTGGTAGACGGAAGCGGTGAACTCAGCCATCGCTCGGCTCTCCTCCTGGGGTCGGCGTCTGGCCATTCTGCCCGAGGGCGGTGTGCCCGGGCCCCGACGGCACCGGACCGACCCGGGCCAGCGCTGCGGTGATGTTGTCGTGGCCGCCTGCCCCGTTGGCGAAGGCGACGAGGGCGGTGGCGATCGCGAGCGGCTCGGTGGACCCGGCGGCGTGGACCTGCGCGGCGAGCGCCTCCGGCGTCGAGGCGTAGTTCCAGAGGCCGTCCGAGCAGGCCAGCAGCCAGCCCGGCTCGCTGACCTCGATGCTGCCGACGGTCGGCACGAAGTCCTCCGAGTCGCGGCCCAGCCACTTGGTGATGGCGTGCGCCTGCGGCCCGTTCTCCGCGACCTCCCGCGGCACGCCGGAGGCGATCTGCGCCTGTGCGACCGAGTCGTCGACCGAGAGCTGCACGGGGGCGCCCGCGTCCGGGATCCAGTAGGTCCGCGAGTCGCCGATGTTGGCCCAGCTGATCCGGGTGCCCTCCAGGACAGCCGCCGTGAAGGTCGCCGACGCGGGGTTGGGTGAGTCGGGGTCCGTCACCGCGATGATCGCCGTGTTGGCGGCGGCGGCCGCGTTGGCGAGCACCTTCGCGGCCGCGGCGTCGCGGCCCTGCGGTGTCCCCATGCCGGCCGGCAGCGGGACGCGCAGCACCTCGCGGGCGGCACGGGCGCCGGCGAGCGAGGCGACGTCGGAGTCGACGGAGTTGGAGACGCCGTCGAGCACCACGAGCACGGCGCGCGAGCCGGGCTGCTCGCCGGCGAGGAGGGCCATCGCGTCCTCGTTGCGGTTCTTGCCGATCGCCTTGTCGCACACCCCGGCCACCCACGAGGCGGGCTGCTCCTCGAAGTGGTCGCGCTCGCTGGGCGCCTTCGTCCCGCAGGACAGGCAGTAGAGGTCCGGGCCGACCTCTCCCCCGCACTCCGCGCAGGGGCGGCGACCGGCCGGCGCCGGCGGGTCGGGCAGGGCCGAGGCGGGCTTGCGGGTGGGCGCACTGATCGGAGCGTCGCCGAGCGGGTGGTCCGCATCGCCCGGTGCCGGAGCAGCGGGAGCCGCCGGCGCGCCGGGAGCGGCGGGCGTCGTACCGAGCGAAGCGCCGCAGGCCTCACAGAAGCGGGCACCCTCGGTGACCGGCGTGCCGCAGGAGGGACAGGTCACGTGAGGCTCCAGTTCCGTACGGCGTTGGCCTGGTTGACCAGGTCGACCCGCTCCTCGATGTCGATCGCGTCGCGGGCCAGGGAGCGCAGGGCGTTCTCGAGGCCGTCGCGCACACCGACCTCGGTCGCGACGACCGAGCCGATCCGCGCGCCCTCGGGCACCTGCCCGCTGCCAGCGACCAGGGGAAGCGCCTCGGTCAGGATCCGCACGGTGTAGCGCTGGCGGGTCCGCCCGTCGATGCTCGACGACTCGATGGTGCGCATCGCCTGGTCGAGGACGGCGAGGTCGTGGGCGCCGCCGGAGAGCAGCACCTCCGCGCGCAGCTGGCGGGCCTCGGTGTAGCCGCGGCTGGTGTTCGGGACGAGGTCGAGCGCGGCCACGGCGCCCGGCGTGTCCCTGCGGTCGGCCCGCACCCGCGCCATGCCGAAGGCAGCCGGCGGGACGTACGCCGCATCCGTCGCGACGCACACCTGGTAGAGCCCCTCCGCCACCTCGGGAAGACCGCCCCTCTCACAGGCGAACGCCAGCGCCAGCTTGGGCGCGAGCTCGCCGGGGACCTGCTGGTAGACCGCGTTGAACGACGCCTTGGCCGTCTCGAAGTCCTGCGCCTGGACGGCGGCCAGCCCCTCGATCCACAACGCCCGCCACTCCCACGGGTCAGCAGCCAGCAGGGCCTGCGCATGCGCCTGGGCACCCTTCGCGTCGGCCAGCTCGAGCGCGGCACGAGCACGGGCCAGCCAGACCTCGGCGCTGTCCTCCGGGGCCTGCTGCAGGTCCGCCAACCGCTTCTTCGGGTCGTCGGCGCTGATCGAGGTCAGCCAGCTGTACTGCGGGTCGGTGGTGTCCTCACGCAGCCTCGGCAGCTGGCTCCACTCGGTGATCGGTCGCGACGTCGCCGGCGACTCGAAGAGCACCGACGCGGCCGACGTGGTCGCGGTCCCCTGCCGCTTGCGGGCGACGACCTCGCGCAGCACGCCGAGGACCTGCGAGCGCATCTCGTCGACGGACGCGAACCGGTCCGCCGGGTCCGGGGCGCAGCACTTGGCGATGAGCTGGTAGAGCGAGTCGTACTCCTGGAACAGGGGCGTCGCGTCGACCGGCGGAAGGCTGTGCAGGTAGGTGCCCTGGTAGCCGCGGAACTCCATCGTCAGCACGACGAGCGTGCGGCCGATCGTGTAGATGTCGGAGGCGACCGACGGCCCGATCTCCGCCACCTCGGGCGCCTGGTAGCCGACCGTGCCGTAGATCGCCGACTCCTCGTCGTCGATGCGCCGGACGCCGCCGAGGTCGATCAGCTTCATCGCGTCGCCGACCTGGATCATGTTGTCGGGCTTGAAGTCGCAGTAGACGAGACCGAGGTCGTGGAGGTACTGGAAGGCCGGCAGCAGCTCGAGGATGTAGGCCAGCGCCTGGTCGACGGGAAGCGGGTCGTAGGCGCCGTTGTTGGCCGCCATCCGCTGCTTGAGGATCTGCTTGAGGGACTTGCCGCCGACGTACTCCATGACGATGTAGCCCGCACCCTCGTGCGTCACGAAGTTGTAGATCTCGACGATCAGCGGGTGCTCGACCTGGGCGAGGAACTGCTGCTCGGCGATCGCGGCCGCGAGCGCGTCCGGGTCGCCCGAGTTGAGCAGGCCCTTGAGCACGACCCACCGGTTGGAGACGTTGCGGTCCCGGGCGAGGTAGATCCACCCGAGTCCGCCGTGGGCGAGCGCGCCGGCGACCTCGTACTGGCCGGCGACCAGGTCGCCCTGCTGCAGCTTCGGGGTGAACGAGAACTGCTGGCCGCAGTTGGGGCAGAAGCCCTCGCTGCGACCGGGCTGTCCGTTGATGCTGCGGCCGACCGCGTTGCCGCACTTCGAGCAGCTGCGCTTCTCCTCGGGCACCTGCGGGTTCGCCATGATCGCCTTGGCGGCGTCGACCGGTGGTGCGGGAGGGACGACGGTGAGGCCGGCGCCGAGCCGGGCCGAGCGCATCCGCTGCGAGCCGGTGCGGGTACGCCGCGTGGCGTAGCTGCCCGTCGTACCGGCGCGCCGGGAGCCGATCGCCGCCGACTGGACGCGGCTGGCCGCAGTGGCGGAGGTGCCCTCGCGACCGGAGAGCGGCTGGGACTCCGCGATGGCCGCTGCCTCGGCGACCCGGGCCCCGGGCAGGGCGGGCGAGCCGCACACGTCGCAGTAGCCGTCGAGGATCTTGCCCGTGCAACCGGGCTGCGGGCAGGGGTCGCCGTTGGCTGCGCGCGCGGCCTTGAGGGTGCCGGTCGCCGTCACACCCGCCGGGCCGGGCATCGCGGACGCCGTCGCGGGCGCTGCCGCCGGGCTGTCCCCCGCCATGCCGCAGACGTCGCAGTAGCCGTCGAGGATGCTGCCCGTGCAGCCGGGCTGGGTACAGGCGGGTGCGCTCATGGCGTCGTCTCCTTGTTCAGCCAGGTCTGGTACGTCGTGACGAGCTGGCGGGCCACGGCCATCGGGCACGGGCGGCGCTCCAGCAGGGTGCGCGCGGCACGCTCGCTCTCGACCAGGTCGGGGTGGCCGGCGAGGCCGGAGGCGCGGGCCTTCGCGACGTAGCCGTCGAGCAGCCCGACGAGCTGGGTGTGCTCGTCGAGCGCGGCGGAGTAGGCGTGCTGCGCGACCTCCATCGCCTGCGCCACCCGGTCGAGGCGCTCCAGGTAGGGCTCGATCCCGTCGGGCGTGACCGGCACCGGGCCCAGCAGCTCGACGTCGGGGACGGCGTAGCGCGGGGCCGGATCGACGGTGGCGACCGCGGTCGCGGCGAGCTGGGCGAGCGCCGCCTCGCGGGCCTCGAGGTCGGCGCGCAGCTCGCGCGCCGAGAGGACCTTGCTCCGGGCGTCGCGACGGCGGGCGTTGCCGACGATGAGGTCGCGCTCGAAGGTCGTCGCCTCGGCCTCCAGCGGGCCGAGCATGCCGCCGACGTCACCCCCGCGCTCCGCCTTCGCCGTCAGCACCTCTAGCCGGGCCATCAGCTCGGCGAGGCGGCCGACCGCGGCGTCTCGGCTGTTGGCGGGCTCGAGGGCCACCTGGTCGCGGATCCGCTCCAGCTGCGCCCGCAGCTCGCGGATCCGGGTCGCCGACTTGTCGGCGTCGGGCACCAGCGCGAGGCGGGTGCGGAGCTGGCCGGTCAGCGCGTCGCAGAGCCGGCCCGCTTCGGGCAGCGACACGGCCAGCCCGCCGGGAAGCTCGGAGGCGCTGTCGAGGCGCCCCCACACGAGAGCCGAGATCCGCTCACGCTCCTGCCGCAGCACCCGGCCGCCGTCCCACGTCGCGAAGACGAGCTGGTAACGGTCCGAGATCGCCTTCCAGAGCGCCAGCGCGAGGGACATGTCGCCCGCGAGCTCTCCCCCGCGACCCGCCGCGATCGCGGCCCGGTCGAGCTCGTCGAGCTCGGATCGTCGTACCCGGAGCCAGGTGTCGAGCTCGGTCAGGTAGGCCTGGATCGCCGCAGGGTCCAGCGCGTCCCCGAGCTTGCCGGGGGCGGTGGGAGCGGTGGCGGTCGCGGCGTGCACGATCACCGGCCGTACTGCGGCGTCGGCGGCCTGGCGTCGCCGAGGTAGGGCTTGAGCCACGTGTCGTACGACGCCTGCCAGTCGCCGTTGCGGCGGCGCTCCTCGAGGACCGAGTTGATGAACCGGATCAGGTCGACGTCGTCCTTGTTGGCACCGATGCCGTACGGCTCGTCGGTCAGCTTCTCCTGCTCGGGCACGACGGCGTACTCGTCCTGGGCTGCCAGGCCCGCGAGCACCGTGTCGTCGCCCGTGATCGCGTCGACCTCGCCCTGCTGGAACTTCACGAGGCAGCCCGTGTGGTTGGCTGCGGCGACCGTCTCGACATCGGGCTGGATCTTCTTGATGTTGTCGATGCTGGTGGAGCCCGTCGGGGCGCAGACCTTCTTGCCGGACAGCGACTTCACGCCCTGGTCCTCGAATGACTCCTCGTCGTCCTTGCGCACCAGCACCTTCTGCGTGGCGTTGTAGTAGACCGCGGAGAAACCGATCTGGCTCCACCGCGTGCAGTTCATCGTGTAGTTCCGGGCGACGAGGTCGATCTCCTGCCTCTGCTTCGTGCCGTCGATTGTTGCGCCAAGCAGCCTGGGCCGGTCGGCCGCGCTGATGACCCGGACCTGGAGAGGTACTCCGAGGGCATCGGCGATGGCCTGCGCCACGTCGATGTCGAAACCTTGGATCTGGCTGTCCTTGAACGGGTTCGCCCAGCCCATCTGGTAGGTGTCCGCAGAGACGCCGACGACCAGCCGATCCTTGTCGAGCAATTGCGCCCGTGCGGCAGCGCGATCATTGCTGGCCTCGTACGACTGCGTCGGGTTGTCACATTGCACCGGCTTGGTTCCGGCAGCAGGCGTGCTCTCGACCGCCTTCGGCTCCGGCACCACCGTCTCGTCGTAGCCGCAGGCGCCGAGCAGGACGACTGCCGCCGCGACCGTTGCGGCGAGACAACGCTGCCTCGTCGGGCGGATCATGAGAACTCCCTCCGTCGCTCGCCGATGCCTCGGGCCACGAAGACTGCGGCGATCACCCCGGACAACAGGGTCAGGAGACTGACCACGAGCGCCACCGTCCGGCCGCTCTCGAGCTCGTCGATGACGTTTCCACTCGACGTCTTCACGATGGTCTCTGACGCGCGGTCGAACTCGTCGAGGGGCTGCGACGAACCATCGTCGCCCTGCGTCGTCGCGAGATCACGCGCCTTGGTCCAGTTGCCACCCTCGTCCTGGTCCCTGATCTCGTCGTAGACCGCGACATAGTCGTTCCACAGGTCTCCGGTGTCACGGCGCGCGGACGTGGTCACAACCTCCGCCGACTCCTCCCAGGCGGTCACGTAGCTGGCACCGGAACCGCGCTTGATCAGCGCGAGACTCTCGTTGGCCTTGGCGTCGTTGGCGGCGGTCCGGGCGTTGGCCTGCGAGATGGCCAGCGCGAGATCCCCCTCACGCAGGCTGTCGTTGGAGCTGTCCCGCAACCACGCTCCGACGACGCCCACGATCGTCACGACCAGCACGATCGCGCCGGCGGCGGCGAGCCCCTTGTTGACCCGCCGCCGGAAGGCGCGAGCCAGCTGCTGGTTGATGATGAACAGCGCCGCGAGAGCGAGAGCGCCGATGAGCAACAACCAGAACGGGTGCTGGCCGTTCATCGAGCCCTCGGCTCGGTCGGTGTTGGCGGCGACGAGGGCGGCGAGGATCGGGATCGCGGCGTCGACCTCCTCGGAGGTGTCCGTCGCGGGCACGGAAACACGCAGCGCGGTGCTGGCCCCGCTGAGGTACTCCGCGCCGACGGGGTAGCCGAGCCGGTTGTAGTCGCGGGCCTGGGCCACGGCGGTGACGTAGTCGTTGACCCGCAGGGCCAACGACTCCAGGACCGCCCGGTCCTTCGGCTGGGCGTCGGCCGCTGCGGTGATGCCGGTCAGCACGTCGTCGATCGCGGCGTCGTACTCGGCACGCTGGCTCGCGTCCTCGAGCCCGCCGACGAGGAAGGCGTTCGTCGCCAGCGCGTCTGCTCGGAGCAGGGACGTCTGGATGTTCTGCACCCGGACGAGCTGCTCGGTGTCCGCCGCGGCCCGGCCGTCCGCCTGCCACCCCAGGAACTGCACCAGCGCGCTGACGATCCCGAACACGATCGCCACCGTCATGCCGATCAGCTGCCACCGGTTGAGCAGGGCCGGGGTGTCGACGTGAGCCTTGGCGGCGGGCGCCGGCGTCGTGGCGGGAGCGGCCGTCGCAGGAGCGGGAGCAGCGGATGGTGGTGCCGCCTGCTGCGCTGCGGCCTGGCTCATGACTCCTCCTCGGTCGCCGCCGGGTGCCGGGCCACGGTGGCGTCGTCACCGAACGGGTCGACCGGCTCGGCCGGCGCCGCGTCCGCCGGAGGCGTGACCTCGCCCTCGGCGGCCGCCTCCGCGGCGGTGTCGGTGCCGTTCGGGTCGACGACCAGGTCCTCGGGCTCGAGCGTGCGCAACTGCTCCAGCGTCGGCTCCGCGATGTCGCGCAGGCGCCAGGCGTGGTGGCCGATCGCGGCCTCCATCAGGTTGCGCACGAAGCGGGCGTTGCCGAAGGACGGGCCGCGCGGGGTCTCGGCGAGGATCTCCCTGAGCCAGGTGACGACAGCGTCGCTCGCGTCGTAGTCGGCACCCGACACCATCGAGCTGAAGATGCCGACCAGCTCGTCGTCGGTGTAGTTGGCGAAGTCGATGGTGGTGCGGAAGCGGCTCTCCAGGCCGGGGTTCTCGGCGATGAAGACCGCCATCGGGAGCGGGTACCCGGCGACGATGACGACGAGGTCGTCGCGCTTGTCCTCCATCTCCTTCACCAAGGTGTCGATGGCCTCCTTGCCGTACTGGTCACCGGAGAGGGAGTACGCCTCGTCGATGAACAGCACGCCGCCCTCGGCGGAGGCGACGACCTCGGCCGTCTTCGCCGCCGTCTGGCCGAGGTAGCCCGCAACCAGCTCGGAGCGGTCGACCTCGACCAGCTGACCCTTGGAGAGCAGCCCGAGGGCGCGGTAGATCCCGGCGACGAGGCGCGCGACCGTCGTCTTGCCGGTGCCCGGGTTGCCGTTGAAGACCAGGTGGCGGGTGATGGTCGGGGTGTCGAGGCCCGCCTTCTTGCGCAGACCCTCGACGCGCAGCACCGCGGCCTGGCGGTGGATCTCGCCCTTGACGTTGGCCAGGCCGATGAGGGCATCCAGCTCGGCGAGCAGCTCCTCGACCGTCTTGGTGGGCTCTTCCGGCTTCGCGGGCTCCGCGGCGGGCTCCTCCGGCTCCGCCGCCTGAGTCTGTACGCCGTCAGCGGACCCGGTCACATCCGGGCTCACCGGCGCCGGGCCGGTCACGGGATCGGCCGGCTGGGTCGGGGCAACGTCGTTGAGCGCGCCGAGCTGGCGTCGTACCTGGTCACCGACGCGGCGGACCTGCTCCAGCATCTGGTCGCCGATCCCGGGGACCGGCTGCCGCTCGGGCAGCGGGAAGGCGCCCGGACCACCGACGGTCGGGGTCAGTCCGGCACTGCCGCCACCGAGCTGGGCCGTGGTCACGGTGGTTGCGGCGCCGACGGCGTCGGGACCGGGCTCGCCGAGCCGGGAGCCGGCGAGGGCGGCGTCGGCGAGCGCCCCCGCGTAGTCGGCGGAGTGTGCGGACTTCTCCAGCAGCAGCTGGGACATCAGCGGCGTGGGGCCGGCCCGGAAGCGGTTGCCGCGCTTGGCCGCCAACGTGTGCTCCTCCGCCGAGCGCTCGCGCCCGGTCTGGGCGCACCAGTCGACGAAGGCGCCGCGCGAGCGCTCCGAGACGGTGGCGGCGACGGCCTCGCCCTCGGCTCGCGCGGCCGCCTCGTCGACACCGGCCGCGCGGGCGACGGCGACGAGCGCGTCGAGCGCCTCGGCCAGGCCACCGACCGGGGTGCTCACTGGGACCCCAGGTTGAAGTCGCCGCCGGTCGAGGAGTGGCCGAACTTCGCGTCGAGGAACTGTCCGTGGGCCACCAGTGCCTGCGCGTCGGCGCGGTTGGCCGCGTCGAAGATCTTGTCCATCGTGGCTCCGAGCAGCTCGAGTTGTTCGATGAGGATCATCAGTGCGGTCTTCTGGCCGTCGATCGGCCGGGTGTCCGCCCAGTCTCGCGGCAGCCGGAGGTAGCCGTCGACCGCCTCGGGCAGGTAGTCGGTCGCGGTCGCGACGACCGAGAACGCCTCGAGGCTGCCCAGCCCCATCTGCTGCAGGCGCGGCAGCGTCTGGTGGATGGTGCGGGCGATCCGTACGACGCGCGAGACCACCACCGGCGGTGCGTTGCCCTCGCGCAGCATCGCGTTGATGCGGTTGAGCGCAGCGAGGATGTCCTTCTCGGTCGGCGGTGGCGGAGCGGCGTACTGCTGCTCCTCAACGTCCTTGCCCCGCCCCGTGAACCACGACTTCAGCCCCACCCGAACCCGTCCTGTCCCCTCGGCCGGCGACCGTGCGCGCTCAGCCGATGTCCAGCGTGCCGGCGGCGTTGCGCGCGTCGTGCTGCTGGACCCGGTCGAGGTAGGCCTTCGACTTCTGGACCTCGTTCTCGAGGACGCCGATGGTGGTCGACATGTTGTCGAGCGCCTTCAGCTTGAACTCGTCGATCGAGTCCATCGTGGCGTAGATGTTGGCGAAGGCGGCCTGGAGCTGCTCGATGCCGATCGTCGACGACGCGGCCTGCTCCTGGATGCGCGCGGAGTTGTCCTTGAGCATCTCGGAGGTGCGCTGGATCATGGCCGAGGTCGTCGTGTTGAGGGCCGTGATCTGGTCGAGTACCAGCTTCTGGTTGCTCAGCGCCTGGGCGACGATGACCGCGGTCCGCAGCGCGGAGATGGTCGTCGTGGTGGCCCGGTCGACGCCCTTGATGAGCTCGATGTTGTTCTTGATGATGATGTCGATCGCGAGGTAGGCCTGGATCGACACCGCGAGCTGGGTGAGCAGGTCCTGGTGCTTCTGACGGACGTAGAAGAGCACGTCCTGCGACAGCGTCTTGGCGGTCTCGGGGTCGCTGAGCTCGAGCTCGGCGATCTTCGCGGACAGCTTCGCGTCGAGCTTCTCGGCGACGTAGATGTACTGGTTGAGGCGCCCCATGACCGACCAGAGGTTGGTCTTCTCCAGGTTGAGCGCCACGTTGTCCTTGGTGAGCTCGTCCTGGCCGCTGCGCAGCGAGTGCAGGATGCCGTTGAGCTGGCTCTGCGAGGACTGGTACTTGCGGAAGTAGTCCTCGATCTTGTCGTTGAAGGGCAGCTTGTTCCACCACTTCTTCGCGCCGGTGGCCTGGCCGGGGTCCAGGTCCTCGACCGTACGACGGAGGTCGAGCAGCGTCTTGCCGACGGTCGAGCCCTCGGAGAGCCCGCCGGCCTTCAGCGCGCTCACCGGCTTGTCGAGCATCCGGTTGGACGTCTCGGCGGCCTTGCGGATGTCGGCGTCGCCCATCGTGCGCACGTTCTCCGCCTGCGCCGAGAACTCCGGGCTCCCCGCCTTCGTGGAGGTCAGCGAGGTGAGGAAGTTGTCGACCTTCGCGTCGAGCTCGGGCACCATCGCGGCCTCGACCTGCGGCGCCATCTTCGGGGCCTGGGTCTCGACGACGGGCGCGGCCGGCTCGGGCGCGGTCAGCGTGAGGGCAGGCTCGGGGGGTGCCAGCGGGCTGGGCTCGGGAGCAGGTGCCTGGGAACCGTCGGTGGTCATGGGCCCGAGCCTATCCACGGAACCCACCCTTCATGCAGGGTCAGTGCAGAAGTTCAGGGTCCGGCTCAGGGATGCCACCGACCCGCGCAGCCGGGGCCAGATCGACGAGGAACCACGGCATCATCCACTGCGCGATCGGCCCGATGGCGAGCGCGTAGGCGACGGTGCCGATGCCGAGCGTGCCGCCGAGGAGCAGGCCGATCACGACGACGCCCACCTCGAGGGCAGTGCGGACCAGCCGGATCGACAGCCCGGTACGACGGGCCAGGCCGGTCATCAGGCCGTCGCGCGGTCCGCGGCCGAGCTGGGCGCCGATGTAGAGGGCCGTGGCCAGGCCGCAGAGCACGATCCCGCCGACCATGAGCGCGACCCGCGGCGCCAGCGCGCCGGGAGCGTCGAGCACCACCAGCGTGAGGTCGGCGGACAACCCGACCACCACCGCGTTGGAGAGGGTGCCGATGCCCGGCTTCTCCCGCAGCGGGATCCACAGCACGAGCACGACGAAGCTGAACAGCACCACCGCCTGGCCCAGCGTCATCGGGACGTGGCGGATGAACCCGGAGTGCAGCACGTCCCAGGGAGCCAGGCCGAGGTCGCCGCGGACCATGAGGGCGAGGCTGACGCCGTACAGGAAGAGGCCCACGTAGAGCTGGACGAGGCGGCGCGGCAGGCGGCCGGCGCGGAGCTGGGTGATCGGGCCGAGGTCGGCGAGCTGCACGGTCGGGCTGGACATGGGACCAGCGTGACCGAGATTGGCCTGTTCCCAAATAGCCAATCATGGGACAGTGGCCTGCATGAGCCAGTCCATTCTGACCGCCGCTCGCCTGGCCGCCCTCGTCGACGGCTTCGACCGCTCCCCCGCCTACGCCGGCCTGGCCGACGCGCTGCGCGAGCTGATCGGCGACGGCCGGATCGGCTACGGCACCCGGCTGCCGAGCGAGCGGGACCTCACCGAGGCGCTCGGCGTCTCGCGGACCACGGTCACGCGCGCCTACGCGCGGCTGCGCGACACCGCCTACGCCGAGGCCCGCCAGGGCTCCGGGACGTTCACCCGCCTCCCCGGCGGCCGCACCCGGGCGCTCGACCGCGCGCTGTGGCCCAGCGACGTCGGCAACGGCGTGATCGACCTGGTCTGCGCGGCCGCCACTGCGCCGCCCGGCATCGCCGCGCTCTACGCCGAGGCGGCCGCCGAGCTGCCCGCCCACCTGGGCGGACACGGGTACTTCCCCGCCGGCATGCCCGCCCTGCAGGCCGCCATCGCCGCGACGTACGACGCCCGGGGGCTGCCGACCGACCCCGACCAGGTCATCGTGACACCGGGCGCGCTGGCGGCGACCGCCGTGATCGGCTCGGCACTCGCGGGCCCACGCGACCGGATCCTGATGGAGTCGCCGACCTACCCCAACGCGGTGCAGGCGTTGCGCAGCGGCGGCGGCCGGCTCGCCACGATCACCCTCGACCCGCTCGGGTGGGACCTCGACGCGATCGGCTCCGCCCTCGCCCGGCACCGGCCGCGGCTGGTCCACGTGATGCCCGACTTCCACAACCCGACCGGGCTCGTCATGTCGGCGGCGGACCGGGCCGCCTACGCCCGGCTGCTGGCCCGCCACGACGCGGTCGCCGTCGTGGACGAGGCCCACCACCTGCTCCACCTCGACGACGAACCCGCGGCCGTCGCGCGGCGCCCCTTCGCGTCGTACAGCAAGGACGCGATCTGCGTCGGCAGCGCCAGCAAGAGCGTGTGGGGCGGGCTGCGGCTCGGCTGGATCCGCGCGCCACACCCGCTCGTCGACCGGCTCACCCGGGCGCGTGTCGGGCTGGACCTCGGGGCGCCGGTGCTCGAGCAGCTCGTCCTCACCCGGCTGCTGAGCGGCAGTCTCGACGACATCGTGGCGATCCAGCGCGGCCGGCTGCGCGAACAGCGTGACGCCCTCGCCGGGGCGCTGGCCGAGCGCCTGCCGGAGTGGGAGTTCCGAATGCCGGCCGGCGGGATGGCGCTGTGGTGCCGCCTGCCCGCCCGCGGCGCGACCGCCCTCTCGGCCGAGGCCGAGCGCCACGGCGTACTGCTGGCGCCCGGGCCGTCCTTCGCCCCCGAGGGCGGGCTGGACAGCTACGTCCGGATCCCCTACGCGATCGCCGCATCCCAGCTGGTCGAGGCTGTGGACCGAATCGCCGACGCCTGGGCCGTCGTCAGCACCGGCCGCACCGGGTCGTCCACTCCCCCGTCAGGCAGCGAGCCCGTCCTCGTCGCCTGAGTCCGCCGAGTTGGGGGTTCCGCGCGCCGAGTTGGGGGTTCCGCGCGCCGAGTTGGGGATTCGTACTGCCCACTCGTCAGGAACGCCCAACTCGGCGAACCGAACGCCCAACTCGGCGAACCGAACGCCCAACTCGGCGAAGGGGTCAGACGATGTCGACGGCGTGGATCGAGGTGGCCTCGATGGCGGCCTCGATCTCGGCGAGGGTCTCCGCGGGGATGGCCGAGTCGACGGAGAGGGCGACCAGGGCCTCGCCTCCCTTGGTCTCGCGGGAGACCTGCATGCCGGCGATGTTGACCTGGGCCTGGCCGAGGATCTGGCCGACGGTGCCGACCATGCCCGGGCGGTCGACGTAGGTGAAGAAGGCGAGGTGGTCGGTCGGCTCGATGTCGATGTCGTAGCCGTTGACCTCGACGAGCCGCTCCCGCTGGTGGATCCCGACCAACGTGCCGCTGACCGACACCTGGGCGCCGTCGGCGAGGGTCCCGCGCAGCGTGATCAGGTTGCGGTGGTCGGGGCTGTCGCTCTCCGTGACGAGGCGTACGGCGACACCGCGCTCCGCCGAGAGCAGCGGCGCGTTGACGTAGGAGACCTGGTCCTCGACGACGCTGCTGAACACGCCCTTGAGCGCGGCGAGCTCGAGCACCTTGACGTCCTGCTCGGCGATCTCGCCGCGCACCTCGACGTCGAGGCTCTGGGCGACCTCGCCGGCGACCGCGGTGAAGATCTGGCCGAGCCGCTCGGTGAGCGGGATGCCGGGGCGCACGTCCTCGGCGATCACGCCGCCCTGGACGTTGACGGCGTCGGGCACGAGCTCGCCGGACAGGGCGAGGCGGACCGACTTCGCGACGGCGATGCCGGCCTTCTCCTGCGCCTCGTCGGTCGACGCACCCAGGTGCGGCGTGGCGACGACGTTCTCCAGCTCGAAGAGCGGGCTGTCGGTGCACGGCTCCTTGGCGAACACGTCGAGGCCGGCCGCACCGATGCGACCGGTCTTGAGGGCGTCGTACAGGGCGGCCTCGTCGACGATGCCGCCGCGGGCAGCGTTGACGAGGACCAGCTGGGGACGGGCCTTCGCGAGCTGCTCGGCGCCGATCAGGCCGACGGTCTCGGGGGTCTTCGGGAGGTGGACCGACATGAAGTCGGACTCGGCCATGAGGGTGTCGAGGTCGACCAGTCGGACGCCCATCTGCGCGGCGCGGCCCGGCTGCACGTAGGGGTCGTAGGCGATGACGCTCATCCCGAACGCGGCCAGGCGCTGGGCGACGAGCACCCCGATCCGGCCGAGGCCGACGATGCCGACGGTCTTCTCGAAGAGCTCGATGCCGGTGTACTTCGAGCGCTTCCACTCCCCGCCGCGCAGCGCGGCGTGGGCCGGCGAGACGTGGCGGGCGGCAGCGAGCATCAGCGCGACGGCGAGCTCGGCCGCGGACACGATGTTGGAGGTCGGGGCGTTCACGACCATGACACCCGACTGGGTCGCGGCCTTCACGTCGACGTTGTCGAGGCCGACGCCCGCACGCGCGACCACCTTGAGCCGCTTGGCGGCGGCCAGGGCCTCGGCGTCGACCTTGGTCGCCGAGCGGACGAGGATCGCGTCGACGTCGGCGATCGCGGGCAGCAGCTGAGCCCGGTCGGCACCGTCGCAGTGACGGATCTCGAAGTCCGGCCCGAGCGCCTCGACCGTGGCGGGGCTGAGCTCTTCGGCAATGAGGACGACGGGGCGAGCAGTCACAGCGGTGTCCTTCGCGGGAACGTGCGGGTGGAGACGTGCACGACGCTGTGCGCGCTCGCCACAGTACCCCCACGGGAGCGTGTTTCGAACTTGTGAACACGGAGTGGTCAGGCGCCACCGACCCAGCACGCGGGTGGAGATCGGCGCCATTCCCGTGGGCTCGAAACCCGCGTAGCCTCCCGTCATGGGGAAGGGGTCACGCGACCTCGTACGACCGGGCCTCCTGCTCGCCGGGGCACTGGTCCTCCTGCTCTGCGTCCTCGCGACGGCGTCCGGCCAGGGCGTCGACTGGGCGGTCCTCGAGCCCGACCCGCCCGCGGT
Organism: uncultured Nocardioides sp.; assembly: GCA_964487275.1. GTDB lineage: Bacteria > Actinomycetota > Actinomycetes > Propionibacteriales > Nocardioidaceae > Nocardioides. Next base: position 39,714 of record CAZAQE010000018.1, on the reverse strand, counting down.
GGTCGAGGACGAACAGCCCTCCGAGGACATCGCCGGCGAGGGTGACGGCGGTCGCGACGAGGCCGGCGAGCGGGACCTGTCCGACGACGGCGGCGGGCTCCTGATGCCCGGGAGGGCGGTCGCCACCGCCCTGGTCGTCGCCCTCGGCCTGACCCTCGCCGCCGTCGTGCTCCGCCTGCGCTTCTCCCTGCGCAGCCGTCGGCCACGGCAGGGGCGCGTCGCCCTCGGCGCCCTCCTCGAGCCGGTCGACCCCGAGCTCCTCGACGACGGCGACGGCCTGGCCGATGCGCTCGCCGAGGGCCTCGCCGACCTCGACGCCGGGACCGCTCGCAACGGCATCGTCGCGGCCTGGCTGCGGCTCGAGGCCGCCGCCGAGTCCGAGCGCTTCCACCGCGATCCCGCCGACACGCCGGCCGAGTTCGTGGCCCACGTGCTGGCGTCGTACGACCTCGACGGCGACGCGATCGACCGCCTCGCCGCCCTCTACCGCGAGGCCCGCTTCTCCGAGCACGCCCTCGGAGAGGCGCAGCGGTCCGAGGCGGCCGCCTGCCTGGCCACGCTGCTGCGGGGGTTGCCCGCCGCCCGACGGAGGAGCCCCAGATGACCCTCGACCTGATCGCCGCCATCGGCGTCACCGCGACGCTCGTCGCCCTCGTCGTTGTGCTCGCCGGCGAGGTGCCGGAAGTCGTGTGGCCCGAGGAGGAGCCGCTCCACGTGCGCGACGACCGTGCACACGACCTCCAGCTCACCCACCTCGCCCGGCTGGTCGCGGCGCAGGACCCGACCGCGCTGCACGCGGAGGTGGTCCGGGCCGTCGACCAGCTGCTCGGTACGACGGCCGTCCTCGCCGGTCCCGCCGGGATCGACCCCCGCTCCGCCCTTCCCGACGAGGTGCGCCGCTTCCTCGACCGACCGCCCCTCGACTCGCCTGAGCGCTACCGGCGGCAGCTCGGCGACGTCCTCGACCGGCTGGAGGAGCTGTGAGCGCACAGGTCGTCCCCGCGACGACGCCCGCGGAAGCGGCCGAGCTCGCCCAGCGGGTGCTCGACGAGGTCGGTACCGCGGTCGTCGGCAAGCGTCCCGCACTGACCCTGGTCCTCAGTGCGATCGTGGCCGGCGGGCACGTGCTGCTCGAGGACTTCCCCGGTCTCGGCAAGACGCTGGCCGCCCGCACCTTCGCCCAGGCGCTGGGCCTGGACTTCAAGCGGGCGCAGTTCACGCCCGACCTGCTGCCGGCCGACCTCACCGGCTCGTTCATCTACGACCAGCGGGAGGCGGCGTTCACCTTCCGTCCCGGCCCGCTGTTCACCGGCCTGCTGCTGGCCGACGAGATCAACCGCACCCCACCGAAGACGCAGGCCGCACTGCTGGAGGCGATGCAGGAGCGACAGGTCACCGTCGAGGGTGAGACCTTCCCGCTGGCAGCTCCCTTCCACGTCCTCGCGACCGCCAACCCGGTCGAGTACGAGGGCACCTACCCCCTCCCCGAGGCCCAGCTCGACCGCTTCCTGCTGCGCGTCGAGCTCGGCTACCCCGACGCCGACGAGGAGTGGGAGGTGCTCCGCCGCCGGCTCGACCGCGGTCGCGAGGAGGTCACCGTCCGCCAGGTCGTCGACGCACCAGGGCTGCTCGGCATCCAGCGGGCCGTCGAGTCGGTGACGGTCGACCCCGACGTCGGCCGCTACTGCGTGGCGTTGGCCGCCGCGACCCGCGCGCACCACCACACGCTGGTCGGCTCCTCGCCGCGCGGCGGGCTCGCCCTGCTGCTGGTCTCCCGGGCGCACGCCGTCATCTCGGGCCGCGACTTCGTGACCCCGGAGGACGTCAAGGCCGTCGCGGTGCCGGCCCTCGCCCACCGGATCACGATCCGGCCCGAGCTCTGGATGAGCGACGTGACCGGGCGCTCCGTCGTGGAGTCCGTCCTCGGTCACGTGCCCGCCCCGTCCGCACGGGAACGCAGGTGAGCTCCGTGCGGTGGCACCCGACCCACGCCCACCTGCGCGCGGTCACCCTCGGCTTCGCGCTGCCGCTCGTCGCCATCGTGCTCGGACGTGTCGACGTCGTCGTGCTGGCGACCCCGCTGCTGCTGGTCGCACTCGCCGGCGCCGGGTCCCGCCCGCGCGTCGTACCCGTCCTCCGGGCCCCGGGCGGTTCCCTCGCCGTGCACGAGGGTGAGGACCTGGTCTGGTCGGCGACCGTGGAGGACGTGCCGCCCGGCGGCGTCGTCGCAGCCCTCCACCCCGGGCAGCGCTGGCTCGAGGTGGAGCCCGGGGACGGCCTGCTGGTGCCGGAGGAGGGCGGTGTCGCCCGGATGGACATCGGCCTGCAACCGGTCCGGTGGGGCCGGCGCACGCTGGGCGCCGCCGCCGTCACCGGGTACGACGCCTGGGCGGCCTGGCGCTGGGTGGCGGAGCGGCCGGCGCCGCTCCGGCTGACGGTCCTGCCGTCGAAGGAGCAGGTCGACTCGACGGCTCCTGCCCCCCACCCGAACGGGCTGGTCGGGCAGGAGCGGGCCGGCCGGCCCGGCGAGGGCAGCGAGTTCGCGAAGGTGCGGCCGTTCGAGCCGGGCGACCGGCTGCGCCGGATCCACTGGGCCACCTCGGCCCGCACCGGCGCCCTCCACGTCACCGCGACGCACGCGGACGAGGACGCGCACGTCGTCCTGCTCGTCGACGCGGTCAACGACGTCGGCGCGAGCGGGGGCATCACCGGCGACCGCAGCAGCATGGACCTCGCCGTGCGGGCGGCGGCCGCGCTGGCCGAGCACTTCCTGCGCCGCGGCGACCGGGTCGGCCTGCGGGTCTTCGGCGACTGGCGGGTCAGCTTCCTGCCGTCCTCGTCCAGCCGGCACCAGCTGCGCCGGTTGCTCGACACGCTGGCGCTGGTCGAGCCCGGCACCGCCCGCGGCGAGGACGCGCTCGCCGCTCGGCAGGGCCTCGGCGCGGGCACCCTCGCCCTCCTGCTGTCACCCCTGATCGAGCCGGCGTCGACGCAGCAGGTCGCGATGCTGACCAGCGCCGGCATCGACGTGGTCGTCGTCGACACCCTGCCCGCCGAGCTCGCCGGCGGCGACGGCCGGGGCAGCACGCCGGAGGACCGGCTGGCGTGGCGGCTGCGCATGCTCCAGCGTCGCGTCGAACGCGACCGGATGGCCTCGCTGGGCATCCCCGTCATCACCTGGGCCGGGCCGCACAGCATCGACCGGGTGCTGCGGGACCTCGCGCGCCGCTCCTCGACGCCGCGGCTGGTGCGGCGATGAGTGTCCAGCTCACGGTCCGGGACCGCCGGGGGCGCTGGGTCGCCACCCTGTCCCCTGCCGCGATCGTGCGATGGCTCCTGGTCGTGGGGTCGATGCTCGCCGTTGTCGCCGCCGTCGCGACCGCCGCACCGGGCGGCCCGTGGTGGCCGGCGGCGGTCGTCGGCCTGCTCGCACTGGGCTCGGCGGAGCTGCCCGACAGCTCCGCCCCCCTGCTCACCCTCGGCGTGGCGGCCGCGTGGTGGGTGGCCGTCGTCCCGGACCCGACCGCAGGCCCGGTCCTCGTCGTGGCGGTGGCGTTCCTCGTCTTCCACACCATGACGGCGTACGCCGCCCTCGGCCCGCCCGGCCGCGCGGCGGACCGCAGGGTGGTGCGCGGCGCGGTCGCGCGGACGACGCCGATCGGCGCGGCGACCCTGGCCGTCGGCGTGCTCGCGGTCGCGGCCGAGGGGGCGGACGTCGTACCGGGGGCGGTGGTGGTGGGACTGCTCGGTCTGGGCGGACTGGCCTGGCTCACGACCAGGCAGTGAGACCGGGCCGCCCCCGGTGCACGGCGGTTCCCGCGGCTACTAGGGTCGGAGCCACCGAGCTTCACGCGACGAAGGAGTCAGGCATGCGAGTGTTCACGACGTTCGAGGAGGTCGCCGAGGCGGCCGGCGCCGATCTCGGCACGAGCGAGTGGGTGACCATCGACCAGCGCCGGGTGAACCAGTTCGCCGACGCGACCGGCGACCACCAGTGGATCCACGTCGACATGGAGCGCGCGAAGGAGGGCCCGTTCGGCGGGACCATCGCGCACGGCTACCTGACCCTGTCACTCGTGCCGTGGCTGGGCAGCCAGGTCTTCACGCTGCGCACCCCCGGCGCCAAGCTGAACTACGGCGTCAACAAGGTCCGCTTCCCGAACCCGCTCCTCGTCGGCAAGCGGATCCGGCTGCACGTGAAGATGGGCGAGGTGGTCGACATCCCCAGCGGCAAGCAGCTCACCGTGCAGCACACGATCGAGATCGAGGGCGAGGACAAGCCCGCGTGTGTTGCGGAGACGGTCGTCCTGCTGCTGCCGTGAGGCCGCCGCGCGTGAGCTAGCGAACGCGCGGATGAAGGCAGAAGGTCGAGGAGCGCCGGCGAGCTCGCGCAGCGGAGCAAGCGAGATCGCGGCGCGAGCTCGCGCAGCGGAGCAAGCGAGATCGCGGCGCGTCACGAGACCCGGTTGCGTCGCGAACGAGATCGCACAGCAAGTGCGCCGAGGCGGGGCGTCTCGTGACGGTCGCTGCACGACCTCCTCGACGACCGGTCGAGCTCAGCTGGCGCGGCTGTCCCACGCCTGGGCAAGCGCCTGCTCGAAGAGCTCGGTCGGCTGCGCCCCGGAGATCCCGAACCGCCCGTCGATGACGAAGAACGGTACGCCGGACGAGCCGTAGGCGCGTGCCTGCGCGACATCGGCCATCACCTCGTCGCGGTACTCGTCGCTCGCGAGCACCTCGTCGACCCGGCCCGCGTCGAGACCGGCTCCGGCCGCGGCCCGGCGCAGCACGTCGTGGTCACCCAGCGACTCGCCCCGGGTGAAGTACGCCGCCAGCACCTGCTCCATGAGCTCGTGCTGCCGACCCTCCGCCCCGGCCAGGTGCAGCAGCCGGTGCGCGGTGAGGGTGCGGGCGTGCAGGGCGTCCGCGTGGGCGAAGGTCAGCCCCTCCGCGGCGGCCACCTCGTCGGCACGCGCCATCATCGCGCGGGTGCCGGCCTCGTCGGCGCCGAACTTCCGGCCCAGCACGGTGAGCGTCGACTCGGTCCCGACCTCGGGAGCGAACGGGTCGAGCTCGTAGGAGCGGTAGACCACCTCGACCTCGTCGCCGTGCTCGAACCCCGCGATCGCCTTCTCCAGGCGTCGCTTCCCGATGTAGCACCACGGGCAGACGACGTCGGCCCAGATCTCGATACGCACGAGGAGCCCAACGCGCCGCAGCCCTGACGGATTCCCCGGGGATCCCTGAGCCGGCTCAGGGTCGGCTCAGGGGTCGGTCAAGGGATCTGCCCGAAGCGCCGGACCTGCGCGCCCGGCGAGGCTTCGGGGCATGATCACAGTCGAGTCGCTCTCCAAGACCTACGGCAGCTTCACCGCCGTCGACAAGGTGTCGTTCACCGCTGCGCCGGGCCGGGTCACCGGCTTCCTCGGCCCCAACGGTGCCGGCAAGTCCACCACCATGCGGGTCATGGTCGGACTGACCAGTCCGGGCAGCGGCGAGGTCCGCGTCCTGGGCCGTCGGTTCCGCGACCTGCCCGACCCCGGCCGCGAGGTCGGCGTCCTGCTGGACGCCTCCGCCCAGCACGCCGGCCGCACCGGCCGCGAGATCCTGACCATCGCCGCGCTGACCATGGGCCTGCCGCGTACCCGCGTCGAGGAGATGCTCGAGCGGGTCAGCCTCACCCCCGACGAGGCCAGCCGCCGGGTGCGCAACTACTCGCTCGGCATGCGGCAGCGCCTCGGCATCGGCACCGCGCTGATGGGCGACCCCGAGGTGCTCATCCTCGACGAGCCGGCCAACGGCCTGGACCCGGCGGGCATCCGCTGGATGCGCGACCTGCTGCGCGACTTCGCCGACCAGGGCGGGACCGTCCTCCTCTCCAGCCACCTGCTGCACGAGATCGAGGTCGTCGCCGACGACATCGTCGTCATCGGCAACGGCCGGATTGTCGCCCAGGGCACCAAGGACGAGCTGCTGGCCGGCGCCGGCACCCTCGTTCGCTCCGCCGACGGTACGGCGCTGGCGGGCGCCCTCCAGGCCGCCGGTATCTCCGCTCGGCCGACCTCCGGCGGCGCCGTGCTCGCCGAGGCCGACCTGCCCCGGGTGGGCCGGGCCGCGTTCGCGGCCGGCATCGCCGTCACCGAGCTGCGCGCCGCCGACGGCGCCGGTCTCGAGGAGATGTTCCTCGCCCTCACCGCCGAGAGCCAGCGCGACACCGTCAGCCACGACGGCACCCACGAAGGAGCAGCGGCATGACCGCCACGATCGAAGAGGCCCCCGCGGCCGTCGTACCACCTGCCGAGCGGTCGCGTCCGGCGCCCGCACCGACTCCGTTCCGCCGGGTCGTGAGCGTCGAGCTGCGCAAGATGTTCGACACCCGCTCCGGCTTCTGGCTGATGGCCAGCATCGTCATCGCCTCGGTGGTCGCGACGACCCTGACCGTGCTGCTCGGCGATCGCGACTCGCTCACCTTCGACTCGTTCGCGGCCGCCGTGGGCAGCCCGATGTCGATCGTGCTGCCCGTCATCGGTGTGCTCGCCGTGACCAGCGAGTGGAGCCAGCGCACCTCGCTGACGACCTTCACCCTGGTCCCGAGCCGGCCGCGCGTGCTGGCGGCGAAGCTGCTCGACACGCTCGCCATCGGCGCCCTCGGCATGGTCGTCGCGCTCGGCGTCGGCGCCGCCGGCAACCTGATCACCGCGGCGATCACCGGTGTCGACGCGCAGTGGGACATCAGTGCGACGACCTTCGCGCAGATCGTGCTCGCCAACGAGCTCGGCATGCTGCTGGGCTTCGCGCTCGGACTGCTGTTCCGCAACTCACCGGCGGCGATCGTCGGCTACTTCGTGACCGCGCTGGTGCTGCCCGGCCTGACCAGCGCCCTCGCCTCCACCCAGGAGTGGTGGGCGGACAACGGCGCGTGGTTCGACCTCAACCAGACCCGGTTCCTCCTCTTCGACTCGACGCTGACCGGCCAGGAGTGGGCCCAGCTCGGCGTCACGTCCGCGCTGTGGATCGCGATCCCGCTGCTCATCGGCCTGCGGCTGGTGCTGCGCTCCGAGGTGAAGTGAGCATGACCACCACGACCGCCACGGTCCGTGCCGGCGCCGGCGTCGCCCCGGCCGTCCCCGCCCGTGCCGTCCCGGCAGCGACCCCGTTCGGCCGCGTGCTGCACGTCGAGCTGCGCAAGATGTTCGACACCCGCTCGGGTCTCTGGCTGATGGTGAGCGTCGCGGTGCTCTCGGTCCTCGCCACCGCCGCGGTGATCGCGTTCGCCCCCGACGACCAGATCACCTACGAGAGCTTCGCAACGGCGATCGGCCTGCCCCTGTCGGTGGTGCTGCCGATGATCGCGATCCTCTCCGTCACGAGCGAGTGGAGCCAGCGCACCGGCCTCACGACGTTCACCCTGGTTCCGGGCCGGGGCCGGGTGGTGGCTGCCAAGGCCGCGGCCACCTTCCTGGTCGGCGTCGTGTCGATGGCCGTCGCGCTCGCGGTCGGCGCCCTCGGCAACCTGGTGGGTGCCGCCATCGTCGGCGTGGACCTGGCCTGGAACGTCCCGCTCGCGACCGTGCCGCAGATCGTCCTCGGCAACCTCGTCGGGATGGCGGTCGGCTTCACGCTCGGCGTCGTGCTGCGCAGCTCGCCCGCGGCGATCGTCGGCTACTTCGTCGTGTCGCTGGTGATGCCCGGCATCCTCGTGCTGCTCGCCGAGGTGCGTGCCTGGTTCGCCGACCTGCAGCCGTGGATCGACTGGAACACCAGTCAGGTCAACCTCTTCGAGGGAGCCACGGACACCGCGCGGGAGTGGGCCATGCTCGGGTCCACCACGGCCATCTGGATCGCCGCTCCGCTGTTCGTCGGCCTTCTGTTCCTGCGCCGCTCCGAGGTGAAGTAGCTCGCTGAGCCGCTAACGTCGGACGTCCCGTGGGTGATCGCCCACGGGACGTCCGACGTCGCAGGGGTTGTACATGGACATCACGTCGACCTGGTGGTTCTGGGCCCTGCTGTCCGCCGTGTTCGCGGCGCTCACGGCGATCTTCGCCAAGGTCGGCGTCCGGGAGATCGACTCCGACGTCGCGACCTTCGTGCGCACCGTGGTCATCCTCGTGACGCTGGGGCTGATCCTGCTGGCCCTCGGCAAGTTCCACTCCCCGGGCGAGGTCGGCGCACGGACCTGGCTCTTCCTCGTCCTGTCGGGGCTGGCGACCGGTGCGTCGTGGATCTGCTACTTCCGGGCGCTCAAGGTCGGCGACGCGTCACTGGTCGCGCCGGTCGACAAGCTCAGCGTCGTGCTGGTCGCGGTGTTCGGCGCGACCCTGCTCGGCGAGCGCCTCTCGCTCCTGCAGTGGGGCGGGGTGGCCCTCGTCGGCGCCGGCGCGGTGCTGCTGGTCGTCAGCGGCTGATGTCGGGCTGGAAGTCGGGGAGCAGCTCCACGATCGGCACCTCGAGCACCTGGCTCAGCGACACGAGCGTCAGCAGCTGCGGGTTCATCGGGGTGCCCGGGCGGGACTCGCCCTTCTCGAACTTCTGGTAGGTGAAGCCGGCGATCCCGGCGAGGTGAGCGACCCGCTCCTGGCTGAGGCCCTTGGCGAGGCGGGCCCGCTGCAGGTTGACCCCGAGCTCGCGTGCGTAGGCCTGCCAGCTGATGTCCACACGCTTCCCCGCCACGCCCACCATCATCCACGTATGACCACCCCCGAGGGACCATACTCGTATGCCTATCGTGCGACAGCCGGTTTCCCGGCGACCTGTGGACGACGGACCCGGTGTCGGGCGCATGCGTCGGGCGCGGGTCCTAGGGTCCGGCTGACGGAGCAAGGGACATCTCGGGGGTGAGGCGCATGACCGGTGGCGACGGCGTGCGGGCAGCAGCACAGGCGGGACGCCCGCCCTGGCCCGACGGGCGCTGCCCACCGTGGTGCACCCGTGAGCATGCCGCCGACGACTACCCCGAGGACCGCTACCACCAGAGCGAGCCGGCGCTCCTCCCCGTCGTCGCGGGGCCCGCCGACACGGTGCCGGTCACCGCCTCCCTGCGGCCGCTCTCGCTCGTGGTGCGCGCCGGCCGCCATGACGACGACGACCGCACCTGGCTGGTCGTCGAGTCGGCGGAGGCCGCCCGCCCCCGCATCGTGCTGACCGTCGAGGGGGCCCGGTCGCTGGCCGGCGCGCTCCTCGATCAGGTGGACGCCGTCAGCGACGACGGGTGACACGACGACGCCCCCGGATCCACGCGGGGTCCGGGGGCGTCGTCGGTACGACGGGAGGTCAGCGCGCGGCCGAGCCCTCCGTGTAGTCGTCGTCGGTCTGCTTCCACGAGAAGTGGGCACGCAGCGCCTTGCCGGTCGCCTCGATCGGGTGGGCCGCCTCCTCCTCGCGGAGCTTGAGGAACTCGGCGCCGCCGTTGTCCTGGTCGCCGATGAACCGCTCGGCGAAGGCACCGCTCTGGATGTCGGCCAGGATCGCCTGCATCGACTCCTTGACGGCGGGCGTCACCACGCGCGGGCCGGAGACGTAGTCGCCGTACTCCGCGGTGTCGGACACCGACCAGCGCTGCTTGGCGATGCCGCCCTCCCACATGAGGTCGACGATCAGCTTCAGCTCGTGGAGCACCTCGAAGTAGGCGATCTCCGGCTGGTAGCCCGCCTCGGTGAGGACCTCGAAGCCGGCCTGCACCAGGTGCGAGACGCCACCGCACAGGACGGCCTGCTCGCCGAACAGGTCGGTCTCGGTCTCCTCGGTGAAGGTGGTCTTGATGACGCCGGCGCGGGTGCCGCCGATCGCCTTCGCGTAGGACTTCGCGAGGTCCCAGGCGGTGCCCGAGGCGTCCTGCTCGACGGCGATGATGTCCGGGATGCCGCGGCCGGCGACGTACTCGCGGCGCACCGTGTGGCCGGGGGCCTTCGGGGCGACCATGATCACGTCGACGCCCTCGGGCGCCTTGATGTAGCCGAAGCGGATGTTGAAGCCGTGGCCGAAGACGAGGGTGTCACCCTCGGTCAGTGCCGGCGCGATGTCCTCGGCGTAGAGCTTCCGCTGGTGCTGGTCGGGCGCGAGGATGACGATGACGTCGGCTTCCTCCGCGGCCTCGCGCGGGGTCAGGACGCGCAGGCCCTGCTCCTCGGCCTTGGCCCGGCTCTTCGAGCCCTCCTTGAGGCCGACGCGGACGTCGACGCCGGAGTCGCGCAGGTTGAGCGCGTGCGCGTGGCCCTGGCTGCCGTAACCGATGACCGCGACGTTCTTGCCCTGGATGAGGGACAGGTCGGCGTCGTCGTCGTAGAAAATCTCAGCCACGTCGGGCTTCTCCTTGCTGGGTTGGGTTTTCTTGAGTATTGCGGAGGCCTCGGGACGGTCGCCGCGCGACCTCCCCGACCACCGGTCAGGCGTTGGCGGCAGGCGGGACGGGGACGGCCACGGGCTTGCCGCGCTCGGAGATGGAGCGCGATCCGCGGCCGATGGCCACCATGCCGGACTGCACGAGCTCGCGGATGCCGAACGGCTCGAGCACGCGCAGGAAGTCGCTGATCTTGTCGGCGTTGCCCACGACCTGCATGGTGATCGCGTCGGACGACACGTCGATCACCTTGGCCCGGAACAGCTGGACCACGTCGAGCACCTGGCTGCGGTTCTCCGCGGTGGCGCCGACCTTGACCAGCACCAGCTCCCGGTTGACCGAGGCCGCCGGGTCGAGCTCGACGATCTTGATGACCTCGACCAGCTTGTTGAGCTGCTTGGTGACCTGCTCGAGCGGCGAGGACTCGACGTTGACGACGATGGTCATCCGCGAGATCTCGGGGTGCTCGGTCGGGCCGACCGCGAGCGAGGTGATGTTGAAGCCCCGGCGGCTGAACAGCGCGGAGATCCGCGCCAGGACGCCGGGCTTGTCCTCGACCAGGACCGAGAGGGTGTGCTGGGCCATCAGAGGTCGTCCTCGTCGAACTGGGGCGCGAGGTCGCGCGCGTACTTGATGTCGTCGTTGCTGGTGCCGGCGGCGACCATCGGCCACACCATGGCGTCGCGGTGGACCCGGAAGTCGACGACGACGGGGACGTCGTTGATCTCCATCGCCTTGGCGATGGTCGCGTCGACGTCGTCCGGCGACTCGCAGGCGAGGCCGACGCAGCCGTAGGCATCGGCCAGCTTCACGAAGTCGGGGATCCGCTTCGACTGCAGGTCGGTGTTGGAGTAGCGCGAGTTGTAGAACAGCGTCTGCCACTGGCGCACCATGCCGAGCGACTCGTTGTTGATGATCGCGACCTTGATCGGGATGTCGTTGATCGCGCAGGTGGCGAGCTCCTGGTTGGTCATCTGGAAGCAGCCGTCGCCGTCGACCGCCCACACCGTCTGGTCGGGCATGGCGACCTTCGCGCCCATGGCGCCGGGGACCGCGAAGCCCATCGTGCCGAGGCCACCCGAGTTGATCCAGGTGTTGGGCTTCTCGTAGCTCACGAACTGCGCCGCCCACATCTGGTGCTGGCCGACACCGGCGGTGTAGATGGTGTCGTCGCCGGAGATGACGCCGAGCCGCTCGATGACGAACTGCGGGGAGAGGCCGCCGTCGGCGGGCTTCTCGTAGCCGAGCGGGTACTTCTTCTTCACCCCGGCGCAGAACGCGACCCAGCCCTCGTAGTCGCCCGTGTTGCCGGCCTCCTGCTCGGTGCGCAGCGTCGTGATGAGGTCGACCAGCACCTCGCGCACGTCACCCACGATCGGGACGTCGGCGAAGCGGTTCTTGCCGATCTCGGCGGGGTCGATGTCGGCGTGGATCACCTTCGCACCCGGCGCGAAGGAGTCCAGGTTGCCGGTGACCCGGTCGTCGAAGCGGGCACCGAGGCTGATGATGAGGTCGCTCTTCTGGAGCGCCGCGACCGCGGCCACCGTGCCGTGCATGCCGGGCATGCCGAGGTGCTGCGGGTGGCTGTCGGGGAACGCGCCCCGCGCCATCAGCGTCGTGATCACCGGGATGCCGGTGAGCTCGGCGAGGGCCGCGAGCTCCCGGGAGGCGCCCGAGCGGATGGTGCCGCCGCCGACGTACAGGACCGGCTTGCGGGACTCGAGGATGAGCCGCGCGGCCTCGCGGATCTGCTTGGCGTGCGGCCGGGTCACCGGGCGGTAGCCGGGCAGGGTGATGTCGGTGGGCCAGGCGTACGACGTCGTGGCCTGCAGCGCCGACTTGGTGACGTCGACGAGCACCGGTCCGGGGCGCCCGGTCGAGGCGATGTGGAAGGCCTCGGCGATCTTGACCGGGATCTCGGCGGGGTCGGTCACGAGGAAGTTGTGCTTGGTGATCGGCATGGTGATACCGCGGATGTCCGCCTCCTGGAAGGCGTCCGTGCCGATCATCGAGGCACCGACCTGCCCGGTGATCGCGACCATCGGGACCGAGTCCATGTGCGCGTCGGCGATCGGGGTCACCAGGTTGGTCGCGCCCGGGCCGGACGTCGCCATGCAGACGCCGACACGGCCCGACGCCGAGGCGTAGCCCTGCGCGGCGTGGCCGGCGCCCTGCTCGTGGCGTACGAGGATGTGCCGGATGCTGCTGTCCATCAGCGGGTCGTACGCCGGGAGGATCGCGCCTCCCGGGATGCCGAAGATGTCCGTGACACCTGCCGCCTCGAGCGACCGGACCAGGCTCTGCGCGCCGGTCATCGTCTCGCCCGAGCCCTGCTGCTCAGTCATCCGACTCATTCCTGTCTGTGCTGCGTGCCGGCCGGTGCCGGCGAGGGTGTGGTTCGTCGTACAAACAAAAACCCCTCTGTTGCGGAGGCAACGAGGGGTGGGACGCGACGTCTGACGAGGTCAGGCGGCGCGTCCGGTGCGTACGAGAAGCTGCTGATGCATGCGCCCACCGTACGCCGCCCCGGTCGTGCCGTCGAATAACGTACCGCCCCCGTCCCAGATACCAAGACGCGCGTCTCATGGATTGACCCGTTGGCGGAGCGTCGAGAGGGTCGCCGGGAGGCCCTCGAGTGCCTCGGCGGCGAGCTGCCCGGCCTGCTCGACGACCAGGTCGTACGACGCCCGGTCGGCGCCGTCCGCGCGCCCGGACGCACACCGGCGGGCGTGCTCGGCGAGCAGCAGCGCGTCGCGGTGGTCGCCGAGGGCGCCCTGGACCTGGTGGCCCAGCTTGCCCAGCGCAGCAAGGGTGCCGTCGGCGTCGACGGAAGCGACCGCGTCAGCGGTGTGCCGCAGCCGGCGGCCGGCCTTGCGGAGGGCGTGCCGGGCGTCCTCGATCCCCTCGGCGGCGACGACGGCGTCGGCGCGGACGAGGACGCGGCGGGCCTGGCGGCGCACCGCCTTCCTCGCCACGGCGTCGGCCGGTCGGCGGGCGCGGCGGGTGAGGGCGGGGGCGTCGGTCCAGCTGGCCAGCAGTGCGTCGAGGGCGAGCACACCGGGACCAGCGTGCCAGGCCACCAACGCGTCGTGGGCGGTGGCGTGCCGGGTGAGCAGCGGGCCGACCAGCGCGTCGCCCAGCGCGTCGGCAAGGCCGAGGGCGTCCAGCGCCGCGGTCGCGTCGGCAGCCCGTACCTCCAGGTCACGGCACTCCCCCAGGAGGTCGCCGTACGACGCCAGGGCCGCCCCGAGCTCCGCGGCCCGGTCCGGGTCGAAGCAGCGGCGGAAGGCGGCCAGCAGGTTCCGCAGGCGTCGTACCGTCGTGCGGAGCTGGTGGACGGCGTCCGGCTCGTCCGCGACGGCGGCCGCGCGACCGGCCGTCATCGCCGCTGCGAGGTCGCGGATCTCCGCGGTGAGCAGCTCCCCGACCGTGGTCACCGCCCCATCCTCCCATCCGGGCCCGAGCGCCCGGACGGGTCAGCCCGGCAGCACGATCGCCGACAAGGCCGGATCAGGGTTGAACGCGATCTCCCACCTGAACCCGTCGGGGTCGGCGAAGTAGCCGGTGTAGCCGCCCCAGTCGCGCTGCACGGCTTCCTCGACGTGGGGGGAACCGGCGGCCCGGGCGGTCGAGAGGACGGCGTCGACCTCGTCGGACGTGGCGAGGTTGTGGGCGATGGTGATCGGCGCGACGCCCGGACCGGCCATCAGCGTCCCGACCTCGGCCTCGAAGTGGCTGCGCTCCCACAGCGAGAGCACGAGGTGCGCGCCGGCGCGGAACATGATCACCTCACCGGGGACGTCCAGCTCGGGAGTCCAGCCGAGGCCGTCGACGTAGAAGCGCCGGGTGACGTCGATGTCGGCGACGGCGAGGGTGACGAAGCTGATCCGCTGTTCCATGCCCACGACGGTGCCACGGCGCGCCGACACCCGGCGCGCGCGGCCGGCGGAGTGACCGCGGTCACTCCGACTCGTTGGACCGGTCATGCTCCGAAGCCGTCCCGCTGCCCGTGCTGCCGCCCTGCTCGTCGGAATCGCCTCCCTCGGGCTCGCACCGGCGGTCGCCGGCGGCGGGGCGCCGGGGGCGCACGCGGAGCCCGCGCCGTCGTACACGGAGTACGTCGCCCTGGGTGACTCCTGGTCCGCCGACGTCGTCATCTTCGACCGCAACGGCTTCCCGGACGCGAGCCACGCGCCGGTGGACTGCTTCCAGTCGCACACGAACTACCCCAAGCTGGTGGCGAGGGCCCTGGGCGTGACGACCTTCCGCGACGCCACGTGCGGCTCGGCGACGACCGAGCACTTCACGCAGCCGCAGGACCTGCCGTTGGGCGGGGTGAACCCCCCGCAGCTCGACCGGCTGACGCCGACGACCGACCTGGTGACGGTCGGCATCGGCGGGAACGACGCGGAGGTCGCCAGCGGGGCGATGAGCTGCATCTCGGCCAGCCCGGTCAGCCTGCTGACACCGAAGCTGCCCCTGCCCGACCTCATCCCGCTCATCGACGAGTCCACGCTGCCGCTGGGCGCGTGCAAGGAGCGGTTCACGGCCGGCGGCATCGACCGCCTCGCCGAGAACGTCGCCGCCACGGAGGACAAGGTCGTGGCGGCGCTGAAGGAGATCAAGCGCCGCTCGCCGCACGCGCGGGTGCTGCTGGTCAACTACCTCGACGCGATCCCCGAGCGCGGCTGCTGGCCGATCGTCCCGATCACCAACACCGACATGGCCTACCTCCACTCGGTCTTCGTGAAGCTCAACGACATGCTCGCCGAGGCCGCCCGCCGCGCCGGCGCCGAGCTGGTCGACACCCACCCGCTGAGCACGGGCCACCACGTGTGCACCGGTCCGTTGACGAGGTACGTCGAGGGGCTGGGTGTCATCTCGCTCAACGACCTCGCCGTCGCCGTACCCGCGCACCCGAACGCTGCCGGCGCCCGGTCCCAGGCACGGTCGGTGCTCGCACAGCTGCAGACACCGGCGCGCTGAGCCTGCTCAGCCTGGCAGGGCGGTCGCCGGGACCCCGGGCTCCGGTTCGAGAGCGGTGCGCCCGCGGATCGTCCGGCGCCGCCAGACGACCAGCAGGAAGCCGAGGGAGACGGCGACGGCGGGCGCGGTGAGGAGCGTCCCGAACCAGGCATCCGTCGTCGTGATCGGCAGGTCGAGCAGGCCCCAGACCACCAGCGCGGTCGGCGCGGTCGACACGAGGCTGAGGCTGACCACCCGCCACTCCTCCGCCGCCACCTCGGCGCCGGATCGTCGCGCCCCGGCCAGGTTCGCGAGCGAGACCGCCAGGGCTGTCGCCAGGCCGACGAGACCGGTCAGCGTGACCCGATCCGGCCCGTCGAGCTCCGCGGCGAAGCGGGCGACGAGAGCGGGCACGGCGGCCGCGGCCAGCACCAGGACGGCCAGGTCGAGGCGACGACCGGGCAGGGCCGGGATCCCGGACGAACGCCGGTGCCGGCGGTCCTGGGCGCGGGCCGCGAGGAAGGCGCCGAAGGGTGCCCACGTGCTGAGGAAGGCGGCACCGGCCAGGTTGGTCTCGAGCTGGGTGGTGTCCGGCCAGGCGTTGCCCAGCACGAGATAGCCGACCCGCAGCAGCGGTGCCGTCAGCAGCAGCGCGAACGCGTAGGCCATCAGCGCCTGGTGCATCGCGATCTGGCGTCGGCGCGCCGCGGTCACACCGAGCACGGTGCCCGTCGCGGTGCCGAAGGCGAGGGCCCAGAGCTGGACGTGGAACGCCGGGCCGTCGTAGGTGTCGTCGGGGCCGACGGCGACCAGGTACGCCGCCGCGCCGGCCATCCCGACCAACGCCAACCCCGCGGCCACCCGGCCGATCGCGCGGTGCCGCACCAGGTTGCGACGCAGCCGTGCGGAGAACTGCGCAGCGAACAGCACGATGGCGATCCCGCCCGTGGTGGTGTGGAAGAGCATCGTGAGCCGGTTGTCGGCGTACTCGGCCTCGCTCACCGTGTGGATCGACCCCGGGCCGTACGCCTCGTCGTGGTCGACGACAGCGGCGAAGGTGCGGTCCCACAGCCCGGGTGCGTCCGGATCGAAGAAGCGCCACGTGTACTCGACCGCCATCGGACCGTAGACGACGGCGAGCGCCGTCACCGCGACCCAGCCGGCCACCGAGGCCCTCCCCCACCTGCTGCGCCCCACCGGCCCTCCTTCGATAACGGTCGTTATAACCAGTGTGATGGATACTGGTGGGCATGTCGAGCGATGTGAGGCCTCTCACCGACCTCCCGATGCGGCAGCGGCTGACCGCGGCGGCGGCACAGCTCGTGGCCGCGGGCGAGGCGGCGTCGCTGAGCACGCGCAGGGTCGCCAGCGTGGCGGGCACCTCGACCATGTCGGTGTACACCCACTTCGGCTCGATGGAAGCGCTGGCGAGGTCGGTCGTGGAGGAGGGCTTCGCCCGCCTGGAGGCCCACCTGACCGCGGTCGAGCCGACCGCCGACCCGGTGCACGACCTCGCCCGGCAGACGGCGGCGTACGTCGCCCACGCCCGGGAGAACCCCGAGCTCTACGCCGTCATGTTCGCGACCGCTCCGCTCGCGGGATACCGTCCCGCGACGTCCGAGGACCTGCACGTCGGCCGGCGGGAGACGCTGGACCGGGTCGGCGCCACCATCGACCGCGCCGTCGCGGCCGGGCGGTTCGAGGCGCAGCGCGGCTCCGCGCCGGTGTTCCGCTGGTGGACGATCGTCCACGGCTACGTCCTGCTCGAGGGCGTCGGCTACCTCGCCCGTGCCCGCGGACCGGCGAGGGTGCTCGGCCCGTTGCTCGTCGACTTCCTCGTCGGCCAGGGCGACGAGCGCCCGGCGGCGGAGCGTTCGGTCGCCGGCGTGCTCACCTGACGTCGGACGCGTCCTGCAGACGAGAGCGCTGACGCCCCTCATCGTCGAAGTTGGCGGGATCGAGCCAGCGCTGGTGCGCGGCGCGCACGGCCGGCCACTCGGCGTCCGTCACGGAGAACCAGTCCGTGTCGCGGTTGCGGCCCTGGGTGACCATGTGGTTGCGGAAGCGACCCTCCTCGACGAAGCCCAGTCGCAGCGCGGCCCGGCGCGAGGGCTCGTTGAGGCTGTCGCACTTCCACTCGAACCGGCGGTAGCCGAGCTCGTCGAACGCGTGAGCCATCAGCAGGTGGATCGCCTCGGTGGCAGCGCGGGTGCGCTGCAACGCCTTCCCGAACAGCACCCCGGCGACCTCGATCTGCCCGTGTCCCGGATCGATGCGCATGTACGACGCCAGCCCGGTCGCCCTCCCCGCCCGCTCCCCCTCCTGCGGGACCAGCGCGAAGGTCACCAGCGCGGGGTCCTCCAGGTGGGCGGCGAGGTGCATCCAGAGCTCGGCGAGCGTGGTCGGGCGCGGGATCGGCCGGTAGGTCCAGAGGTCGCCGTCGTCGGGACCGCAGGTGGCGGCGTGGAGGTCGGCGTACTGCGCGGACGAGAGCGGGCGCAGCTCGACGTAGCGGCCGGCGATGGTGACCGGCTCCGGCCAGGGGCGTGGCTCCCAGCCCGGCACCTCGTCGCCGACGGACTGCCCGAAGGCGTTGGTCACCACCGCTCGCGCCGCCCCGCGTCGATCGCGGAGCTCGCCTCGTCGAGCGGGTCGAAGTCGTAGGCCGGGAGGCCGTCGATGCTGGTCCGGTTCTTGCGGCGGCGGTAGTCCGCCGAGCCGTCGACTCCCTTGCGCTCGAAGTACGGCTGGAGGAGGTCCCGCTCGCCGGCGTACTCCATCACGGGCACGCCGTAACCGCACGAGTCGGAGATCCGCTCGATGTCGACCACGATCACGGCCCGGGCGCCGGGCAGGTCGACGAACAACGGCTCGAGCAGGGCGTACTCGTCGTCGTAGCGCGTGACGACGCGGCCCCGGCCGTGGAAGCGGACGATGTTGGGCGCGCCCTCGAACGCGCAGAACATGACCGTGATCCGGCCGTTCTCGCGCAGATGGGCGATGGTCTCGCTCCCGCTGCCGGTGGTGTCGAGCCAGGCGAAGGTGTGCTCGTCGAGCATCCGGAAGGTGCCCGGGATGCCACGCGGCGAGAGGTTGACGTGGCCGTCCGCGGCGAGCGGCGAGGTGGCCACGAAGAACATCCGCTGGCTCTCGACGAATTCGAGGAGGCGGCCGGAGACGCGGGCGTGGGTCTTCATCGCGCCGCGCTCAGGAGGTGACGGCGCCGAGCGCGGCGGACTGGACGGTCCGGGCGTACTTGCCCAGCACCCCGCGGGTGTACTTGGGCGGCAGCGGCTCCCATCCGGCCCTGCGCGCCTCGAGCTCGGCCTCGTCGACCGCGAGCTCGAGGGTGCGGTTGGCGACGTCGAGCGTGATCCGGTCGCCGTCGCGGACGAACGCGATCGGGCCGCCGTCCACCGCCTCGGGCGCGATGTGGCCCACGCACAGGCCGGTCGTGCCACCGGAGAACCGGCCGTCGGTCACCAGCACGACGTCCTTTCCGAGCCCGGCCCCCTTGATGGCACCGGTGATGGCGAGCATCTCGCGCATCCCCGGGCCGCCCTTGGGGCCTTCGTAGCGGATGACCACCACGTCCCCGGCGACGATCCGGCCCTCCTCGAGGGCGTCCATGGCAGCTCGCTCGCCGTCGAAGACGCGCGCCGTACCGCTGTAGACCGAGTCGTCGAAGCCGGCGCTCTTGACCACTGCCCCTTCGGGGGCGAGCGAGCCCTTGAGGATGGTCAGGCCGCCGCTCTTGTGGATCGGGGCGTCGAGCGGGCGGATGACCTTGCCGTCGACCGCCGGCGGGGCGAGCTCGTCGAGGTTCTCGGCCATCGTCCTGCCGGTCACCGTCAGGCAGTCGCCGTGCATGAGGCCCGCGTCGAGCAGCGCGCGCATCACCATCGGGATGCCGCCGATCTTGTCGACGTCGTTCATCACGTACTTGCCGAACGGCTTCATGTCGGCCAGGTGCGGCACCTTGTCACCGATCCGGTTGAAGTCGTCGAGGGTCAGCTCGACCTCGGCCTCGTTGGCGATCGCCAGCAGGTGCAGGACGGCGTTGGTGGAGCCACCGAGGGCCATCACCACGGCGATCGCGTTCTCGAACGCCTCGCGGGTCATGATCTGGCGGGCCGTGATCCCCTGGCGCAGGAGGTTCACCACCGCTTCTCCCGAGCGGTGGGCGAAGCCGTCGCGACGCCGGTCCACGGCCGGCGGCGCGGCGCTGCCCGGCAGCGACATGCCCAGGGCCTCGCCGACCGACGCCATGGTGTTGGCGGTGTACATGCCGCCGCACGCGCCCTCGCCCGGGCAGATCGCCCGCTCGATGCGGTCGACCTCCGCAGCCGTGATCTTGCCCGCCAGGCAGGCGCCGACCGCCTCGAAGGCGTCGATGATCGTCACGTCGCGCCCGTCGACCTGGCCGGGCATGATCGAGCCGGCGTACAGGAAGACGCTGGCGAGGTCGAGGCGTGCCGCCGCCATCAGCATGCCCGGCAGCGACTTGTCGCAACCCGCGAGCAGGACCGACCCGTCGAGGCGCTCGGCGTTCATCACCACCTCGACGGAGTCGGCGATGACCTCGCGGGAGACGAGCGAGAAGTGCATCCCCTCGTGGCCCATCGAGATGCCGTCGGAGACCGAGATGGTCCCGAACTCCAGGGGATAGCCGCCGGCCGCGTGCACGCCGTTCTTGACGGCCTTCGCGAGCCGGTCGAGCGACAGGTTGCAGGGGGTGATCTCGTTCCAGCTGGACGCGACACCGATCTGCGACTTGGCGAAGTCCGCGTCGCCCATGCCGACCGCACGGAGCATCCCCCGGGCCGCGGCCCTCTCGAGGCCGTCGGTGACGTCGCGCGAACGGGGCTTGATGTCGGGGGCGTCGCTCATGTCCCAAGGCTAGATGAGCGAGCCCCCGTCCGCCGGACCGTCAGTCCGGAACCCGGCGGTAGGCGCCGTCGGAGGCCGCGGTGGCCATCGACGCGTAGGCCCGCAGCGCCGCGGAGACCGGTCGCTGCCGGTCGAGCGGCGTGTACGGCCGGTCGCGCTTCTCCTGCAGCACCCGGCGCTCGGACAGCGTGTGCTCGTCGACGTCGAGGTGGATCGACCGGTTGGGGATGTCGATCGAGATCGGGTCGCCGTCCTCGATCAGCGCGATCAGGCCGCCCCCGGCCGCCTCGGGCGAGATGTGGCCGATGGACAGGCCGCTGGTGCCACCGGAGAACCGCCCGTCGGTGATGAGCGCGCACTTCTGGCCGAGACCACGCCCCTTGAGGAAGGCCGTCGGGTAGAGCATCTCCTGCATGCCGGGGCCGCCCTTGGGGCCTTCGTAGCGGATGACCACCACGTGGCCCTCCTCGACCTTCTTGCCCAGGATCCCCTCGACCGCGGCGTCCTGCGACTCGAAGACGATCGCCGTGCCGTGGAAGGTGAGGCACTCCTCGGGGACGCCGGCCGACTTCACGACGCAGCCGTCGACGGCGATGTTGCCGGTCAGGATCGCCAGTCCACCGTCGGCGGTGTAGGCGTGCGCGAAGTCACGGATGCAGCCCTCGGCGGCGTCGGTGTCGAGCGTCCCCCAGCGGTTCTCGGTCGAGAACGGCTCGGTGGTCCGCACGCCGCCCGGCGCGGCCTGGAAGAGCTCCAGCGCCTCGGGCGACGGATTCTCTCCGCGGATGTCCCACCGGCCCAGCCACTCGTCGAGGTTGGCCGAGTGGACGGAGTGCACATCCTCCTTGAGGGCGCCGCCGCGGCGCAGCTCGCCGAGCAGGGCGGGGATGCCGCCGGCGCGGTGGACGTCCTCCATGTGGTACTTCGGGGAGTTCGGCGCGACCTTGGACAGGCACGGGACCCGGCGCGAGATGGCGTCGATGTCGTGGACGTCGAAGTCGAGCTCGGCCTCGCGGGCAGCCGCCAGCAGGTGGAGCACGGTGTTGGTCGAGCCGCCCATGGCGACGTCGAGCGCGACGGCGTTCTCGAAGGCCGACCGGTTGGCGATGTTGCGCGGCAGGACCGACTCGTCGTCCTGCTCGTAGTAACGACGGCACAGGTCCATGACGACCCGGCCCGCCTCCTCGAAGAGCGCGCGGCGCTTGGCGTGCGTGGCCAGCGTCGAGCCGTTGCCCGGCAGCGACAGGCCGATCGCCTCGGTCAGGCAGTTCATCGAGTTGGCCGTGAACATGCCCGAGCAGGAGCCACAGGTCGGGCAGGCCGAGCGCTCGATCGTGTCGAGCTGCTCGTCGCTCACCGCGTCGTTGGCGGAGGCCACCATCGCGTCGACCAGGTCGAGCTTGCTGTGGACGATGCCCTCGATGGCGGTGGTCTTGCCGGCCTCCATCGGGCCGCCGGACACGAAGACGACCGGGATGTTGAGCCGCAGGCTCGCCAGCAGCATGCCGGGCGTGATCTTGTCGCAGTTGGAGATGCAGACGATCGCGTCGGCGCAGTGTGCCTGCACCATGTACTCGACCGCGTCCGCGATCAGCTCGCGGCTCGGCAGCGAGTAGAGCATGCCGCCGTGGCCCATCGCGATGCCGTCGTCGACGGCGATCGTGTTGAACTCCTTCGCGACCCCGCCGTTGGCGACGATCGACTCCGCGACGATCTTGCCGAGGTCACGCAGGTGGACGTGTCCGGGGACGAACTCGGTGAAGGAGTTCGCGATGGCGATGATCGGCTTGCCGAAGTCGGAGTCGGTCATGCCGGTCGCGCGCCAGAGGGCACGCGCGCCGGCCATGTTGCGGCCCGAGGTGGAGGTCGCTGAGCGGAGGGTGGGCATGGGACAAGGCTACGGCGCGGGCCCACGGCGCCCCGACCGATCTCACCCGCCTTCGTGCACTCAGGCGACGCCCACCTTGACCGACATCACGTCGGGCAGGTCGGCCGCGATCTGCCGCCACGTCTCGCCGTCGTCGGCGGAGGCCCACACCGAGCCGTTGCGCGCACCGAAGTAGAGCCCGGCGGGATCGTGGGAGTCGGCGCACATCGCGTCGCGCATGACACCGACGTAGAACGCCTCCGGCAGGCCCGTGCCGTACGGCGTCCACGACTCCCCCGCGTCGTCCGAGCGCCACACGCGCGGCCGTGCCTCCGGCGGGTAGCGCCGGTCGCCGCCGCCGAGCGGGAAGACCCAGATGGTGTCGGGCCGGTGCGGGTGGACGACGATCGGGAACCCGAAGTCGCTGGGCAGGTCGTCGCCGATCGACGTCCACGAGCCGCCCTCGTCGTCGGAGCGGTAGACGCCGCCGTGGTTCTGCGCGTAGAGCCGCTCGGGTCGCGAGGGGTGCCGGGCGACCTTGTGCACGCACTGCCCGAACTCGGGGTAGCGCTGGTCCTCGGGGAGGAAGTCGGCGCGGATGCCCTGGTTGCGCGGCGCCCACGAGGCGCCGCCGTCGATCGTGCGGTAGACGCCGCCGGTCGAGATCGCGACCGTCATCGACGACGGGTCGCTGGGGTGCGGGAGGACGGTGTGGAACGCCTGGCCGCCGAAGCCGGCGCCCCACTCCTCGCGGTGCGGGTGCTTCCACAGCCCCTCCTCGAGGGCGAAGGTGGCGCCGCCGTCACGGGACGTGAACACCGCCCCGGGCTCTGTGCCGGCATGCAGCACACCGTCGCCGGCGCCGGGGACGACCTGCCAGATCCGCTCGACCGTCGCACCGGCCCCCTCGGGGAACCTGATCGCGCCGTTGGGGGTCTCCTGCCAGGTCTGCCCGAGGTCGTCGGACCACCGCAGCTGGGGTCCGAGCCAGCTGGACGAGGCGCCCGCGAAGAGCCGCGGCGTGCTGCCCCGGGTGTCGACGAGGCAGGAGTAGACCTCCTCCATGTCGTGGTGCGGCCCGGTGAACGACCAGTCCACCCGGTCCTCCGAGCGCCCCACCCACAGGCCCTTGCGTGTCCCGACCATGAGGATCGTCGTCATCCCAGCCTCCAGCTCGTCGTCCTGTCCCCACTCTGACCCCCACCACCGACAAAAGTCATCGGCGATCCGCTCGCGATCGTTGAGTCCGTGCCCGCCACGGATGTAGCGCACCGCCCGGTCCCGGACAGTGGAGCCATGACGACGCTGCTGGTGACGCTCGACCTCACCCCGGAGCGGAGCGAGGACGTCCTGGTCCGCCTCCGGGGCGAGGCCGCCCCCTGGCTCCGCCGGCTGCCCGGGTTCGCGACCAGCCGCTGGCTGCTGACCGGCGCCCACGACCGCTGCTACGTCGTCGTCGAGGTCGAGGACGCGTACGCCGCCGACGCCTCCCACGCGCTGCACGACGCCATGGCACCCGGCGACCACGACGGCGCGCGGTCCTGGTGGTGCGAGCGGATCGAGGACGTCGTCGACCTCGGCCTGGCCGCGCGCCCGCCCGTCACTCGTTGAGGTACGCCGCCAACGCGCTGCGGTCCGCCGCGCCGGTCCGTTGCAGCAGCCGGGTGACATGGGTCTCGACGGTGCGCACGGAGAGGTAGAGCCGGTCGGCGATCTGCTTGTTCTGCAGCCCGTCGACCACGAGCTCCAGGACGTCGTACTCCCGCGCGGTGACGCCGAGCCGCTGCAGGTGCGGGGGCACCCGCTGGCTGCCGGCCGCCTTGCGTGGCACGGCGAACCCGGCGTCGCGCATGGCGACGCGGCAGCCCGACGCCGCCTCGGTCAGGCCGTAGCCGACGAGCCCGTCGAGGGCGTGGCGGAACCACTGCTCGGGCTCTCCCCATCCGTCCCGCGCGGCGGCGACCGCGACCAGGAGCCGCGCCTGGAGCTCCGGCCACGGCTCCCTGCCGGGGAGACCCCACTCGGCGTCGGCGAACACCCGCTCGGCCTCGTCGCGCTCGCCGGCGCGGCCGAGCGCGACCGCGTCGGCGTAGCGCAGCGCGAACCAGTTGTGCGGGCTGTTGGCCTGGGGGCCGGTGCGGACCTCCTCCCGGGCTGCGGCGCCGTCGCCGAGCGCGGTCTCGAGCAGCGCCCACAGCCCGCGCAGCGAGAACGGCAGGCTCGGGAACCGCCGGTGGTAGTCCATCGCGGTCGCGAGGTGGCCGCGCGCCTCGTCGTACCGGCCGTGGGCGAGGGCGACCATCGACCGCACGTGGCCGGGCACCCCGACGGCGCGGATCGCCTCGTCCATCGGCTTGCCCGCAGCCGCCGCGAGGTCGGCCTCCATCGCGTCCAGCTGCCCGGACAGGCCGCGGGTGGCGGCGCGGAGCACGTGCGCGACCGCGAGATCGGGCAGGCGCAACCGGTCCATCATCGTGATCGCGTTGTCGATCGCCTCCATGGCCTCGTCGAGCTCGAGGTAGCGGATCCGCACGAGGTTGAGGTCGAGCTCGATCCGGGCCGCCGTCGCGATGGCCCCCGCCTCGAGGGCGACCCGACGGGCTGCGACGAGCCGTTCGTCGGTCGGCCGCCGGGAAGCGAGGTCGAGCGACCCGAGGGCTGCGAGCAGGCGCGCCCGCCACAGCGGGAGCCCGCTGTGCTCCGCCAGCCGGTAGCCCTCCTCGAAGGCGTCCTCGGCGGCGACGAAGTCCCGAGCCCGCTCGGCCCGGCCCAGCACCTCCCATGCCTCGCAGGCAATCTCGGGACGATCCGCGCCGACCACGCTCAACGCCGCCCTGGCTCGTTCGGCTGCGCCCCGGTCGTCCTGCCGACCGAGCGCGAGCCGCGCCGCCAGTACCTCCTCCTGGGCGGGATCGTGACCGGCCGCGGCGACCAGCTGCGCCTCGGCCCGGTCCCACTCGCCGCCGGCGAGCAGGGCTCGCGCCAGCCGGAGCCGTACGACGGCCAGTCGGCCGGGCTCGTCGGCGAGCTCCCCGGTCAGCCGCTCCCCCGCCGCAAGCGCCCGCGGCACGTCGCCGGCGAGCGCGTGCACCTCGACCTCCAGCTCGCGGGCCTCGCGCTCGACCACGCTTCCGGCGGCGACCCGGTGCAGGGCGCGGTCCAACGCCTCCTGGGCGCTGGCGAGCGCTCCGCGGGTGACGGCGTCGCGGGCGGTGGCGAGCCACAGCCCCGCGGAGCGGTCCTCGTCGCCGGCGGCCTCGTAGAGCTCGGCGAGCTGGAGGTGGTCCTCCGCGGCGTCGGCCGTGCGACCGGCCAGGGCGGCCGCCAGCAGGCCGGCGAGCCGCGACCGGTCGGGCGCGAGCAGGCCGGAGAGCACCGCCTCGCGGGTGAGCGCGTGACGGAAGGCGAAGCCGTCGGGCGCGACGCTGGTCACCAGCCGCTGGGCGGTCAGCTCGCGCAATCCGTCAGCGACGTCCTGCTCGTCGAGGCCGAGCGCCTCGCCGACCGTGCGCCAGTCGAAGTCGACGCCCAGCAGCGCGGCAGCGCCCGCGATCTCGCGCCCGGCTGCACCTGCTGCCGCCAGGCGGCCCTCGACCGAGCGGGCGAAGGGCCGTGGCACGACGACCGAGACCGGCGCGGTGAGCACCCACCGCTCGCCCTGCGCGGCGAGCACCCCGCTGTCGCGCAGGTCGGCCAGCATCTCCTCGACGAACAGCGGGTAGCCGGCGCTGTACTGCTGCAGCCAGCCCGCCAGCTCAACCGGCGGCGCGGAGCCGAGGCAGGCTTCCGCGACGGCAGCGACGTCGTCGTCGGGCAGCGGCTGCAGGTCGACGACCTCGGCCGAGCGTCGCCACTCGAGCGCGGCCACCAGGTCCTGCACCTCCGGCGCCTCGTGGAGCCGGACGGTCGCGACCACGACCAGCGGCACGTCGCGGGCGTTGTCGGCGACGTACTCGAGGACGGCGAGGGTCTCCGGGTCGGCCCAGTGCAGGTCCTCGACCACCAGCACCAGCCCGGGCTCGGGCACCGCCTGGGCCAGGCGCAGCAGCCCCTCGCCGAGCAGCATCACCGAGGACGGACTGTCCGGGGCCGTCGGCCCGAGTTGGGGCGCCAGTCGCGCCATCGTCGGGAGGTACGGCGCCAGGGAGCGGTCGTCCGGGACGTCGTTGCGCCGCAGCCAGGCCAGCAGCGCCTCGCCGAGCGGGCGCAGCGGGGTGGGCGTGCCCGAGGGAACGGCTCGCCCGGACAGCACCGCGAGCCCGCGATCCGCCGCTTCGGCGAGCACCGCGGTCGCGAGCCGCGACTTGCCGATGCCGGGGTCCCCCCGCAGTACCCAGAGCCCGCCCTGACCTGCGGCGATGCCGTCCAGGGCCGACGCGAGGCGCGCTCGTTCCACGGTCCGAGAGACGAGCACCGGGGAGCGCACCACCGCATCGTAGTGAGGTTGCCGCCGCGTTGGGTCCGTGTTGGCTCCGTGGTGCGCTCCCTTGCTTCCGTGGCGGCTCCGGATGCCCGCGCACCGCGACCCGGACGAAAGTTGGCGACACCAGCCGGACCCCACCGGAAAAACCTGCAAGGTCCACCGGCCCCGGCGCTCTCACTCCCAAGAGCAGGTCCCCAACGAAAGGCAGACCCCCATGCGCAGCAAGGTTCTCGGACTCGCGGCCGCAGCCGTCGCAGCCGGCGCCCTCGCCCTCGTCCCTTCCACCCCGGCACAGGCCGTGGGCGGCATCGACGGCGGCAACATCAGCGGCTCCGGCGACGTCCCCAACTCCGTCGACGTCGCCGCCTTCGGCTCCGGCGACGCCATCGCCGCCTGGGCCCGCCTGGTCCCGGGCGGCACCAAGGTGTACGCCGCCATCGCCACCAACGGCGTCTGGGCCGCCCCGAAGGCCGTCACGGCCGCGGCGGTGACCAATGCCCACGACGTGCAGGCGGTCGCCAACGACGCCGGCGACCTCGCCGTGGTCTGGAACCAGACCGTCCTCGGCGAGGAGAAGGTGCGCGGCGCGCGCTACCTGCCCAACGGCACCTGGGACGGCTCCGCCCTGCTCAGCCCGGCCACCGGCATCGAGACGGTGACCGACATCGACGCAGGCATCGACAGCGCGGGCCGGGTCCACGTGGCCTACCACTCCGAGAACCAGGGGGCCGACAGGACGCGGGCCACGATCTGGGGGAAGGGCTCGTCCCCCGCCTTCCACGACTTCGGCCACCACGCGTTCCGCCCGTCGATCGACGTCAACCCGGCAGGCGCCGCACTGCTGTCCTACTACAGCTCCAGCGACGGCGGCCTGATCATGGTGAGCCGCCGTACGGCCTCCGCCGGTTGGAGCGCACCCAAGCCGGTCGCCTGGCCCGGCACGGTCAGCATCCTCAACAGCGACAGCGTCGCCGCGATCGCCCACGACGGGCGCGGAGCGGTGATGTTCGGCGGGGTCGACGACGGAACGCTGCGAGCCGTCGTCGCCAAGGTCAGCGCCACCGGCTCCCTCGGCGCGGCGAACCCGCTGTCGGCGACCGACGCGCCCGCCAACCGTCGCCAGCTCGCGATCAGCCCCAACGGCACCCTGCAGGCCTCCTGGTCGACCTTCGAGAACAACAAGTACGTCATCCGTCAGGCAACGGCGGCGCCGAACGGCGGCTTCGGCACGTCGGGGATCGCCGACCCCGGGACGACCACCTACCAGGCCCACGTCGGGCTGGTCTCCGACCGCCGGGTCCAGGCGGTCGTCCACAACGACGCCGCAACACTGACCCTGCGCCACCGCACGAACCCGATCCTCAACTTCGGCGAGCACCCCGCAGGCCCGACCGACGGCGCCTTCGACGCCGACATGGACCGCAACGGCGACGTCGTCACGGTGGGTGTCGTCGAGAACGGCTTCAACTCCTACGTCGAGGGCGAGTGGCTCGACCTGAGCGGCCCGGTGTCGACCGTCACCGCCCCCGGCGCCCAGGTCATCTCGAAGGTGTTCGACGTGAAGTGGTCGGCCGTCGACGCGCTCGCCGGCACCAAGTCCAGCGACGTGATCGCCAGCTCCTCGGCGTGGAACAGCGCCGCCTTCACCCCGGCGGCGGTGGTCGGGGACGACCTCACCTCCGGCTCGCTCAAGGTCGACGCCCTGCTCGGCCGCACGTACTGCTACGAGGTCCAGGCCGTCGACAAGTTCGACAACCTCGGCCAGCGCTCGGCGAAGAGGTGCACGACCGTCCCGCTCGACGACAAGGCCCTCGCCGGCTCCGGCTGGAACCGGCAGACCAAGTACGGGCAGTTCCGCAGCACGTGGACCACGACCTCCACCAAGGGCCGCATCCTGACCCGTACCGGCATCAAGGCCAAGCGTCTCGCCCTCGTGGCCAACCGGGTCAGCAACGGCGGTGTGGTCGAGGTCCGCTGGAACGGCACGCTCGTCCGCAAGATCAGCCTGAAGGGCACCGCGGCGACCAAGAAGGTCTACCCGATCGCGACCTGGGCGACCGTCCGCAGCGGAACGCTGCAGATCAAGGTCGTCAGCTCCGGCCGCGCGGTCCGCATCGACGGCCTCGTCGTCGCGAAGTAGCCGGCCGGCACTCCGCGAACCGCCGGTCCCTTGTGGGGAGGGATCGGCGGTTCGTCGTGTCCCCGGACGACGTCCTACGTTGTCGGTCGTGACCGGGACCCACGACCACCACCGGCCGTCGCTGCCCGCGGCGGTCGGTCTCGTGCTCGTCGGCATCGCGTCCGTGCAGCTCGGCGCGGGCTTCGCCAAGCTCCTCTTCGACGAGATCGACCCCAACGGCGTCGTGTGGCTGCGGCTCGCCACGAGCGCTGTCGTCCTGCTGTTGTGGGCGCGTCCCCGCCTGGCTGGACGGAGCCGGACCGACTGGCTCGTCGCCGCCCGGTACGGCGTCTGCCTCGGCACCATGAACTGGGCGATCTACCAGTCCTTCTCGCGCATCCCGATCGGGGTCGCGGTGACGATCGAGTTCATCGGTCCCCTGGTCCTGGCCGCCATCGGCTTCCGCCGACCCCGCGACCTGGCCTGGGTCGTCCTCGCCGCCCTCGGCGTCGTCCTGCTCGGCTTCGAGCGAGGCCACCTCGACGCCGCCGGCGTCGGCTACGCCCTGCTGGCCGGCGCCGCGTGGGCCGGCTACATCGTCTCCAGTGCGGCCACCGGCGAACGCTGGCCCGGCATCGACGGCCTGGCGGTCGCGGCTCTCGTCGCCGTCCTGCTGCTCTCGCCGCTGCTGCTGACCGTGGACGGCGACGACCTCGTCGACGGACGGATCCTGCTGATCGGGGCCGCCGTCGGGCTGCTCTCCTCGGTCGTCCCCTACAGCGCCGAGCTGGTCGCGCTGCGCACCCTGCCCGCGGCGACCTTCGGGGTGTTGATGAGCCTCGAGCCGGCGGCGGCCGCGCTGGCCGGGCTGGCGGTCGTCGGCGAGGAGCTCGCCACGATCCAGTGGGTCGCCATCGCGTGTGTCGTGGTCGCCAGCGTCGGGGCGACCCGGGCGACTCGCCCGGACCGGGCGATTCACCCAGATGTCACCTCGCAGTGACCCGCGCACCACGTCCCCGTCCCTAGGCTGGAGGCCCCGTCCCCCGGCCCGGAGGCCACCCCCATGACCCTCCTGAACCACGCCCAGCGCTGGGCCCAGAACTGGGCCCGGCAGGCCCAGCAGCACGCCCGGCGCAACGCCATGATCGCCCTGACCGAGTGCACCCAGCGGCGTGCGGAGCGCGAGGACGTCGAGCGCTTCCTCGCCGAGCGCGTCGCTGCGCGGGCCGCCCGGACCGCCTCGCGCGAGCGCTCCGTCTCGCTGCACGCCTGACCGGCCGTCGTACACCTCCCTCGTGGAGGGTCGCGGGTCGGGCAGAATCACGGTCATGGCGACCCCTGCTCCCCGCCCCGAACAGGTCGTCCGGTCGGCGTCCCTGGCCTTCCGCGACATCCTGTCCGACGACGGCACGCACGTCCGGGCCTGGACGAACGACCCCGACGGGGTCATCGACGGCCCCACCGTGGTGCTCTGCAACGGCCTCGGCACCAACCCGTGGCTGTGGCCCTGGTTGCTGGAGCCCGACTGCGGCGTCCGGGTCGTGTCGTGGAACCACCGCGGCGTCGGCGGCTCGGAGCGGCCCCGGGACCACAAGCACGTCGAGATCGAGCACTTCGTCCAGGACGGCCTGTCCGTCATGGACCACTTCGGGATCGACCACGCGGTCCTGATGGGCTGGTCCATGGGCGTCAACACCGCCTTCGAGCTGGCCTACCGCCACCCCGAGCGGGTCCGCGGGATCTTCGCGATGTGCGGCGTCCCGGGTGACACGTTCGCGACCATGCTGGCGCCCTTCCGACTCCCCCGCTTCGCCGCCCGGGCGATCACCGTCAACGCCTGCCGGGTCGCGCAGTTCTCGGGCTTCGTCACCAACCCCGTCGCGCGCCGGATCCCGATGGGCCCGCGCACGGTCAAGCTCCTCGGGCGCACCGGCTTCATGTTCCCGGTCGCCGACCCCGAGGCCGCCGCGGTCGGCCTGCAGGAGTTCCTCACCACCCCGGTCGACTGGTACGCCCGGCTCGCGATCGGCACCTCCCGCCACGCCCGGGTGCGCCTGAGCAGGATCAACGTGCCGACGATGTTCGTCTCCGCGACGTACGACGTCCTGGCCGGCGCCCGCGACATGGCCAGTGCCTCGCGGCGGCTCGCCGACCGCGGCGTCGAGACGACCTACGTCGAGCTCAAGGGCTCCCACTTCGTCCAGCTCGAGCAGCCCGACCGGGTCCACGGACTGCTGCTCGACTTCCTCGCCGGCGTCGAGGGCAGCGAGGACCCCGCGTGACCCGGCGCGCGCTCGCCGGCTCGCTGGCCGCGCTGGCCCTCGTCGCCACCGCCTGCGGGCAGGGCGGCAACGAGGTCGACATCGACGTCTCCGGCACCGCCACCGCCGCGCCGACCGGCACCGTCCGGGACGGCAAGATCACCTTCGAGGTCGACGGCGTCCCGGACGTGGTCGCGACGATCGCATCCGGCCTCGCCGTGCCGTGGGGCATCGACTTCCTGCCGGACGGCCGGGCCGTCGTGACCGAGCGCGACTCCGCCCGGGTGCTGGTCGTCACCGCCCCCGAAGTCGTCGACGGCAAGCCGACGAAGCAGGAGGGCGAGGTCGTCACCGCCGGCGAGATCACCGAGACCGACCCGGGCGGCGAGGCCGGCCTGCTGGGCGTGGCCGTCTCCCCCACCTTCGCGAGCGACAGCCTGCTCTACTTCTACGTCTGCACCGCCACCGACAATCGGGTGGTGCGGGCCCAGCTCACCAGCAAGGGCCTCGGCCCGACCGAGGCGGTGCTGACCGGGATCCCGACCGGCACCAACCACGACGGCGGCCGGCTCGCGTTCGGGCCGGACGGCTACCTCTACGTGTCCACCGGCGAGACCGGCAACCGCAAGCTGGCCCAGAACAGGAAGTCCCTGGCCGGCAAGATCCTGCGGATCACCACTGACGGCCGCCCGGCGCCGGACAACCCGTTCGACACCGTCGTGTGGTCGTGGGGCCACCGCAACGTCGAGGGACTCGCCTTCGACACCGACGGCTCGCTGTGGGCCTCGGAGTTCGGGGACAAGAAGGCCGACGAGCTCAACCGCATCCTGCCGGGCGAGAACTACGGCTGGCCGGCCGTCGAGGGCACCGGCGGCCCGAGGAAGTACACCCAGCCGCAGCTGACCTGGCGCACCGACGAGGCGTCCCCGGCGGGGATCGCGTACGCCGGCGGCTACCTCTGGATGGCCGCCCTGCGCGGCGAGCGGCTGTGGCGGATCAAGGTCGCCGCCGGCCAGGTCAGTGACCCGACGGCGTACTTCGAGGGCACGGCGGCCGGCGAGTACGGCCGGCTCCGGACCGTCGCCCGCGCGCCCGACGGCCGCCTGTGGCTGGCCACCAGCAACAAGGACGGCCGCGGCACCGCCGCCGCGGACGACGACCGGATCCTGCTGGTCGAGCCGTAGCAGTCAGGACGCCTTGTTCACGACGAGCGATGAGTACCCCATCCCGGACCCGTTCAACTTCGAGATCACGTAGTAGTAGCCGCCGAAGCAACCGGTGAGGTTCCTGATGGAGATCGTCAGGACCTTCTTGCCCAGCCTGGCCAGCGCCGGCGACTGGTAGGTGCCGGCCAGGGCGGCGGCGGTGACGTCGAGAGACCCGTCCTTGACCGTGATGGTGCCGCACCCGTACGGCGACTGGATCTGGAAGCCGATCGACGTGGGCGTCGTCGACGTCGAGTTCTGCAGGGTCGCGGAGAAGGTCGCGGCGGTGGTGCCCGAGATGGTCGGTGCCGTCATGGCCTGGTAGTAGCGGCCGGTCCCGCCGACCGCCGCCTGCCCTCCTTGCTTCACGAAGAGGTCGGCGGCGGACCCGCCCGCCAGGACGGCTGGCTCCTCGGCGACCATCGCGGCGTAGCCGAGGTAGTACCCGTCCGTCCCGTAGAGGTAGACGACGGCCCCGTGCTCGTAGGCGGGGGTGCCAGCAGGCACGGTGAACTTGAGGGTGAGTGTCTGGTTGCCCCCAGCAGGAATCGCCTTCGTGTAGTAGCCGTCCGGGCTGTTGGCGAGGGGCTTGAGCAGCAGCGAGCCGTCGTAGAGCTTCGGGTCGACGGCGGTGGACCCCGGATAGACGTTCAACCGGTACTGGGCGAGCGTCGAGCCGGTGTTGCGGACCTGGAAGGTCCACGTCAGCGTGGCGCCCTCCTTGCCCACCTGGCTGACGAGGTAGTGCCGGGTGTAGGCGGAGCCGCCCACCCCCTTCATCGCGATCACGCCGTCGTGGCTGGCAGCCGAGGCGGACGGTACGACGGCGAGGGACGCGGCGAGGACGGCCACGATCCCGGTGACGAGGACGACCAGCGTCCTCCGGATGTTCTTCAGGACAGGCATGGCGGAACCCCCGGGGAGCTCGGGTTGCGGGTCACCCCCATGACGACCCGCGGCGTTCGCGACGCTAGTCCGGCGCGCCCGCTCCGGCATGGCCCGAAGTGACCACGTCGGTGCGTTGGATCCGAGCCTTGCGCGCTGCCCGCCGCAGGGTGGTCAGCACCGCCGGGCCGAGCAGCGCGATGGCGAGGGCGTTCATGATCGCGCGGCCGGTGTCCCAGCCGCCGGTCGAGGTGAGCAGGGTGTAGACGAGGAAGTGGTGCAGGTTCTCGAGCACCGGCGCGCCCGGGACGTAGGACAGCTCCGTGGAGTCCTGGCCGGGCACCTGCACCCCGGCGATGAACGGCCAGCCCTGCAGGTTCATCAACAGCCCGTAGACGTAGGCCGACACGACGCCGTACCCGACGAGCAGCACGATCTCCGCACGACCCGTGACGCGGCGCGGCAGCAGGCCGGCCCCCATGCCGACCCACGCCGCGACGAGCATCTGGAAGGGCAGCCACGGCCCCACGCCCGCCGTCATCAGCGCGGAGGCGAACAGCGAGGTGCAGCCCAGCACGAACCCGAACCCGGCGCCGAACACCCGGCCGCCGAGAATCAGCAGGAAGAAGACGAGCTCCAGGCCCGCCGTACCGGCGCTGACGACGCGGAGCACGGCGTTGACCGCGCTGAGGACGCCGAGCAGGGCGAGCACGCGTGCGTCCATGCCGCCCTCGCTGACCTCGGCCGCGACGACGGCGAGGATGAGCGGGAGCAGGACGAGGAACAGGAACGGTGGGTCGACCCGCTCGGCGTTCGGGTCGACGTCGAGGAGCAGCGGCCAGGCGAGCATCAGCAGCCCGATCACCGAGGTCAGTGCGAGGACCAGGCGCGAGCGCGGGGCCAGCGGGACGGCGACGCTGCTCACGATGTCTCCCCCGGCGCGGGCCGCAGGGCGGCGGCGACCTCGGCGACGGTGAGCCAGCCGTGGCCGAGCACCTTCGCCACCTGCGGCGCGAAGGCCGGTGACTCGGCGACGGTCTCCGCGACCGGGCCGTGGGAGACCACCTCGCCCTCCGCGAGCACGACGAGCTCGTCGGCCACCTGCGCCACGAACTCGACGTCGTGGGTCGCCACCAGCACCGCCCGCTGCGCGCCCGGCTCGGCCGCGAGCTCGCGCACCACGTCGGCGAGGGCGTGCTTGGCCGGGTAGTCGAGGCCGCGGGTCGGCTCGTCGAGGAGCAGCACCGGCGGCCGGGCCGTCAGCACGATCGAGACGGCCAGGGCAAGCCGCTGGCCCTCGGAGAGGTCGCGTGGGTGCCGGGCGGCGTCGATGCCGGGAGCGAGGCGCTCCAGCAGCCCGGCACACGTGCCCGGTGCCGCGTGAGCGGACTGGTCCGCCGCGACGCACTCCTCGGCGACGGTCTCGAGGTAGAGCAAGTCGGCCGGGCTCTGCGGCACCAGCCCGGTGGTCGCGCGCCGCTGCTCCGGCTTGAGCTGGGCGGGGTCCGCGCCGGCCACGCGCACCGTGCCGCTCGCTGCCGCATGCCGGCCCTGCAGCGTCCAGAGCAGGGTCGACTTGCCCGCGCCGTTGCGGCCCATCAGCGCGGTCACTACACCCGGTCGCAGGCTCAGGTCGACCTCGCGCAGCACGGGCGTGCGGCCGTGGCTCACCACGAGACGGCGTACGTCGACCACCGGCTCGGTCGGCGAAGGGGCCCGCCGGACCGGGGCGGCCGGGAGCCGTTCCCGCAGCGCGGGTGCCTTGCGCCGGGCGTCGCGGACGGCGAGCGGCAACGGGTCCCAGCCGGCGAGCCGGCCGAGCTCGACCAGCGGCGGCGCGGTCGGGGCGTCGCGGAGCACCTCGGCGGGCTGGCCGACCCGGACGGTGCCCGGACGACCGGGGTCGGCGCCCAGCACGCACAGCCGGTCGGCGAAGGGCACCACCCGCTCGAGACGGTGCTCGGCCAGCAGCACCGAGACATCGAGGTCGTGCACCAGCCGGGTCAGGGTCGCGAGCACGTCCTCGGCCGCTGTCGGGTCCAGGGCCGACGTGGGCTCGTCGAGCACGAGCAGCCGCGGGTGGGGGGTGAGCACGGAGCCGATGGCCACCCGCTGCTGCTGGCCGCCGGACAGGGTACGCAGGTCGCGGTGGCGCAGGTCGGCGATGCCGAGCAGGTCGAGGGTCTCCTCCACCCGGCGGCGCATCGTCGCGGGCGCGAGGCCGAGCTGCTCCATGCCGAAGGCCAGCTCCTCCTCGACGGTGTCGGTGACGAACCACGCGGGTGGGTTCTGGCCGACGAAGCCGATCGTCCGGGCACGCTCGCGCGACGGCTGCCCGATCACGCTGGCACCGTCGAGCAGCACGTCACCGGTCAGCGTGCCGCCGGTGAAGCCCGGGACGAGGCCGGCCACGACCCCGAGCAGGGACGACTTCCCGGCGCCGGTCGGACCGGCGAGCACGACCAGCTCGCCGGACTCGATCGTCAGGTCGACCCCGTCGAGCACGGGGTGCTCCCGGTCGTCGTACACGAGGCGGAGGTGGCGCAGCTCGATCACGGGGTCGCCACCTCCCTGCTCCGGGCGGTCAGCGGCGGCGGCGCGGTCCACACCGGGACCACGGCGACGAGGACAGCGGCCAGCGCCGGCAGGGTGACGACGGGGACGGCGAGCACACCGGGGTGCGCCACGTCGATGTCCCACTCGGCGAGGGCCCACAGGCCCGCGCCGGTGGCGGCGCCGGACAGGGCGACCACGACCTCGGCCGCACGCCAGCGGTCGGGCCGGTACCGGGTGCGCTCGACGCGGCGGCCGGCGGAGACGAAGCCGGCGAGCGCCAGTGCGGTGCCGAGGGCCAGCATCGGCAGCGCGAGCAGCCGCGGCGCGGTCGAGTCGAGCATCGCGTAGACGCCCACCACGACGCCGAGCAGCCCGGTGATCATCAGGGTCCCGGTGGTCCGCCGCTGCGCCGGGGTGGCGGCGCCGCTGCGGCCGTAGCCGCGCGCGTCCATGCCCGCCGCCAGGGCGAGCGAGCGCTCGAAGGCGTCCTCCAGCACGGGGACGAGCAGGCGTCGTACACCCCGGACACGGCGGAAGCGACCCTCCGGCCCGCCGCGCAGCTGCTGGGCCGCCCGCACCCGCGCCGCGCTGTCCGCGAGCTGCGGCAGCACGTTGATCGCCACCGTCATCGCAGTGCCGATCTCGTAGAGCGCGGGCGGCAGGGACTTCATCAGCCGCTTCGGGTTGGCCAGCGCGTTCGCGGCGCCCACGGCGATGAGCAGGGTCGCCAGCCGCATGCCCTCGTACGTCGACGCGAGCAGCTCCTCGCGGGTGAAGGGCCCCAGCAGGTCGATCCCGGCCGCGACGTCGGGCAGCGGGACGCTCGGCAGCGTGAAGAGGACGTGGCCGGGGGCGTTGCCGCCGAGCAGGATCCGGAAGAGCACGCGCACGACCACCACGACCACGCCGAGCCAGACGTAGAGGCGGAAGGACCGCGCCCAGGGCTGGTCCGAGCGGCAGGTGAGCACGGTGAGGGTGATCGCGACGAGCAGGAGACCGAGCAGGAACGGGTTCGTCGTGAACGACGCGCCCACCGCCAGCCCGAGGGCCCAGACCCACCAGGCGACGGGGTGGAGATCCCGCGCGATCCTCATCTGTCCGCCGGTCGGTCAGCCGAGCCGGCGTCGGATGAGCGGTACGGCGCCAGCGGCACCGAGCACGCCGACACCCAGGCCGACGACGGCCCAGGTCGGGAACGGTCCCGACCCGTCGTCGGTGTGCGCGACGTCGCCGGTCTCCGGACCCGAAGCCTCGGGGATGTCGTCGATCGACGGAGGCCCAGACGAGCTGGGCGTCGGCCGCGCGGAGGTCGTGGACGGCGTCGGCCTCACCTTCGCCGACGCCGTGGCGGAGGCTGACATCGTGGCCTGTGCGGTCGTGGTCGCGGTGGCCGACGGGTGCGCGGACCCGCCGGTCGCCGGCTGGTCCGACGGGGGCGGGCCACCTGAGCCGCGAGTGTCGCTCGACGTCGGCGCCGGCTTCGGCGCGGTGCGTGGGGTCGGCACGACGTCCGGAGCGCTCGCCCGTCCGCTGCCCTGGTGCCAGGCGAAGGCGACATACTGCCCTTCGGGCACGCGCAGCGCGTCGACGCCGCGGGTCGCGTAGCCCCACGTGCCCGAGGTGCCGTCTGAAGTCCACAGGCTCCAGTAGGCGTCGGGCGGCGGTGTGTCGTCGCAGGCGGTGGCGGTGTCGGGCAGGCCGCTCACCTGGCACACGAAGCTCTGGTCGACAGCGACCCGGCCCAGGGGGAAGCCGGCTGCCTGGAAGAGCTGCGACGCCGTGCCGCCCACAGCGGAGCACCCCTTCTGGACCCCACCGCCGAGCTCGGCGAAGTCAACGACCACGACCACGCCATCGCGTGCCGCGCACGCACTCATGGGATCTGCCGCGGCCGACGGCGCCGAACCGACGCCGCCGGCCAACGCGCCAGCCGCGAGCAGCGCGCCGACGGCCCGGCCGATCGTTCCGAGCGCAGTCACTGTCACCGCACCCTGAAGGTCAGGGAACCGCGTCGCGTGTCGAACTGCCCGCGCACCGCAACGGTCTTGAGGCCCTTGGCACGACCGACGTTGAAGCGCACATTGAAGGTGCCCAGGCTGCTGGCCTTGCCGGTTGCGATCAGGCGGGTGCCGTAGCGGACGGCCACGTACTCACCGCGCACCAGGCCCGTCACCCGGACGACCTGGTAGCCACCGCGGCGGACCAAGAATGAGCGGCGCGCGACCGGCAGGGTCTTCGGCGCGAGCGCGACGACCCGGGTCGTGACCAGAGCGCCGTCTGCGGTGCGAAGGGCAGCGGTGTAGGCCTTCGTACCCTTGGGCATGGCCACCGCGCTGCGCGGCTGGCTCACTCCGACCACCGTGACCGACTTGCCGGCGATCGACGCGCAACCTCGCTCGCCCGCCGCTAGTCCGGTGCTGGTGAGGGTCACTGGCGTGCCGGCTTTGACAAACGCGGGCGCCTTGATGGCCAGGGCACTAGTCGGGGCCGGGACGAAGGCGAGAGAAGGGAAGGCCTGCGCAGTGGCGCTGATCGCCTCGTTGCGGTTGCCCAGTCCGGCCGACAGGTCAGAGCTCAGCGCTTCATCGGAGTACGCGATCATGCCGGCCTCCGCCACCAGCGAACGGTCGCAGAAGAGACCGGTGAGCTGGTGCGCACGCAGCCAGGTTGCGGCCTTCGCGGCCGCGCCGTCCGCACCCGCCTCTGAGAGCGCCCACGCGGCGAGACCGGTCGAGTTGGCGTTGTAGGGCAGGTAGTCGTTCTTGCCCAGCGAGCCATTGGCCGCCTGCTGGGTCAGCAGCCAGGTCACACCGCGGCTGACGGCGTCCTGGGCGTCCGGGTCGACCTGACCAGCGAGAGCGGCGATGGCCAGCGAGGTGGTGTCGACGTCGGGCACGCAGGCCACCGGGTCACTGAAGGTGTCGAAGTAGCCCCAACCGCCCGCCGCAGCGCCCGAGTCGCATTGGCCGGCGATCAGGAAGTCGGTCGCCGGCCCGGCCTCGCTGCTGGCCGCGAGGTCGAGCGCGAGCACCGCGGAGGCCTGCCCGAAGTAGTCGGCGTCGCCGAAGGACGGGATCAGCCGACCGGATGGCTCCACGTCGCCCTCGAGCCGGGTGATCAGGTCCAGGTGCTCGGCACCGACGTCCTTGGGGTTGGCCGCGAGCGCGTAGAACACCGCCGCCTTCGCGACGCGACCGGACTTGGCCGTGTCACCCTCCGTGCCGATGTACTCAGACACCACTCCATCGATCCCGGCGATCACATCGGTGAGCAGTGTCGCGTCGGCACCGCTTCGGGCCAGCCCGATGCCGAAGTCGATGGTCGCCGTCACTGACGACACGTCCGTGCCGAAGATGTGGGCGTCGTTCAGCTGAGCCTCGAGCCAGTTGGCTGCGGCCGCAGTCGGGGCATCGCCCTCGGCGGCGCGGGCGACCGGCGCGGGGCCGCTCAGGGCGAGGCCGGAGGCGACGAGGGCGCCGCCGGCGAGGAGCGCTGCCGCGCGACGGGCACGCGTGCGGATCGACATGGGGTTCCTTCCCGCTGCACGCAGGCGGGAGGCGGCCGGGCCGACATCCCGCTGCTCTCCACGACAGCGATGTGTGTCAGGACGTGCGCAGCGGGTGCTCCGGCTCGCCACCCCGAGGCGGCCTACGGTTGCGGGTCAGCGCCGGACTTCGACCGGCTTCCCCCACCACGGACGTGGATCTGTGAACTATCGACCGCAGGATACCCCTCCGCGGCCGATCGGCCGCCTCGGCGGACCTCCGGACATGCCTGTGACCCCGCCCACAGGCGGGGTGTGGGGCGGGGTGGTCAGTAGCCGTCGAGTGGGGTGGTGCCGGCGGTCCGACGTGGAAGTGGTGGCCGTGGGGTGAGGTCCAGAGGTAGTGCCCGGGCTGGATCGCGAGGTAGCGCCACGCGCTGAAGGTCTTCGCGCGGTGGTGGCGTCGGCAGAGCGGGACGAGGTTGCAGGGGCAGGTCGGCCCACCCTCGCCGTGCGGCTTGGCGTGGTCGAGGTCGCACTTCACGGCCGGTTTCGGGCAGTTCGGGAACCGGCACGAATGGTCGCGCAGGTGGACGCGTTGGCGGTGGCGGTCGGGGATCTCCCAGGAGTCGACGGGGATGCAGTCGGCCAGGTCGATCACGGGTCGGACGGTGACGGTGGTGTGGCGGGCGAGGAGCCATTCCTTGATCTGGGCGACCTGGA
>CAZAQE010000017.1:0-88944 GCA_964487275.1 uncultured Nocardioides sp. | reverse complement strand
TTGGCGCAATTGGTAGCGCACCTGCTTTGCAAGCAGGGGGTTAGGGGTTCGAGTCTTATCTGGAGGTAGGACGCAAGACACGCAGGTCAGACTGTCGAAGCACTCTGTATCGTTCACACACGACAGTCATCCAAGGGGCGGTAGTTCAACGGTAGAACAGGGCCTTTGCAAGGCTCCGACCAGGGTTCGATTCCCTGTCGCTCCACCCAGTAGGTCAGCAGGAGCCCGTCACGGGCTCACGTTCGGCGGCGCTGAGCCCGTCGCAGTTCGAGTACCTCGCCGCGAAGCACGGCGTTCTCTCGTCGAAGCCGGTCCAACTCGGTCTCCTGCTCCCGAAGGCGCTCCCGTGCGACATCGAGTTGAGTGCGCAGCGACGCCTCCGAAGCGGTGCCCTTCTCGGCGGTTCGCTGTGGGCGGGCTGCCGACAGGGCACGGATCTCCTCGCGGAGTTCCTTGTGGTTCGCCAAGTAACTCACTGACACCCCGGCTTCACGCGCGACGGTGGTCGGCGTAACCGGCTCCCCGCGGGCGTGCAGGGTCATGATCGCCCGGCGGGCGGCAGCCAGGCTGGCGGCGGATCGCTCGCGCGCCTTCTCTGTCAGGCGCTGGACTCGTTCGTCCCGGTCGGGTCGGGGCATCGGGTTCCTCAGTTCGCTTCGTCCAGGATGCGCTCGACGTCCTTGAGCGCTCGCTCGTTGAGGGAGCGCTCGCGGGGGTCGAGATCTTGTTCGAGGTGCAGTTTCAGACGCTTCCGCCGCTGCTCGTGCACGGGCCGAATGTCGGCGCCTCCAGACTCGAAGAACGCGCAGCCCGAACAGGGGTTGTCCCGCGTGTCGCACGATTGGTTGGCGGGGAGTGTGCAGCCACCGTCTGGCAGTTCGTAGGCAAACCGGGCGCGCATACGTTCGACGCCCGGATGCGATGTCAGTTCAGCGGGGGAGGACGTCGTCGATTGCTCCTCGAACTCGCGCACCTTCCGGATCAGGGTGTCGTCGAGGATCTCGGCGTAGTTGGCGGTCATCTGCGCGGACTCGTGCCCGAGGAACTCCTGCACCTCGCGCTGTGACCAGCCAGCGTTGAGTAGCGCCGTCCCGATCGTGTGGCGATAACGGTGGATCTCGCCGCCAGTGATCTTCTCGCCCGTGATTGACGAGGTGTGGATGCCGAGACGTTCGAACGAGGCTCGGATGTGGTTCCGGAAGCCTTCTGGCGTCCATGGACGCGCGCTCTGGTGTTCCTCGCTGCTTCGGGTGGGCGAGGGGAACATGCACTCGGTGTCGCGCCCGTAGGTCTCTCGGACCCACGCTTGATGTCCGAGCAGGGCCCGCGCTAGGTCGTCGGGTACCGGGAACGACCTCCACGACCGTGTCTTTGGCATGTAGTAGTGGATCCAGTAGCCGCGGGTTCCGTTGTGCCGCAGGAGGTCCAGTGGGCACGCAACGAGTTCGCTGATGCGGAGCCCGCCCCAGCGGGTCAGTTGAAGCATCATGCGCGCCGACCGTTCGAGGAGTGGGTCGTTGAGAATTTCGCGGTCCACGCGCTCGACGATGTCGGCGGGGTACGGCTTCGGTCGTTGCTTCTTCTCGATGACGTTCTCGCCGTAGCGAAGGAACACGGCAGAGCCGAACTCGGCCAAGCCTTCCGTGTGGATGTCGGACAGCACCCTCGCGATGGTGTTGACGCCAGCCATCCGATTCGTTGAGGCGCCCGCTTCGTTGAGTGCGTTGACGTAGTCGATGAACATTGCTCGATCGACCATCGCCGGATCGTCGACGCCTTCGGCGGTGAGGTAGCCCGAGAGGTTCCGCGCTGCGGACGCCCAGCCCACTACGGTGCTCCATGAGCGGGTGCCCGTCGTCAGGCACTGCCGGGCGTACGTCCGGAGCGGCGCCCGCAGCCAGTCTTGCTTGACGCCGGACCAGTCGATGTTCGAGCCGCTTGCCGAATGGGACTGGCCGTGGATCAACTGATCGAACATGCCCGCCCACAGCCACTTCTCCTCGGCCCATGGATCCACGACCAGAGCGCGGTGGAGGGTTGCGAAGAAGGTCCGGAGGTAGGGCTCGACCAGCGACTTGCCGCTGGGCGTCTTCGCCCGATCTCGGAGTCGCAGGACCCAGTCTTCCGGCCGCTTGTCGAGGAGACTGAGGCATCCGTTTGCGCGGACGTCGTCGGTCAGGTCGCGAAGGAGGTTGCGCAGGGCTGCGTTGGGGGTCCAGTCGCCCGAGGTGATCTTGGCGGCCACCACGTAGCGGATCTCCAGCGCAACGAGCGGCGGCAAGGTGGTGAAGTCGATGACGGCATCGGTGACCGAGTTGGACCGCACCCGAATCTGAGGCGGCCTCGCCTCAGTGCGGGCCCAGGCCGCAACGTCCGCGGGGCGCGAATCACGCTTCCACTGCCACCAGTGCGGGTAGCAGAGCAGCACCTTGCTGGGCTGGAGGTACCAGTCGCGTCCGCAGCCCTCGACCACGCACGTTCCGGGGCTGGACCGCACCGCGCCGGAGTGGGCCATTACAGCCCACTGGGGCGCCTCCCAAGGTCCCGGACGAACCACGAGCCTCTCGTACGCTGCTCCCTCTCGGCTGGGAAGTGTGCTGGGCAGAACATGCTTCTTCCGGCTCACCGCGAGACCTCCTCGGCGACTCCGCCCCACACCAAGTGCTCGGTATCCGCGAGGCGACGCTCGACGTCGCTGTTGGCGAGGTGGATGTAGGGCTCAGCGCTTGTTGCTGACTTCTGCCCCAGACGTTTGGCGATCTCGACAGCAGTCCATCCGGCCTTGGCGAGTGCAGTCGCATGAGTGTGTCGGAGCATGTGCGGGTGGATCGGGCCAACACCGGCACGCAAGCCGATCGCCCGGCACTGCTTGACGAAGTTGCTGTAGGTCAGCGGTGCGCCCAAGGGCTCGCG
Source organism: uncultured Nocardioides sp. (assembly GCA_964487275.1). GTDB lineage: Bacteria > Actinomycetota > Actinomycetes > Propionibacteriales > Nocardioidaceae > Nocardioides. The sequence goes on along the minus strand of CAZAQE010000017.1, from coordinate 86,031 downwards.
ATTCAGATTCACGAAGACGTAGTCCGACTCGATGCCCCGAGGCATGACCTCGTTGAGCAGGTACTCCCGATACAGGTCAAAGAACCGGCGGTGACCCTCCGGGACGAGGAAGGATTCCTTCCGCTTCGACAGCGCACCGTTGGTGTTGTCGTCGCGCCTGGTGATGGTCAACATGCGACGCCGCACGTCGAGGTCGCTGTGGCGTAACCCCAGCACTTGTCCGATCCGGAGACCCATGTCGTAGAAGCCGCTCAGGGCCAGCCGGTCCCGTGCGGTGTGACAGGCATCGAGCAGACGTTGGAAGTCTGACTCGAAGTTGATGATCTGAAAGTCGGGCTGAGGCACGGGCATGCCGCTGCTGAGACGGTTGGCCTCCGCCTCCTGCTGGCGCCCCTCGATGTGGGCGAGGAAGTGGTTCGGATTCGCAGTACGTCGCGTGAAGGTGCGGGACAGTCGCAGGTTCGCGGGACCCCGACCCGTCTCGACCCGGTGGTACTCGTAGAACTCGCGGATGGTCGCCGCTGCGGTCCGCATCGTCGAGACGGAGCGGGTTCCGCCGCCCCTCTTCGGGAGTGGGTGCAGGCCACCGCGATAGGTCGACATGAAGTCGCCAAGGTCGACGAACTCGACGCCCTCCCACGCCAATCCGTGGGCCCCGAGCCATGTGAAGTAGGCGGCTAGGTGGTGTCCGTAGGACTTGATCGTGTTGATCGAGCAGGACCTTGCCCGCAGCCAGTGCAGGTACTCCTCGACGTCGTCGACCGGCAACCCGGACGGGTCACAGACGGTCCAAGACGAGCGTCCAGCGGACGTGACGATCGGTCGGGCACGATAGGTCGGCACTGTCGTGGACCTCCTCCAAGATCACACGTGGCAAACGGTCACGAAGGACCATTGCCTGGCCGATAGACCTTGTCGAAGAGGCGCGCCGAGGACCTGTAGATAACGAGTCCCCTAGGCTCCACCGAACCTCATCTGGTCCGCCCGGCCCGGACCCATGCCCGTCCGCACCGTCGTAACGACGCCGTCGTACCACTCGTTGACCTCCCATGACTCGCCCCCGCTCCCGCCGGGTCGCCGCGCTGGCGCTTGCCGTGATCGCCCTGCTGTCCACCGGGATGCCCGCGGCCAGCGCCGAGGACGACCCGGAGCCGGGCTCGGCGGCGTACGTGCTGCGCGACGTGAAGAACATCAACGACGCCTACGGTCGGATCACCGGGCCGGGTGGGCAGCTGGCGAATGGCAATTACCTGCCGGCGCTCGTGCGCGAGTCGAGCCTGCTGACCGCGACCCAGCTGCTCGCCCAGGCGGCGACGCCGACGCGGCTGGTGCTCTCCGCGGGGCAGCTGGTGCCGGGGTGGAACGTCGGGAACCCGTTGCGGGCGGGCTGGAACGGGACCCGGGGCGTCTCGACGAAGGTCTCCTTCCTCAACCGGTACGGCGCCCTGCTGCGCGGCACCGTCTACGCCCCGAAGCCAGGGGCCAGGGATCCGTACACCGGTGTGGCGCTGCCGGGGCCCTTCCCCGGCGTCGTCATCACGCCGGGGTCGGTCCAGGGCTCGGAGGGCATGTACGTCTGGCTGGCCCAGGACCTCGCCGAGCGCGGCTACGTCGTGATGACCTTCGACGTCCAGGGGCAGGGCACCAGCGAGACGCTGCCGCACACGACCGGCTCCGAGCTGCCGTTCTGCAACCCGTTCGCCGAGCCGGTCGACGGCAACATGTTCGGCTGCCCGGGGGTGCCGTTCCAGCAGCTGGCGAACTTCACCACCGGCACGGAGGACGCGCTCGACTTCTTCCTGTCCGACGCCAACCCCTACCTGGACAGGGTTGACCGCAGCCCGGACCCCGACAGCGTCACGCCGGGCCGGACCGGTCGGATCGCGATCATCGGGCACTCGTTGGGAGCGGCCGCGGTGTCGCACGTGCAGGGCAGCGACGAGCGGGTGTCGGCCGTGGTCGCCCTCGACAAGCTGCAGGGTCCGGGCGACACGAGCGCGTTGAGCTCGCTCAGCCCCGCCGACGACATCGTCCCGGTCGTGCCGGCGCTCGCGGTCCAGTCCGAGTACGGGTTCACGGTGTCGCCGTACCTCCTCAGCGGGGGCACCAGCCTGCTGCCGGGCCCCGGGCTGCCGGTGCCGACGCGCGAGCGCCGGACCGGGTACGACGACTGGCTGGCCGCCGGCAAGGACGCGCTGCTCGTCGTACCCCGCGCCTCCACCCACCTGGAGTACACCGACATCCCCTACGTGCTGCCCGCCAGCCGGTGGGGCCAGGCGCTGACGAGCGCCTACGTGCAGGCCTTCCTCGACCGTTACCTCAAGCACCGGGGGACCGACGACGCGCTCGTCGGCCCCACGCTGCGGTACCTCGAGCCGCGCGGCAAGGGGGTGTGGGCGCCGGTGACGCTGGACCGCGACGCCCACCTGAGCTTCTACTACTGCTCGGCGTACTCGATCCGCGGCGGGCCCTCGAGCGACGGCGCGGTCCTCGCCGACCCGGACGTCTCGGGCGTCGGCGGCTGCGCCGACTGACCTGACGGGTTCGACTACCGGCAGGAAGCAGCGACCTGCGCGAAGACGGCCGGGTCGCAGTCCCAGTCGCTGTCCGGCCGCGGCCAGTGGATCGCGATGTCGGTGATGCCGAGCTCGGCGTAGCGACCGGCGAGGTCCGTGAAGGCGTCGATGGACTCCAGCCACGGCTCGTCGGTGAAGCCGGTGAGCAGCAGCCTCGGGATGCCGGCGGTGCCCCGGCCCTCGTCGGCACAGGCCTTCTCGAACAGGGCGCTCTGGCGTCGTACCTCCTCGTACGGCGCCTCCGAGCTCGGGTTCGCGACCCAGCCCTGGCCGTGGCGGGCGGCGAGGCGGACGCCGCGCGGTCCGCCGGCGGCGATCCAGAACGGCGGCCGGGGTCGCTGGACGAGGCCGGCGCCGATGTGGGCGTCGGCGACGCTCCAGTATTCACCCTGCGCCGAGACCCCGACGTCGCTGAGCAGCGCGTCCAGCTGGTCGACGTACTCAGCGAACCGGTCGGCCCGCTCGCGCGGCGTCCACGTCCGTCCGAGCACCTCGCCGTCCGACTGCGGCGAGTCGCCGCCCGCGCCGATGCCGACCGCCAGCCGTCCACCGGAGATGCGGTCGATCGTCCGGAGGGCGGCGGCAGTGGGGATCGGGGTGCGGAAGTTGGCCGAGGTGACGAGGGTGCCGAGCCGGATGCGGTCGGTCACCGCCGCGGCGGCGGCGAGCGACGTGGTGGCCTCGTCCCACGGGGTGTGGCCGCGCCAGGCCAGGTGGTCGTAGACCCAGCCGCCGACGAAGCCCATCTCCTCGGCCTGCTGCCAGTGCGAGCGCAGCGTCGGCCAGTCGTGGATCGGCCACAGCACGACGTGCAGGTTGATCTCCATGGCGCCAGTGTGCCGATCACGCCGAGGCCACGCGCGGAAAGGACGGCACGTCAATACCCCGATGTGACGATTGCCGACCCCACCAGCCAGGAGTAGTTTCCCCGGCGAAAGAGCGGACCGGGCCGCATCCGGCACTGCTTCGAAATGGGGTCTCGAAGTGAACCGCTCCCTCTCCATGCGCGCCTTCCGCGCACTCATCGGCGTCCTCGGCGCCTTCCTCCTCGCACTCGCGTCGCTCTCCGTCACGACGTCGCCCGCCCAGGGTGACTCGAACGAGGGCGGCGTCATCGTCAACCCGGACAACCGGCCGCGGCAGGCGAAGATCTCGGCCGGTGGTCGCCACTCCTGCGCGATCATCGGCTCGACCAGCAGCCTGTGGTGCTGGGGTGACAACTCCTCCGGCCAGCTGGGTGACGGGACCACCACGCCCCGACCCCGCCCGGTGCGCGTCGTGGGCCCGGGCGTGCTGGCCGGGTTCAGCGCCGTGTCGGCCGGCGCCGATCACACCTGCGCACTGCTGGGGGGCGCCGCCCGCTGTTGGGGGGAGAACGGGAACGGTCAGCTCGGCAACGGCTCCACGACCGACTCCGCGCTGCCGGTCGTGCCGGCGGGCGGGCACTCCTTCACCAGCATCTCCGCGGGCGACGGCTACACCTGCGGTACGACGAACGCCGGCCAGCTCCTCTGCTGGGGCATCAACAACAACGGCCAGCTGGGCAACAACTCCTTCGCGCCCTCGACGGTGCCGACGCCGGCAGCCCTCCCGGGCAGCGCGGTTCTCGTCAGCGCGGGACGGCTGCACACCTGCGCGACCACCCAGGGCGGCGCGGCCTGGTGCTGGGGCAACAACACCTGGGGCCAGCTGGGCATCGGCGTCACCTCCGCGCCGAGGCCGATCCCGACGCAGGTCAACGGGTTCAACTTCGATGCCATCACGGTCGGCGAGCTCCACACCTGCTCGGTCGGCGGGGGCGGCACGAAGTGTTGGGGCAGCAACGACTGGGGCCAGCTGGGCAACGGCATGCCCGGCTTCCAGGTCAACCCCACCAACATCGCCAACGGCAACACCCTCGAGCAGGCGATCAGCGCCGGCAACCGCCACACCTGCGGGCGCCAGGGCTTGAAGATCCGGTGCTGGGGCTCGGACAACGACGGGCAGCTCGGCAACGGGCCGGGCGGTTCGTCGAGCGTCCCGGTCGACGTGCCCGCGACCTCGGGGGAGAACCCCGCGGTGACCGTGGGCGCCCACCACACCTGCACGCAGCTCCAGCTCGGCCAGGTCGAGTGCTTCGGTGACAACGCCTTCGGCCAGGTCGGCAACGGTACGACGACCGACGCACCCAGCCCGGTCCGCGTGATCGGCTTCCCGGGCGCCCCGACCAACACCGACGCGAAGATCGGCTACGGCACGATCACGCTGACCTGGTCGCCGCCCGCCAATGCCGGTGGCCTCCCGATCAAGAACTACCGGATCTTCGACCAGGAGGGGACGGTGAACGTCCTCGCGGCGGGCGACGCGTCGTCGTACACGCTGACGGGGCTGAACCCCGGCCAGACCTACACCCTGCGGATCGCGGCGATCAACGAGCTCGGCGAGGGCCAGCCGCTGCTGCGCACGCCGGTCACGATGCCGACCCAGCCGGTCATCTCCGTCAACGACGTGTCGTACGTCGAGGGCAACTCGGGCACGAAGAACATGACCTTCACGCTGACCCGGTCGGGCCCGACGACCTCCGCGGTGTCGGTCAAGGCCGCCACCCAGAACGGCACGGCCACGGCGCCGAGCGACTTCACCGCGAAGGCGGCGACGTCGATCAGCTTCGCGGCGGGCCAGACGACCAAGACGTTCGTGGTGAGCACGAAGGGCGACCTCCTCACCGAGGACACCGAGTCGTTCAACGTGGTGCTGTCCTCCCCGGTGGGAGCGGTCCTCTACGACACGACCGGCACCGGCACCCTCGTCAACGACGACCCGGGCGAGAAGCCGGTCTACACGATCGGCGGGGCCACGTCGGTCGAGGGCAACACCGGCACGAAGTACTTCACCTTCACCATCACCCGCACGGGCAGCACCGCGGTGGCGGGCTCGGTGCAGTACTACACCCAGGCGCTGGCCGGCCAGGCGACGCCGACCGCCGACTACACGACGAAGGCGGTGACGACCATGAGCTTCCCGGTCGGCGTCACCAGCAAGACCTTCACGGTGGCGGTCAAGGGCGACTACGTCGCGGAGAACGACGAGTACTTCCAGGTCGTGCTGAAGAACCCGGTCAACGGCGACCTGGAGACCTTCCCGTTCGACTACGGGACGATCGTCAACGACGACTCCAGCGCCACACCGAGCATTGCGATCAACGACGTCAGCATCGTCGAGGGCGACAGCTTCACGAAGAACGTCACCTTCACCGTCACCCGGTCGGGCAACCTCGCCGGCACCACGGCGTTCAAGTACGCCACCCAGAACGGTACGGCGATCGCCCCTGGCGACTACACCGCGAAGGCACTCACCAGCCTCAGCTTCACCGCGGGCCAGACCAGCAAGACGCTCACGGTCACCATCAAGGGCGACACCGTCGTAGAGCCGGACGAGGCCTTCTCCGTGGTGCTGTCGAATGTCACCGGCGGCGTCATCGGCGACGGCACCGGGACGGGGACGATCGTCAACGACGACTGAGAACGATCGGGTCGTGAGGAGTTCGCGCAGCCGCGTGAGCTCCTCACCGTCGTCAGCAAGGTCCCACCCATCCGCATCGACGTGAACTCCGAATGACGAGGACAGCGGGTGCCTTGCATTGTCGGCGCCGCGCCCTAGGGTCGAATGGAGACGTCTCCGGCGGGCACCACGGGGTGACCGCGGACGACGAGGAGGCTCGGATGACAGGCTCGCAGTGGACCGCAGACGCGCTCCTGACCCGCTACGACGAGGTCAGGTCGCACACGGAGCGGCTCGCCGAGCCCCTCTCACCGGAGGACCAGACGGTCCAGTCGATGCCGGACGTGTCGCCGACGAAGTGGCACCGGGCGCACGTGACCTGGTTCTTCGAGACCTTCCTGCTCGCCGAGAACGAGTCCGGCTTCCAGCCCTTCCAGGACAAGTACTGGTTCCTCTTCAACAGCTACTACGAGGCCGTCGGCCCGCGCTACAACCGTGCCGAGCGGGGCGTCGTCAGCCGCCCGGGCGCCCATGACGTCGGGGTCTACCGCAGCAACGTCGACGACCGCGTGCGCGACCTCGTCAGCAGCCTCGACCAGGGCACCATCGACAAGCTGGCCGGCACGATCGAGCTCGGCTTCCACCATGAGCAGCAGCACCAGGAGCTGCTCCTGATGGACATCAAGCACGTCCTCTCCCTCAATCCCCTCCAGCCCGTGTACGCCGGCAGCCCGTCCCCGCACGCGGAGCCCGACGCGCTCGGCTGGGTCGACGTGGCCGGCGGGTTGGTGGAGATCGGGCACCGCGACGCGGGGTTCTCGTTCGACAACGAGCTGCCGCTGCACCAGCAGTGGCTGGAGCCCTACCGGCTCGCCGACCGCCTGGTGACCAACGGCGAGTGGCTGGAGTTCATGGCCGACGGCGGCTACCGCCGGCCCGAGCTGTGGCTCTCCGACGGCTGGGCGCAGGTCAAGACGCACGGCTGGGATGCGCCCTTCTACTGGGCCGAGGTCGACGGCGTCTGGTTCGAGCACACGCTCCACGGCACCTTCCCGGTCAACCCGGGCCTGCCGGTCAGCCACGTCAGCCACTACGAGGCCGACGCCTATGCGACGTGGGCGGGCAAGCGGCTGCCGACCGAGGCCGAGTGGGAGCACGCGGTGCGCACCGACACCGCCGACAACACCGCCGACAGCGGCAACGGCGACGGCGACGGCACCGGGCCGGTCGGCAACCTCGCCGACACCGAGACCTTCCACCCCCGCGCCGCCGACGCTGCCACCGGGCGGCTGCGCCAGGTCTTCGGCGACTGCTGGGAGTGGACCTCCTCGGCGTACCTGCCCTATCCCGGCTTCCACCCCGCCGCCGGCGCGATCGGCGAGTACAACGGCAAGTTCATGTCCAACCAGATGGTGCTGCGCGGCGGGTGCGCGCTGACGCCGCCCGGCCACGCCCGCGCGAGCTATCGCAACTTCTTCCCACCGGGTGCGCGGTGGGCGCTGTCGGGAGTGCGCCTCGCCGACGGAGGGGAGCCGCAGTGACCAAGCCTGAGATGACGGTGCTCCTCGAGTCCGACTGGGCGGCGGGCAGCCTGGTCGAGGACGTTCGTCGCGGCCTCTCCCAGCACCCGCGCACCCTCCCGCCCCGCTGGCTGTACGACGACCACGGCTCCGCGCTCTTCGACGAGATCACCCGGCTGCCGGAGTACTACCCCTTCCTCGCCGAGCGCTCGATCCTCGAGCAGCACGCCGCGGAGATCGTGACCGCCAGCGGCGCCACCACGCTGGTCGAGCTCGGCAGCGGCACCAGCGAGAAGACCCGGCTCCTGCTCGACGCCTTCACCGCCGACGGCCAGCTCACCCGCTTCGCCCCGGTCGACGTCTCCGAGGGCACGCTGCGCGAGGCGGCCGACCAGATCGCCGCCGCCTATCCGGGCCTCGAGGTGGTCGGTGTCGTCGGCGACTTCACGCTCCACCTCGCGCACCTGCCCAAGGGTGGCCGTCGGATGGTCGCCTTCCTCGGCGGCACCATCGGCAACCTCTACCTCGAGGAGCGCACGGCCTTCCTCGGCGCGCTCGCCGACCTGCTCGAGCCCGGCGACTCGCTGCTGCTCGGCACCGACCTGGTCAAGAGCGCCGACCGCCTGATCGCCGCCTACGACGACAGCGCCGGTGTCACCGAGGCGTTCATCCGCAACTCGCTCACCGTCGTCAACCGCGAGCTGGGCGCCGACTTCGACCAGGCGTCCTTCTCCTACGTCCCCTTCTGGGACCCGCACATGGAGCGCATCGACATGCGGCTGCGCTCGGAGGTCCCGCAGCGGGTCACCATCCCCGGGGCCGACGTGGTGCTCGACCTCGCCGTCGGCGAGGAGCTGCGGATGGAGATCTCCACGAAGTTCCGGGTCAGCCGGATCGCAGCCGAGCTGGAGGCGGCGGGCCTCGCGGTCGCGCGGGTGTGGACCGACGACCCGGGCGACTTCGCGCTGACCCTTGCCGTGAAGGGCTGATCCGGCGGTCCACGCCCGCCTCATGGCAGACTCAGCGCCGTGAGGGGAGCTCCGACCGGTCGATCGAGGCTGGGCGCGTTGCTGGCATGCGCTGCGTTGCTGGCGGCCTGCACCAGCGAGCCGAAGCCGGTGTTCCAGGAGGAGCCCGCTCCCCAGGCCGTCGTGACCGAGTACGACCCCTCGCTGGAGCCCTCGGCCGCCGTACTCTCGCTCGTGCCGGCCGACGCCACCTCCCTCACCGTCACCGACTTCGACCAGCTGCGGCTCGTGCTCGGCCACGGCTCGCTCGACGGCAACAGCCCGCTGCGTGAGCGCGACGCCTTCTGGCGCAAGGCCCGGCAGTCCGCGACGCTCTCGTTCGGCCTCCTCGCTCCTGCCGACGGCCGGCTGCGCGCGGACTTCGGGATCGGCCGCGACGACGTCGCCTGGGAGGCGACCTGGGATGGAGACGCCCGCGGGTGGGCGCTCGCCTTCCACGACACCGTGCCGATGGCGGCGGTGCAGCGCGCGGTCCGCGCCGGGGTCGGGCCGCTCGACGGGGCCGTCGTCGACGCCGACCGCCACCTCGTCACCTCGGCCGAGCCGCCCGCCAGCGCCGACTCGTGGGGTGCTGTCGAGGGCATGCTCGGCCTCGTCGGCCGGGAGGCGGTCTCGACGTACGTCGACCGGTCCTGCCTCGACTTCGACGACGTCTTCGGCAGCGGCATGGAGGCGCAGCTCGCCGAGGCGCCGAAGGCCGCCCTGCGGGCCCTCGACGAGCTCGAGGCCTACTCGGTCGCCCTCGGCGCCGAGCTGGTCACCGTGCAGCTCGGCCCGGAGCGCGGCGACGCCTTCGACCGGGTGCGGCTCGCCGAGGTGATGCCCCGGACCGACCCGGAGTTCGGGCTGGTGATGAGCCGCGGTGTCGCCGACCCGTCGACGGGGCGACTCGGCTACACGTTGGTCGACCCGGCCGGTGCGGCGACGCTGACGAAGGCGCGCACACTGCCCTTCGCCGTGTGCCGCAGCCTCGGCTGATCAGCCTCGCAGGGCGTCGTACTGCCCCTTGTCGTGGGCGCAGATGACCGTCACCTCGTCGCCGTGCCTGCGGGCGAGCTCCTGCAGCCGCTCCAGGTTGGCGACCCGCGCCCTGTTGTCGACGGCCATCATCCGCTGGAACGCGGCCAGCGTGGCCGGGCAGCCCGGCGGCTCGACGACCTGGTCGCCGTGGAAGAAGGCGTCGCCGGCGTGCAGCAGCCAGCCCCCGTCGGCGCGGCGGACCGCGACACCGGAATGGCCGCGGGTGTGGCCGTGCAGGGGCACGAGGACGACGTCGTCGGCGATGGCCTTCACCGAGGCGAAGCCGAACCAGTCGTCCCCGCCCTCGCGGTGCTCGGCCCACTGCGGGTGGTGCGCCCACTGCCCCTGGACGTAGCGCGCCTTCTCCCGCAGCGACGGGTGCGTCGCGGCGCCGAGCTCGGTCGCGTGGACGTGGACCCGTGCGTTCGGGAAGTCGCCGATGCCGCCCGCGTGGTCGAGGTCGAGGTGGGTGAGCGCGATGTCGGTGACCTCGGCCGGGTCGTGGCCGAGCGCACGGACCTGCGCGACGGCGGTCTCCGCGGCGTCCAGGGCCGGGCGGACCATCGTCAGGAACGGACGGCCGAGCCGCTTGCGGTCGGCGAGGTCGGCGGTGCCGAAGCCGGAGTCGACCAGGACGAGTCCGTCGGGGCGCTCGAGGAGCAGGACGTGGGCGACCATCGGTGGGGCCATCGGCGGCCGCATCGTCGCGCAGTTCAGGTGGTGGATGCGCACGGCCCCGATCCTGCTGGGACCGGGGCCGCGCGCGCTACCTACCGGGGCAGGATTTCCTAGAAGGCGAGGTCGTGCAGCCGCTGCACCGTCGGCGAGGTCGGCACGGTGCTCGGGTCAGGCGCGGTGCCGAACAACCGGTCCGCCGTACCGGCCGTGGTGACGGTGAACCAGTAGTGCTCGCTCTTGTAGTGGTGCAGCCGGTGGTTGCGCCAGACCTTGCGGTACCACGCGGACCTCGGGCGGTAGTCGCTGTGCAGCAGGTAGTGCGTCCACTCGTAGCCGGACTTGATCGTGTAGACCGCGACGAGGAGCGTGAACATCGACGTCGTGGTCGGGGTGACCAGCCAGGCCAGGCCGGTCCAGGCCGGCGCGAGCCACAGCTGCGCCTGCCACGGGATGAAGACCAGCGGGATCGCGCGCGGGTCGGCGTGGTGCGCGCGGTGCTTGCGGGCGAGCAGGGGGTCGAGCGTGAGCGGCCCGACGCGGCGCGGCTTCCAGTGCAGGATGAACACGTGGACCAGCCACTCCACGACCGGCAGGATCGCCACCAGGCCCACGGGCACGAGCAGCTCCCACCACGAGCCGGCGCCGGCGAGCACCCGACCGGTGACGGCCGCGACGAGGCAGGTGCCCAGCAGGTAGGGGCTCGGGTGTCGCCAGAACTCGGCGAAGACCTCCCCCATCGTGAGGTTGGTACGACGCCCGGCGGCCTTGTCGCCGACGTACTTCCCGTCCAGCGGCTTCCCGTCCAGCCGGGCCTCGTCGTCGGCGACCTTGCGGGCGGCGTACGCGTCCTGCGGGCTCATCGCTCCTCCTCCGTCGTGTCATTGCCCAGGGCGTCGAAGGCGGCGAGCAGCGCCTCGGCCGTCGGGGCCAGCACCCGCGCCGCGGCGGCGCGGGCCGTGGTGGCGTCGCCGGCGCGGACCGCGGCGGCGAGCAGTCGGTAGGGCTCGACCTGGCCCACCTCGGCGCCCAGCAGCTCACCGAGCACCGGCAGAGCCGGCTCGTAGGCGGTGCGCAGGCTGTTGAACATCAGCCGGAAGACGAGCGAGTCGGCGCCGTCGACGAGCAGGTCCCAGTAGTCGAGGGCGAGCTCCTGCCAGCGGATGCTGTCGGTGGTGGCCGCCAGGTCGGCGATCACCGCCTCGAGGGCGGCCGCGAGGCCGGGCCCGCCCCGCTCCGCGGCGAGTGCCGCGATGCCGGGCCCGACCTCCGCCCGGGCCTCGACGACGCTGCGGGCGATCGCGGCGTCGAGCCGCCCGGCCCGCACCAGCAGCCGCGGCAGCAGGTCCAGCCCCGCAGCCCGGCGGAAGTCGCGGACCGTGGTCGCACCGCCGTGGCGGACCTCCACCAGGCCGGTCTGCGCGACGCGCTGGAGCGCCTCGCGCACGGCGGGCCGGGAGATGCCGAGCACCTCCGCCAGCCGGCGCTCGCTGGGCAGCGGCTCACCGACGGCGAGCTCGCCGTCGAGGACGTCGTCGAGGACCTGGTCGAAGACCTCGTCGGCGACGGAGCGGCGGGTCACGGGTCGTAGTGCCATGGTTCGACCGTACGTCGATCCGGTCCGGTGGTCAAGTGGTCAGACCAGTTGGGTTCCGTGCGAGCGGTAGTCCCGGGTCAAAAGCACCGAGATCGCCCCGAAACAGGTGCTTTTGACCCGGGACTATCCCGGCGGGCCGGGGCGGAGGGCAGCCTCGTACCCTGAATCCGTGGTCAGGTGGTGGAGCGTTCGACTGTGGGGCGCCCATCTCCTCGCGCTCGTCTGCGTGGGCTTCGCCGCAGGCATGGGCGTGTGGCAGTACGACGCCTTCCAGGAGCGCCGCGCCGCCGAGCAGATGGACCTGACCGAGAAGGCTCCGGTCCCGATCACCGACGTGCTCGGTCCCGACGACCCGTTCCCGACGGCCGGCCTGGGCCGGCCGGTCGAGGTGCGCGGCACCTTCCTCGACGCCGGCACGGTGCTGGTCTCCGACCGGGACGGCGCCGACGGTGAGGACGGCCGCTGGCTGGTGACGCCGCTCAGCGTGGGCGCTTCGGACCGGCCGGCCGTGCCGGTCGTGCGCGGCTGGGTGCCCGCGGACACCGCCATCGGTGACGTGCCGGCGCCGCCGGCCGGCGAGGTCGAGGTCCTCGGCTGGCTGCAACCCACCGAGGCCGCGACCGAAGGGACCACCGCGCCCGACGAGGGCGTGATCTCGCACCTGCGGGTCGCCGACCTGGTCCAGCTCCTCGACGGCCAGGACCTGTACGGCGCCTACGTCGTCGCCAAGGAGCCGCTGGCTGCCGACGAGGCGGCCGGCGTGGACGCCGCCACCCTCGACCAGCTGCCGCCGGCCAGCCGGTTCACCGGGCTGCGCAACATCCTCTACGCGATCGAGTGGTGGGTGTTCGCGGCCTTCGCCGTGTTCCTGTGGTGGCGGTATGTGCGCGACGCCACGGCGGAGCGCCTCGACGGGGAGCCCGCCGCGGAGCCGGCCGACGACCCCGTCGTACCCTCGAAGCCGTGACCAGGCTCTTCCACACCTACCGCGTGCTCGCGCTCGTGGTCGGCGTCCTCCTCGTCGTCGGCGCGCTCAGCTCGGTGTGCAAGTACTTCCTCGAGGAGGGCAGCGCCGTCCAGCAGCTCGGCGACGACCTCACGATCATCTGGATCGTCCACGGCTGGATCTACATCGCGTACGTCGTCGTGGCGTTCCTGCTGAGCCAGAAGGCCCGCTGGAGCATCCCCCAGCTGGGGCTCATGCTCGTTGCCGGGCTCATCCCCGGCCTCATCTTCTGGGTTGAGCACCGGGTGGTCGAGCGGCTGCGCGCCGACCACCCCGAGCTCGCCCGCGCCTGATTCAGGCCTCGTCGGCCGACTGCCAGACCGGCTCGCTCCCGCCGCCCTGCAGCTTCTTCGCGATCGCGGCGACGGCCACGCCGACCCCGACGAGCACCAGCAGCTTCTTCAGCATCCTCATCCCCTCCTCCTCATCGATCGGTGTCGACCCCAGCATGGTCCACGCGGCCAACGGGCGCCTCGTAGGATCGTCAGCGTTGCCGGCCACCGATGACCGGCGAGACACGAACCAGCCAGAGACGAGGCACCCCATGGCAGACCAGGCCGTCCTGAAGACGAACAAGGGCGACATCACGATCAAGCTGTTCCCGAACCACGCGCCGCTGACGGTCGCCAGCTTCGCCGGCCTCGCCACCGGCAACCCGGTCGAGGTCTCGCCCGCCGGCCCTTACACCCCCGACCGCCGCGGCGGCTCCACCGGTGAGGGCCCGTTCTACGACGGCCTCACCTTCCACCGGATCATCCCCGGCTTCATGATCCAGGGCGGCTGCCCCGACGGCATCGGCACGGGCGGCCCCGGCTACCAGTTCAAGGACGAGCCGCACCCCGAGCTCACCTTCGACAAGCCCTACCTGCTCGCGATGGCCAACGCCGGCCCGGGCACCAACGGCTCGCAGTTCTTCATCACCGTCGGCGCGACCACGTGGCTGAACTTCAAGCACACGATCTTCGGCGAGGTGGCCGACCAGGCCAGCCGCGACGTCGTGGACGCGATCGCCGCCGTACCGACCGGCCGCAACGACAAGCCGGTCGAGCCGGTCGTCATCGAGTCCGTCACCATCAGCTGAGCCAGCTGACCCGATCGATCGATCACACACATGAGCAACCCTCCGGTCGGGGTGCCGACCTGCTACCGGCACCCCGACCGCGAGACCTGGATCCGCTGCCAGCGCTGCGAGAACCCGATCTGCCCGGACTGCATGCGTGAGGCGGCCGTGGGCTTCCAGTGCCCGTCCTGCGTCGCCGAGGGCCGCGCGTCGGTGCGGCAGGCCAAGACGGCGTACGGCGGCGTCATCTCCGCGAATCCCGGCACGACCTCGATCGTCCTGATCGGCATCAACGTCCTCGTCTGGCTGGCCGTCGTGGCCAGCGGCGGGAGCGACAGCCCCGTGGTGGCCTGGCTGTCGGTCCACCTCCCCGGCATCTGTCAGGACGGGAACGCCCAGTTCTACACCAGCGAGGCGATCTGCCGGACGGGCGCGGCGACGACCTGGATCCCCGGTCTCGAGCAGGGGGCGTGGTGGCAGCTGGTCACCGGCTCCTTCGTCCACATCCAGCCGTGGCACATCGGCATGAACATGCTCGCGCTCTGGACGCTCGGTCCCCTCGTCGAGCGGCTGCTCGGTCGCGCCCGCTACGTCGCGCTCTACCTGCTGGCCAGTGCCGCCAGCGGGCTCGTCGTCTACTGGCTGGCCGGCGAGTACTCGATCACGCTGGGTGCCTCGGGGGCCATCTTCGGGCTCCTGGCAGCAGCTCTGGTCGCCGGCTGGAAGGCCGGTGCCGACCTCTCGGTCTTCCGGACGACGATCATCCTCGCCGTCGTCATCAGCATCCTGCCCAATGTCTCCTGGCAGGGGCACCTCGGCGGCTTCCTCGGCGGCGCCGCGGCGGCCGCCGTACTGGTGTTCGCCCCGCGGGGTGAGCGCCGGACGCTCGTCCAGGTGACCGGTCTGGTCCTGCTCGCGGCGGTGCTGCTCGCCGGCGTGGGGGCGCGGGTCGCGACCCTGTGAGGGGCTGTTTCCCCAGACTTTTCCACCGGTGTGGATGAATCACACCGATGTAGTTCTCCCCAGTTGGGGAGAAAGCTGTGGATATCCACGGCGTCCCCTGCTGCACCGTCATCCGAGGTGCCCGGCCGCCGGGACGTCATACGTTCCGTTCGTCCGGACGACCGTTTCGCATGACGCAACCACGCAGAAATGACGAACGGCGCCGGCAGACCTGGGTCTGCCGGCGCCGTGCTCGTCCGAGGGGGACTACTCCCAGCGGGTCGCGAAGGTGAAGCCGACCGCCATGAAGGCGATGCCGACGAACAGGTTCTTCTGGCCGAGGTCGTTGAAGATCGGGATGTCCTTCGGGTCGTTGCCCGTGAGGAAGATGTAGAAGATGCAGATCCAGACCAGGCCGATCAGGAAGCAGCCGAGCATCCCGACCACCACGCCGCGGCCGCGGCCGAGGGGCGTCGAGGGGTGCGCGGAGATCGCGAGGCCCAGGAAGAGTGCGATGAACCCGATCAGGTAGTTCTTGCCCTCGAGGTCGGCGAAGAAGGACGGACCACCCGGCTGGCGGACCTTGCCGTTGTCACCGATGCTGCCGAAGCCGTCGGTCGGACGGATGCCGAAGTAGTAGTACAGGATCCAGCCGATCCCCCCGAGGATCAGCACCAGCGCGATCGCGAACCGGATGCTCATCACGGGGCCGCGGTCGGGGTCTGCGAAAAGGTCGCCGTCGTCGTTCTTCGACAGGCGGGGCAGCTTGGCCACGTCAGGGCTCCTCGATCATTTCGGTCAGTCAGCCCGGGCGGTGCGGTCGGGGCTGGGGCGATGCGGTCATGGGTCGGGGTGGACACTGTCAGTATGACGGGTACGCACGCGGGCTCTCCGCCGGGCCACCGGACCAGCCGATCGCTGGCCTGGCGGGTCGGGACACCGGTCGTCGCGATGCTGAGCGGCAGCCTGCTCGTCGTGTCCGCGGCGAACAGCGACGGCACCGATCTCCGCCCCGGACGGTACACCGACCTGGCCGGTCTCGTGGAAGCCGAGGCGAAGGACTACCAGGGTGTCGAGGACCGGCTCAAGGAGCTCACCGAGGAGGTCGACCAGCTCGGCGCCCGGGTCAGCGACCGGGGCGTCAACCTCGCCCGGGCCGAGGCGGCCGAGCTGCGCGACCCGGCCGGGCTCACCCCGCGCGAGGGACAGGGCCTGCGGATCACGATGAACGACGCCCCCGACGAGCTCGTCGACGAGGCGATCGAGTTCAACAAGAACGCCGAGCCGGAGGACCGGCTCAAGCTCAACCGGTTCGTGGTCCACCAGCAGGACATCCAGGCCGTCGTCAACGCACTGTGGGCCGGCGGTGCCAGCGCGGTGACCATCGCCGGGCAACGGGTCATCTCCACCACGGGCATCAAGTGCCGCGGTCCGGTCGTCCAGCTGCAGGGCGTGCCCTACTCGCAGCCGTTCGTCATCGAGGCCGTCGGCGACCAGACCGGGCTGCTCGCCGCCATCGACTCCGACAGCCTCGTCAGCGGCTACCGCAGCGACGCTGCCAACGCCCAGATCGGCATCGGCTGGTCGATGGAGGCCGAGGAACGGATCACGGCACCGGCGTACGACGGCCTGCTGGACCTCCAGTACGCCAAGCCGCTCAGGGACTGACCCTCACCCGTCGAGCAGCCCGACGAGCGGCCGTTCCGTGCCGCCGCCCGGCCCGCCGCCCGGACCCGGGTCCAGCGGATCGAGCGGGTCGGTGCCGGCGGCGACCTCCTGGCCGTCGTTGATCCCGTCGGCGTCGGTGTCCGGGTTGCCCGGGTCGGTGCCGGCAGCCGTCTCGTCGGCGTCCGGGAGTCCGTCGCCGTCGGTGTCGACCGGCGGAGGCGGCTCCTCGTAGACCGACACGAAGATCACCACGTCGTCGCCCTGGTTGCGGGTCTCGCCCGGCGCCGGTATCTGCTCGGTGATCCGGCCCTTCTTCTGGCTGTCGTCGGACGCGTCGGCGTCGCGGACCACCGGGTTGAAGCCGGCGTCGCGGATCAGCTTCTCGGCCTGGGCCCGGGTCTTGCCCACGACGTCCGGGACCTTGGTCGGGCCGTCAGAGACGCACAGGGTGACGTCGGTGTCGGTGCCGACCATGGTGCCGGGGATGGGGTTCTGCTCGACGACGGTGCCCTTCGGCTCGTCGGCGTCGCACTCCTCGAACGTGATGTTCTCGCGCGGGATGCCCGCGCCGACCAGCGTGTCGAGTGCCTGGGCGCGCCGCGCGTTGGTGACCGTCGGCATCGCGAAGTCGCAGGGCCCGCTGGAGATGGTGAGGTAGACCGTGCCGGTGGGCGCGATGTAGTCACCCGCCTCGGGCTCCTGCTTCACCACGGTGTTCGGGTCGTACTCGTCGCTGCACGCCACCGCGCTGTGGTCGCTCTCGAGGCCCGCCTCGCCGATCTCGCTGCGCGCCACGTCGACCTCCTTGCCGACCACGCCGGGGACGGCGACGTCGGTCGGGGTGTCGTCGAAGAGCCGGGGCCACACCGCGAACGCCGTACCGAAGAGGGCGAGCAGGAGCACCGCGAGCAGGACCCACAGCCCGACCTTGCTGCGGCGGTCGTCCCCGGCCGGCGGGAGCGGCGCGCGGACCGCCGTCTCGGGGTGGGGGTCGTGGGCCACCGGGACGGGTACCGGTACCGGGCTGGTGCCTGGCTCGGTCATCACGGCCTGCACCGGGCGGCCGGCGAGATAGCGCTCGATGTCCGCGCGCATCTGCGCGGCCGACTGGTAGCGGTCCTCGACCCGCTTCGCGAGCGACTTCATCACGATCGCGTCGATCTCGGGAGTGAGGTCGTCCTCGTGCCGCGACGGGGGTACGGCGGGCTCGCGGACGTGCTGGTAGGCGACCGCCACGGGGGAGTCGCCGACGAACGGCGGGCGCCCGGTCAGCAGCTCGTAGAGCAGGCAACCGGCGGAGTAGACGTCGCTGCGGGAGTCGACGGTCTCGCCGCGTGCCTGCTCCGGGGAGAGGTACTGCGCGGTGCCGACCACGGCTGCGGTCTGGGTCATCGAGGACTGGGCGTCGCTCATCGCGCGGGCGATGCCGAAGTCCATCACCTTCACGTCGCCGGACGGGGTGAGCATCACGTTGCCGGGCTTGATGTCGCGGTGGATGATCCCCGCACGGTGGCTGTAGTCGAGCGCCGACAGGACGCCGCTGGTGATCTCCAGCGCCCGCTCGGGGAGGATCTTGCGGCCCTCGCGGAGGATGTCGCGCAGGGTGCGCCCGGCGACGTACTCCATGACGATGTAGGGGACGACCTCGTCGCTGCCGTCGGGCTGCACCGCCCGCTCCTCGCCGGTGTCGTAGACCGACACGATGGCCGGGTGGTTGAGCGAGGCCGAGGACTGCGCCTCGCGGCGGAACCGGGCCTGGAAGGTCGGGTCGCTGGCGAGGTCGGTGCGCAGGCGCTTGACCGC
This sequence comes from uncultured Nocardioides sp., assembly GCA_964487275.1. Classification (GTDB taxonomy): domain Bacteria; phylum Actinomycetota; class Actinomycetes; order Propionibacteriales; family Nocardioidaceae; genus Nocardioides. The sequence continues at coordinate 67,656 of CAZAQE010000017.1, read as the reverse complement.
GACGACCCGGCCCAGCCGGGTGTCGGTGCCCTTGCGGACCTCGGCCATGCCGCCGCGGCCCAGCAGCTCGCCGAGCTCGTAGCGGCCGCCGACCATCGGCCCGCCGTTGCCGCCGTTGCCGCTGTTTCCGTCGTTGGGTGGAGTCGTCATCCATCGGCTCCCAGGTCGCTGAGCAGGTCGGTCGGGTCGGTGGTCGCCGAGTCGGTCGGGGTGGTCGGCTCGGTCGGCGTCGTGGGCTCGGTCGGCGTCGTGGGCTCGGTCGGCTCGGTCGGCTCGACCGGGCCCCAGTAGTAGATGACGACCGCGTCGCCCTTGTTGAGCGTGCCCGAGCGGGAGAACTCCGCCACGCTGTCCTCCGGGCAGGTGCCGTCGTTGGGCGTCGCGAACCGCTCGACGGAGACCTGCAGCTCGAGCCCGGTGAGGTCGGACTGCGCGGTGCGGTAGTCGGCCGAGCAGACGTAGTCGTCGGCGTCGAACTCGACGGTCGTGCTCGCGCTCGAGGTCTCCTCGGTCGGCGTGGTCTCGGTCGTGGTGTCGGACGTCGGGTCGGTGGCGGTCGGGTCGTCGTCGCCCCCGCCGAGCAGCAGGATCGCGGCCACGACCGCCGCGACGACGAGCAGGATCACCGCGATCGCGGCCGGCCACGGCGACCTGCCGGCCTTGCGCTGCTCCTCGTCGCCCGCGTACGGCGATGGCGAGTCGAGCCGTCGCATGGGGGTGCCCGGCGCGGGGACCGGCACCGGTGCCGGCAGCACGCCGGTCGACGGGAGCACCTGGGTCGAGCCCTCGACGGGTGTGGCCGGGGCTGCCCCGCCGACGGCACCGGCTGCGGCCGACGAGGGGTTGCGGACGGCGGCAGCGAACGCCGACCCGTCGGCGTACCGCTCGGCGGGGTCCTTCGCGAGGGCACGGGTGACGACCGCGGCCAGCGGCGCGGGCACGCTCGCGGGCAGGGTCGGGACCGGCTGCTGGAGGTGGGCGAGCGCCGTGGCCACGGGCGTCTCGGCCTCGAACGGCCGGCGCCCGGTGAGGCACTCGTAGGCGACGACGCCGAGGGAGTAGACGTCCGAGGCGGGCGTCGAGGGGTTGCCGCGCGCCTGTTCGGGACTGAGGTACTGCGGGGTGCCCATCACCGAGCCGGTGCGGGTCAGCGCCGCCGAGTCCGCCGCGCGGGCGATCCCGAAGTCGGTGATCTTCACCTTGCGGTCCGCGGTGACCAGCAGGTTGGCGGGCTTCACGTCGCGGTGCACGATCCCGGCGCGGTGCGCGACGCCGAGCGCGTCCGCGGCCTGCGCGACCAGGTCCTGCACGACGGCGGTGTCGATCACCCGGCCGCTGGAGCGGGCGCTGGCGAGCAGCGCCGACAGCGGCTGGCCGTCGACGAGCTCCATGACGAGGTACGGCGGCAGCTCGCCGCTGTCGTCGGCGCCGTAGTCGTAGACGCCGGCGATCCCGGGGTGGTGCAGCGCGGCGGCGCTGCGGGCCTCGCCCTCGAAGCGGGTGCGAAACGTCGGGTCGTCGGCGTACTCGGCCTTGAGCACCTTGACCGCGACCGGCCGGTTGAGGCGGGTGTCGGTGCCGCGCCAGACGACACCCATGCCGCCCGTGGCGATCACGGAGTCCAGGTGGTAGCGGCCGGCCCGGTCGGCGTACTGGCTCTGCTCGCTGGTCACTTCAACACCGCTTCCATCACTGCCTTCGCGATCGGACCGCCGAGCTGGCCGCCCGCGATCTCCTTGCCCGGTGCCTCCTGGATCATCACCGCGACCGCGACCTCGGCGTTCTCGGCCGGCGCGAAGGACACGAACCAGCCGTACGGCGCCTTGCCCTCGACACCGCGCTGCGCGGTGCCGGTCTTGCCGGCGACCTTCACCCCGTCGATCGCGGCCGGGGAGGCGGTTCCGTTGTCGACGGTCGAGACGAGCAGGTCGGTGAGCTGGGCGGCGGTCTGCGGGGAGATCGCGTCGCGGAGCTTCTCCGGCTCCGTCGTCTCCAGCACGTCGAAGCTCGCGGTCTGGACCTGGTCGACGAGGTAGGGCCGCATCAGACCGCCCCGGTTGGCGATCGCGGAGACGACCATCGCCATCTGCAGCGGCGTCGCCTGCACGTCGAACTGGCCGAAGCCGGAGCGGGCGGTCTCCGCGTCGTTGAGCTCGCGCGGCTCCTGCTCGACACCGTCGATGGTGTCGACGACCTCCGTCGGGAAGACCGACCGGGCCTGGGGTCCGAGGTCCTCGAGGTAGTCGCTGTTGAAGCCGAACGCCTCGGCCGTCTCGCGCAGCTTCTCCGGGCCGACCTCGACCGCCATCTTCGCGAAGGCGGTGTTGCAGGAGTTCTCCATCGCGGCCGCGAACGAGATCTCGGCCGGGCTGCAGCCGCCGCGGCCCTCGTTGTCGATGACGTTCTGCTCGCCGGTCGTCCCGGGGGCCTGCCAGGTCGCGCCGGAGGGCACCTGGTCGTCCTGGTCGTAGAGGCCGTCCTCGATCGCCGCCGCCGCGGTGACCACCTTGAAGGTCGAGCCCGGGAAGAGCCGGGTCTGGATCGCCCGGTTCAGCAGCGGCTGGTGCTCGTCGCCCTCGAGCCGGTCGTAGGCCTTCTCGCGCACCTCGCGGTCGTGCGAGGCCAGCTCGTTGGGGTCGTACGACGGGAAGGACACCATCGCGAGGACCCGGCCGGTCTTCGGCTGGATCGCGACGACCGAGCCCTCGCCGTCGGGGCCGACGGTGTCGCGCAGCGCGCGGAAGGCGGCTCGCTGCGCCTTGGGGTCGAGGGTCAGCGACACGTTGCCGCCCTGGTTGGTGTCGCCCTTGAGCAGGTCGACCAGGCGGTTGACGAACAGCCGCGGGTCCTCGCCGGAGAGCACGTCGTTCTGGCTGCGCTCGATGCCGGTCTGGCTGCCGAGCTGGAGGTAGCCGGTGACCGGGGCGTACAGCTCCTTGCCGGGGTAGACCCGCAGGTACTTGTAGCGGTCGTCGACCGGCTCGCTGCGTGCGATCGCGTCCTCGCCGACCTGGATCAGGCCCCGCTCGCGGCTGAACGCCGCGGCCGCGACCCGTGCGTTGCGCGGGTCCTCGTTGAGCTCGTCGGCCCGGAAGAACTGCAGGTAGGTCACGTTCGCCATCAGGGCGAGGAAGAGGAACATGCAGAAGATCGAGACGGTGCGGATCGGCTTGTTCATGACCGCCGTGACCCCCTTCCACTGTCCGTCGGGAGCGGCGCATCCGCGGGATGCCTCGCAAGGCGCCGTTGCGAAGGCATACCGGGTCGTACGTCGAGCGACGGCAACGCCGCGAGGCGCCCGCGGGGCGCCGCGCAGCAGGACGTGTGGAAGGGGGTCATGGCGACACCACCTTCACGATCTGCGTGGCCTGCTCGTCCTCGTCCTCGGTCTCCGTCAGGTCCGGCAGCGGGCGCCGGGCCTGGTCGGAGATGCGCAGCAGGATCGCGATGATCACCCAGTTGGCGACCAGCGACGAGCCGCCGTACGACAGGAACGGCGTGGTCAGGCCGGTCAGCGGGATCAGCCGGGTGACGCCACCGATGACGACGAAGATCTGCAGCGCGAACACGGCGCCGAGGCCGGTGGCGACGAGCTTGCCGAAGCCGTCGCGGGAGATCAGGGCCGCGCGCAGCGCCCGCTCGACGACGAGGCCGTAGAGCAGCAGCACCGCCATCACCGCGGTCAGGCCGAGCTCCTCGCCGATCGCGGCGAGGATGAAGTCGGACTCGGCGTAGGGGACCCGCTCCGGCATGCCCTCGCCCAGGCCGCGTCCGACCATGCCGCCCCACGCGAAGCCGTAGAGCGCCTGCACCAGCTGGTAGCCGCTGCCGTCGGGGTCGGCGAAGGGGTCGAGCCAGATGTCCACGCGCGCCTGCACGTGGGAGAAGATCCGGAACGCGACCGCAGCCCCGCCGAAGAAGAGCAGGCCGCCGACGACCAGCCAGCCGGGTCGCTCGGTCGCGACGTAGAGCATGACGAGGAACAGGCCGAAGAACAGCAGGCTGGACCCGAGGTCGCGCTGCAGCACGAGGATGCCGAGGCTGACCACCCACATCATCAGGATCGGGCCGAGGTCGCGACCGCGCGGCAGGTCGATGAAGACGAGCCGCCGGCCGGCGAGGGCCAGCGCGTCGCGGTGGACGACGAGGTAGCCGGCGAAGGTGATGACGAGCAGCACCTTCGCGATCTCGCCCGGCTGGAAGCTGAACGGCCCGACCGAGATCCAGATCTTCGCGCCGTTGATCTCGGTGCCCAGGCCCGGGAGCATCGGCAGGATCAGCAGCACGATGGCCGCCAGGCCGGAGGTGTAGGTGAAGCGGGCGAGCAGCCGGTGGTCCGGCAGCACGACCAGGGTGCCGACGAAGAGCACGACGCCGAGTGTCATCCAGGTCAGCTGCTGGCTCGCGAGGCCGGTGTCCTTGGCGAGGTCGAGGCGGTGGATGATCGCCAGCCCCAGCCCGTTGAGGGCGGCGACCACGGGGAGCAGTACCGGGTCGGCGTAGGGCGCGACGAGCCGCACCGCGACGTGGGCGGCGACCGTGAGCACGGTCAGCCAGCCGCCGTACCCGATCAGGTTGGTGGGCACCTCGCCGTCGACGCCGAGCCCGACGGCGGCGTACGCACCGATGCCGACGATGAGCGCGAGGACGAGCAGGAAGAGCTCCGCGCCCCGCCGGCGGCGGTGGACGAAGCCCATCAGTGCGGAGTTGGTGGCCATCACTCCACCGGTGCGAAGTCGCTCGCGTCGCCGGACGAGGGGGCCGGCGTGGCGGGTGACGTCGGGTCGGGGGTCGGCGACGGCTCGGGCGAGGTGTCCGTCGTGTCGTCGGCCCGTTCCGCCTCGCCGGCGATCTGCTCGAGCTTGTCGCGCGCGGCGGCGTAGTCGTCGGCGGGGATCCCGTCCTCGACACTCGAGGCCAGGCCGTCGGGCAGGTCGTCGATCGCGACGTCGGAGACCTCGTGGACCGACGACAGGCCCGGCACCTCGACGCCGCGGTAGATGACGACCTGGCCGCCGTCCTCGCCGACGTAGTACTGCCGCTGGCTCCACCAGTACGCCGAGCCGAGCACCACCCACACGAGGCCGACCAGCACCGCGAGCACCAGCAGGCGACGCGGCCAGATGAAGCGCGGCGGCGCCTGTGGCGCGTAGCGCATCGCCTCCGGGTCGACCGGCGGGTCGGCACGGATGGCGTAGTCGATGCCCTCGGGGATCTCCGCCGTCACCGGCTCGAGCTCGCCGGTGTCGCCGGAGCGGTGGCCGCGGAACAGCGCGCGCGGACGGCGCTGGCGCAGGTCGGCCGCGGCGCCGACGACCATCGGCTCGTGGGGTACGGCGTCCGGCACCGCCTCGGCCACGTCGGCCACCACGCAGGTGACGTTGTCGGAGCTGCCCGCGTCCAGGCTGGCCCGGACCATCTCGATCGAGGAGAACTCCGGCGATCCGTCGGAGAGGATCTCGGTGATCCGCGGGTCGTCGAGGACCCCGCACGCCCCGTCGCTGCACAGGAACAGCCGGTCGCCCGCGACGAGCTCGAGGGCGAACAGGTCGGGCTCGACGTCGTGGAGCCCGTCGAGCGCCTTGAGGATCAGGTTGCGGTGCGGGTGGACCCGCGCCTCCTCGGCGGTGATCCGGCCCTCGTCGATGAGGCTCTGCACGAACGTGTGGTCGTTCGTCAGTTGGGAGAGCTCGCCGTCGCGGAGCAGGTAGGCACGCGAGTCACCGACGTGGCCGAGCGCCAGCCGGGACCCGTCGAAGAGGGCCACCGTGGCCGTCGTGCTCGTGCCGTTGAGGGAGGGGTCCTGGTCGACCTGGTTGCCGATCGCGACGTGCGCCTCGTGGATGCCGTCGCTGACCCGGTCGAGCACGTCGGCCGTGCCCGGCGGCTCGTCGAGCTGGCGCAGCTCGTTGACCGCTGTGCCGGACGCGATGTCGCCGCGGGCCGCGCCGCCGACACCGTCGCAGACGGAGAGCAGCCACGGGCCGGCGTACCCGGAGTCCTGGTTGTCCTTGCGGACCCGGCCGACGTCGGAGACGGCGTAGAAGTCGAGGCTGAGCGGCGGCTTCGGCGCCGTGACGGGCGCGTCGACGGTGTCCTGTCCGAAGACCTCCGGGACCTCGGCGGTCGGTTCGGGCGTGGGTCGCTCCGGGACCTCGGGGTTCTCGACCGTGTCGGGCGCCGTGCTGTCGAGGGGGGAGTCCTCGCCGTCGGGGGTCGGGGCCATCACTTCCTCAGCTCCACGATGGTCTTTCCGATCCGGACCTGCGAGCCCAGTCCGATCGGGACGGGCTGGGTGATCCGCTGGCTGCCGAGGTAGGTGCCGTTGGTGGAGCCGAGGTCCTCGACGTACCACTGGCCGCCGGAGGACACGATCCGCGCGTGCCGCGTCGAGACGTAGTCGTCGTCGAGCCGGATCGCCGCGTCGTTGCCGCGCCCGATGAGGACCGGCGCGTTGGCGAGGTCGGCCGTGATGCCGGTGTTGACGCCCTGGACGACCGCGACGTGGGTCGGCTGGCCACGGCGCGGTGCCGGGGGCGGCTTCGGCGCGCGTGGCTGCTTGCCGGGCGCGGCCGGTGCGGGCACGCGGGCGCCGAACATGTCGGAGCGGATGACCGAGATCGCCGACAGCACGAAGATCCAGAGGATCGCGAGGTACGCGATGCGCACCAGGAACAGGGTCAGCTCAGACATCAGTCTCCTCGAGGAGCCGGAGGACGAGGGACGTGTGGCCGACCTGCACCCGGGCCCCGTCGCGCAGCGTCGCCCGTGCGACCTTCTGCCCGTCGACACGGATGCCGTTGGTCGAGCCCATGTCGTGCACCTCGACATGGACCGGTCCGTCGCCCGGGGCGGCGCCGGTGCCGGTCTGGGTGGTGATGAGGAACTCGGCGTGCCGCCGGCTCACCCCCGGGTCGTTGATGCGGATGTCGGCCTCGCTGCCGCGTCCCACCACGAGGCCCGGCGCCTGCAGGGGGTGCTGCGTGCCGTTGACCTCGAGCACGGCGCGGGTGCGCTGGCTGCTGGTACGTCGGGAGTGGCCCGTCACGGCGGCCTCGGCCTGGCTGCGGACCCGGAACCGGCCGGTGGTGAGGTCGTCCGCGGACTCGAAGCTGATCCGGATCGGCCCGGGGAAGACGTAGGACTGCAGCTCCGCGTGCTCGGTCAGCTGCTCGGTGAGCTCGTTGGCCAGGGCCGAGTCGTACGGCGCCAGCCGCTCCAGGTCCCCCTCGGACAGCTCGACCACGAAGCTGTTCGGCACCAGTCGCCGCTGGCGCGAGAGCACCTGCGCCTTGTTGTCGAGCTCCCGCTGGAGCGCGGCCGCGATCTCGACGGGCTGCACGGCGCTGCGGAAGGTCCGGGCGAAGACGCCGGAGATGGCCTGCTCCAGCCGCTGCTCGAATCGCTGCAGTCCCCCCACGTGCCTGCCCTCCTCTCGCTCGTCGGTCCACTGTCGGTTGCGTCGTCGGTGCGTGGTCTCGTGTCCGGGGCCTGCCCGGGCACGGGTCACTCGATCGTATCGGTGGCGACCTCGAAGCCCCGGGACCTCGTCCGCCACCCCCCGGTTTTGGGCGGAACGGTCCGACTGGGATAGCCTTGCCCGGCTGTCGAAGGACAGTGACGCGCGAGTGGCGGAATAGGCAGACGCGCACGGTTCAGGTCCGTGTGTCCGAAAGGACGTGGGGGTTCAACTCCCCCCTCGCGCACGTGAGTAGCCCCGGGGATGACCTGGGGCTTTACTCATTTCCGGAGTTAGCCTGATCGCCCAAGGGCGCACGAAGGGTGCACCAGCCTCTACTCGGAGAGGTTTGGACATGGCATACATAGAGAAGCGACACCGCACAGACGGCGGGATCTCGGCGCGCGTGAAGTGGCGTCTGGGAGGCACCCGAGACGGTGCGATACAGCTCGAGGTCTTCAGTGCCGGGACCGACGCACAGAACCTCGCACGGGCCGACGGCTTCAAGAAGATGGTGGACGCTGCTGGCCAGCGGTGGCCGGCCGGCTGGGTAAAGGGCGAGGGATTCGTCCGACCGGCCAGCGAGGCGGACCCCCTAACCGAGCCCCCGCGGTTCGTTGACATCGGCGAGGAATACGTCCGCCAGATCGTCGACCTCTCGCCCGGCCAGCGCAAGCGCTACCTGGGCCACCTCCGCGTGCTGGAAGAGACCAGGATCCGAGGATCACTGATCTTCACAAAGCCGGTGACCGCAATCACCGAGGCAGACCTCAAGGATTGGTTGATCGATTGGGACCGGTCACTCAAGACGAAGGCGAACTATCACGGCCTGATCTACGGAGTCTTCGGATACGCCGTCAAGCGCGGATGGCTGCCTGCGAACCCTGCCGTCGGGACGGCACCACGGATGTCCAGGGTGAAGCAGTCAAGACCTGAGCTGCGCTTCCTCACCGAACGAGAACTGCAGCGTGCTGTCGAACTGGCCGGACCATACGCCGACCTACTGACCGTCGCCGTGGGCACCGGCATGCGATTCGGCGAGCTCGGAGCTCTCTGGGTCTCCGACGTGGACCTTGAGCGTCGCACGATCCGAATCAACAAGGCGTGGAAGCGCAATGGAGAGGACGACGCAACCGACGTGCCCGGGTGGCTCGCCAAGCTGTTGAAGGCCAAGCACACGATGCGCGATCACCACCTCGGCGTACCAAAGACCACCAAGTCGCGCCGGACGATCACCATCTCGCCTGCGCTCGTCGCCGTCTTGCGCAAGCGGATCAGAGGCAAGGCAGCTGACGACTTCGTCTTCGTGTCGAACGCTGGATACCCGCTGCACAACGGGGACTTCAGCACGCACGTGTGGCGAAAGCTGATGACGGCCCTCGAAGCCGAGGGCATCAGTCGATTCAGGTTTCACGACCTGCGGCACACCCACGTCGCGTGGTTGATCGCTGGCGGTGCACCATTGCCCCACATCCAGGCACGGTTGGGGCATGAGTCGATCACGACGACGATCGACACCTACGGCCATCTACTTCCCGCCGGTGACGAACTCATCTCCGGCATCATCGACACTGCGCTGACCGGAGGGACAATCCGCCCCAGCTCTGGGTCGTCCAGGGGAACGAAGGCGAAGGGAAAGAAGTCCAAGAAGCACGCCAACGCGGCTTCGGACCAGCGCTTGTCGCCTTTGGCCGAGAAGAGCGTCGGCACTTGAGGCCGACCCGCTGTAGTTCACCGGGCCCGAGCTTGCAAGCTGGCGCGGCCGCGGGACCGCACACGGATCAGAGCTTTGAGCGGCGACGGTTGGATCCCGGCGGCCGGACGGCAGTCAGCGCGTGGGGTGAGGCGGAGACTGGCTGCTCTCCCGCCTCGATCAGTTCGTCGAGGTGCTCTGGGCGAAAACGGACATGCTTGCCGATTCGTGTGCATCGCACCCTCCGCTCCCGAACAGCATCCGCGACCCACCTCGTCGGAACGTTGAGATAGGTAGCCGCCTCCTCGATGGTGAACAGCGGACGCCAGCTCGATGCCTCGCTCACAGCCGTCCCCCGGTTTCTCGAACGTCCATGACGACGGTCGACGGAGCGATCCATCGCCGCACCTCGTCGACCGTCGTATAGAGCCGCCCATTGCCGTTGAACCTCCAGAATCGCGGGCCAGACCCTCGTGATTGCCAGGCATGCACCGTCGCCTGCGGCAGTCGAGCAAGACTGCAGAACTCGTCGATGGTCAGCAGTGCGCTGCCATTCCAGTCGGCAGGGATTACGATGGGCTGCACGAGAACGCTCCTCTCAATGTCCGGACGGTCTCCTAAGTCCGTGCAGCTCCCCGGGGCGATCAAATCCGGCCAACTTGCTAGAAGAGCGACACCGCCGGGTACGTCGGTCGCATCGCAGCTCCCCATCGTGCGTTGGTCGTCTGAGTCGCCTTCCGACGAGCAGACACGCGCTACGACACTGGGCGGTAGAGTTCGCCGCTGATGGTCTCCGCCCTTGACCCCTCAGAACTGCGCGCTGCTCGCGAGAAGGCTGGCCTGACTCAGCACGAGTTGGCACGTCTCGTTGGTGCTGCTGGCGGGGAGCGAGTATCGCGCTGGGAGCTCGGCACGTCCGTTCCCCGGCCGGACTTCCTCGTCAGACTCGCAAGAGCCCTCGATATCCCGACCCTTCGTCTCATTCACATTGACGGCGAGATGCCCGACCTCAGGGCACTTCGACTTCAGGCTGGGCTAACGGTGCCGAGGCTGGCCGCGGCCGTGAACGTGGCTGTGCCTACCTACTACGCGTGGGAACAGGGTCGCTGGGCTCGGCTCCCTGCGTCCAAGCAGCTCGACAAACTCGCCCTCGCGCTAGGGCAGCCCCTTGATGTCGTTGACGCCGCCTTCTATGAGGCTCAACGTCAGCGCGCGCGGGGAACGGAGAAGTAGCCGCAGGCCGGAGTTCCGACGCGGTCGGCACACGCCCCAGGTTTTGACGGATACCCACAAGGAAAAAAGCCCTTCCGGGAGAGCCGGATGATTTGTGGTCCCATGGATCCGGACGTTCGGTGCGCGAAGAGCACGTCAGTCCCATCGGGGGGACTGACCGCGCAACCGCTCCCGGTCAGGACTCGGGCGATGACATCTCGGAACTGGTCACCTGTGGACAGCAGTCAGGTCGATAGAAATGCACTAGTGTGTTTGTGTCGAGTTGGGTTGCTGTTGACCGCTCCGAGCCCGTCTTGACACGTAGGTGATCGAGACAGGAGAGGACTCGGGAACCCATGTCGATGAACATCACTCAAGAGCACTCGGGCGAGGCGCCCGCGAACAGCTCAGGGACGCCGCCCGTTAACCACTTCCCACGGCTCCGACGACGCCGCAGGCGTTGGGTGTTCGCAGTCTGTGCAGCATTGGTCGCTGCCGGAGCGCTGGGCACCTCGTTCGCCTTCACCTCGGTCAACGACACCCAGGAGGTCCTCGTCGTCGCCAACGACATCAAGCGCGGCGAGACCATCGACGTAGGTGACCTGGCCGTCGTCCGAGTCAGCGTGGATCCCGCGCTGACCCCGGTCCCCGGCAGCCAAAAGGCCCAGCTGGAGGGCAGCCGCGCGGCGGTCGACCTGTGGGCCGGCACCCTGCTCACCGAGCAGGCAGTCACCGACAGCCTGGTGCCGGGGCAGGGGGAGTCCCTGGTGGGCATCAGCCTCACTCCCGCCCAGATGCCCTCGGAGCCCCTCTACGGCGGCGACGCCGTCCGGATCGTCACCACGCCCGGCGACCAGGGCGAGGTGACCGACAAAGAGCCGGTCACGATCGAGGCAGTCGTGGTTGGTGTTAGCCGCGTCGAGGAGACGGGGGAGACCGTCGTCGACGTCTCGGTGCCCGAGCGCGAGGCCGCCGACCTGGCCGCCCGTGCCGCCACCGGACGCGTCGCGCTCGTCCTCGACGCCCGGGAGCGCTGAGCCATGGCGCTGATCGTCCTGGCCTCCGCGAGCGGCTCGCCCGGCGTCTCCACCACCGCGCTCGGGCTCACCCTCAACTGGCACCGCTCCGTCCTCCTGGTCGACGCCGACCCGACCGGATCGTCCGCGGTGTTCGCCGGCTACTTCCACGGCACCCAGGAGCCAACCGGCGGGCTGATCAACCTCGCGCTGTCCCTGCGCGAGGGGACGCTGGCCGACGCCCTGCCCCGCGAGACGCTGCTGCTGGACCCTGAGGCGCCGGCCGAGCGGTCGGCGTGGTTCCTGCCCGGCATCCGGGCCCACGAGCAGGCTCCCAGCCTGCTGCCGCTGTGGGATCCGCTCATCGAGCAGCTGCGGGCGCTGGAGCGCAACGGCCAGGACGTCATCGTCGACGCCGGCCGGCTGGGTCTCGCCGGCTGGCCCCAGCCGCTCATCGACGCCGCCGACCTCACCCTGCTCGTCACCCGCAGCTCTCTGCCGGCGCTGGCCGGTGCGACCAGCTGGGCCAAGACCCTGCGGGCCCAGTTCGCGGCGGTCGGCGGCCTCTCCCGCCTCGGGGTCCTCCTCGTCGACGAGGACCGCCGCTGGCCCGCGGTGCCCACCGGAGCCCGAGTCCGCCCCTACACCGCACGCCACATCGCCAAGGCCCTGCAGATCCCCGTGGTCTTCTCGGTCGACTGGGAGCCCGAAGCCGCGGAGGTCTACTCCCACGGCGCCCGCAAGCCCCGCAAGTTCGAGTCCTATGGCCTGCTGCGCGGCTACCGGGCCAGCGCCGCGGCCATCCAGTCCATCCTCGCCGCCAACCAGGCTGCCCTCGCCCCCACGAACGGAGGCCGAGCATGAGCACCAACGGCACCAACGGACACCAGCCCGGGACCAACGGCCGCGACCCGCTGCGCGCCGATGAGTGGCTCGAGGCGCGTCACGCTGCGACCAGCGACCGCACCTCACCGTTCGCCCGCGGCCGCAGCACCCAGCCGCCTCCGCCGCCGCCCGCGGAGGACCACGACCCGACCTCGCTGCCGATCTTCGCCTCCGCCTGGACCAGCGAGGAGCAGCTGCCGGGGCGGGCTCGCTCCGAGTTCAGCCTGCGCCCTCTCGTCGCGCCCGCACCGGAGGAGCCCCACGACCACCGCGGCGCGGCCGGCGAGGTCGAGCTGGACTGGGAGCTGATCGCGCAGTACCGCGCCGAGATCTCCTCGCGCCTGACCGCCCGGCTCGACAAGGAAGGCGGCCGCGTCACCGAGGAGGACCGCGAGCAGATGGGTCTCGACGTGATCGAGGAGCTCATCAAGTCTGAGGCCGAGACGCTCGTCTCCACCGGCCGCCCGGCGTGGACCAAGGACCAGGAGAGGGCACTCAAGACCGCCCTCAAGGCCGCGCTGTTCGGCCTGGGGCGGCTGCAGCCGCTGGTCGAGCGCACGGACGTGGAGAACATCATCGTCATCGCCCGCGGCCCGGTGGTCTCGGTGTGGCTCGAGCTGGTCGACGGCACCCTGGTCGAGGCCGACCCGATCGCCGACTCCGAGGACGAGCTGCGCGAGTTCCTCGCCGACCTCGGCTCTCGGCAGAACCGGCCCTTCACCGAGGCCCGTCCGCACCTGGACCTTCGGCTGCCCGGGGGAGCGCGGCTCGCGGCCGGCTCCTGGGTGATGGCCTACACCTCGGTGGTGATCCGACGTCACGGCATGCGAGAGGTGTCGATGGACGAGATGGTCTACGACCGCAAGGCCTGCGGCGCTGTCCTGGCCGACTTCCTCGCCGCCTGCGTGCGAGCAGGCAAGAGCATCGTCGTCTCGGGCGTCCAGGGCTCCGGCAAGACCACCTGGGTCCGCGCCCTGTGCTCGTGCATCCCGCCGTGGGAGATGATCGGCACCTTCGAGACCGAGTTCGAGCTGCACCTGCACGAGCTGGTTGACCGGCACAAGATCGTCCACGCCTGGGAGCACCGCCCCGGCTCCGGTGAGGTCGGGCTCGACGGCCGCCAGGCCGGTGAGTTCAGCCTCGAGGAGGCCATCCACCACTCCTTCCGGTTCAACCTCGCCCGCCAGATCGTCGGCGAGGTCCGCGGCCCCGAGGTCTGGAACATGCTCAAGGCCATGGAGTCCGGCCCGGGCTCGATCAGCACCACCCACGCCCGCAGCGCCGAGCACACCATCGAGAAGCTCGTCTCCTGCGCCATGGAGAAGGGCCCCCAGGTCACGCGCGAGTTGGCGATCAGCAAGCTGGCCGCCGCGATCGACATCGTGATGTACCTGCGCTCGGAGGTCGTCCCCAACGACGACGGCACCTTCCGCAAGCAGCGCTGGGTCGAGGAGGTCCTGGTCGTCCAGCCCAGCATCGACGCGGCCCGCGGGTACGCGACCACCCCGATCTTCGCCCCCAACAAGCTCGGCCATGCCGTGGCCACCGGAAAGCTCGACAACTTCCTCGCCCAGGAGCTGGTCCGCCACGGGTTCGACCTCGAGGCGTACACGGCCGAGTCCCAGGCCAACCCGGGGGTGGCCACGTCATGAGCACCGCATGGTCGGCGTTCCTGCCCGCCGTCTTCGGCGCCTGCATCGTCATCGGCCTGATCGGCATGGCCTATGCGCTGATCCCGGCGCCGCCCAAACCGCCGCGGCCTACTCGGACCGTCACCCCGTTCGGCCGGCTGGGCAGCCGGTTCGGCCGGCTCGACCGCCGTACTCGGCTGCTGGTGATCGGCGGCGCCGTGACCGGTCTCCTGGTGGCGCTGGTGACCGGCTGGGTGATCGCGATTGTGCTCGTGCCGGCCGCGATCATCGGTATCCCGATGCTGCTGACGCCCCCGCCGGCGGCCGCGAGCATCGAGAAGCTCGAGGCGCTCGAGGAGTGGACCCGTTCCCTGTCGGGCAAGCTGACCGCCGGCCAGTCCCTGCGCTCTGCGCTCATCAGGTCGCTGCAGTCGACGCCGGAACCGATCGAGCGCGAGGTCGGGCTGATGGTCTCCCGGCTGTGGAACAACACCTCCTCCACCGAGGACGTGCTGCGCGCCTTCGCCGAGGACCTCAGCGACTCCACCGGCGACGTCGTGGCCAGCCAGCTGGTCCTCGCCGCCAGCGGCCGCGGTCAGGCCGGTCTGTCGAAGGCCCTGGACGCCCTCGCCGAGACCGTCGCGGCCGACGTGCGCGCACGTCGCCAGATCGCCGCCGACCAGGCCAAGCCCCGCACCACTGCACGCACCGTCACCGTGATCACCCTCGTTGTGCTGGGCATCCTGGCCTTCACCGGCGACTACATCGAGCCATACGGCACCCCGCTGGGGCAGGTCGTGCTCGCGGTCCTGCTGGCGGCCTACGTGGCGACGCTGCTGTGGATGCGCCGGATGGCCGTCGCCAAGCCGCTCCCGCGATTCCTCGACCTCGACGCCCGCACCGCGCACCGCGCCGCCCAGCGCACTGCATCGGGCGCGAAGGAAGGAGCGCTCGCATGACCGGCCTGCAGCTCGCGCTCGCCAGCGGCACGCTCCTCGGGCTGGCCCTCGCCCTGCTCGTGTGGCGTCTCGCTCCGTCGGACCCTGACCTGGTCGACGCGCTGGACCGTCTCTCGCCCGACCACGTCGTGCCGCGCCGCTCCGCCGGCCTCGACGACGCCGGCGCCGACGCCGGATCGGCCGTCGACCGGATCGGCCTGTGGGCGATGAAGAACCTGCCCGGGGGAGCCTGGGCGCACACGCCGCGCAAGGACCTGGCCATCCTGCAGATCAGCGAGGCCCGGTTCTACGGCGAGAAGGTCGTCTGGGCGATGCTCGGCCTGATCATGCCGCCGCTGCTGGCCGGGTTCTTCACGATGATCGGGCTCCCGCTGCCGTTCGCGATCCCCACGCTCGGCTCGCTGGCCCTGGCCGTCCTGTTCTGGTTCATGCCCAACTACAACGCCACCGACGAGGCCAAGAAGGCGCGCATCGAGTTCAACCGCGCCCTCGGCGCCTACATCGACATGGTCGCCACCGGCGTCCGCGACGGCTCCAGCGGCCAGCAGGCGCTGCGCTCGGCCGCCGAGGTCGGCGACACGTGGGTGTTCAAGCGGATCGAGAGCGAGCTGCGCCGCGCCCGCTACATGACGCGAGCACCGTGGGACTCCCTGCACGGCCTGGCGGACGAGCTCGGCGTCCCCGAGCTCGACGACCTCGCCGACATCATGCAGCAGTCCGGCCAGGACGGAGCGCAGATCTACAACAACCTCCGCGCCCGGGCCGCTGCCCTCCGCTCGGCGATGCTCAGCGCCGAGCTCGGCAAGGCCAACGCGGCCTCCGAGCGTATGTACATCCCGGCCAGCCTGCTCGGCATCGTCTTCATGGCGATCCTCGTCACCCCCTCGATGCTCCGATTCGCGACCTGACGCCCCCAAACACCGACCCCACCCACCGGCACGGGTCGCCCAAGACCGCAAACCGAACAACCAAGGAAGGAACAACCCGATGTTGAAGCTCTTCATCGCCCTCCAGCTCGCGGTGCTCACCGTGCGCGATGCCCTCGAGGACCGGGCCAGGATCCAGCGCGACGAGCGCGGCTCCGTCACGATTCAGGAGGTGCTCTGGGCAGTGGCGGCCATCGCCATCGTCGGCATCGTCGTCGCCGCCATCAGGGCCTTCGTGACCAGCGAGTCCGGCAAGATCAAGTAGGCCGGAGCCAGTTCGTCATGTCCGCCACCTCTCAGCGCCGTCGCCGGGACGAGCGCGGGTCAGTGACCATCCAGATGGTCTTCTTGATGCCCGCCCTCTTCCTGCTGATGTTCCTCGGCCTCCAGGGCGCGCTGTATTACCACGCGAAGCAGGTAGCGCTCGCGGCCGCGCAGGAGGGCGCCCGCGAGGCGGGCAGCGAGACCGGCACCCGAGAGTCCGGTCTGGCAACGGCGAACACCTTCCTCAACCACGCCGGCGGCTCCGACGTGATGACGTCGACCAGCGTCTCGGGGTCACGCACCACGACCACCGCCACGATCACGGTCACGGGCAAGTCCCTGAGCGTGATTCCCGGGTGGCACGTCACGGTCTCCCAGAGCGCCAGCGTGCCGGTCGAGAGGCTCACCGAATGACCAGCCAACTCCACGGGTGGACCCGGTGGCGGCGCAGGCGCCGGGACGAGGCCGGATCGGTGGCGATCGAGGCCGCGATCGGCGTCCCGGCCTTCGGCCTGTTCATCGCGATGATCATCCTCGGCGGCCGCGTGGAGATCGCCAAGCAGTCGGTGGAGGCAGCCGCCTACGAAGCAGCTCGAGCCGCCTCGATCGAGCGGACCCAGAGCGAGGCGATCAGCTCCGGCAAGTCCGCGGCCACCAGCAGCCTGCACGACCAGGGCCTGCAGTGCGCGACCACCAACGTCACGGTCAACGCCGCCGCGTTCAACGCGCCACTGGGCACCACCGCCCAAGTGACCGCCACGGTGACCTGCAAGGTCGACGTCGCCGACCTTGCCATCCCCGGCCTGCCGGGGACCAGGACGATCACCGCGACCGCCAGCAGCCCCGTCGACGCCTACCGGGAGCGCCGATGATCAGCCAGCTGCGCCGCCTCCTGGCGGGTCGCACCCGTGACGAGCGCGGCTCCATCAGCGTGTGGTTCGCCACCGCGTCCTTCGCGATGATCATCCTCGTCGGGATGGCCGTCGACCTCGGCGGCAAGGTCCACACCCAGCAGCAGGCCCGCAGCGCCGCCGCCCAGGCCGCCCGCACCGGCGCCCAGGAGGTCCAGGGCTCGACCGCCGTGCGTGGCGAGGACCTCCGCGTCGACATCAACGCCGCCAAGGCGGCCGCGATGGACTACCTCCACGCCGCCGGCGTGGAAGGCAACGCGCGCGTCGTCGACGGCGACACCCTGATCGTCACCACCACCGACACCTACACCAGCAAGTTCCTCGGGATCATCGGCCTGGACTCCATGCAGGTCACCGGGGAGGCGTCCGCGCGGCTCATCCGCGCCGAAGGAGGCATCGAAAGATGACCACGCCCACCCACCCCACTCTGGGCCAGCGGCTCACCGGCCTCGCGGCCTCGGTCGCCGTGCTCGGCATCCTCGTCGGGCTCCCTGCCCTGTTCCTCGCCATCGGGGCCAGCCCGATCCCCGACCAGGTCCCGACCCTGGACAGCATCAAGAACGCGCTCCTGGCGCCCGACGACGGCACCCTCGTCCTCGGCCTGTTCAAGGTGATCGGCTGGGCCGCGTGGGCCTTCATGGCGCTCAGCCTCGTCGTCGAGGCCATCGCGCGGCTCCGCAATATCCAGGCCCCCCAGCTGCCGGGCCTCCGGCTCCCGCAGGCCGGCGCCCGCAACCTGATCGGGCTCGCGGCCCTGCTGTTCATCGCCGCACCCATCACCGCGCAGGCAGCCACCGCCGCTCCAGCCAACGCTGCCGCCCCGGCCGCGGTGGGCCACGTCCACGCCGCCGCCGTCGACCAGGCCCCCGTGCAGCAGGACGTCAAGGTCGAGGTGAAGCAGGAGCGCCAGGCGCCCAAGACCGTCGATCACGCCGTGAAGCCGGGGGAGAGCCTCTGGTCGATCGCCGAGGACCACTTCGGCGACGGAGCCAGGTACAAGGAGATCGCCGAGCTCAACCGCGACCTGCTCGGCACGCAGCCGAGCTTCCTCGAACCCGGGTGGGTGCTCAAGCTGCCCGCGCCTCAGGTCAAGGACGCCCCGGCACACCAGTACGGCGTCCAGGCCGGCGACACCCTCAGCGAGATCGCACAGGAGCAGCTCGGCGACGCCGATCGGTGGCCGGAGATCTACCAGGCCTCCACCGGAATCGCCCAGCCCGGCGGAGTGCAGCTGACCGACCCCGACGTCATCGACGTCGGCTGGACCCTCAACATCCCCGATGCCGACAACCAGCAGCAGCCGCGTGAGGTCGAGCCCGAGAACCCCGCCAGCCCCGAGGACCAGCAGCCCCTCGACCCGCCGGCCGAGGAGAAGCCGCCGGTCGTCCAGGAGCCCGACGTGCCGGAGGTTCCCGAGACTGAGACACCCGAGGTCGCACCGCCCCAGGCCGAAGAGCCGGCAGCCGCCGAGGTCGACCAGGCCGACGACAGCGACGACTCGATCCTCGAGGCACCCTGGGTCCTCGCCGGTCTCACCGGCGGGGGCGTGCTGCTGTCCGGGGCCCTGCTGATGGCCCTGCGCTCACGCCGTCGCACCGCGTTCCGCAACCGGCCGCCCGGCCGCGCGATCGCCGCCCCGTCGCCGGAACTCGCGCCGGTGGAGATGACCCTGAACGCCACCGGCGCCGCCGCGGCCGCCACCGTGGAGTTCGCCGACGAGGCGCTGCGTCGCCTCGCGGCCGCCGTCGGCGCCCAGGGCACCACGATGCCGCCGCTCGCGGCCGTGGAGCTCGGGCACGGCAAGCTGACCCTACACCTCAGCGCGCCGGCCACCATCCCCGCGCCCTGGGTAGGCAGCCCCGACCAGACCCACTGGCACGTCACCACGGACACCGACGTCGACCAGTTCGGTCCCGACACCGACAACGTCGAGCCGCCCTACCCGCTGCTGGCCACCATCGGCATGAGCGACACCGGCGAGACATGGCTGCTGAACTGCGAGGAGTTGTCCACCCTCAGTATCAGCGGAGACCCCACCTACGGCCGCGACTTCGCCCGCCACCTCGCCGCCCAGCTGGCGGTCAACCCGTGGTCGCGGCGGGTGCAGGTCGACTGCATCGGCGTGGCCGAGGAGACCGTCGCCATGGACGAGCGGATCAGCTTCTACCCGACCGGAGCAGCCGGGTCGCCGGCAACCGCGGAGATCCTCGCGGCCGCGGTCACCACCGTCGACCGGGCCAAGCGCCACGACACCGACGTGTCCACGGCCCGCACCGGCAGCGTCGACGACGACACCTGGCCCGCCCGGATGCTCCTGGTCGACGCCGCCGCCGGAGATCCCGAGGACCTCGAGCAGCTGCTGCAGCTGGTCAACGACCACGTCGGACAGTCGGCAACCTCCATCGTCGTCGCAGGCGAACGCCCCAACACCCCGGGCGCGGTGCTGCACATGACCAACACCGGTCGCGTCGTCCTCGAGCACGCCGGCCTCAACCTCATCGCCGTCGGCCTCACCAGCGACGAGGCCCGCGGCTGCGCCCTGGTCTACGCCCAGAGCGAGACCCCGGAGTACGTCGACACCCCGGTGGACGAGACCGCCACCGACGGATGGGAGGCCTACACCGACTCCTCCGGGGCTCTGCGCCGCGAGTACACCCTGCCGCGCAACACCCCCGAGGACGCCGTCGACGAGCCGATGTCCTCCCTCCTCGAGGGTCAGGACGAGGAGTACATTCGCGAGAGCGCGATCGTGCAGGAGGACCTCGAGGCGCTCGCGCCCAAGGTGCCGGCTCACGTCCGCGCCGAGGTCGAGGAGAAGGACCCCGACCTGGACCAGGACATCGCCGACTGGTTCTCACCCACCTGCGACCGGCCCCGGCTCACCCTGCTCGGACCGGTCGCAGCACGCGCCCACGGCAAGGCCCTGGCCAAGCGCAAGCCGTACTTCACCGAGCTGCTGGCGTTCCTCGCCCTGCACCGCAAGCACGGCGCTACCCGCGAGCAGATCCGCGAGGCGTTCTCGATCTCCGACGGCAAGGTGCGCGACTACACCAACATCGTCCGCGACTGGCTCGGCACCAACCCCCGCACCGGTGAGGACCACCTTCCCTACGCCGACAAGGCACCGGCCGCGAAGGTCAACGGCGTCAACGTCTACCAGGTTGACGACGGCCTGCTCGTCGACCTGGACCTGTTTGTCCGGCTCCGCAAGCGCGGCCAGGCCCGAGGGGGCGCCGAAGGCGTCGCGGACCTGTGCACTGCGCTCGAGCTGGTCGGGGAGGCCCAGCCGTTCAGCCAGCTGCGCGAGGAGGGATGGTCCTGGCTGGCCAACGAGCCCGACCGCGTCGACCTCATGGCCGCCGGTTGGATCGCCGACGTCGCGCTCATCGTCGTCACCGAGGCACTCGCGGCCGGCGACCTGGTCAAGGCTCGCTCCGCGGCCTACGTGGCCAACCGGGCCGACCCCGACGGCGAGAGCACCCGTCTGTGCCTGGCGCACGTCATGAAGGCCGAGGGCGACCAGCTCGAGGCCGACCGGATCCTGCGTGAGGAGATCTGCAACCGGTCCGACGACGGCGACGCCCCCATGGAACTGTCGGAACGCACGAAGACCATCATCCGTACGCACGGCTGGCTCGCGAGCTGACTCGGAAGGGAGCCCCCAGCACATGACAACGTTCGACCAGGAGCTCACCGGCCGCTACGTCGCGGCCGGCGGAGCCCGTCCCGACCCGGACGCCCGACGTATCGCTCGGGCGGTGTCCGTGCGCGACACCATCCGCACCCTCTACAACGCCGACAAGAAGTTCGGCATCGACCCGGCCGACAAGGGCTCGCTCGCGGAGCTCGTCGACGCCGCCGAAGAGCACCTCGAGCACATCGCCAATGACGTCAGCAGATCCGTCACCACGCTGGCCCACACAGGAGGAGACACCGCATGAGGAAGCACCACTCCGCACTCGGGGGAGTGGCCCTCGCGCTCGCCCTTGCCCTCACCGGCTGCGGCGGCGGCGACCCCGACCCCGAGGTCAAGGAGACCCCCACCCAGTCGCCCTCACCGACACCCACTAGCGCGCCGACCCCGAAGACCCCCGAGGAGAAGGCCGCGGCCCAGCTGGAGGCCTACCTCGAGGTGAGAGACATCGCCTACCGAAAGCGGACGATCGACTTCAAGACTCTGAACCCGGTCGCGACCGGCGATGAGTTCCTGCAGCTGCAGCATGCGGTGGCGAGCATGACCCTGAAAAAGGTCACGGTCGAGGGCGAGTACACGCACACGCTCGACGAACCGCGGAACCGTGGGAAGGAGATGCTGATCATCGACTGCGAGGACCGCACGGGCGTGACGTGGAAGAACGACGGCGCGGTTCGGCAGCCCGACTTCACGGATCCGAATGGGAAGCCGCTTCGCAACCCGGCACCGGTCGAGTACACGCTGGTCAAGGACAAGGGCGTGTGGAAGGTCTCCGACTCAGACCTGCTCTGGGATCAGCCATGCTGAGGCGACTCGCAGCACTCATCGTTGCGTTGGCAGGGTCGCTCGTAATCGTGTTCGTAACAGCGTCGATCGCCAGCGCGGACTGCGTGGCCGACCCGGTCACCGGAGAGGTTCACTGCGAAGAGGGCGAGGGCGGCAACAACGGCGGCGGCAACGGGAGCACCGGCGGCTCATCGATCTGCAAGTACGACGGGAAGGAGATCCCGTGCACGGGCCCGGGAGGGTCGGTCTGGAGTAGCAAGTATGCGTGCTGGATCGGCGAGCGCGGTCCGGACGACACGGTCCCGCCGGAGGGTCAGACCAAGGAGGACGGGTGGTGGCATGTCTGCTACTTCCCGCCGCCGGGCTCATCGTGGGAGTACATGTGGATCGAGTCTGGTGAGGTCGGCATCAACCCGGTGGTCCTCGCTGAGCGTGCGATCGCCTCGATGGACCTGGACCCGATCAAGATCGGCATCGTTCCCGAGTCAGGCGCCAACCGTGCCGGCCTGGTCGGCCTCCCGGTATGGATGTGGGTCGACAGCCCGACTGAGGACACGTTCGGTCCGATCACCCGCTCCGCGAGCGAGGGGTCGGTTTCGGTAAGCGCGACAGCCAGCGTCTCCAACGTCGTGTGGGACATGGGCGACGGCACCAAGGTGACCTGCACGGGCAAGGGCACGCCGTACGCGGATCACTACGGGAAGCAGCCCTCGCCGACCTGCGGCCACCGCTACGCGAAGATGTCGTCGGCCCAGCCCGACGGCGCGTACCAGGTCACCGCCACGAGCCACTGGGTGGTGGAGTGGACCGGCGGCGGCCAGTCCGGAACCATCGAGTTCGACCTGACCACCGACCCGCTGCCCATCCGCATCGGGGAGGCCCAGGTGCTGACGCAGTAATGGGCGTAAAGGTGGAGAACGTGTGGGCGCGGCTCACTGAGCTGCCGAGCATGCCGCCCCGGATGGGCCTGTTCACGAGCCTGTCCGAGTGGCTGAACCGGGGGATCGACCCGCGGCCGCAGATGTAAGACATGGCCCCCACCTGGCGGGCCTTCAAGGCCGGCCTGCTCCAGCCTGGGAACCCGGTTCAGTACCGCCGGCTGCCCGGGTGGGCGCTGGACGTCGGCCGCGCTCGTGACGTCAGGATCATCGAGGCCCCGGAAGGTCGGTTCGTCGCCGAGCCCCCGGTCGTCGTGGAGGGCGAGTTCGTCGACGACCACCCGGCGGCGTGGATCGAGCGCCTGGCCAGAGACGGCGAGGCGATCGTCGCGGTGGGGGAGCAGGGACCGGATGCGCTCTCGAACTTCGCCGAGTGGAGCGGGACCTGGCACATGGGCGCATCACCGTGGCGACCTACATGAGTCCACGAGGGGTCGGCGTCACCCCGTAGAGCCCCGATCACAAGAAGCAGGTCCCCGTCCTCGAGTAGGACGGGGACCTGTTTTGTTCCCCCGCCCGCGGTCTGCTGCTGGACGCGAAAGAGCTCCAGGCGTCTCGGGTCACCTGGGGCCCTTGGGCCAAGTAGAGCACGCACCCTGCGGGCGGCGCCGGGGAATCGGAAATCGCGGGGCAGGGTCTTTGCGGCCCGGGCCGCGAGGCCGCCGCCGAGGCCGCGACAGCCTCCCGCGCCCGGTCGATCGCCGCCCGCAATAGGGGCGCGCAAGGGGGTCGGCCGAAACTCCTTGAACTTTCGGGGAGACGCCCTCTGACCTGCGGAAACGCGCGTCCCCTCTCAGCGTCCCCCCTCCAAATCAGGGCTTTGGGGGACGGATGCGGGGACGCCAGCTCGCGACCTTTCTGCCGTGCTCAGCCACGGACGAAAGGAGCGAGTGCGATGAGTGTGGGCGACCAGCTCGGCCTCGACGACAACAGCGAACTGCTCGACCAGGCCCGCCAGAAGTGGCCGGCCTGGGTGGCGGCGGATCCCCGGCTCGGGGTCGTCGAGAAGTTCGACGACCTGCGTGCCTGGCTGCCCTCGGTGGACAGCTCAGCCTCTGACGAAGTCCTCCTGGCGCTGGCCATGCTCGCGGCCCCCGACGGCGGTGACGACATCGCCGCGGCGGCCGCGCTCGCCAAGTGCCTGCTGCCCGGTGCGTGCCGGCTCGCCGGCTGGCTCAGCACCCTGCCTCCCCGCGAGGTCTTCCGGGACAGCCAGCCCGTCGTCGCCGGCTCCTGGTCAGCCGTCGAGCGGATCGACGAGCTCGTGGCCTCCCAGCTGTGGATCGAGGTGCGGACCTTCAAGTGGCGCCGTCTGCGCAAGGTCGCCGCGAACATCCTGATCAACACCCGAGTCGGGGTGCTCCGTGAAGTCGGCGACTTTTTCCACGTCTCCCGAGCAGACCGCACCTGGGCGAACACCACCCTCGTCGAGTCGTTCTCGACCGGCGACCTGGACGCCTCGGACGGGGCAGCGTGGAGCAAGGGCGAGCTGCCGACCGAGCCGGTCGCTGGCGCCCTGCGGCACCGGCCCGAGATCCTCGCCGACGCCGGCTCCGAGCAGGAGGAGCCGTCGGCCACCGAGGAGCTGCTAGAGCTGCTGGCGTGGGCGTGTGAGAACCAGGTGATCAGCGCGGCCGACCGCTACCTGCTGCTGTGCCTGGTCGACGAAGCCGACCGGATCGAGACCCGCAACCTGACCCGCGGCTACGGCGGCCTGCTCAGCAACGAGGTGTCCAGCCGCGTCGCACCCCGCATCGGGGTGTCTGAGGCCACCGTCCGCCGCCACGGCTCGCGCACTGTCCGCGCCCTCGCCGCGGCCGCCCCGAGGAAGTTCGGCCATGACGAATGAGCGCAGCCGTGATCGCTCTCACCGCCCCGCGACACATAGGCGACTGGAGGTGGTGAAGCCCATGACAAACACCCAGGACGACGGCGAGAGCCGGACGCCGGAGCAGATCGCCGAGCTGTTCGCGATCGCCGGCCGCGAGACCGAGGCGATCGAACAGCTGACCGGCTGCGTCGCCCAGCTGCACGAGGTGCACGCCGCCAAGGCCCAGCTGGCCAGCCTCACCCCGGCCGAGGTCCGTGCCGCGCTTGAGTACCGCCGCGGCGGCCTCGGGGAGGCCCAGTGAGCACCCAGACCTCGAGCCGCCCGGTCGGCGTCGACGAGCTCAAGCGGGCTTGGAACGCGGTGAGCGCAGGCGAGTTCCGGACCGGCCCCGGCGCCGGCAAGGGACCCCGCGGCCGCGGCACCGCCGCCGCGGACAACTGGAGCCCGGCAGCGGGGGAGCGCACCATCGCCGTGATCGGCTGCGCCGGTTCGGTCGGGGCCAGCACCGCCGCCCTGGCCGCCGGCCTGGCGGCCGCCAGCCCGGTCCGGGTCATCGAGTGCTGCTCGGTCACAGCGTCGGGCCTCGCCGCGGCCAGCACCGCCGAGCTCGGCCTGCACCCGACCGACTGGCGCCAGGGCAAGCGCGACCACGTCCTGCTCGAGCGGGCCAGCGAGGTCCTCGCCGGCGTCGACGAGGTTCCGCTGCCGACCGAGTCCGAGCACGAGACCCAGCTGACCATCCTCGACATCGGCTGGGAGGCCGGCCAACTTCTGGCCACCGACTGCTGGCTCGCCGAGGCCGTCCGCACCGCCGACCAGATCGTCCTGGTCACCACCGCCACCGTCCCCGGGATGCGCCGCGCCTCGGTCGCGCTCGAGCTGCTGGCCAACCACTGGCAGCCCGAGCAGATCGCCCTCGCCGTGCGTGGGCCGCGCCGCAAGAAGTGGCCCCGGGGCCTTGAGCACGCCGGCGGCCCCGCCGTGCGTCGCGCCCTGGTCGCGGACCGGTGCGTGGAGATCCCCGAGGACCGCGAGCTCGCGGTCAACGGCCTGGACTCCCGGCCCGTCCCGGCCCCCCTGATCTCGGCAGCCCGCCAGCTGCTCGAGCCCGCGCACCTGTCCGACACCAGCGAAAGCGCCTGACCCACCGGGGGTCAGCAACCCAGAAAGGAAGTCCACCCATGGACGTCATGACCGCTGTTCTCCCGATGGCCGCCAAGGTCTGCCCGAAGGCACCCCCGGGTGCTGTCGGACCCACCAACCAGATCACCAGCTACGTGCTGTGGGGCGTCATCGTCCTGTTCGGTCTCGGCATCATCATCGCCATCGGCGCGATCATCGCCGGCCGAGTGTTCTCCCTGCCGCACGCCTCCAAGGTCGGCGTGATCTCGGTGGTGGTCGTGTTCGCCTGCGCGATCGCCTACCTGGTGCTGCCCGGCATGCTCAACGGGATCCTCGGCAAGGGCTGCATCTGATGCGGCGCGCAGCCACGAAGAAGGCCGAGGCCACCACCGAGTGGGGCCGGCGCCGGCTGCTCGGCATCCTCGCCGCCGCCGTCGCCGTGGCTGTGCTCCTGCTGGTCGGCCTCGTCTACGCGGCGTACCTGGCGATCGCCGGTATCGGGGACGAGGCGAACGCGAACACCGGCGTGGCCACCGGCGAGACAGACCACTCGACGGTGGCCCGCGGTGCCGCACACCGCGACGACATCGCGGCGGAGCCGATGCTGAGCGTCCCCGAGGGTGCGGCCTTCCCGGCCGAGACCACGAGCACCAAGGCCCCGGAGATCAAGATCCCGGCCGGCGCCGGCGTCAACGGACCGGCGTTCGTGATGACCGGGTTCCCGCAGACCCCCGAGGGCGCGATCGGACAGCTCGCCCAGATCGACCTCGCGGTGCTGCAGTCGATGAGCCTGACCACCGCCGAGGAGGTCTACAACGCCTGGGCGCTGCCCGGCGGGGTCCGCGCGGAGGACTGGTGGATCACCGCCAGCGTCCGGGCCTTCCTGTCCAGCACCGGGATGGGCGAGGTCAAGGACCCCAGCGCCTCGGTCTCCCTCGAGCCGGCCGGCGCGCTGATCAAGGGAACCGACGGCCCCGACTGGGCCACAGTCTGCGTGCTGATGAAGGTCAGCGCGACCTACAAGTCCGAGGGCCAGATCGCCTTCGCGCACTGCGAGCGCATGCAGTGGGTCGGCGGCCGCTGGATGGTCGCCCCCGGCACTCCGCCGGCACCCGCGCCCGCCACCTGGCCCGGCACCCAGTTGGCCCACGAGGCCGGCTGGCGGACCTGGTCCACCGACCACACCACCGAACCCACCAACCCCGGCGACCACGAAGGGGAGCACTGACATGCGCAACAAGATGAGCAACCGGATCAACGGCCCTATGGGGGAGTCCCGCACCACCTTGCTGCGTGTGGGCGTCCTGGTGGTGATCGCCGCCCTGGTGGCCACCGCCGTGTGGCTCGGAGCTCGAGGACGCGCCGACGACAACGGCGGCACCGACAAGACCTCCGGCGGCTCGAGCCAGGCCGAGGGGCAGAACGTCTCGGTCGAGCAGGTGGCCCCCGACACAGCCCCCGCGGACGGCGTCGTGATCCCGACCGGCGCCGAGGTGGTCGACGGCCACCCCATCCGGTTCCCGGCCACAGACCTCGGTGCGGTCGCCCTGCAGGTCGAGGTCGCCAAGGCACAGCTCGGGTTCGACTACGACCAGGCCGCCGCCGTCGCCGGCCTGTACTCCGCCCCCGAGGACAAGGCGGTCTTCGAGCAGCGGGCCCGCGACGCCGTCGCGCTGCGCCGCCAGCAGGCCGGCGTCCCGAAGGAGGGCGACGTCCCGCCGCCGGCCTCGTACGCCGTGACACCGATCGCCTACACCCTTGAGCAGCTCGACGCTGATGACGGGGCCTACTACGCGGTGAACCTGCTCAGCTACGTCACCCTCACCACCGCCAACGGCAAGGTCAGCGATGGCCTCTATGCCGGCACCCAGCTGATGCGCTGGACCGAGGTCGACGGAGTAGGGGACTGGCGCCTGGTCCAGGGCAGCGATGAGGACATCGACCACCTGGTCTCCACCGGCCAGCCACAGGCGGTCGCGCCGGGCACCCCGGAGTACAAGCAGGCCGGCTGGATCCCGATCGACGGAGCGCCCCGGTGACCGCCGCTGTCGTCGACCGAGTGACCAGGCTGGGCATCGCCGCGCTGGCCGTCCTCGTCCTCACCACGCTCCTCGGTGCCGCCACCGCGCTGCAGCCGCCCGCCGCGGCCGCGGCCGAGCCGGTGGCCCGCACGGCCGCCACGACGGCCCGGTCCGCTCCGGTGGCGGCCACCGGCCAGCTGCCGGCCCGTGACGTCAAGATGGGCTGCCCCGGCCCGGACGCGCTGTGCGACCTCGGCGGCGACGCCGTCGACTGCGCCAAGGACCCGATCGACTGCGGCAAAGACGCTGCCGGCGAGGTCAAGGACGGCGCCGGGAACTCGATCAACGGCGCCGGCGACGTCCTCGACGGCGCGACCGGACTGCTCCCGGAAGGCTGCGGCATCCTCGACGCGATCTGCGACGGCGGATTGCCTGGACTCCCGGGCTTGCCGGGGGTCCCCGGGATCCCCGGCATCCCTGGCCTCCCGAACGTCGGCGACCTGTTCGGCGGCGGCATCCCAGGCCTGGGCGACATCCCCAACCCGTTCGAGACCATCGGCGACGTCATCGCCAAGGCCGCGGCCGATGCCTGGACCGCAGCCATGCTCGCGGTCTGGAACTCCGGCCTGTTCGTGCTGCGCATCGTGCTCACGTTCAGCGAGCTGTTCTTGACCCCCGACCTGCGCGCCGACGGACCGGGCAAGGACGTCTACGCCTTCACGCTCTGGCTCGCCCTCTCCCTGGTGGTCATCTTGGCGATGATCCAGCTCGGCGCTGCCGCCTTCAAGCGCGAAGGGAAGGGCCTCGCGCGGGCGTTCATCGGCGCCGGCCAGTTCGTCGTGGTCTGCGCCTGCTGGTTCGGCTACTGCGTGATGATCGTCGCTGCCTGCGGCGCCATCACCAAGGCGCTGATGAAGTCGCTGCTCAAGGTGCAGACCTGGCCCGACTGGGACCCCCTGGGCGGCCTCGGCATCGACGACATCACCGACGCCGGCGTGGCCACCGCGCTCGCGTTCCTCGGGATCTTCCTGTGGCTCGCCGCGATCGGGCACGTCCTGGTCTACCTCGCGCGCGCCGCGTCGCTTCTGGTGCTGACCGCCACCGGCCCGCTGTCGGCAGCCGGCCTGGTCTCGGACTTCACCCGCTCCTGGTTCTGGAAGTCGCTGCGCTGGTTTCACGCCGCGGCCTTCACGCCGGTGCTGATGGTGATGGTCCTGGGCATCGGCGTGCAGTTCGCCAACGGTGTCGCCGCCCACCTCGCCGACGACACCGCCAAGGCGTTTGGCACCGCCCTGCCGGCAGCGATGACGATGCTGATCGGCGTCGTGGCGCCGCTGGCTCTGTTCAAGCTCCTGGCGTTCGTCGACCCGGGCACCCCCAGCGGCGCGTCGTTCCGACAGGGCATGGCCTTCCAGGGCGGCCTCCAGGGCCTGCTCGGCGGCGGTGCCGCCGGCGGCGGTTCATCGGCCGCGTCGACCACGGACGCCAACGGCCGGTCTTCGGGTGAGCAGAGCGCGGAGGTCTCGACCGGTGACCGGTTCAACAAGTCGACCCAGGGCGTCCTCGGCAGCTTCGGGCCGGTCGGCCAGGCGCTGTCGACCGGCATGGGCTGGATCAACTCCGCCGGTGCCAAGGCGACCTCGCTGATGTCGGACGAGACCAACCAGGCCGGCGTCGGGCAGAGCACCTACGGCCCGGACTTCAGCGGCATGGGAGGCCGCCAGTCCGGCGGCCAGTCCGGCGACCAGAGCAGCGGAACGCACCCCGGTTCGCAGGGCGGCGGGGACGACGACCCGCAGATGCCGACTCCGCCCATGCCGCCTGCTTCGCCGACACCTCCGACGTTGCCCACCGGCGGTGCGCCTGGTGGCGGCTCGGGTGGCGGTCAGGGCGGTGCCGGCGGTGCCGGAGCAGCTCCCAAGACCCCGGCTGCCGGTGGCGGTGGGGGAGCGGCGGGCGGCGCCGGTGGTGCCGGCGCGGCCGCCGGCGGGATCCCCCCGGTGGCGGTGTAGCGATGCGCCGCCCGATCCGCCTCGCCCCCCTGCCGCCCCACCCCGACCTCACCGACATCGAGATTGACCCGGAAGGAAGCCGACGATGACCATCTACGCCGACTACCAGCGCGACCGCATCGGCTGGTTCTTCGGCCTCTCCGGAGGCCAGCTGATGTTCCTGGCGCTGGCCAGCCTGCCGGCGTTCTGGGCGATCAGCCGCGGGGCGTGGTTCTCCGCGTTCCTGTTCGCCATGGTCTGGCTGTTCTTGCTGGCCATCACCGTCATCCCGGTCCGGGGCCGCTCGGCCACCGGCTGGGTGTTCGCTTCGATGGCGTACGCCGTGGGTGGGCTGCTGGGCTGGACCTCGTTTAGGGCCAAGGCCACCCAGGGCCGCGGCGAGGACCTCGACACCCCGGACCTGCCTGGGGTGCTGCAGGGGGTCCAGATCCACGACGGCCCGCCGCACGGCTCGCAGCTGCAGCGCGTCGCGGTGATCCAGGACCACGCCACCAAGACGTGGGCGGTCACCGCCGCGATCGTGCACCCCGGCATCGGCATGAAGGACGTCGAGGAGCGCAACCGCTATGGCGAGGCGCTTGCCGGGCTGCTCGACGTCGCCGGGCGTACCGAGAAGGTCGACGAGATCCTCTTCATGGTCCGCACCGTCCCCGAGGACGGCGCCGAGCGCGATCTGTGGGTCACCAAGCACCGCCGCGCCAACGCCCCGGAGCTGGCCGAGGTGGTGAACAGCGACCTGGCCCACGGCCTCACCCAGGCGTCGGTGCGCACCGAGACGTTCGTGACGATCGTCGTCCCCGAGACCCGGATCGCCCGGTCGGCCAAGGAGTCCGGCGGCGGCTTCGAGGGCCGCTGCCGCGAGATCTACCTGCTCATGGCCGAGATCGAGGCACAGCTGCGCGGCCCGATGGGCATGACCTCCGTCCGGTGGCTCACCTCGCCCGAACTCGCGCTTGCCTGCCGGACCGGGTTCGCCCCCGGCGATCGCGCCGGCATCGTCGAGGCCCTGGCGATGCGGGAGAAGGAGCCGGGCGTGAACGCCGACGTCCCGTGGGCGATGGCCGGCCCGTCCGGTGCCGACGCCACGGTGCGGCACTACAGCCACGACGCCTGGAACTCGATCAGCGCCACCATCAAGCTGCCCACCCGCGGCGTGGCGATGGGCGCACTCGCACCGATCCTCACCCCGAGCGAGTCCGGCGAGCGGCGCTCGTTCGTCGTCGCCTACCCGATCGTGTCCCAGTCCAGGGCCGACCGGCAGTCCGGCAACGCCGAGTGGGCCGCCGACCTGGCCGAGGGCATGAACGAGAAGCTCGGCCGCAAGACCCGCGCCAAGCAGCGCGACGAGGCCCACAAGGCCCGCGGACTGGACGCCAAGCTGGCCCGCGGCAACTCGCTGACCCGCCCCTACGCGGTGTGCACGGTCACCGTCCCCAAGACGCTGCGGATCACCGAGTTCGGCCGCCGCTTGGACGCATCGGTCCGCCGCGCCGGGTTCGCGCCGCTGCGCCTCGACCTCGCCCAGGACACGGGGTTCGCCGCCTCGACCATCCCGCTCGGAACGAGCCTGACCCGGAGCGGCGACGCCTGATGACCACCTCTCGCCGCAACCGCCGCGGCGGCCGCGACATGGCCGCCCTGCTGTCGGACTTCGGTCACGACCTGCCCACGATCCCCGCCCTCGAGCCCGAGGCCAAGGAGCCTCGGATCTTCAAGTACGCCCCGCGCCGCGGCGCAGCTCGTGGCGGCCGCGGCTGGGCGGCCGCCACGGCGCCGGCGTCGGCCTGGCGCATGACCAGCGACCAGGCACCGGTGTTTTGGCCGTTCGTCTCCGCGCCCGCCCTGCCTCCGACCGGCGCGCAGATGGGCGTCGACCAGCTCTCTGGCGGCTCGTTCTACTGCGACCCGTTCGGGTGGGTGCTGCGCGATGACGTGCCGGCGACCAACCCCAACATCTTTCAGTTCGCCAAGCCCGGCAGCGGCAAGTCCGGCACCACCAAGGCGTTCTGCACCCGGATGATGTCCTTCGGCTACCGCACCCTGGTCACCGGCGACGTCAAGGACGAGTACGAGTCCCTGTGCCGCGCGCTCGGGGTCGTGCCCTTCGTCATCGCGCCCGGCTTCTGGGCTCGGGTCAACCCGCTGGACATGGGCCCGCTCGGCGACGGCTGGAAGGACCTCTCCGCCGAGGAACAGCAGCGCCGCGCCACGATCATCTTCAAGCGCTGGCTGGTCCTGATCCGCGGTCTCGTCGGATCTATGAAGATCGACGAAGAGCACCGGGTTCCGTTCGGTCCCGACGAGAGCGACGTCGTCCGCAACGCACTGCAGATCCTCACCGGCTACGCCGCCGGCAACACCGTCCTCAAGGAGACGACCATCCCGCGTCTGTGGGACCTGCTGCGCAACCCCACCGAGGAGCTCGTCCGGTCCTGCGAGTACGCGGACACCCGCGTGTTCCTCGACGACACCCGGCTGCTGCGCAACGCACTTGGCGAGCTGGTCACCGGTACCCTGGCCGGCCTCTTCGACGACTTCACCAACATCGAGGTCGACTGGCGTGCCCCGATCCAGTCGTTCAGCCTCTCCCGGCTCGACGGTCTGGGCGATGAGGCGGTCGGCATCGCGCTGCTGTGCATGAACTCCTGGGGCCGGGGCCTGCGGGAGATCGCCGAGCCCGGCGACCTGCGCATCGTCGTGCGCGACGAGGTCTGGAAGCAGATGCGTCTCGGAACCGCCGCGGTGGCCAGCTTCGACGCCGACCTGCGGCTCTCCCGCGGCATGGCCGGCAAGGGCGGCGACATCCAGTTCTGCAACCTCCACAAGCCCTCCGACCTGCTCTCGGTCGGCGACGCCGACTCCCAGGCCGCGATGATCGCCAAGGACCTCCTCGAGCTGGCCGACATCAAGATCCTCGGCGCCCAGAAGCCCCGCGTCGCCCGCGAGCTCGACTCCATGCTCGGGCTCGGCCCGATCGCCCAGGACCTCGTCTCCGGGTGGGCGATGCAGGACAAGGGCCGCGCGCTGTGGTGCATCGGCGACGCCACCTACAAGGTCCAGACCGTGCTGCACCCGCTGGAGAAGAAGCTCTACTACACCAACGAGGCCATCGAGGCCGCGGCCTGAGCCGCCGCCAGATGTGCACGGGGACTGACCTGTCGTGAAGAAGCTGCTGCTCGCCGGACTGCCGGTCCTGATCGTCTTCATGGGGCTGCCGTTCGTCGTGACCCTGATGGTCGTCATGACCACCACGGCGGCGGCCGAATGCCGTACCCAGAGCTCCCAGTCAGCACCCACCGAGCTCGGCGACCTTGGTGCCATCGACGGTCCTGTGGGCGGCCCGGTCAAGGGCAAGATCACCATGGCCCAGGCCAATATCCCGCGACGCTCCGGCCTCGACGGGTTCCGGGCCTCCATGCCCAAGGTGCTGTCCAAGAGCCCCGACTTCGTCACCCTGAACGAGGCCGGCGGCTGGAGCCTCGCTCAGATCGAGGCGGCAGCCCCGGGCTACGACGCCTTCCGGGTGTCGGAACCGTCGGAGTCCGGTGCCGGTGCCGAGCAGGCCATGGGCAACGTCGTGCTCTGGAGCCGGTCGACCTGGACCAAGGCCAACGGCGGTCGCGTCCAGCTCGCCGACGACGACAAGACCTTCTACGACGGTCGGCCGGTCACCTGGGACCGTTTCGCGACCTGGGTGATCCTCGAGCGCGCCGACGGCGCCGTGGTGTCGGTGGTCTCCACCCACCACATGACCAACCCGCACCGCTGGCCGAAGCAGCACGGCAACCCGCCGCTGACCCGCCCCCAGCAGTACGGCGCCGGGATGGACATCCTGCTGCAGCTGCGCAACTCGCTGGCCGCGCACGGCCCGGTGCTCGTCGGTGGCGACATGAACACCCAGGCCTCCTACACCGATCTGCCGTGGGCGGCCGCGGCGAAGATGAAGGACGCCGGCTACGCCTGGCACAACCACGGCGTCGACTTCATCTTCTTCCCCCAGCACCAGGGCGTCCGGCTCGAGCAGGGCTGGGACGGCACCATGGTGTCGGACCACCACTGGCTTTCCGCGCGCATCTCCATGAACGGCGCCGGCCCCGAGACCACCCTCGAACCCGCGGCCGCCAACGACGGCGTCGTGAACGTTGCCCACACCTCGAGGACAGCGGCCGCGCCGCCGGCCGGCGACGTGCTCGCCCAGCTGATGCGGCTGCGGTTCGCCTCTGGCTACCCGACCATGACCGCCGAGCAGGCCCGCAACGCGATCACCATCGCCCAGGTCGCCCGCGACCTCCAGATTCCCCGCCGCGGCCTGCAGATCGCGATCGCCACGGCGATCCAGGAGTCCAAGCTGGTCAACCTCAACAGCGGCGACCGTGACTCCCTCGGCCTGTTCCAGCAGCGCCCGTCCACCGGGTGGGGGAGCCGAGCCGAGATCACCACCCCGGTGCTGTCCGCGCGTGCCTTCTTCGGCGAGGCCCAGCACACCGCGAACCCTGGCCTGCTCGACATTCCCGGCTGGCAGAACATGACCCTCACCCAGGCCGCGCAGGCCGTGCAGCGCTCCGGCTACCCCGACGCCTACGCCCAGTGGGAGGACGTCGCCGGCGACATCACCGACCTGCTCGGCGGAGACCTGCCCGACCTGCCCGACGACGGCTCCACCACCAACGTCGCCAACTGCCAGGGCGACACCGTCAACCCGATCACCGTCGGCACCCTCAACCTGCTCGGCGCCGGCCACACCGACCAGCCCGGCGAGCGGCCGGGATACGACACCTGGGACAAGCGACTGCCCGGCGCCATGCGGACCATCGAGAACGCCGGCGTCTCGATCGCCGGTCTCCAGGAGGTCCACCCGCACCAGGCCAAGGCCCTGGCCAACCAGTACGCAGCCAAGTGGGGCATGTACCCGGCCACCGGGAAGGCCCAGAACCGGGTGGTCTGGGCCCGCAACGAGTGGGAGCAGACCGACGCCCGTCTCGTCGACATCCCCTACTTCGGCGGCAAGGACACCGGTATGCCGCTAGTCCAACTCACCGGCACAACTGGGGGCCCCAGCGCCGGGCAGGCGATCTGGGTCTGGAGCATCCACAACCCGGCCGACACCCAGGGGAACGCCGCGCCGCACCGCAAGGAGGCACTCCGCCGCCAGCTGGCCACGATGACCGAGCTCTCCGGCACCGGCACCCCGGCGGTGATCCTGGGTGACTTCAACGACGGCAAGGACGGCAACAACTCCTCGCACTGCGCCCTGACCCCTGAGCTGACCAACGCCTTCGGCGGGTCGGCCGAGCCCTGCAAGAAGCCCAAGCAGGACGCGCCGATCGACCACGTCTACGGCACCAACCTCACCTGGGCCAGCGCCGAGGTCGTCAACAGCACCAAGGCCAGCAAGCTCGCCGACCACCCGCTCGTGACCGCCACCACGGCCGGGAGCAGCGCCGGGTGCGCCGTCGCCACCGAGATCAACTACAACCTCGGGCCGGTCAAGCCCCAGCTGACCCAGCTGGTCAACATCCTCGGCCCCATGTTCGGCATCAAGACCGTCGGCGGCTACCGCGCGAGCGCCACCGATCCCAACGGCCACCCCGCTGGCCTCGCCGCCGACTTCATGGTCCCGCTGACGCCCGCGGGCAAGGCCCAAGGAGACGCACTCGCGGCCTACGCCCAGGCCCACGCCCGCGAGCTCGGCATCGACTACATCATCTGGTACCAGCGGATCTGGTCCGTCGCTCGAGCCGACGAGGGCTGGCGTCGGATCGAGGACCGCGGCTCCGCTACCGCCAACCACATGGACCACCCGCACATCAACGTGCTGCCCAACGCCAAGGTCTCACCGGTCGGCCTCGAGGGTGCGAGCTGTGACGAGGTGGTCTACCCGGTGCCGGCGGAGTACATCGGCGCCGACAACCACAACTGGCACGAGACCGGCCCCTACTGGTCCAAGTGGCACACCGGCACCGACTTCTCGGCTCCCTGCGGGATCACCGTCTACGCCGCCCACGCCGGCACCATCGAGATCGACACCACCCAGCGCTCCTGGGCTGGTACCCAGCTGGTGAAGGTCACCACCGGCGCCGGAGGCCTCACCACCTGGTACGCCCACATGCAGAACATCAGCGTGAGCCGCGGTCAGACCGTCGCCGCCGGCGAGCCGATCGGGCAGGTCGGCAAGGAGGGCAACGTCTCGGGCTGCCACCTCCACTTCGAGGTCCACCTCAAGAACGGCTCGATCTACGGCCCCGACAACGTCGACCCGTCCACCTGGCTCGCCGAGAACGCCTCACGCCCGAGCCGCGCCGTGTGATCGCACCGGAGGGCTGACCGCACATAGGTGACCAGCGAGGCCCAACGACCCACGACCGCCCGGAGGTGGCCAACCGATGCAGCGCGACCGACGACGAGACCCCTACCCCTGGACCTGGGAGGTCCCGCTAGCAGTGACGCTGGCGACCCTGCTCGTCATCGTCATCGGCATCCAGCTCGGCCGATCGGTGGCCAACCTGCTGGCCGGCGCCGGGTGGACCTGGCCCGACGCCAACGCCGGCGCCTTCCCCTCACCGATCGGGACC
The DNA here is from genome assembly GCA_964487275.1 of uncultured Nocardioides sp. Lineage (GTDB taxonomy): Bacteria > Actinomycetota > Actinomycetes > Propionibacteriales > Nocardioidaceae > Nocardioides. The sequence goes on along the minus strand of CAZAQE010000017.1, from coordinate 31,724 downwards.
GCGTTCTGGACCAGCCTGCCCGGCGTCCTCGGCGGTAACGCGGAGGCGGGACTGCCCACCCCGGTCCCCGACGACCTCGCCGGCCGGGGTCTGGTGTGGGCCAGCCTCGCGCTGACCGAGCTCTCGCTGCTGGCCGCGACCATCTGGGCCGGCGTCTGGGCCTACCAGCGCTGGGGGCCCGGCCGGATGCGCGGCATGGCGACTGCAGCCGAGGCCGAGAAGCTCCTAGGAGTTACTCGTCTTCGCAAGGTCGCCGGCATCGTCCGCCCCGACATCTACGGCAAGCACGCCGCCGCCGCGGCCGCGCCGATGCAGCGCACTCCCGGCGACCACACCGAACAACCCGGCCCGCAGCTCGGCCACGGGCTCAGCCCCTGGCTCCTCGACGGCCGACGAACGAAGGAGGAGCGATGAAGCTGAGGTTCGACCCGTGGGCCGTCGGCTGGCGCATCGGTGACGCGCACGAACCGAGGGGTGGCGAGCTGTGGGTGCCGTGGGACCGCACCGCCGGCGTGATCGGCCCGCAGGGCTCCGGCAAGACCCTGGACCTGCTCACCCCGGCGCTCCTGGGCGCCCCCGGAGCTGCGCTGGTGACCCTAACGAAGGTCGAGGACCTGCTGCTCAGCCTTACCGAACGCTCCCGCGACGACCGTCCGTGCGTGGTGCTCGATCCGTTCGGGCTGGCCGAAGGCGTCGTCGACGCGCTGATCTGGGACCCGATCGCCGGATGCGTCGACTCCAAGGTGGCCGAGCGTCGCGCCAAGGCCTTCACTGCCGGCACCGTCAAGGGTGCGATCACCGGCGGCAACGGCGACGATGCCGCGCGGTTCTACGCCGCGGAGTCAGCGAAGGTGCTGCAGGGCTACTTCCACGCCGCAGCGCTGACCGGGAAGACGCTCCAGGACGTACTGCAGTGGGTCGCGAATCCGACCACGGCCACCCAGCCGATGGAGATCCTGCGCCGGCATCCGCACGCCGAGCCGTTCTGGCACGGCCTGCTGCACGGTGCGCTCAACGGCGACGACCGCACCGCCGGCAACACCGTCACCACGGTGCAGCAGGCGGTGTCGCTGTTCTTCCAGGCCGACATCCGCCGCCGCTGCATTCCCAGCCCCGGGCACCCCGCCACCGACCTGGCCGACGTGATCCGTCGCCGCGGCACCATCTACCTCCTCGGCCGAGAGGACCCCTACGCCTCGGCCAGCCCGCTGATGACTGCGGTGGCCGAGCACGTTCTGGACACCGGCCTGATGCTGGCCAACAACTCCCCGTGGGGAGGCCGGCTGTGCCCGCCGCTTGTCTCGGTGCTCGACGAGCTCCCCTCGACCGCGCCGCTCCCGACGCTGCGGACCCGGATGGCCAACGAGCGCGCGCTGGGGCTGTCGTTCATCTGGGCCGCCCAGACCCGGCCCCAGCTGACCAGCATCTTCGGCGAGCACGAGGCCCGGGCGCTGCTCGGCCTCACCAACACCCTGGTCATGTTCGGCGGGTCCAAGGACGTCGCCTTCAACCAGGAGATCTCCGACCTCCTCGGCCAGGTCCGGATCGGCCGGCGCACGCACCGCGGTGGTGGCGGCGGGTACGAGGGCGACGACATCGCGATCATGCGGCCTGAGGAGGTCCGCCAGCTGCCCGAGCGCCAGGCCCTGGTGATCGCCGAGAACAGCAAGCCGATCGTCGCCAAGCTGCACCGCTGCGTGGAGGGCAAGGCCGGCGAACGGCTCCTGGCCGACCAGCGGGCCTTGCGCGAGCGCCTTACCAACGACCGCCGCATGGTCATCACCCCCGAGGCCCGCGCCACCGCGGCACTCGTCGAGGCGCGCCGTCTCGGCTTCGTCGACGACGACCACGCAAGGAGTGATGACCTGTGACCACCGAGCAGCAGAGCCGCCGGGCGGCACCCACCCTGATGGTCTTCCCGTTCCCGATGCCCGGAGACCACGTGCGGCTTGCCTACCGGGAGCTGCATATCGCCATCAACGGCACCGAGGAAGAGAAGAAGGCCCTCGGCAACCACGCGCTGTTGCCGCGGCCGTGGGAGCCGGCCTCCTGTCTGGACCCTGATCTTCGGCACGACCTGTGGGAGTGGCTCGACGACGTCGTGATCTGGCTCAACCGCGACTACACCTGGGACGTCTCCGGGCTCATCCCCAGCTGCTGGCCCCTGCACCCGCACCTGGTTCACGAGATCGCCGTCCTGGCCGACCAGCGCCGGCGAGCCGGACTGGCAATGACCAGCGACGCCCTCGAGGAGTGGCACCGCTACTGCCTGCCGGCGTTCACCGATCGCATGCGCAACCGGCTGCGGGCCCACTGCGACAACGAGCACAAGACGTGGCCGGCAAAGCCGCGACACAACGAGCACCTGGCCGAAGCCAGCCGCCAGCGGAGAGATAGCGCCTTCGCTCACGACGTCGACGCTCTGCGCGCCGCCCCCCGAACCTATGAGCAGTCGCGGCCTTCTGAGCACCCGCGCCTAGTCGAGGTCGATTTGAACACCGGAGAAATCAAGAACGAGCCGCCCAGTCCGCAGCCCCGTACGCGAACCGAAAGGGGCCCCCGTTCCTAACTCGTAGCCCGACATCGCGGGTGTCGATCGCTGGCGTTGGGCCTCCGGCCAACGAGGCCTACCTAGCAGGCCTTCGTCTCCACGTGACGCTGCGGCGCGGTTGGCCCGATCAGCCAGACAATTGCGTTTGAACTTCCGGCGTCGTGAGCGACTGGTATTAGTGGCACCGTGACTTCCGTGTGGGACCCCGACGTGGAGCGTCATCTTCAGGACGTTCGTGCGTCATACGCGAGCGCTGGGGTTGTTGACCTCGTCCGAGAGGTGGTTCGGACGACATGGGAAACGAACCTCGACCGCTGGGCGCCGAGAACTCACTTTGATGACACGAATACTCTCGGGTATCAGACCAGCCGCAACGTCAACAACCGTCTGGCGGCTCTGCTGCATGGCGCACAAACCGTCGCACCAAGTGCTTTGGCGGAGACGGAGTCAGGAATCGTCGTCGTTCGTGTCGGCGACTACCGACTTCGAGTTGTAAAGGCGCCAATCGACAGTGGGGTTGATCCCGACTTTCAGGCGGACTTTGACTGGTCGGGATCTCTCTCGCGTTCTTCCGCCGCCCGGCGCAACCAATCGGTCTACTATCCGCTTCATGGCGAGGAGTGGACGCTCGCCTACGAGAGCGATCCACGTCCCGTCTACCGGCGACAGGTGGATATGTGCGCCGACGTGTTCCTGATCTGGGCCGCCGAACTTACCTCGACTCGCACCCTTGGATGGCTGGGCCTCCCAACGCTCGGCGACCATCCGTGGATGGGCGTGATCGATCTGTGGTCCGACGACGATTCAGACGCCGTGACCTACGTCTGGGAGGACGACACTGACGATTAGGCGGTCGCCGAAGGACCTCGGTCGCGGATTAAGAAGCGAAGTTGCGCCAACCTGTCCTGGTCGACCTCGGAGAGCCCAGCATCGTGAGTGTCATCCTCTTGGAGTACTTCGGTGGCGACTTCCCAGGATGGTCCGAGCTCGCGGGCGAGAGCGAGGGCCCCCGGCCGGGAGAGGCGACCGGATCTCATGAGGGTCACAGCGGTCTCATCCGGCGCGCCGTGCTCCACAGCGCCAGCGATCCACGCGGGTAGAGAGATGTTGTGCAATTCCTTGGCGAGCGTCTGCGCGGCCGACCACGTCCAACTCCCCGGATAACCAATTCGCGATACGTACTCGGCAACGTCTGACACCCTGCTGGCACGGTTGCTGCTGCCAAACAATCCTTGATGGCCGAACGTCGGCATCGCATCGGCGATCTCGTCGAACGGGGCGCCCCCTATCCACATGGCCAGTGCGTTCACCTCCGCCCAGAACACGCCGCTGTCGGCGTGCTCAGCCGCGGCGCGTCTCGCGTAGCCAGCAAGGTAGGCGGATCGAGCCAATTCAGTCTTGCGCTCACGCCGGAGCCATAGGGAGTGAGCCATGGTCTCGGTCGACTCATACACCGTGCGCGCGAGTTGCGCAGCCTGTTCGGGCGTTAGCTCAACGGCGTCCACGAGTGACGGCAACCAACCAGTGGATCCCGCCTCGATCGCGGCCTCAACGCGTGTCACGCTGCCGGTGCTTAGACCTGTTAGCCGGGCGCGCTTGCCCTTGTCCGTCAGCCGGAAGGGACTGGCCGCCACGGCGAATCCACCATCTTCAAGAGACTCCAGGACACTCTCGGTGAGGTGTTGCACGTGGCGCTGCTGCTGGGCTGTCCCTGTCTGGAACGTAAAGGTCGCGGAAGCCAGCCGGTCGGCTTGGTCGGCGTAGTAGCTGTCTCCGTCGCCAAGCCAACCCATTACTTGGGATTCGTACTCTCCGAACCAGGTCGTTTCCTCAGCACTTCGTGGGGCGGTGGTGATGGTGCCGAGCTGACCGCGCACGCGGCCGGTCTGTGCCGTAGTCCACAGCGTCCCACGGATATGTGAGCGGAGCGTCGCCGCACTTGAGCCGAGTATGAAGACAACACCTTCCATGGCCACGTTGGCACGTCCAGCGCGACCGATGAGGTTGAGGTAGAGGTCGCGCTCGAGTTTTCCAGTACCGCCTTGGAAGTTGAGATGCGGAATGACGACTGCTCTGAACGGCAGGTCGGCCCCTTCGGCGACCGTGGTGGTTGCGGCCACAGCTCGCAGGATGCGCTGCGCCGCCAAGTCCTCGATAAGTCCGAGCACCATCGATGGGACTCCGGCGTGATGGAACCCGACGCCATTCCGGAGGCAGTGTGTGAGCGGGTGGTGTGGACCCATCATGGCTGCGACCACCTCGACGGCGTCCGCGAGCTGTTCGGCGGCCCCCGCAGGCAGCGCGTCGAGCCAGATGCGGTTTCCAATCGGGTCGGTCTCCACCAAGGAGGTAGCAATGGTCTCGGCATAGGCACGTTGCGTGCAGACCGCGAGCACCGGACGGTACTCGCTTGAGAGACGAGAGATCAGGACGACGGCATCTGCGATCGGCTTCGTCGATCGTTCGAGCTCAGCTACCGGCGTTGGTGCGTGGCGGTCGACGCGTTGTACAAACGTCCCGTCGGTCTCCCATGCGACCTCGATGGTGCCGGTGGGCCGGCGCCCGCTCCTGACGACCTCGCCTCGCGTGAGCCAGGCCGCGACGTCATCGACGCCTTGACTGGCTGCCGACAGGGCGAGGATCTGCATCTCCGAGAAGCGTAGGCGCAGTCGAGTGAGCAGCAACTCGAAGCGGGGGCCACGGCCGGACCGACCGATCAAGTGCATCTCATCAAAGACGAGAAGCCGACATCGAGTGAGCACGTCAGCGCTCTTCTCATCTGTCGAAGCTTTCCGCATGAGCGCATCCAGGCGCTCCGGCGTGCAGACGAGGATGTTCCCGAAGGCGTCCGGGGTGTCCATGTCATAGCCGCTGCCGAGATCGTGGATCGAATGCCCCAAGCGAGGCTCCAGATAACGCTGAAAGCTTCGGGTGACTTGGCGGGCGAGTAGACGGTAGGGCGCGACGTAGACGACGGTCGCATCTGGATGGCGCTCGAGCGTTGCCGCGATTTTGAACTCTGCGAGTAGCGTCTTGCCGCTCGACGTCGGTAGTGAGACGGTCAGGTTTTTGTCGGTGGTTAGGCCCCCTCGGATCGCCGTGATTTGCGACGGAAATAGGACGTTGACCTCCCGCCGTTCGACATAGTTTGAGAGAGCTTTGGACTGGAAAGTTGGATCCGCCTCTTGAAGCACAGTTAGAGGGTTTGCGGCCATTCGAGCGTCATGCCAAGCGATCGCGGTTTCCAGCACCGCGATGCCGAGCCCGTCGTCACCAAGTCGGACCAGGAGGTCACGGGCTCGGGTGGCAAAGAGAATGTCACCGTCGACGATCGCGGCCCGCAGGGCGCCGGCAACAGCAAGGTCACGTCGGGTTGTGACTGCCAACTTTGAAGCCGAGGCTGGCGCGTCGGGGCCAAGGCTGCGCTCCAAATCACTTATGGCCGGCGTCAAGTTGCCACTCAATACTTGGCTGAGGGCGGTCACGCTAAGTCGGAGATAAGGGCGCTCCTGAAGCAAGCCGCGGGCGCCCGCGTTGAGGCGGGCTGCGAGAACCTTCACTCGGGCGAACTGGCCGTCGCAGATGAGCAGGCTCAGGCATTCCAGCAGTACGAAGACCCGGTCCTCCGGCTCGTCGGGGATGTCAGCGAGCGCGATGCTGACAATGGTTTCCACTTGATCTTCGGCGAGCGTTCCGAATGCGCGCTCGCCGTCCACGCGTTTCAACGCTAGGAGCTCGAGGAGACGGTCTCGGTGCGCACGGGGATTCACGCCTTGGCGGGGCATAGTGAGGGCACTCTGGATGCGAGCGCGGCGCAGTTGCCTGCGGGATCGTGCGTAGTCCGGCTCAGTCATTGGGGACCAACTGATCGTGGAGCGTCTTCAGGCCCGGCACAAGCAGCATCCGGAAATGCGCGTCAGGATTGTTGGTCGACCCTAGTTGCTCAGGTTGACCATCAAGATTGCAATCCGGAGCGGGAGCCGCCGCCCCGACGCAGATGATGCGGACGTTGGGATTGGACCCGATGTCGCGCAGAAAGTGCATGAGTCGGCTGGCTTGGTCACCACGACCTTCCTGAACCATTCGCCCGTGAACAGTACTTAGCTGGCGGTAAAGGTAGGGTGCCGAGAGGTCATCGCTCACAGACTTCTCCAGCATTCCCCGCATTCCGCTGGCGTACTGTTTCACGGTGTGCTTGACGCTGACGAGAATCAAGCGCTCCCCGGGTGCGATCGGTCCGGCGTTGGCCGGGTCGAGCTCTACGCCGATGACGTCGATGCCGCTGTCGCTCTTACTCTCAGCCATCTTTGGGACATTGGGCATGTAGAGGTTGTCGAGATGGGTTTGCTCGGTGGAGACCACCGTCGCGGCGGCAACCAACTCGATTGCGTCGGCGCGCGCCACGCGAGCATGTTGATCGCTCGTCGGGGGTGGACCGAGTCGGTCGACTCCGAGATCAGCGAGCAGTTCTTCGAGTTCGTCATCCAGTTCGACACTCAAGATCGCTCGGTAGGCAGTGACGGCCCTAGCCACGTCCTCTTCTGTGAGATGCCATCGCTCGATATCCCATCCGCTAACCGGGTCTAGCGAGACGACTGCACAGTGGTCCGCGAGAGCCTGAATCTCGTCGCGGGCATGGGGCAGCACGCTCGGCAGCATAGTGAGCCCGTGGATCTGGGGCCTTGAAATCCGCGACAATCTGGACGGATTGCTGTGGCTTCGCGCCCCCGAATTAGCGTCGCGGAGTGGCGCTTCGCGGCGGCCGTGGGCCGCTGGAATCTCGTCGCTCACGCGAGGCTCCCTGCGATCGGGGCGGAGCCGGGCCGCCTGTACCGGTGTCGTCGGTCGGGAGATCGAGACGGGACATGACCCGGTACCGCAGGTCACGGGCGGGGCTGTCGCCCAGCGGCTTCTCGGCGACCAGGCCGCGCGTGGCGGCGCCGACGTCGTGACCCTGTTCGTGGGCGTGCTGCAGCATCGCCGCGGTGGCGGCCCAGTCGCCCTGCTCGAGCAGGCGCGGGTCTAGCTCGCGGGCCAGCGGCGCCCAGCGCTCGACCGGGGTCTGCTCGGCCGTGGCCGCGAGCCGTGCGCGGACCTCCCTGCTCTTGTGCAGCTCGGCCAGCGCCGCCTTCCGCGGGTCGGCATCCCAGTTCTTGACCGCGTCGCGCAGGTCCCGGCGGGCCTGCATTTGGGAGAGCTGCAGGCGAGCCCGCACCTGGTTCACACCCGGCTCCCAGGCGCGGCTGGGCCGCGCCGACAGGATCCTCATGGCGGCCACCCGCGCCTGCTCGGGGGCGAGGTTGTCGAGCCGCTCGGTGAGCAGCTGGTCACCCAGTGCCCGGAAGGCCGGCTGGCCGCTGGCCACCGCGGCGGTGAGCGCTGCGGGCCCGTGCTGGGCGAGGAGGTCGGCCGGGTCGAGGCCGTCGGGGAACCGGGCGAAGCCGGGGTCGAGGCCGTGCGGGGTGAGCATCCAGAAGTCCCGCTCGGCCGCGACCTGGCCGGCGAGGTCGGCGTCGGTGGCCACGATGGGGTCGCGGCCGACGGCGGCCAGCTGGGTGGCCTGCGCGTCGGTCAGCGACGTGCCCAGCGGCGCCACTCCGACGTAGAGGCCGGCGCTGGCGATGGTGACGGCGACGGCGTCCATCGGGCCCTCGACGATCACCGGGACGGCACCTTCGGCGAGCAGTTCGTCGACGACGCCGAACAGCTGAGCGCCCTTGTGGAACAGCGGGGTGTCGGCGGTGTTGAGGTACTTCGGGCCGCCCTTGTCTGCGTCGGTGAGGTCGGGTCGGCGGCGGCCGACGAAGCCGAGCACCTGGCTCTGGTTGATCACGGGGAACATCACCCGGTCGCGGAACCGGTCGATGAGGCGCCCGGTGCTGGCCTCGGTCGCCACCCCGGTGGCGATCATCTCGGTGTCGCTGACGCCGCGGGCGCGCAGGTGGTCGACCAGGTTGGTCCACCCGGCCGGCGCCTGTCCGGGACGGAACCGCTCGTCGCCGGCGAGGTCGATGCCGAACCGGCCGGTGAGGTAGTCGCGGCCCCACGAGTCGGCGAAGCGGGTCTCGAAGAACGCCTGCGCCATGTCGTTGATCTCGATCATGCGCTCACGCGAGACGGGAGAGGACTGCCACTCCTCGGCCCGCTGATAGATGAGCCGGAGGTCGGCGTCGGTGGGCTCCAGGCGGGTGCCGCCCAGGTCGCGGATGTAGGCCGACAGGGCGAGATCGGGCCCGACGAACTGGTCCTCGTCGGCCGCCTCGTGCTCCGGGCCGGGGTCCTCCGTCAGCGGCCACGGGACGTCGTCGGGGTGGTCGACGAACGCCGCCGGGTCGGGCTCAACGTCCGCCCACAGGTCGGCCGGCGGCTCATCGAAGTGGACCTCGTGCGCGTGCTCGTCGGGGGCGGTCTCCAGCGCGATCGAGGTCCGCCAGACCAGCGCCTGGCATTCGTCGACGCCGTCCCAGCCGTCGCTCGGCATTGCTCGCCCGGCACCCAGCAGGGCCTCGACCTGCCAGCCGCGCTGAACGCCGTGATCCACGTTCGAGACGAGAGCGGGCCACCAGGTGCTGGCCTGGATGCTCGCGGCGCGCTCGGGACCGAACAGCTCCACGAGTCGCGGAGTCCACTCGGTGGTGACGCTCTCGCCGTGGGAACCGTCGCGGATCTGGGCGGCGACGGCCGGGGTCAGCTGACGGGCCATGCGCCACCACACGGCCGCCGCGGCGTGCTCGTCGGGCAGCGGGCCGGCCGGGTGGTCCGGGGCGGTGGCGGTGCGCAGCAGTTCGTGGGCGGTGACGCCGGCGCGGGACATCGCGGCGAGACGCTCGGCCAGGAGCGGGGTGAACTTGTCGTCGCGGACCTGCGGAGCCAGCGAGTAGAGCAGCTGGCGCCATTCCTTGAGCGCCGGGGTGTGGTCTCCGGTGACGGACTTGTTGAGGCGCCGCTGCCAGGTCGCGGAGATCTTCTGCAGCTGCGGCGCGCCGGTCGGTCGCCGGTCGTCGCCGGGGACCTGCATGGCGGCTCGCCAGACCTCGACGTCGGCGATGGTGGCGGACTCGGGGCGGATGCCGTTCTGGGCCCACACCGGCATCGCGCCCTTGTCGGCCTGGTCGGTCGCGCGGGTGCTCACCTGGTCGGCGAGCTCGGTGACCAGGTGAGCACGCTGGGCGAGGTAGGCGCCCCAGTGCGGGTCCTCGGCCAGGCGGGCCGGGACCGCGGGTATCCAGGGCAGCGGGCCGGCGCCGGCGCTGCGCAGGCCGGAGGCGTCCAGGCGCCAGTCGAGGACCGCGGCGCGGTCGTGCGCGGTCTCCAGTTCGCGGTCGCTGGCGGCTGTCCGGAGCGCGTCGACGGGATTCTCTCCGGCGGCGCCGAGCAACAGCAAGTGGGCGCGCAGGGTCGGCCACGCCGCCTCCTCCGAGAGCCCCGGGACGAGCGTCTCGACGGTGCTGTCGAGCGCGTCGACCACGTTGAGCGTCGTCCCGTCGGCCGCGGTGATGGTCTCGTGGCGCAGCAGGTCTTCGGCGGCGACGTAGAGGCTGTCGAGGAAGCGCTGGGTGGCCTCGCCGAGCCGGGTGGCCGGGTCGGCCTGTTCGCGGATCAGGCTGGTGGCGGACCGCTGGGCGCCGTCGCGGGCCAGCATCGACTCGAGGATGTCGGTGGGGGTGAGCGGTCGGACCAGCGTCGGGTGGATCACCGAGTGCGGGTCTCCGTCGCCGACGACCTCGAGGTAGACGTGGTTGGCGTGCGCGCCGCGGGTCATCATCGTGTAGAGCTGCTGGCGCGACTCGGTGCCGGTAGCGAGGCCGTGCGTGGTGTCGGCGGTGACGCCCTGGGCGGTGTGGACGGTGCACGCGTATCCGAGCTCGGTGGATCGGGCGACGTAGTCGGCGGGCAGCCGCACGGTGCGGAGGTGCTGGGTGTGCTGGACGGTTAGGTCGCCGCCGTCGTGGATCTCCAGCACGTGCCAGCGGTCGCCGTTCTTCACCCAGTCGGTGGCTGAGGTGCGCAGCCGGCGGTCGTTCTCGCGGGTGATGATCTGCTCGCCGATCGAGGCCTCGTTGCCGTCGCCCAGCCGGCGCACCGGTCCGAGGCTGGCGAGGTCGGCCGGGTCGATCCCGTCGAGCCGGTGGGCGCGTGCCTGCTGGTTCAGCTCGCTGACCAGGTCGCGGGTCGGGGCGAGCATGATCGAGTCCAACCCGGCGGCGCGGTCGGCCTGCCAGGCAGCGAAGACCTCCTCGGTCATCGATGCCAGGTCGCCGACGTGGACCCGGTCGCGGTCGAGGTAGAAGCCGAGAGCCTCCGCCTTGCCCTCGCGCAGCGCGAGCGAGGCGGCACCCTCGGCCGGGTCCTTGAACCGGACGAGCTCGGTCAGCTGCAGCGCCCCGTGGGTCGCCCGGATGTCGCGCAGCACGCCGCCGGCGCCGATCGCGGAGAGCTGCTGGTCGTCGCCGATCAGCCGCACGCTGCCGCCGCGCTCGAGGATGTAGGACACCGCGGCATCCAGGGAGAGGGTGTCGGCCATCCCGGCCTCGTCGATGACCACCAGCGTGGAGGAGTCGATCCCGGCAACCCACGCGGGCATCGCGGCGCCGGACTCGCGGGCCTCCTGGAGCGAGTGCGTGAGCTTGGCCAGGGTGTCGGTCTGGGTGTCGATCTGCGAGCGCAGCGCGTCCGCGGCCGCGGCCGACGGCGCGAGGCCGATGATCGTGCCGCCGCCGTCAGCCCACGCGCTGGCCAGCGCCCGCATCGCCGTGGTCTTGCCCGATCCGGCGGGCGCGATCGCCAACTGGAGCCGTGCCCCGGAGGTGGCCATCTCCCGCACCAAGGTGGCCTGACCGGCGTTGAGGGTGATGCCGTTGGCGGTCGACTCGAGCAGCGCCAGGTCGACCGAGTCGGTCGAGACGGCGTACCCGTCGTGGCGGCCGGCGGCCGCGACCAGGCGCTCCTCGGCGCCCAGCACCTTGCTCGAGGTGAACAGCTCGGCGCCGCTCTGGGTGTAGACCGATGCGCCGTCGGCGCGGCGCAACTCGGCCGGCTCGCTGATCGTGTCCGCGCAATGGGCGGGGCGGGCGATGCTCACCGAGCGTCCGTAGAGGACCTCGCTGACCAGCAGGTCGACCACCTGGGCGACCTGGTTGGCGGGCACGTTGGCGCCCCTGACCTGCCGCTGTGCCTCGGCGTAGACATGCCAGTACTGCCAGGTGCTGCGGCCGCCCTCCATCGTCGACACGATCCGATCGGTGGTCTTGGCGAACCACGCCGAGTCGGCCAGGGACCGAGCCGCGCCCTTCGGGTTGAGGGCGCCGTGGACCATCTGCTTGACCCGCTGCGGGGTGCCGAGAACCTCGACGGCCTCGCCGTTCCAGGTCTCGCGCTGCTCGGCCAGCGAGCGCGGCTCGTGCTTGGCCTCGCGGGTCTCCAGCGTCGCCTGCTGGGACAGCTGGATGGTCTCCACCGGCGTGGGCGGCCGCCCGTGGGTGGCCTGGAACGCGGCCGCGAGGACCTTGCGGCGGACCTCGACGTTGGCGCGGCGCTTGGAGAAGCGCCGGTTGAGCTCGGGGTCGACGCCGACGATCTCGCGCACCGGCCGCTTGCGGGCATCTTCGTTCGGCCGCTCCTCGAACCGCACCCCGAGGGCGTCGACCAAGTGCCGCTCGAGCGCGGTGTTGTAGGTCTCCGAGGCCGAGACGACCGCCTTGTGCAGCGGCCGGCCGTCGATGGCCAGCCACTTGCCGTCGAGGGTCTGGACCTTGTTGGCCACCGCGACGTGGGTGTGCAGGTCGGGGTCGCCGGCGCGGGAGTCGCGGTGGGTGAACGCCGTGGCGACCAGACCGCGGACGTCGACCTGGCGCACGCCGTTGATGCCGCGGCGGGTGAACAGCGCCTTGGACTCGATGAAGTCCAGGGCGTCCTTGATCGCCGCCTGGTGGGCCCGCTCGATCACCGCGGCGGTCTTCGGGTCGGAGATCGCCCACAGCACCGAGACGCTCTTGACCGGCGAGAAGGTCAGGTCGTAGCCGGCCACCGCGTTGGTCTTGGGGCGGGAGTGCTTGGCGATCGTGGCGGCCAGCTCGCGGGCGTCGGCGGGCTCGCGACCGTGCTCAGCGCGGAAGAACTCGGCCGCGACCTCGGTGCGGACCTTGGCCCGATCGGCCGCGGGGACCGGCCAGTCGCCAGGCAGTCCGGCGGCCTCGTTGAGGGCGGCGATGCGCTTGGCGACCTCGATTCGGAACGGGCTGATGTCGTTCTCATAGACCTTGTACGGCGTGCCGAGCTGCCGGGCGGTCTTGTAGTCCGCCTCGGTCGGCCGGTCGACTCCCTCGCGGTCGATGCGCAGGTCCAGATCCTTGGTCCGCTGGGTGGCCAGCGGGTGGTGACCGGAGCCGAACAGCGCCTGCATGTGGTCGGCGGTGACGATGTCGCCGGCGTCGAGGCCCTCCAGGCCCACCATGCCGGAGCCGACCCACACACCGGGGGTCTCGCCCTTCTCGGTGTAGTAGCTCGCCAGCCCGGTGTGGCCCTTGTCGGTGGCATCCAGAGCTGCGACCTGGCGGGTCAGGTAGTCGTACCCCGACCCCGCCGTCAGCTTGTGGAGGCTCATCGTCACGGTCACCTACGTGCGCGCGTGCGCGCGGTGCGATCACTTCCGGCCGGATTTCTGGTGTGTTCTTTCTATTCGGCGGACCGAGAATGCAAGAGGTGTGTGGCACTTGGAAGGTCGCGGAAATCTGGGGGGACGCTGAGGGGCGTCGGTGACGGCGCGGTCGTCGGGTTCGGGCTGGCGGGGGTGGATGGGTCTGGCTGGGTCTGGCTGGGATGGTCGGGGGGTCGAGGTCGTCGGGTTCGGAAGTTTCTTGGCCGGTGGTGATCGCACGGGCACCGGGATTTGTCGTAGGTGACTGTCAGAGTCCATGTCGACACGGAGTGAGGACCGGATGAGTCAGCAGACGATCAAGCAGCAGGCGCGGCGTACGGCGCGGGAGATGGCCGAGAAGCGGCGCAAGGAGCGCGAGGAGCGCGAGCGCCGGGTGATCGACCTGGCCGAACAGGTCATGGTCGCGATCGGTCAGCGGGACGCGGCGGTGGCCGAGACCGAGAAGCGCGCCGGTGAGGCGCTGCGGGAGTTGACCGAGGTCGAGGGGCTGTCCCTGGGCGAGGCCGTGGAGTGGTGCGGCGAGACGGTCACCGTGCGGGAGGCGACGCGGCTGCGGCGGCTCGCCAACGCGGACGGCGAGCCGAGCCGCGACGTACGCGACGACTCGGGCGACGACGGCGCGGCGCTGGCGTCGGCCGGGAGCGGGGGAGCGGGTGCCGGTTCGTCGGCTGGATGACGCCGGCCTCGCGGCGGTCGCGGCAGCGATCGCGGACCCGGCGGTGCTCACGCGCTACCGGGCGAAGGTCGCCACGGTGCCGGGCAGTGAGTGCCTGTGGTGGACCGGGGCGGTGGCCGGTCGCTCCGAGCGGGAGCGCACGGACGGCGGTGGCCATGGCCGGTTCTGGTACGCGCCGGGGCGGGTGATCATCGCTCACCGGTTCGCGTACGCAGTCATGTACGGCGTTGACGCGCTCGCGGAGGCGCGGCTGCTTGGGCACCGCTGCCACAACCCGCTGTGCCAGCGGATCGCGCCGGACCACGTCGTGGTGTCGAGCGCGGCGCAGAACCGCCGTGAGTGGTCGGTGCAGCGTCGGCTGCCGTACAGCCCGCTGGCGGACCCGCGCGGTCCGCGTCGCCGGGCGCGGGAACTGCGCGACCTGGCGCGTGAGGTCCCGCAGCTCGTAGCCGAGGACCTCGCTCGGCTCCAGGAGCTGCTGGGCGAGCAGCTGACCTTGTGGTGACGGCCCGACGCCCACGCAGAAGGACGCCCGCAGCGATGAGCGCTGCGGGCGTCCTTGCGGTCGGAGTGGGGGGCAACCGGGTTCGCCGTCGAGGAGTCGACCGAGCGTCTCCCACAGGTCGAGGTAGCCGTCGGCGTCCTCGGGTGCCTGCTCGCCCCACCGGGCGTGAAGGTCGCGGATGCGGTCGAGCCGGTCGAGCCGGTCGGGCAGGGCGGTGCGGGCAGCGGCCATGAACTCCACGTCGGGCGCGTGCTCGGGAACGTCGCCCCCGCGTGGGTATGTCTTGAACCCGAGCCGCTGCCAGTGAGCACCGGCGTAGGCGACGAGGATGTTGTCCGGGATCAGGGCGTCGGCGGCGGTGGCGCGGATCTTGTCACCGGCAGGAGTCCAGGGGCCGGGGGTCGCGCGGGCCTCCAGCGCACGCAGGGCGGCGTCGTCGTCGCTCATGCTGGCTGGTCCTCCCGGGCGGTCGCGGCGGCGAGGTCGAGCCGCCCAGTGGCGGCGGTGGCCACGGCGGTGATCCGTGCGGCGAGCGCCCGCAACTCGGCGGGCGTGCCCTGGATCGCCACCACGTCGTCCCCGGCCAGCGTCAGGACCGGCTGACGGTGCTCACCGGCTCCCACCCAGTCCTCGCCGGGGGTGAACACCTGGACGCTGGTCTCGCGGGCTGCCAGCCACTCGATGTGCGCGCTCACGGGGTCACCTCGGCGGGTGCGGTGCCGATGAGGCGGCGGAACGCCTCCACGTCGGCCTCGAGGGAGAACAGGCGGCGGCGGTGCTGGTCGTTCTCCGTGCCGACCTCGGTCAGGACCTCGGCGAGGCCGTCGAGGAACGCCACGACGGCCTCGGCGGTGACCTCCTCACGCATCGCGGTCCACGGCTTCGGGACGCGGCTGCTGGCGGCGTACGGCATCTTCATCATGGCGGCGAGGATGCGGCGCTGGTCGCGCTCGCTGATCACGGTGCCGGTCGGGCCCGGCTGGGTCTGCTCGGTCATCACTGCTCCTGTTCGGTGGTGCGGGTGGCGTACTCGGCGTGCAGGGCGTCCAGCGCCGTAGCGACGCTCGACAGGGCCGCGTCCAGGTGGGCGCGGGCGGTCTCGGGGGTCCACCGGCGCACGTCACGCAGCCGGTGCTCGATGACGATCAGGTCGCAGGCCGTCTCGCTGAGGGTGTGCCGGTCCGTGGCGGCGTTCGCTTCGACGTCGGGGGCAGCGCCAGTCGGCACGTTGTCCCGCTTCGCGATGGTGACGAACTGGTTGAGCGGCAGGGTGCGGGCGCCGAGGACCAAGGCTGCGATGTGGACCTCGCGCCCGGGGCGGCCGGGTTCGTCCACGGTCACCGTGGTGATGGGGAACGCGACTCCGGTGTCGGGGTCGACCAGAGTGTCGGTAGATCGGAGATCCCACGCGCGGACCTGCTCGGTGGTGAGGTCAGTGTGGGTGGTCGTGTCGGCCATGGCTCCTCCTTCGTTTGGGCCGGTGGCGGGCCGGACTCGGGGTCTCAGCCCGCCACCGGAGGACCTGCGGGACGGACGGTCAGGCGGGGGCCAGCGCGGTCCAGGCGCGGCGCTTGATCCGGTCGGGGTCGTCGCTGGTGAGGACGCGGGTGGCGCGGGCGGTCTTCTCGTCGCCCTTGGTGCGGACCGGGGCGTAGTGGTCGACGTACTCCGCGACGGCCTGGTAGCCGGCCCACGCGGTGTCGCGGATGCCAGCCTGGGTGTCGGCGTCGGCGAAGAGCCAGTGCAGCCGGGAGCGGCGACGGCGCTCGGTCTCGCGGACTCGCTTGGTCGCGCCGGCCTCGGCCTTGCCGAACGTGGCGTCGATCAGCGCGTCGAACGCGGCGTCGGTCATGGTCTGCTGGATCAGCCGCTCGGCCTCGACCTGGAACGCCTCGACGTAGGTGAACGTCAGGCCGAGCGCGTCGCGGGCGGCCTGCACGGCGGCCTTGGCGTTGCGGGTGTGCCGGATCGAGAACGACGACTCGTGGTTGCGCAGGGCCGCGCTCTGGGTGTTCGCGCACACGACGCGGACCGGGGTCACGAGGATGCGGAACGCGCTGGAGCCGTCGTGGCTGTTGAGCGCGGCGATGTTCAGGTCGACGCGGTCGGTGCCGCCGACGGTGAGCGAGTCCGGCAGCTGCATGGTGATGAACACCTGCCGACCGCCGCGCAGCGACCCGGCGGTGTCGAAGATCGCGCCGGACTCGTCGGCCAGCAGGTTCAGGAACTCGGCGTGGTCCTCGTTCTGCAGCGGCGTGTAGCCGCCGCCCACGACGCCGAGCGCCTCGGGCTCGCCGGTGAACGGGTTGGTGCGCACCGTGGCGAAGCCGGGGACCTCGATCGCGGTGACGCCGCCCTCGCTGACCTCGGCGGTGGTGAGCGGCAACTTGCGGACGTCCCAGCCGCCCAGGTGGCCGAGTCGCATGGCCTCTTCGGCGGTGAACGCGCGGTGGCGGACGGTGGTGCCCAGGCGGTGCCAGGCGTCCTTGCGGGCGAAGACGGCGGCGGCCTGCGTGCCGTGGGTCTCGATCTCGTGTGACATGTCGGGGTCCTCCCGGGTAGCGGATCAAACGAACTGAGTTCATTCTATGGTTTCTATTCCACTGAGGGCGGTCCTCCACAGGGAGAACCGCCCTCGGGTGGGGGAGGGGAGACAGGTCAGGCGGCGCTGTCGCTGGCCTCGTGGGCGTTGTCGTCGGCGTCGTCGCCGGCATCCTCGGTGGTCGGTCGCTGCTCCTCGCCGAGGAGGATCCGCTCGACCTCGCTGGGCTGGTAGCCCCACTCCAAGAGCGCGCGGAGCACGCGGGCGTCCCACGCGCTCGGGTTGCGCCACGAGTGCTTGCCGGTCGTCGCCTCCCACGCCGCCACGACCGCCGCGAGCGTGGTCATGGTCGCGGCCTTCGGCGTGCTCGCCTTGGCGGCGATCTTGCGGCACTCGTCGTGGCCAGCGCCGTAGTAGCCGGTCGGCCGCTCGACCCCGAGCAGGGTGAACAGCATCGGGTGGCGGTGGTCCATGGCCTTGCTCAGCGAGTGGTGGCCGGTGACGACGGCCTCGCAGATCAGGGCCTCGGCTCCCTTCGGCGCGGTCTTGCGGGCCACGAACCCGGCCAGCCACTCGCGGCGCACCGTCTCCGCGCTCGCCCACGCCTTGTTGTTGGCGATCACGCGGCGGCGCTCCTGGCGCTGCTGCTCGCGCTGGGCCTCGGCCTCCTCCTCGTTCTCGCCCTCGTCGCTGCTGTCGGCGGTGCTGCTGCCGGAGCCGCCGCGACGACGCAGGCCGGAGGCGGCGAGGTCGGTCACGACCCAGACCGGCACGTACTGCTGGTAGGGCTCGGCGGGCTCGTAGTCCTCGCTCTCCTCGCTCTCCTCGTCCCTGCCGTCCTCGCTCTCCTCGTCGTACTCGTCCTCGGGGTAGACCCACTCCTTGACGACCTGGACGCGAGCGCCGGGGACGTTGGGCCACTCCTCCTCGGCCAGCGGCTCGCCGTCCTCGGTGACGAGCCGCTCGATGCGCAGCACCTCGCCCGACTGCTCGGCCTGCTCGACCTCCTCGGCGGTCAGGACCGGCAGGCCCTCGGCGCGCAGGCGCTCGACCTCGGCGGCGTCGGCCTCGCGCTCGGCGGCCTCGTCGCGCAGCCGCTGGGCCTCGTGGGCGAGCGAGCGCCGCCACCGCTTGGCGTTCTCCAGCCGCTCGACGGCCTCGGGGTCGTGCTCGAACTCGGCGAAGATCGCGGCCTCCTCCAAGGTCAGGTCGCCGGAGTCGAGCCGGTTGCGGCTCTGGTCGGCCTTGGTGACCGCCAGGGCGGCGTTCACGGTCGGGCGGTCGATGCTGGTGCGCTTGGCGATCTGCGCGGCGCTCACGCCGAGCAGGGCCAGCTGCTCCACGCCCGCGACGATCTCGGCCTCGCGCATCCCGGCCCGGTGGATGTTCTCGACCATCTGGTCACCGATCCGGTCGGCGTCGGCGGGCTGGGGCACGACCCGAGCCGGGATCAGGCCGGTGGGGGTGCCGACCTCGGCGGCGGTCACCGTACGCCGCTGGCCACGCAGCAGGACGTACTGCCCGTCCTCGTCGCGGTAGACCGTGACGGCCTCCAGTACGCCGCGCTCCTTGATCGACTTGCGGAACTCCTTGTGGTCGGGCCGCACGTCGGTGCGGACGTTGGTGCCGATGATGATCGCGGCGGGGTCGAGGTACAGGAACTCCTCGGACTGGATGGCCTCGGTGGCCTCGTCGGCGGCGGTGTCGGCGGGGGCCTGGATGGTGTCGGTCATGCTGCTGTCCTCCATGAGTAGAATAGAAAGAACTGACATGACCTAGTCTCCCAACGGGGGCCGACACCTACCGGGCCGCAGGGCGAACCTGTGGAAAGGTGGGCACGTCTCGAGGGTGGGGAAAACCCCTGCTCTCACCGGGCGCGGGCTCCGCTGCGGCGGCGCGGCGCAGCTGCACCTCGTAGCTGTCTGGACGGAAGGAATCGAGGGAGAGTGGGAACGGCTGCACACGGCCCCGCCCGGGAATGCAGCGGCGTTGGTGTTAGCCGCTGCAGCTCGTCGGCGATCGCTCCCGGCACGTGGAGCAGGGGAGTGGCTGAGGTGGTGGTGGCGTGACGAGCCAGACCACGATCCCGGTCGGGATCTACTGGAAGCCCGGCGTGTGGGATCTCGCCCGCTCGGCGTACGTCGCCGACCTGGACACCGATCCCGAGTCGCCCGGCTCGTTCGTCGGCTGGCTCGCCCAGGCGCTCGAGCTGCACGCCCGACGCTCGCCCCAGCAGCGGGCCGAGCTCGCGGCCGCGGGCGAGAACGATCCCGCGCTGGTCAGCGTGACCCGCAAGAGCTTCAACAAGAAGCACGATCTGCCAGCGTCGACGATGGAGACGGTCGAGGACGCCCTGGTCGCCGATCGCCAGGAGCTCGGCCGGATGCTCGCGCGCTCTGCGTTCGCCCAGGAGGCTGTCATCGCTGCGGCCGCGGACTCCCGTCGCCGGCTTGGCCGCGAGCTGCCGCCACCTCCGCAGAAGCTCAGCAACCGGCCGCCGCGGCGCCGTCCGACTACGTAGCTGGCCGGCGCCGCCGGCACGGTTGTGTCGGCGGCTGCGCCTAGCGTCCTTCCCAGCGCCCCGATCCGGTACCCGAGAGCCGGTCGGGGCGCTGCGGTGAGCGCCCTGACCTCCCTGCGAGCTCGAGCGAATCCGAAACAAGTTCGGGCCAGGTGATCGCTGCCGGGCCCCGAACGGACCTAGGTGACTGCGGGACCGATTTCCGTCTCGCCGTCACCTAGGAGGAAGTCATGTCCACCACCGTCACCTTCGCCGGCAACCTGGCCGAGGCTCCCGAGCTGCACTACACCCGCGAGAACAAGCCGTTCGTCAGCTGCCGAGTCTTGGTCAACCGGCGCGTGCAGAACGACGAGAGGGAGTGGGTCAACGACGAGCCCACCGCGCACAACGTGAAGATCTTCGGCTCGGCCGCCACCCACGTCCACGACAGCTGCGGATCCGGCGACCCGATCTTCGTCCACGGCCTCGAGCGCACCGAGAGCTGGCCGGACAAGGAGACCGGCGAGAAGCGCACCAAGGACGTCGTGGTCGTCGACAACCGCTTCGGCGAGGTCGGCCTCTCGCTCAAGTACGTCTCCGCGCGCATCGAGCGCGCCCCCCACGCCGCCCAGGCCAGCTGAGGAGGTTCGCTCCGATGGATCTCGTCGTACAGTCCCCGGACGAGCTGCTCGCCGCGGTGCCCCACGTCCTGGGCTTCAAGCCCGAGGAGTCGATCGTCCTGGTGCCGTTCCGGCCCGGACTGCCGATCACCCGCGTCGATCTCCCGACGACCGCCGCCGACCGCGAGGCGGTCTGGGACGCCGTCAGCGGCCCCTACGGCCGGCACGCCCGCCCCGGAGCCCGGCTGGCCATCCTCTGCTTCACCGAGGACCGCCGCAGCGCCGAGCTGGCCAGCCAGCACCTGTCCAACCGCCTTGAGACCGTGGGCATCACCACCCACATCCGACTGTGGTCCGACGGCGAGCGCTGGCGGGAGTTCAACACCGGCCAGACCGGCCTGCAGGCCCAGGCGACCGCCGAGCGGATCGCGGCCGCGACCGTGCTCACCGGCGCCGCCCAGCCGGCGGCCAACCGCGCCTCACTGGCGGCCTCCATGGTCGGTGACCGCGAGCCGATCGCCCAGCTGATCCCCGCAGCTCGAGCAGCAGCCGCGGCCAGCAGCCCCGCCGTCGAGCAGGACTGGGCACTGGACCGCCTCGAGCAGTTCCACGCCGACGGCAACCGGCTCTCTGACGTCGACGGGGCCCGGATGCTCGTCGCGCTGGAGACGATCAGCACCCGCGACGGGCTCTGGGAGGACATGAGCCGGGAGAACCACACCTCCCACATGGCGATCTGGAACGACCTCACTCGTCGCGCGCCGGACGAGGTCCGCGCGGCGCCGGCCTCCATGCTGGGCTTCGCGAGCTGGCTGCATGGCGACGGTGCCAAGGCCTGGTGCGCGCTGGACCAGGTGCCCGCCGACCGGCCCTATTCCATGGCCGCCATCGTCGCCTCTGCCCTGCAGAACGGCATTCACCCGCGCGAGTGGGAGAGGTACCAGACCCAGATGCGCGACCTCGCTGGCGAGCTCGATGAGTCATTTGTCCCTCAGCCTCCGAGCCAGCAGCGCGACCTACCGGGCACCCGGCCCACCACCGACCGACCCGCCCCGGGCCGCTGAGGGGAAACCGCGATGAACCACGACGACACCGACCCGATCGCCCATCCCCAGCCCAGCGCCACCGAGCGCCAGCTGCGCCGCCTGGTGGTTCGCGAGCCAACGGCCTACGCCCCCGACAAGCGCCTCGACGTCATCCACGAACCCGACCTCGAGCTGCTGTGGGGAGGCCAGGCATGAGCGGCGACGTCGACGAGGGCGACCGGCTCGCCAGAGTGACCCTGAGTCGGGCGATCGAGCCCGGCGACCTCCGTGTCACCGGTCTGGTCAGCGAGCTCGGCGCCGGCAAGGTCCTCGGCTACCTCGAGGCCGCGGCCGAGGTCGAGTCTTACTGGGGCTTCGGGATCGCCCATGAGTTCGGCCTCGTCGACCCCGCCCAGGTGCTCGAGCAGGCAGCCGCCCGCGGCATCCGCTTCATCGTCCCCGGCGACGCCGAGTGGCCCACCCAGCTTGGCGCACTCCGCGGCGCCGGCGCCCTCCACGGCCGCGGCGGTGAACCCGTCGGCCTGTGGGTGCTCGGATCACACGACCTGCGTCAACTCGCCGGCAACGCCATCGCGGTCGTCGGCTCACGAGCCGCCACCAGCTACGGCACCGAACAGGCCACCGAACTTGGCCGCGACCTCGCGACGATGGGCCACACCGTCATCAGCGGCGCCGCGTTCGGCGTCGACCAGGCCGCACACCGCGGCGCCCTCCTCGCGGACGGCCCAACCATCGCGGTCATGCCCTGCGGCGTCGACCGGCCCTACCCGGCCGCGCACGCCCAGCTGCTCGAGGCGATCGCCGAACGCGGCCTGGTCGTCTCGGAAGCACCCCCCGGGCGCCGGACCAACCCGAACCCGCTTCCTGGCACGGAACAGGATCACAGCCGGCCTCGCCGAGGGCACCGTGGTCGTAGAAGGAGCCGTACGCAGCGACGCGATGAACACCGCCCACTGGACCACCAACCTGCACCGGGCCCTCATGGGCGTACCCGGCCCCGTCAGCAGCGCGGCGTCCACCGGAGTCAACCAGCTGATCCGCCTCGGCTCTGCCAGCGCGGTCGCCACTGCTCAAGACGTCATCACCGACGTCATGACCCACGCCGCCCGGTCCGCCGGCGGCGGTGCCGACCTGGTCGACGAGTCATTCCTTCCCGGTCCCGTGCGGTCGCGCCCGCAGGCGGTCTCTGCGGGCGCTGCACCGTCCGCCGCTCCGCGTCGATGACCCCTCAAAGGCTCCTGTGGATAACCCGATTCGGGTCTCCACGCACACCTAATCTGCTGGGCGTGACGCCACCGGAACTCACGCAAAGGACGAGAAGGAAGCCCGATGTTCACCCTGACTGTCCAGCGGTCCGCGGTCGTCGTTGACTGGATGTGGACTATCAGCGTTGATCGCGTCCTCGACGCACCGCCCGACCCGCTCAACTGGGCCAATACGGTCCGCGACGAGTGAGTCGACATGCGTATTCCGTCGCCCAGGGAGATCGTCGATGACGAAGCTCAACAGTGAAGCCCGGCACATCCTCGCGGACGCGGGCATCTCCGTGCGCGACTGGATCGCCTACGGCGGGTGGCTCAAAGAGGTGACCGACGAGGCCGGCGATCGCCAGTGGGTGCCCGAGACCACATGGCGCGGGGACAAGTGCGGCTGCAGCGACGACCGATGCATCGGTTTCCACCACGACGAGGGTGAGGAGTGCGGCTGCCTTCCGGTGCTCATCGAGAACCGCGCGAGGGACCGCGAGGCCTACGATATCTGGCAGGCCTACCGCACGGCCGTCGAGGCCAACAACGGTCGCGGCGACCAGGACGCCTACGACGCCGCCTTGAGTCGTGCGGAGAACTGGGTGCGCCGCCACTATCCGCGGGCACTGAGCTTCTCCCTGGACGCCGTGGTGAAGGGTGAGCGGGGCATCTCAGCCACCTACCCGCCGTTCCTGAACGGATCGATCCCGGACTACGTCGGCACCACCCCAGAGGGCGACGGCTACCGCCAGCGGCTGTGGACTGAGGGAACCGACCCCCACGGGCACATCAGCCACGAGCGCGCCCGCACCATCCTCAGGCAGGGCGAGGAGAACGGCAGTGGCAGCTGAGGCGAACTACGTTCGCGGGCCTCGCGCTGCGCTCGGCCCGGACCGACCCGCTTGAGCAGTGGGTCAACGCAGCGCCCCAGGGCGGCACCACCCCGCTCGAGAAGGCCATCAGCGAGTAACCTGGGATCCCCCAACCCCTTCGCCGCCGGCTCGCGCGCCGAGGTCCTCGGCGGCCTCCACCGCGACGGCCCGACGGCCTGGGTTCCAGCCACGATCGTCGAGCGGACGTCGACGAATGGACAGTCGAGTTCGACGACGGATACCAGGCCTGGCGCGATCGCCACGAGCTGCGCCCCCGCCGCTCAGGCCTTGTTATCGACGCCCCCGACCAGAGGCTCAAGCCAGTACGCCTCGGTGCAGTACATTCCGCCCGATCACCGCGACGGCTACACCATCGGCCGAGACGAGCTGATCATCGAGGACGTCGTCTCTGTCAGGTGCTCGAGGGCCGCCTGCCGGCGCTTCCCTGAGGTCTGGCGGATAATCGTTCTGCGAGTCGAGCGAGAGCCAGTCCCCGCGAGCTGATCGCTCCCACCCCTCCACCGCACGTAGGTGCGCAGGAAGCGAGGTGGACCATGAGCACTTCCCCAGCCGAGAACCCGGTCCCCGGAGTCGTCGCCTTCACCGCCCACGGCAACGCCGCCCTCGACCAGCTGGCTGAGGCCCTGGCGGCTGACTGCGACGGCTCCCCGACGAGCATCGCCGACATCCTCGAGCGGGTCCTGGGGGCCGACATCGAGGACCTGGCCGAATCACTGAGCGTGACCGCGCAACCAGCTGGCCGCGCATCCCTGGTCAGTCTCGACATCGAGGAGGTAGGGCCGCCGGACGAGAGTCCCGACGAGGCGGCCCGCCGCCGGCTCTCGCCGAGGACGCCCGCCGGCGACAACCCCGCTAGTCGGGGCCCTGGCATCGCCCGCTGAACTCAGAGGTTGCGCCGGGCCTGTCGGCGCAGGACTGCGTCGAGCTCGGCAATGCCCTGGCCCAGCGGAGTCGGCGGGGCGACGTCGGCAAGGTCGTCGAGCAGCTCGTCGACGTTGCCGGCCTCGAGCTGTGGTGAGGCGTAGGCGTTCCACTCCCCACGGCCGCGGCGAGCCGGCGGTAGGCCTCGACGTCGGCCGGCGCGTTGAACCAGACCGCCGCGGCGAGCGCGACCCGCCGCGCGATCAGGGCCGCCTGGTCATCCACGGTCGGTCAGTCTCCCGCCCCGCACGCCTGTAGGAAACCCCTGCGGGCTATCCACAGTCTCGCCAACGGCCGCGCGCGCCGGGCCGTGAGATCAGCGAGACTCGGGCCCTACGGCACGGCAGGAAGGGCACCCGGTGGACGACGACGACCAGCTCGGAGCAGGCGGACATGCACAGGCGGCCCGCGGGCACGTCTACGGCTTCAACCGCGCCACCATGTGGGAGCAGGACCAGATCCCATCCGAGACCTCCGACCAGCTCGCGGAGTTCGCCGACCTCGCGGCTGCGCTCCCCCAGGCGTTCTCCCAGCTGTCCAGCACGCTCGAGCAAGCACAGGCCCACCAGGTGCTCAGCATGGACACGATGACCAACGAGTCAGACCCGGCAATGGCCATCAGCGTCGCCCGCCTCCACTTGGAGGAGGCCCGGGGCCTGGCGGTCGACCTCCACAAGCACCTCGACGCCGCGCGCAACGCCACCGCGCACATCATGAGCCAGGGCGTCGACGACGGCCAGCAGTCGATGCCCTGGGACCAGCCCTGAAAAAGGCCCCACGCGCGGTACCCGAGATTTCTTTGGGTTAGGTGATCGCCCCCACGGGTCGCACTTCCTTTGGTGACTGAGAGATGACCCCGGTCCACCAAGGAGCTGCCCCGTGAGCACGCCCACCGAATCCACGCCCGCCGCGGCCGACCGTGACCCGGTCCAGGAGGCCCGCGACCACCTCGAGCAGGCACTGGCCGCGCTCGATCGTCTCCGCGAGGTCCTGCCCCCGGCAGGCAGTACGTCCCCGCCCGACACGCGCGGCGGTGACCCGGCATGACCACCAACGACACCGCCTTCCACGCCGCCGACGCCGTCTTCATGGCCGAGCAGGCGGTGGGTCGCGCCCGCCATGTCGTCGAAGAGCTGCACACCACCATCAACTCCGCGTTGCGGGTGCTCGACGACGCCGAGCTTGACTCGGCCAAGGCGCGGCTCTCCGACCGCGGCAACCACTACCTCGAGACCGCCGGCGAGCACCTGGGCCGACTGCAGCGCCGCTGCAGCGACAACGCCGAGCTGACCGACGAACTCACCGGGCACCTGGAGCGCGCCTCGCAGGCGGTGGCCGACGCCCACGACCTCCTCCGGGACGCCGACACCACCGATCCCGCTCTCGCGCGCGACGTCGCGCAGCTGAAGCCGCGCCTCGCGGTCGTGGGCGAGATGGTCGACCTGGCCAATCCGATGGCTCGCCTGGCCGCTCAGCATGTCGAGAGCGCGCACCAGGCCGCTCAGCAGGTGACTCCGCCGTCTCTGCTGGAGCCGGTCAGCCTTGAGCGGAGCATCGCGACTGCCGGCAAGGAGCTCGGCCGCGCCGAGGAGGACGTGCGCCTGCTCGAGAACGTCGTCGACCACGCCGCAGCCAGCGCCCGTCAGTCCGCCGGCATCGCGTCCGAGATCACCGACAACGCTCGCCGCCGCATGGCCGAGCAGGGCCGAGCCGAGGTCCCCCGCCAGGCAGCACCGCCCGTCGGATCTCCGGTGCGGTAGGCGGGAGGCGCGTCATGGACTTCGACGAGGGCGGCCGCCAGCTGGCGGGCGTCATCCTCGAGGCGGCCCGCGGTGGCCAGCATGACCAGGTCGCGGAGCTGATCGCACCGCTCGACACCGAGCAGCTGCGGTCCTTGGTGACCGTGCTGGCCGTCCAGGTCGACCGGAGCGCCCCCAGCTCCTCCGCTGCTGGCCCAGCCGCGGTGTGCGAGCTGGCCATCAATGCCGCGGCCCCGATCTTCGGCACCACCCCGGAGGCGATCCGCAGCGCTGAACGCAGCCGACCGGTCAGCGACGCCCGTGCGGTGGCCATGACCGCCGCGCGCGAGGTCGGTCTGTCCCTGCCGGTGATCGCCGAGCACTTCGACAAGGACCATGCCTCGGTGATCCACGCAGTACGCCGCACAGCTGAGCGACCGCGTCTGGCTGACGCCGCGGCCCGCGTCTCCGCGCACGTCAACAACCGCTACGACGCCCAAGTCCCCCGCCTCGAGGCCACGGTGGTCCCTCTCCACCCGCCGGCCTCGACGTTCGAGCCTGACGGCCCGGTCGAGCACGCCGTGGTCGCGGCCGCGGAGGCCTTCGGCACCACCCCGGACGTCCTCCTGGGCGCCGACCGGACCCGAACGGCCTCGGATGCCCGCGCCGTGGCCATGACCGCGGCCCGGATCCACGGCCACAGCCTGCCGGCGATCGCGCGTCACTTCGACCGCGACCACACCACCGTGCTCCACGCCACCCGGCGCATCGAGAAGACCCCACCGCTTTGGGACCTGGCCGCAAAGATCGCCTCCGACCTGCCCGAGCAGCCCTCCAGCAGCATCGGCGCAGGCGACGCCATCGAGTACGTGCCCGAGCGCGGTCACCGCTCCCTCGGGGTGCGCGAGCAGGAGCGGGCGATCCCCGGTGCCGGCGAGCGGGCACAGCTGAGGGTGGCCCGGTGAAGGCCCTGATCGGCCTCGCGGCGGCCGCGGTCCTCGCGCTGACCGCCGGCGGGATCAACGCTGCCATCCCCGGAGGTCCGACCGGCCCCGAGCCAACTGAGGGCGCGGCCACCCGGGTGCGCGTGACCGCCGTCGTCGACGGCGACACGATCCGCGTCGAGACCCTCGGCGGTCGCCAGCTCGGCCGCGTACGGCTACTGGGGATCGACGCCCCCGAAGTCGCCCACCCACCGGAGCCGGCGGAGTGCTACGCCGAGGACGCCACCCGGCTGCTCGAGCAGCTCGCCCCGATCGGCAGCACTGTCGAGCTCGTCACCGACAGCAGCGAGCCCAACCGCGACCGCTACGACCGGCTGCTGCGCTACGTCGACCACGACGACGTCGACGTAGCTCGTGAGCTTCTGGCCAGTGGCGCCGCCCTGCGCTACGAAGCAGACCAGGCGCTTGCCCGCGAGGAGTCGTACACCGCGGCCGTCGCCGACGCCCAGGGCGCGGAGCGCGGCCTGTGGGGCACCTGCTGACAGGCCAAGGGGGGCGGCAAACCGATCATGGACGAGCAGCTGGCTGCGAACGCGAAGGCGCTGGCCCGCTGGTGCTACGCCCGCGGCGTCGGCGCACGCCTCCTCGGCGCCGGTGAGCAGCTGCGCAGATCCGCGGTCGACCAGGCCATCGGCCGACCGGCGCCGGCGCACCTCGAGCAAGCGCTGTGGCAACAGACCACCGCGCTGCTGCGGCAGCGTCGCGACTGGGACCGCGCCCACCAGGTGAGCCCACCGGCGCCGGCTGAGTGTCTGCCTTGCGCCGTGGCGGCCGACCAGTGCCCCACCCACGCCGGCCGCTGCTGTCGTGCCTGCGGTGGCCAGCTGCACCGCACCGTCGTCGACGAGGGTTTCGACACCCACCCGTGCTGCGACCGGCCGGGCGGTAACGAATCCCTGGCGTTCCTCGAGAACACCGCTCAGCTGCTGGGAGCCACGCTGCTGATCTAGTCGGCGGGACCGGAACCGGCCCAGACGGATCCGCCGAGGGTGATCGCTCCCACCCCTGTTCCCCACTTAGGAGACCAAGGAGGACTGGCGCAGCCGGTGCCAGTCCACGGTATCGATGGGAGTTCACAATGAGCGAAGCCGCTCGCGAGGAAGCCGCGCTCGAGGAAGAGGCCCGTCAGCGCGCTGAGGAGATCAGCGCCACCAAAGCTGCCGCCGCTCAGGCCGCGGCCGCCGACACCGGCCCTTCCCCCGACGCCGAGATCGCGCAGGTCCACCGATCCGGCCGCCAGCACGACAACACCGACACCGCCGCCTACCAGCGGCCCCAGCTCGGCCGCCGCCGCGGCCCGCGCCGCTAGGAGGCAGCGATGGCTACCGCACTCGCGTCGACAACCGGCCCCTCGACGGTTCGCTGGGTCGACTGCTCACACAAGCTGGGGTCGCTGCCGTGCATGAACCACAAGCCGCACGAGGGCGACGGCCGCGGCTGCGTTCACCACTCCACCTCCGGCTTCGCCGACGACGAGTAGGCCCCCGGACCTGCCGCGCCAGCGAGAGCCCTCAGCCATGCACCAGGTGCAGCCGCGGCCGCGCCTGCTGCGCGACGGGTGCCTCCAGACGCTGCAGCTGCTCGAGCGTCATCGGATGTCCATGACGCCGCAGCAGGCCAGCCAGCACGGCACCCAGGCCGAGGGAGACCACCAGCTCGTCAGCCGCAGCCTCCGCACGGGCCTCGATTCGCCGGCTGGCCGCTGGCACCAGGTAGGTCAGGGCGATGACCGCGCCGCCGAGGATGCCCGGAGCGGCCCGGCCCTCGGCCACGGACTGCACGACACAGATCACCCCGACGACGCCGCGCAGCGTCCAGGCCAGCCGCATGAGCGGCAGCCAGGCGAAGGCCCGGCCGATGCCGCAGAACGAGCCCACGACCAGCCGCCAGGGCGTCGTCGCCGCCAGCACGGCGAGCTCCAGCAGGGGCCGGACCGCCCGCCCTCGACCGACGGCATGAGCGATCGCCGCGGCCGCCTCTGCAGCGGTGACGCCTCCTCGGAAGG
Source organism: uncultured Nocardioides sp. (assembly GCA_964487275.1). Classification (GTDB taxonomy): domain Bacteria; phylum Actinomycetota; class Actinomycetes; order Propionibacteriales; family Nocardioidaceae; genus Nocardioides. Next base: position 2,818 of record CAZAQE010000017.1, on the reverse strand, counting down.
TGGCGTCGACCAGCCCCGGGCTGACCACCGCGGCGCGATCCGCGATCACCACAACCACCGGGGTGCTCGGCACCTGACGGCGGCGTACGAACAAGGCGTCGACGTCAACGCCGCGGACGCCCAGATCGGCGAGCACGGGTGCCATCACCCGGAGCTCGGCCGAGCTCGCGGGACGAGACCTCGTCAGCGCCGCGATCGCCGGCACCTCGAGGTGGCCAATCGCCAGCGCAACAAGCAGGCCACCGGCGGCCAAGAACGCCGCCAGGCCAAGGGCCGGCGGGAGCAGTGCGCACACCACCACGGTGAGGACGAAGCTCACCAGCAGCGCCGGCGCCAGCGTAACCGCCCTCAGCACGATCATCGGGAACCTCATCATCACGACACGACCCACCTCCATCTATCAGCACTAGTGCGAATCTCTGGACTTTGCTCGCGGTGATCGTTCGGCGACCACCGAACGACGTAGGCGAACGTGACCAGTGTGTGCCCAGCCGCCGACACGACCCGAGTTATCCACAGCCCCTCTGCGGAGCGGGCGAGGACTGACCCGGACGTGGGTTCATGGGCCAGACCGACCTCCAACCGAAAGGAACAACCGTGGACACCCTCAACGCTGACGGCACCTGGGACCGCCTGGGCTCGATCGCCGTCCTTCTGCACCAGGCAGCCAACCAGGTGTGGAGCGACGCCGACAGAGCCACCGCCGACTCGCCGCTGCACGACCTCGGCCTCGGCGTCTATCTCGCGCACTCCAAGGCCAGCGCCCTGCTGCCCGACGACTACGAGCTGCCCGACGTCGACGAGGACGCCGAGCTCGAGGAGCGCACGCCGCTGCAGCTGCTCACCGAGGCCGAGGAGCTGACCCGGCCGCTGCCGCTGCACCAGCCGGATCTGGTCCACGGCTCCCAGCTGGTCGTCGACCTGTGCGACCTCATCAGGGAAGCGCGCGGCCTTGGCTACTGACCTGCGCCTGGCGTACGCCGACATCGACCAGGAGCTCTTCGACGTCGACCAGATCCCGATGACCACGCGCGACGTGCGCAGCGTCGGCGAGATGCTCTTCGACGTCGACTACCTGGCCCGCCAGCTGCTCATGGACGTCGACGGCGACGACGCCGGCACGCTGCTGCGCAGCTGGCCCACGATGGTCGCGGCCGCGGAGGACCTCTGGGCCTCGCTGCCGGGTCGGAGGCCGGGCGTCGACGAGCGCGATCGCCCGATCACCAGCCTCGCCGCTCAGGCCGCCACCATCGAGGCCAGCCTGGCCGGCCGGAAGGCCTGGCCGGGCCAGGGGCCGACCAACCCTCGTCTGGACCAGATGACCCAGACCCTCATCAACGCCGCAGCCCTGGTCCGCCGCTACGGCGCCGAGATCCCCCACGAGCAGCCCGAGGCCCACCGCGACCTCGAGGCAGCTCGCGCCAGGATCATGCATGGGCTGTACCTGACCGCTCACGCCGTCACCGTTGCGCTCCACGACAACGGCCGCAACCGGGTCAACGAGGCACGCGAGTCCGGCCGCTGCGTCCACCTCGCCCAGCACCACTCCCCCTACGCCGTCGCGCCCACCGGAGCATGGCTCGACCGCATGACTGCATGCGAGAAAACCGCCCGCAGCTACCTGAGCGACCAGTGCGCCCAAGCCCTAGCAGGCGAAGCGATCCGGCCTGTCGACGATCCCAGTCGACTGACCCAGGCGCTGGTCAACTGGAACATCCAGTCCCACCGTGCCCTGACCCGTCAACTCGAGCCCTCCAACATCCTCCTCATCACCCGCACCCAGGGCCTCATCGCCGGCGCGAGCATGGTGCTCGTCGACGCGGCCGCCACTGCCGGCATCCTCGAGCCCTCCGACCGGCTCGTCCCCGCGATCGCCGACGCCGGCCGCTCCTGGAGCAACCTAGCCAGCCGCTGGAGCGACCTCGCTCCGCCGGGCGCCCGGATCCAGGAGCCGCTCTCTCGCGCGGCCGCGGAGGTCCGCGCCGCCTACCGCCAGATGACCCACGACGCCAGCACCCTCGTTAGCCCCGAGGCGATCGCGGGACGCCCGGGACTCCCCCAGGCCGTGACCGCGACCCTGCGCGCCGTCGAGGCCGGCTCCGAGCTCGCGCACGTCGTCGCTGAGAAGGCCGATAATCGCAATCTCACGGGTTCAGCTCGCACGCTCTCGCGTCGAGCGCACAACGACATTGACTCGGGCATGGTCGCCGCTCCGCCCGAAGGTGACGTCGTTTGGGTGTCCCCGGCCGACATCCTTGCCCGGCGTTGGGTACCGCTGCCGAAACCCGTGGCGACAGCTCTGCGGGCTGCGAGTGCCACGGCCGCGACTGCTTCGGGCGCTGCATCCCGCGAAGCTTCACTACATTTGCCACCGGCCCGAGTCGGGGGCATCCCGAGCGACCGGGGGCGGGGGAGTGATCCGCGAACGCATGCGGGCTGGCGGCCATTGGGTGCGAAGCAAAGCAGGGGCGTAACGCTGTGAGTCGTTGGCCAAGTGCTGGCCTAGCATGCGTGCCGCTCGATTGGCAGGGCCGGATGGGCTGTCCGACGGAGTGCGTGTCGGACTCGTCAAGGCACGTCACTGGTGGGGGAGGGCGACAGCGCGGCGTGGTGGAACGGAGTCAGCCGTTGCGCGATGGATCGTTCGGACGGCGCGAGGTTCGACGGCCTGGTTGGCTGCGAACTCGCCCCGACAAGTCCGTAACCCGTACTTCCTGTGTCGCCTCCAGATCCACGAAGTTCGTCGTGGCAACTGTTGATCGGAGTTGAGTCCCCGATAGTGGTGTAGCGCGGTCGCCGAGTTCGTCCCGGTCGTGGA
>CAZAQE010000016.1:0-90247 GCA_964487275.1 uncultured Nocardioides sp. | reverse complement strand
TTGATGCCGGCCGCCGTGACCTGGGTGGAGTAACCGGTGATCTTGACCCCGACGGTGGCACTGCCGGTGCTGGCATTGGAGACGACGACCTTGTTCGACGCACCGAGGTTGACGTTGACCGTCCCCGAGCCGGTGCCGCCCGCGGGCCAGGTCACCGTCGTCGGCGACGCTCCCGCCGGATCGCCCAGGGGCGCGAAGGACAAGGTGCCGCCGGCGGCGCCCTTGACCGTGATCGCGAGCCGGATCACGAGGGCGTTGGTCGGGACCGTGGTCGACCCGCCGCTGCCGACGAAGGCGTAGGTCTTCCCGGCGGCGATCGACACCCCTGCCGTGACGGTCCTGACCGGCGTCAGCGGTGTGATCGCGACGCTCGTGGTCTTCGAGTCGGCGGTGGCGCCGGTGACGCCGACCGCGATCAGGATCGCCGTGGCCATCGCAACGGTCGTCGCCATGACCCGGTGGCCGCGGCGCTGGAGGGTGGGGAACATGGCGGTCTCCTCGCTCGAGGCCTCCCCACGACGACGGTAGGGACGGACACCGGGCGAGGTCCATCCAGCGGATGCGCTGGCGCCGGCCCCGACCGCCTGGGGACCTAGGTCACCTCGGCAGCGGGCATCGCGGCCCTGCCCTGCCCACGTCAGGGCGACGAGTCTGGCGTGACGAGAGCACGTCGGACAGGGGACTCGGCTCCCCGGAACGGAGTTGGCATGTCCCTCCTTCACAAGCCAGCGCACCTGGCCGTCCTGGTCGAGCGCGACGTCGTCACCCATGCAGCCGCCCGCCGCGGCCTTGCCGTGCTGCGCCTCGGGTTCGGCCTCACCTTCCTGTGGGCCTTCTTCGACAAGCTCCTGGCGCTCGGGTACGCGACCGGCGCCGACAGCGAGACCGGCGCCGTGGACCGCTTCGGTCCCGACGCGTGGATCAACGACGGCAGCCCGACCTACTCGTTCCTGACCTTCAGCGTCCCGGAGGACAACCCCCTGCGGGACTTCTTCACCGCCATGGCCGGCGACGCGTGGGCCGACTGGCTGTTCATGATCGGGCTGGCGGGCATCGGCACCGCCCTCGTGCTCGGGGTGGGCGTCCGGATCGCTGCCGCGACCGGCTCGGTGCTCTACGTGCTGATGTGGCTGGCGTTGCTGCCGCTGGAGGACAACCCGGTCATCGACGACCACCTGCTGGCCGCGATCGCCCTGCCGGTGCTCGCCCTCACCCTGGCGGGCGACACCTGGGGGCTCGGCGCGAGGTGGGCGCGGACCTCGATCGTGGCGAGATTCCCGAGCCTGCGCTGACCGCGCGGCCGGACCTCAGACGAACCAGCCGGACGGCGCCAGCTCCCCACCCATCCGCGGGACGTACTGGTCGAAGTAGATCCGGGCGATCAGCTCGCGCCGGGAGCGCACGTCGGCCTTGTCGAAGACCGACTTGAGGTGGTCCTGGACCGTGTACGCCGACAGGTGCAGCGTCCTCGCGATCTCCTTGGTGTCCACGCCCTGCAGCACCAGCTGGGTCACGTCGCGCTCCCTCGGCGTCAGCCCGAAGGCCGCGACGACGAGGGCGACGATCTCCGGCGGACGCGCCTCCTCGATCGTGATCACGACATCGCCGTCGCGGTCGCCGAACGAGCTCAGCGGGCCGGCCTGGAGCACCAGCCACATGCCCGACGCCGTGCGCAGGCGGCAACGCGGGATCCGGTCCCACTCGCCGCGGGCGTAGCGCCGGGCGGCGCCGATGAGGGCCGCGACAGGCGAGAGCGGGTCACAGTGTCCCGGCCCGGTGACCAGCTCGCCGAGGCGCTGCTCCGCGGCCGGCGTCATCTGGGTGACCTGGTCGTCCGGGCCCACGATGACCACCGCCGGCCCGAGGCTGGACACGTCGGTCACCGGCGCGACGTCCGCCAGGCGGGTGAGCGTCCCCGCGCGCACGCCGTGCGCGAACGCGGTCGACAGCGAGGCCAGGAAGTCGACCTCGGCCTGGTCGAAGGGGTCGTCGTCGGTGCCCCGGAACAGCGCCATCGCCCCCCAGACCTCGCGGCCGTCGCGGAAGGTCACCCGTGCCTCGTCGCCGTAGCCGAAGTTGGGACGCATGAAGTTCGAGAGCCGGTGCGAGCGTTCGATCCGGCCACCCGTGAGCAGGTGGACGCCCGCGGCGGCCATCGGCGCGCGCGCGAGCTCCGTGAACGACGTCTCCTCGACCGTGCCGTACTCGATCAGGCCGAACTCGTGGTCGTGGCTGTTGCGGACCCGGAGGTCGCCGTACTTGCGGGCGCTGGTGAGCATGTGGCTGCCGGGGTCGTGGGTCCCGATGCAGACACTGACCCACGGCACGGCGCGCCGGACCGAAGCGACGGCCTCCTCGAGGAAGGACTCGAGGTCCAGGCCGGCGCGCGCGACGACGTCGACGTCCTGGCGCACGCGCTCAGCAGTCAGTCCGTTGGTTGTCATCTCTCGAGGCCCTTCGTGTGTCCGCGCCCCGAGCACGCACCGCCATGCCAGAAGTGTGGAGCAACGCTCCGCGTGGCGGTATCCCATATTTCTGGGTCCGGTCGGCCCCCAGAGCACCGGGTCGTCATCTCCCCACGGATCGGGGATGGTTCCCGCACCTTCCCGGACCTGATCGTTCTCGACGTCAGGCATCCGAGAGAACGAAGGCTCCACCATGACCACCACCCCCGACACCAGCACGCTGGCCACCCTCGACAGCGGCTGCGAGGTGCACTTCCCCGGCGATCCCGGGTACGACGCCGCCAGCACGCCCTGGAACCTGGCGATCGAGCAGCGGCCGGCCGCCGTCGCGGTCCCGCGCACCGTCGAGCAGGTCAGCGAGGTGGTCCGCGCCGCGGCCGCCGCGGGCCTGCGGGTCGCGCCGCAGAGCACCGGCCACGGCGCCGCGGCCCTCGGGGAGGGCTCCCTCGCCGACGTCGTCCTGGTGCGGCTCCACGAGCTGACCGGCGTCACCGTGGACCCCGCCGCCGGCACCGTCCGGGTCCTCGGCGGGACCCTGTGGCAGGACGTCGCCGCCGCGGCGGCCGCGCACGGGCGGGCGGTGCTGCACGGCTCGGCCGGCGACGTCGGCGTGGTCGGCTACGCGCTCAGCGGCGGCCTCTCCTTCTACGCCCGCCGGCACGGCCTGGCGGCCAACGCGGTGCGCGCGGTCGAGGTGATCACCGCCGACGGCGAGCTGCGCCGGGCCTCCGCCGACGAGGACCGCGACCTGTTCTGGGCGCTGCGCGGCGGCGGCGCCGGCAACTTCGGCATCGTCGTCGCGGTCGAGCTGGGCCTGCTGCCCTACGCCGACGTCGTCGCCGGCATGCTGCTCTGGGACCGCGAGCACGCACCGGAGGTGGTCCGCGCGTGGGCCGAGTGGACGCGCACCGCACCCGACAGCGCCACCACGTCCCTGCGGGTGATGAGCTTCCCGCCGCTGCCGGAGCTGCCGCCATTCCTCTCCGGCCGGGACCTGGTCGTCATCGACGGCGCCATCCTCGAGACCGACGAGCGGGCGGCGGAGATCCTCGCCCCGCTGCGCGCACTCTCCCCGGAGATGGACACCTTCGGCCGGATCCCGGCGCCGGCACTGCTCCAGGTCCACATGGACCCGCCCGGCCCGACGCCGGCGGTCGCCGACCACAGCGTGCTCGGCCCGCTCGACGACGCCGCGATCGACGCCCTTCTCGCACAGGTGGGCCCGGGGACGCGCAGCGGACTCATGTTCGCCGAGCTGCGCCACCTGGGCGGCCAGCTCGCGAAGCCGGTCGCAGGAGGCGGCGTCCTGTCGTCGATCAGCGGCGAGTACGCCCTGATGTGCCTCGCCCCCGCGCCGACCCCGCAGGCCGCGGTCGCCGGCCGCGCCGCCGCGTTCGCGGTGGTCCGGGCGCTGTCGGCCTGGTCGCGGGTCGCCCTCGTGCCGACCTTCGCCGAGACCCGGGTCGACGCCAGCCGGTTCTACGACGGCGAGGACTGGGTCGCGCTGTGCCGGGTCCGCGACGAGGTCGACCCCGAGCGGGTGTTCATCGCCAACCACCCGCTCTGAGGCGCGACCCGCGCAGATGCCGCGAGGGGCCCGGTCCGTGTGGACCGGGCCCCTCGTCGTACCCGTGGCAGATGCAGGATTCGAACCTACGTAGGCAATGCCGGCTGATTTACAGTCAGCTCCCTTTGGCCGCTCGGGCAATCTGCCGGGTGGTGCCTCCGACCCGTTCCCTGCCTACGGAACGTTCCTGAGTTGGAAGGTCGGCGACGACGCGAAACAATAGCGCAGCAGTACCGTCCAACCGAAAACCACAACGACGCGCAGGTGACGAACCCATGGCCGACTCCTCCTTCGACATCGTCAGCAAGATCGACCGCCAGGAGGTCGACAACGCGCTCGGCCAGACCGCGCGCGAGATCGCGACCCGCTTCGACTTCAAGGGCACGGGTGCCAGCATCGAGTGGAAGGGCGAGCACGCGATCGAGATCAGCGCGTCCGCCGACGACCGCGCCAGCGCCGTGCTCAGCGTCTTCCAGGACAAGCTGATCAAGCGGAACCAGTCGCTGAAGATCCTCGACGCCACCGAGCCGCGCCAGTCCGGCCAGGTCTCCAAGATCGGCATCACCCTCAAGGAGGGGATCAGCTCCGAGGACGCCAAGAAGGTCTCGAAGCTGATCCGCGACGAGGGCCCGAAGGGCGTCAAGGCGCAGATCCAGGGCGACGAGCTGCGCATCTCCTCGAAGAAGCGCGACGACCTCCAGGCGGTCCAGGCGCTGGTCAAGGCGCAGGACTACGACTTCGCGGTGCAGTTCACCAACTACCGCTGACCGCCCGCGGCCGCCTCACCAGGCGGCCCGCAGCACCGCCTCGACGGCGGCGGCCTCGGTCGGACCCGGGTTCGGGTACGGCGCCGCTGCGACCCGCTCCGCGACCGCGGCCAGCCCGTCGAGGGGCACGCCGAGGTCGCGGAGCCGCCGCGGCCCGTCGTACGCCGCAGCCAGCGCAGCGACCGCCTCCGCGGGGTCACCAGCACCCGTGATCGCACCCAGCCGGGACGCAGCGGCCGGCGCGTGCGGCAGGTTGTGGCGCAGCACGTGCGCCAGCAGCATCGTGTGCAGCTCGGCGTGCGGCAGGTCGAAGGCGCCTCCGAGCGCGTGCGCGAGCTGGTGGTGGAGGCCCATCTGCGCCGTGGCCAGGCAGGTACCGGCGAGCCAGGCCCCCTCCTGCAGCGACGTCCGGCCGACGAGGTCCGAGGGGTCGTCGAGCACGTCGGGCAGCGCCGTCAGGACCAGCCGCGACGCCTCGGCGGCGAGGGCGTCGCTGACCGGCGTCGCGTCCGGCGCCCAGAGTGCCTCGACCGCATGGGCGAGCGCGTTGACGGCGCTCGTGAGCGTGAGGCCGGCGGGCATCTGCAGGGTCAGCTCGACGTCGTACACGACGGTGCCGGGGAGCAGGGCCGGGTCCCGGCGGGTCTGCTTCACCCCGTCGCTCGTCTCGCCGAGCACCGGCGTGACCTCCGAGCCGGCGTAGGTCGTCGGCAGCGCCACGTGGGGCACACGGGTGCGGGCGACGACCGCCTTGCCCAGCCCGATCGCGGACCCGCCACCGATGGTCACCACGGCATCGACGTCCGCCTCCTCGACGACCGCCATCGCCTGCCCGGTCACGGCGACGGGCGTGTGCACCACGGCGCCGTCGAAACGGGCCACCGCTCGCTCCCCCAGCGCCGTCTCGAGCTCGTCGCGGGCGGCGCGCGCCGACCCGGTCGCGACCAGCAGCACCCGGTTCGCGCCGAGCCGGTCCAGCTCGTCGGGGACGGCGTGCCGGGCTCCCGCGCCGAGCAGCACCCGCGAGGCCACGGTCTCGTGGACGACCACCATGCCCCGACCGTACCGGCACGTGATCGGGCATGATCCCGCCATGAACCCGTCGGCCAGCATCGACATCGACGCCTCGCTCGACCAGGTCTGGGCGATCATGCTCGACACGGAGCGCTACGGCGAGTGGAACCCCTTCGTCGAGCGCGCGGAGACCGCCCAGCCGGCCGCCGTCGGCAACCCGATCGTGCTCCACGTCGTGTGGGCGAACGGCTCCCGCACCCGCTCACCCGAGCGGATCACCGCGCTCGACGGTCCCACCACCGACGCCTCCGGTACGACGACCGCGCGGATGTCCTACGTCTACGAGGGCCTGCCGGCGCGACTCGGGCTGGTGCGCGGTGTGCGCCACCAGGTCCTCACACAGCGCCCCGGCGGCCCGACGTCGTACGAGACGGTCGAGGAGTTCCGCGGCCCGCTCGTCAGGCTGGCCGGGCCGGGGCGCGTGGCGGACGGCTTCCGACGCCACGCGGAGGGGCTCAAGCGCCGCGCTGAGGGGCGTGCGCCGAGCCCTTCGCAGCCGGAGGGATGAGCTCGCTGGAGTTGCGAGCCGCCCACAGCGCGAAGCCGAGCACGGCCGCGCCGCAGGCGATGTCGACGACGACATGGGCCTGGCGCCACCAGACCATGTCGGACGCGCCCGGCACGGTGTAGTGGGCGATGCCGACCAGGCCCGAGACGGAGTAGCCCGTCAGGAGGATCGCCGAGGTCGTGATGTGCCGGCGGAACCACAGCAGCAGCCCGATCCCACCGAGCGCAGTGAACACGAACCAGCTGATCGCGACCAGTTCCCTCGTGACCGTCGGCAGCCCCGAGTCGTCCGGCTGCACCGGGTAGTCGTCGTAGTTGATGTAGTTGTCGACGTAGTGGACCACCGAGACGACGAACGCGGCGCCGAGCAGCCAGCACACGATCCTGGTCGCCCGGAGATAGCTCACGGACCCCAGCCTAGGGGGCCCGTGAGCGCTCGCTCGCACTTGCAACTACGTGTTGTGGCACCTGCCCGGGCGCTGTGACCTGTGGCTGCCGACCACAACACGTAGTTGCAAGCGACGTCACGCCGTCGCGGCCGTTGCCCCGAGCAGCGGCACGGACGTGGCCCCGGTCGTCGGACGCAGCCACACCGGAGCGCCGACGTCGAGGTCGAGCGCCCGCGCGTGGGTGCGGGACAGGACGACGAGCGTCGGCTCGGCCTGGCCCTCGACATCCACGGTGAAGCGGACCTCGAAGCCCACCCGCAGGGCGCGGAGGACCACGCCGGCGACCGCGCCCGGGGCGCCGGGCGTGGTGGAGAGGTCGATGTCGTGCGGCCGGAGCCGCACGCCGCCCAGCTGGGTCACCTCGCCGAGGAAGCCCATGACGAAGTCGTTGGCCGGCTCGTCGTACAGCTGGTCGGGAGTGCCGATCTGCTCGATGCGGCCGTCGTTGATGACGACGATCTCGTCGGCGACCTCCAGCGCCTCCTCCTGGTCGTGGGTGACGAACACGGTCGTCACGTGGACCTCGTCGTGCAGGCGGCGCAACCAGTCGCGCAGCTCCTTGCGGACCTTCGCGTCGAGGGCACCGAACGGCTCGTCCAGCAGCAGCACCGACGGCTCGACCGCGAGCGCGCGGGCGAGGGCGAGGCGCTGGCGCTGGCCACCCGAGAGCTGCGAGGGCAGCCGGTGGGCGAACTGCGAGAGGTGCACCAGCTCGAGGAGCTCGGCGACCTTGGCCTTCACCTCGGCCTTGGGCCGCTTGCGGATCTCGAGCCCGAAGGCGACGTTCTTCGCGACCGTCATGTGCTTGAAGACGGCGTAGTGCTGGAAGACGAAGCCGACGTTGCGCTTCTGCGGTGGCAACGTCGTGGCGTTCACGCCCTCGATCTCCACCGAGCCGCCGTCGGCGGTCTCGAGGCCGGCGATGATGCGCAGCAGGGTCGACTTGCCGCCACCGCTCGGTCCGAGCAGGGCGGTGAGCTGGCCCGTGGGCAGCGAGACGTTGATGTCGTCGAGTGCGACGAAGTCGCCGTAGCGCTTGCCGACACCCCTTACTTCGATGCTCATCAGTGGTCTTCCTTGCGAATGAGGGACACGACGACGAGGGCCAGCACGGAGGCGAGCACGAGCACGAACGCAGCGGCGTACGCCGTCGGCTCCTCGTAGTTGGTGTAGCGGTTCTGGATGAGGAGGGTGGCGGTCTCGCCGCGGAACTCGGCGCCGGGGCTGACGATCTTCACCGCGCCGAACTCGCCGAGCGAGCGAGCCATGCTGAGCACGACGCCGTAGATCACTGCCCACTTGATGCTCGGCAGGGTGATCCGCCGGAAGGTCTGCCAGCCGTTGGCGCCGAGGCTGCTGGCGGCCATCTCGGCGTCGATGCCGATCTCCTCCAGCACGGGGACGATCTCCCGGATCACCAACGGCAGGCTCACGAAGGCGGTGGCCATGATCAGGCCGGGTGTCGTACCGATGATGAAGACGCCCACGGACCCCAGCGCCTCGCCGAACCAGCCCTGTCCGGTGCTGTAGGCCAGCACCAGGGCCAGGCCGACGACGACCGGGGAGACCGACATCGGCAGGTCGACGAGAACGGACAGGACGCGCCTGCCGGGGAAGCGGTAGCGGGTGATGAGCAGCGAGATGCCGACACCGAACACGGTGTTGATCACGACCGCCCAGAACGCCACGGTGGCGGTCAGGCTGAAGGCGTAGGTCACCGTCGGGTCCTGGAGCCGGTCGAGGAACGCGCCCACACCGCCCGCGGCGTCGCGCTCGGTCGGCGCGAAGGTCCGCGACGTCACCTCCCACAGCGGCCAGATGACGAGCACGGCGAGATAGGCGATCACGAAGGTCCGCAGCAGGTAGGTCACCGGCCCCTTGCGGGACCTGATCTGTCGGGTGTCAGCCACGGCGAGCCACCCGTCGGGAGATCAGGTCGAGGACCACGATGGTGACCACCGCGACGAGCAGCAGGAGCACCGCGACCGCGGCCGCCCCCGCCTGGTTGTCGCCCTCGATGAACTTCAGGATCTTCAGCGAGGCGACCTCGGTCTCGTACGGCGTGTTGCCGGAGATCAGCACCAACGAGCCGAACTCGCTGATCGCCCGGGCGAAGCCGAGCGAGGATCCCGCGGCGATCGCCGGCACGAGGCTCGGCAGGATGATCCGCCGGAACGTGGTCAGCCGTGAGGCGCCCAGGGAGGCCGCCGCCTCCTCGACGTCCGCGTCGAGCTCGAGCAGCACGGGCTGCACGGTCCGTACGACGAACGGCAGGGTCACGAACAGCAGCGCCAGGAAGATGCCCTGGCGGGTGTTCACGATGTTGATGCCCACGGGGCTCTCGGGGCCGTAGAGGCTCAGCAGCACCAGGCCGGCGACGATCGTCGGCAGCGCGAAGGGGATGTCGATGACGACGTCCAGGATCCGCTTGCCGAGGAACTGGTCACGGACCAGCACCCACGCCACGATCGTGCCGATCACGGCATTGGCCAGCGTGACGCCGGCCGCCTCGAGCACGGTCAGCCGCAGCGCGGCGAAGGTCTGCGCGTCGGTCAGGGTGCCCCAGAAGGCGCCCCAGCCGCCGGCGGCCGCCGCTCCCACCACCGCCGCGAGCGGGATCAGGACCAGGACGCTGAACCAGACCAGCGCCAGTCCGAGCCCGATGCCCGAGGTCGGGGTGAGTCCGAAGAGCCCGCTGGGCCGACTCGACGTGCGAGCCGGCCCAGGGGTGGAGACGAGTGTCTCGGTCACTTCTTGGTTGCCTCGGCGTACAGGTTGTCGAAGCGCAGCTTCGTCCCGTCCTTGCCGAACCACTCGGCGGTCACGGCCTTCCAGCCGCCCAGCTCGTCGATGGTGTACAGCTTCTTCGACGGCGCGGGGAACGGGTTCGCCGGGTCGTTGGCGCCCTCGACCTCGATGCCGGAGATGTCGAGGTCACCGACGGGGCGGAAGCCCTTCTTGACGAACTCGGTCTGGCCCGCGTCGCTGAGGACGAAGTCCAGCCAATCGGTCGCCACCGGGTCGGCGTCCTTGAGGACGGCGCCGGGGTTCTCGATCAGGAAGGAGGTGTCCGGGACGATGTAGTCGAGCTCCTCGCCCTTCTGCTTGGCCAGGATGGCCTCGTTCTCGTAGGTGATGAGCACGTTCCCGACGCCCTTCTTGAACGCCTCGGTCGCCTCACGACCGCTCGCGGCCCAGGTCGTGACGTTGGCGAACACGTCCTTGAGGTAGGTGTCGGCCTGCGCCTCGGTGGCGCCCGTCGCGAGGGCGTGGGTGTACAGGGCGAGGATGTTCCAGCGCGCGGCGCCGGAGCTGGCGGGGTCGGCGGTGATGACCTTGACGTCGTCGCGGGTCAGGTCCTCCCAGCCCTTGATGCCGAGCGGGTTGCCCTTCTCCACCGCGAGGACCGCGATCGAGGAGGACACGATGCCCTTGTTGGGGCCGGTGTTCCAGTCGTCCGCGACGAGGCCGGCATCGACCAGGCGGGTCACGTCGCCCTCGAGGGAGAAGTGGACGTAGTCGACGTCCTTGCCCTTGGTGTCGGCCACCTTGCGGCTCTGCTCGCCCGAGGCGCCGTACGAGCCGGAGAACGTGACGTCCTTGCCCTCGTCGGTCTTGTTGAACTCCGCCGCGATGGCGTCGTTCGCCGCCTCGGGAACGGCGAAGCCGTAGATACCGATGGTCTGGCCGCTGTCGTCACTGCCGCCGTCCGCGCTGGCGCACGCGGTCAGCGCCAGTGCGCCCGTCACTGCCAGGGCTGCCGCCGTGATCACTCGCTTCATTGCACCCATTCCTTGCTGTCCCGGTCTGTCGCGCTCCGCACGGTGCGGAGCCACACTTAATACAAGTGGAATACTACATATTAGCGAGTTACTTGACACAGTTTGAGACACACAGCACAGGACGTGGCACACGTCACGCCCCTCCGTGCAGCGCGCGGCCGACCATCAGGCGGCGCGGGATGGGTCGGCGGCAGTTGGCCGTCTATCGTGGGGAGGTCGCGGACCAAGTGGTCCGCCCGGCCAGGCTGGACAGGTGTCCACCAAAAGTGGAACGCGTTCTAGATTTGGCCGTAGAATCAGCGACGCCCGCCGTCGGCATCGGGACGGGGCGGGCACCGCGACCGTCGTGCGAGAGAGTGGACCGAACGTGAGCCAGACCAAGCAGGTCAAGCAGCTGGACCGGGTGATCATCCGGTTCGCGGGTGACTCCGGCGATGGCATGCAGCTGACCGGTGACCGGTTCACCCAGGAGTCGGCCGTCTTCGGCAACGACCTGGTGACGCTGCCGAACTTCCCGGCCGAGATCCGCGCCCCCCAGGGCACGATCCCGGGCGTCAGCTCGTTCCAGATCCACTTCGCCGACCACGACATCCTCACCGCGGGCGACCGGCCCGACGTGCTGGTCGCGATGAACCCGGCGGCCCTGAAGGCCAATCTGGGCGACCTGCCCCGGGGCGCGACGATCATCGTGGACACCCACGACTTCACCAAGCGCAACCTCGACAAGGCGGGCTACTCCTCCAACCCGCTGGACAAGCTGGGCGAGGTCGACGACGTCCTCGCCGGCTTCCAGGTCCAGCCCGTCGACCTGACCGGGATCACGGTCGAGGCGGTCAAGGAGTTCGGCCTGTCCCGCAAGGACGCCGCCCGCGCCAAGAACATGTTCGCCCTCGGCCTGCTGTCGTGGATGTACGGCCGGCCGACCGAGCCGACCGTCGCGTTCCTCGAGAAGAAGTTCGCCAAGGTGCCCGACATCCTCGGCGCCAACATCGCCGCCTTCAAGGCCGGCTGGAACTACGGCGAGACCACCGAGACCTTCGTCGTCCAGTACGAGATCAAGCCGGCCAAGATGCACGCCGGCACCTACCGCAACATCACCGGCAACCTCGCGCTGTCCTACGGTCTGGTCGCCGCGGGCGTGCGGTCGAAGCTGCCGGTCTTCCTCGGCTCCTACCCGATCACCCCCGCCTCCGACATCCTCCACGAGCTCTCGAAGCACAAGGCCTTCGGCGTGACCACGCTCCAGGCCGAGGACGAGATCGCCGGCATCGGAGCCGCGATCGGCGCCTCCTTCGCCGGCCAGCTCGCCATCACGACCACCTCGGGCCCCGGCATCGCGCTCAAGTCCGAGGCGATCGGCCTGGCCGTGATGACCGAGCTGCCGCTGGTGGTCGTCAACGTCCAGCGCGGCGGCCCGTCGACCGGCCTGCCGACCAAGACCGAGCAGGCCGACCTGCTGCAGGCGATGTACGGCCGCAACGGCGAGGCGCCGGTCCCGATCGTCGCCCCCCAGTCCCCCGGCGACTGCTTCGCCGCCGCGGTCGAGGCCGCGCGGATCGCGATCACCTACCGCACCCCCGTCTTCCTGCTCTCCGACGGCTACCTCGCCAACGGCTCCGAGCCGTGGGCGATCCCGTCGGTCGACGAGCTGCCGGTCATCGAGGCGAACTTCGCCACCGAGGCCAACCACGACAAGGGTGACGGCACGAAGGACTTCTGGCCCTACCTGCGTGACCCCGAGACGCTCGCCCGCCCGTGGGCCGTGCCGGGCACCGCCGGCCTCGAGCACCGCATCGGCGGCCTCGAGAAGGGCGAGGGCCACGGCAACATCTCCTACGACCCGGCCAACCACGACAAGATGGTCCGGATCCGCCAGGAGAAGGTGCAGCGCATCGCCGACTCGCTCCCCCCGCTGGTCGTCGACGACCCGTCCGGTGAGGCCAAGGTCCTCGTCATCGGCTGGGGCTCGACGTACGGACCGATCGGTGCGGCGTGCCGTCGCGTCCGCCGCGCCGGGTACGACGTCGCGCAGGTCCACCTGCGCCACCTCAACCCGTTCCCGAACGACCTCGGCGAGATCCTCAGGGGCTACGACAAGGTCCTCGTCCCCGAGATGAACCTCGGCCAGCTGAGCAAGATGCTGCGCGCCGAGTACCTCGTCGACGCCCAGGGCTACAACCACGTCTACGGCCTGCCGCTCAAGGCCGCCGAGCTCGCCGAGGCCATCGGCGTGCTCGTCGGCGAGGCCGAGGGTCGCGAGGTCGACCTCGGCGAGCACGGCCTCAACCTTCCTGCCGACCACGAGGAGGCACCCCTCCGATGAGCACCATCGATCTCCCCATGCCGTCCCTGGGCACCGCGCTCGTTCCCACCCTGGGCGAGGGCGAGACCCAGACCGCCAAGGACTTCTCCTCCGACCAGGAGGTCCGCTGGTGCCCCGGCTGCGGCGACTACGCCGTCCTCAAGGCCGTCCAGTCCTTCCTGCCCGACCTGGGCCTGCGCCGCGAGAACATCGTGTTCGTCTCCGGCATCGGCTGCAGCTCGCGCTTCCCGTACTACCTCGACACCTTCGGCATGCACTCGATCCACGGCCGCGCGCCGTCGATCGCGACCGGCATCGCCACGGCCCGCGAGGACCTGTCGGTGTGGGTCGTCACCGGTGACGGCGACGCGCTGTCGATCGGCGGCAACCACCTGATCCACGCGCTGCGGCGCAACGTCAACATGACGATCCTGCTGTTCAACAACCGGATCTACGGCCTCACCAAGGGCCAGTACTCCCCCACGTCCGAGGTCGGCAAGGTCACCAAGTCCACGCCCGTGGGCTCGCTCGACCACCCGTTCAACCCGGTCTCCCTCGCGCTCGGGGCCGAGGCGTCCTTCGTCGCCCGCACCATCGACTCCGACCGCAAGCACCTCACCGCGGTCCTCGCCGCCGCCGCTGCCCACCGCGGCACGTCGTTCGTCGAGATCTACCAGAACTGCCCGATCTTCAACGACGGCGCGTTCGACGCGATCAAGGACCGCGACAACGCCCACGCGCTGATCCCGCTGACCCACGGCCAGCCGATCACCTTCGGCGTGCGCGACGAGGCGACCGGGCTGGGCGACAAGGCCCTCGTCCGCGGCCCCGGCGGGGCCGTCGAGGTCGCCGACACCGCGTCCGTCGCGGCCGAGGCGATCATCGTCCACGACGCCGCGAACCCGGACCCGTCGACGGCGTTCGCGATCTCGCGGCTCACCGACGCGGGCTACCTCAACCGCAGCCCGATCGGCATCTTCCGCCAGGTCGAGCGCCCGACGTACGACGACCAGGCCCGCGCCCAGGTCGCCACCGCGTCCGAGGCGGTCGCCGCGCAGGGATCGCCGGAGGAGCGCCTCACCGCGCTCATCAACGCCGGCGACACCTGGACCATCGACTGAGGCCGCCGCGCGTGAGCTTGCGAACGCGCGGATGAAGGCCGAAGGTCGAGGAGCGCCGGCGCACTCGCGCCGCGAAGCAAGCGAGTGCGTGGCGCGTCACGAGACCGGGTGGCGACGCGAAGGCGACGGGCACAGCAGGTGCACCGAGGCAGGGCGTCTCGTGACGGTCGCTGCGCGACCTCCTCGACGAACGAACGGGGCGCTGCGGCACCTCCTCGACGAATTGACGGTTGCTGCGCGGCCTCCTCGACGACAGGTCGATTGGTGAGGTCTCTCGCGCAGGGCTAACCTCGCCGGGTGGCTGACGCACGACGGGGGTTCCTGCTCGGCGTCACCGCCTACGCGCTCTGGGGCGCGTTCCCGCTCTACTGGCCGCTGCTCGAGCCGAGCGGGCCCGTCGAGATCCTGGCCCACCGGATCGTGTGGTCCGTGGCCGTCATGGGCGTGCTCGTCGTGGTGCTGCGCCGCGGCGCCGCCCTGCGCGACATCCTGCGGGACCGTCGTACGACGCTGCTCCTGGTCGTCGCCGCGGTGACCATCACGTCCAACTGGGGCACCTACATCTACGGCGTCAACAACGACCGCGTGGTCGAGACGTCGCTCGGCTACTTCATCAACCCGCTCGTGACCGTGCTGATGGGCGTGCTGGTCCTCGGCGAGCGGCTGCGGCCCGCACAGTGGTGGGCGCTCGGCCTCGGCTTCGTCGCGGTGGCGGTGCTGACCGTCGACTACGGGCGTCCACCGGTGGTCGCCCTGGTGCTCGCCTTCTCGTTCGGCACCTACGGCCTGGCGAAGAAGTCGGCCGGCGTCGGCACGTTCGAGGGCCTGGCGTTCGAGACGGCGGTGATCGCCCCGTTCGCGCTCACCTACCTGGTGTGGCTGAGCAGCACCGGCGACGCCCACTTCGCGGGCGAGGGCGCCGGGCACGTGGCGCTGCTCGTCGCGAGCGGCGTGGTGACCGCCGTACCGCTGCTCTGCTTCGGGGCGGCCGCGACCCGGGTCTCGATGACGACCCTGGGCCTGCTGCAGTACCTCGCGCCGATCCTGCAGTTCCTGCTCGGCATCACCGTCCTCGGCGAGCACATGCCGCCGGGCCGGTGGATCGGCTTCACCTTGGTCTGGCTGGCCCTGGCCGTCTTCACGTTCGAGGCCGTGCGGCACCGACGGCGCACGCTCGCCCTGGCGGCCGAGGCCTCCGCCGCCTGACGACGGCGTGGAGGCCCCGTGCGGCAGCGGACGGGGTGCACGTCGCTGGCGCACGGGGCGATCGAGGGGGACGCCGGTCAGGCACTCCGCTCGAGGCGGCCGAACGCGCTGCGGTGGAAGACCAGGGGGTGCCCCGCGTCGTCCTCGGCTCCGTGGTCGACGGCGTGCACCTGCAGCAGCACGATGACGTGGTCGCCGGCGTCGACCTCGCGGTAGAGGGAGCACGAGAAGCGGACCAGGCCCTCGTCGAGGGTCACGGCGCCGTCGTCGGTGACGGTGACGTCGATGCCGGCGAAGCGCTCGTCGACCGGTCCGGAGAGCTGGCGACAGACCGCCCCGTGGTGGTCGGCCAGCACGGTCACGCCGAAGTGGCGTGCACGGCGGAGGTCGGGCCACGTCTTCGACGTGCGTGCGACCGAGACGGAGACCAGGGGTGGGTCGAGGCTGACCGAGGTGAACGAGCTGGCGGCGAGTCCCACCGGCACCTCGTCGATCTCGGCAGCAAGCGCGACCACCCCGGTCGGGAAGACCCCGAACGCCTGGCGCAGTGCGACCGGGTCGAGGTCCTGGTTGGTGGCCATCGTGCTCATGACAATCAAACTTAACCGACTTGGTACAGATTGCCGAGGGTTCGCCGTCACGGATCGGCCGAGCCCGTGCAAGGCGCGACCGATCAACCTGCGGCGCGCAGTGCCGGGTTCAGGCGGAGCGGACGGCCACCACGTCGGCGAAGGCCTCGAGGGCGGTGCGCACGGAACCCTCCGGGAGCACCTCCAGCAGCCGCTTCGCCTCCTGCGCGCGGGCGACGACGTACGCCTGCGCCTCGGCCATCGCCGGGTGCTTGCGGAGCAGGTCGAGGGCCTCGGCGTGCAGCTCGCTGTCGTTCGCCAGGTCCGACCGCTCCGGGTCCAGCAGCTCGAGCAGCCGGGCATCCGCGGGGTCGGTGGACGCCCGCGCGATGAGGACCGGGAGCGTCGGCACCCCCTCCTTGAGGTCGGTGCCCGGCGTCTTGCCGGACTCCTCGCTCTCCGAGGCGATGTCGAGGATGTCGTCGGAGAGCTGGAAGGCGGTGCCGACCAGCTCGCCGTAGGCGGTGAGCGCGGCGACGACCTCGGGCGCGGCACCGGAGAAGAGCGCGCCGTAGTGGGCCGAGGTCGCGATGAGCGAGCCGGTCTTGCCGGCGACGACCTCGAGGTAGTGCGCGAGCGCGTCCTCGTCGGGGCCGGGCTTGACGGTCTCGAGGATCTGGCCCTCGACGAGGCGGGTGAACGTCTCCGCCTGGATCCGGACCGCCTCAGGTCCGAGCCGGGCGGTCAGCTCCGACGACTTCGCGAAGAGCCAGTCGCCGGTCAGGATCGCGACGAGGTTGTCGTAGCGGGCGTTGGCGGAGTCCTCACCACGGCGCAGCTCGGCCTCGTCCATCACGTCGTCGTGGTAGAGCGAGCCCACGTGGGTGATCTCGACCACGCACGCGGCGGTGAGCACCTCCTCGGCGTCCGGCCGCGGCCCGGCCTCGGCGGCCAGCAGCACCAGCAGCGGGCGGAACCGCTTGCCACCGGCGGCAAGCAGGTGCCGCGCCGCCTCGGTGACGTACGGCGCCCTGCTGGACGCGTGGCCGTAGAGGGCATCCTCGACCGTGGCCATCCGGCCGCGGAGACGCTCAGCCAGTGCGTCGTCGAGGATCGGGAGGGCCAGCTCGGCCGGGGATGGAGCGTTGGTCACCTGATGAAGTCTCCCGTATGGGTGACCAGTTCGAGAACCGGGCCCGGCACCACGCCGAGGACGAGGGTCGCCGCGAGGCACACCACGACCGTCGCGGACGTCAGCACCGACGGCGCCGTGACCGCCCCGCCGCCGTCCGGGTGGGCGTCGGTGAAGAACATGAGCCGGATGTGGCGCACGTAGAAGGTGATCGCCACGATGCTCGACGCGATCGCGACGAGGACGATCGGCCAGGCGCCCGCGGACATCGCCGAGGTGAAGACCGCCCACTTGCCGATGAAGCCGGCGGTCAGCGGGATCCCGGCCATCGAGAGGAGGAAGAAGGCGAAGGCG
This sequence comes from uncultured Nocardioides sp., assembly GCA_964487275.1. Classification (GTDB taxonomy): domain Bacteria; phylum Actinomycetota; class Actinomycetes; order Propionibacteriales; family Nocardioidaceae; genus Nocardioides. The sequence goes on along the minus strand of CAZAQE010000016.1, from coordinate 72,952 downwards.
CCCGCGACCAGCGGCGAGCGCTTGCCCAGGCCGGCCCAGCGGTCGTAGTGGGTTGCCTCGCCGCCCGCGTCGCGCACCAGGGTGACGACGGCGAACGAGCCGATCATGGCGAAGCCGTAGGTGGTCAGGTAGAAGAGCACGCCCTCGAGCGAGGAGTACTGGCCCTCGGCGAGGTCGCCGGCACTCTGCACGCCCAGCACGCCCACCAGCAGGAAGCCGGTGTGCGCCACCGAGGAGTAGGCCAGCATCCGCTTGACGTCGTTCTGTACGACGGCCAGCGCGGCGCCGAGCACCATGGAGGCGATCGCGACGACCCACAGCATCGGCTGCCAGCTCCAGCGCTCGCCACCGAAGGCGACGTACAGCAGCCGCAGCAGGGCACCGAAGGCGGCGACCTTCGTGCCGGCGGCCATGAACGCGGTGACCGCGGTCGGGGCGCCCTGGTAGACGTCGGGCGTCCACGCCTGGAAGGGGGCGGCGCCGACCTTGAACAGCAGGCCGACCGCGAGCAGCGCGATGCCGGCGAGCAGCAGGCCGTGGTTGGCCCCGCCCGCGCGGACCGCCTCGTTGATGCCGGCGAAGTCGACCGACCCGGCATAGCCGTAGACGAGCGCGGCGCCGTACAGGAAGAAGCCGGAGGCGAAGGCGCCGAGCAGGAAGTACTTCATGGCCGCCTCCTGGCTCAGCAGCCGGCGCCGGCGGGCCAGGCCACAGAGCAGGTAGAGCGGCAGCGAGAGCACCTCGAGGGCGACGAACATCGTGAGCAGGTCGCCCGAGGCCGGGAAGAGCAGCATGCCGCCGACGGCGAAGAGGAGCAGCGGGTAGACCTCGGTGTGCTCGAGGCCGCGGGTCGAGGCGTCGCGCTCGGTGTCGGTGCCGGGCAGTGCAGCCGCCTGGCCGGTGAACGCGGAGACCCCGCCCTCGAGGCGGCGCTCGGCGAAGAGCGCGACTCCGCCGATGGCGAAGACGAGCAGCAGGCCCCAGAGGTAGACGGTCGGGCCGTCCACGACGACCGAGCCCATCGCGCCGACGAGGCCCTTGCCCTCGGCGCCGGCGATGCCGGTGTGCTCGTCGAGACCGGCGCCGACGATGATCGTCGCGACCAGCGCGGCCACCAGCGCGACGAGGCTCAGCGCCACCTGGGGCAGGCGGCGCAGGTCACGCGGCAGGAGCGCCTCGAAGAGGACACCCACGCACGCGGCGCCGAGGACGATCAGCAGCGGGAGGAGCTCGACGTACTCCAGCTCGGGCTTCACGAACTCCATCAGTGCGCCTCCGCTTCCTGCTCGTCGTGCTCGACATCGGCCGGATCGACCGTGGGCGGGTCGTCCTCGACGCCCACCTGCTCCTGCAGGAGGACCCCGACCGTGGGGTTGCTGACGTCGGTCAGCGGGGCCGGGTAGAAGCCGAAGAACACGAGGGCCACCACCAGGGGCGCCACGGCCGCGATCTCACGCAGTCCGAGGTCCTTGGTGCCCTCGATGTCGGCGGGGGTCGGGCCGGTCATCGTGCGCTGGTACATCCACAGCACGTAGATCGCCGCGAGCACCACGGCGGTGATCGCGATCGCGCCGACGTACCAGGCATAGCCGAAGGCGGCCAGCAGCACCATGAACTCGCTGACGAACGGCGAGAGGCCGGGCAGGCCCAGGGTGGCGAGGCCCGCGACGAGGAACAAGCCGGCCAGGACCGGTGCGACCTTCTCGATGCCGCCCATCTCGCTGATCAGCGAGGTGCCGCGGCGGTCGTACAGGTAGCCGGCGACCAGGAACAACGCCGCCGTGCCGAGGCCGTGGTTGACCATGTAGAGGATCGAACCGGTGCCACCCTGCGTGCTCATCGTGAAGATGCCGAGCGTGATCAGTCCGAAGTGGCTGAGCGACGTCAGGCCGATCAGGCGGAAGACGTCGTCCTGGCCGATGGCGAGCAGGGCGCCGTAGACGATCGAGATGAGCGCCAGCGCGATGACCACCGGGGTCGCCCACTGCGAGGCCTCGGGGAAGATCCCGAGGCAGAAGCGCAGCATGCCGAAGGTGCCGATCTTGTCGAGGATGCAGACGAGCAGCACGCCCGTGCCGGGGGTCGCCTTCTCGGTGGTGTCGGCCAGCCAGGTGTGGACCGGGAACAGCGGCGCCTTGATCGCGAAGGCGATGAAGAACCCGAGGAACAGCCAGCGGCCCGCCTCGGTGTCGATGTCGAGCTTCTCCAGGTCCGAGAGGAGGTACGACGGCTCGCCGGCCTGCGCGGAGACGACGTAGAGCCCGATCACGGACGCCAGCAGGATCAGGCCGCCGGCCAGCTGGAACATCAGGAACTTCAGCGCCGCGCCGCCGCGGCCCTCACGACCGAAGCTGCCGACGAGGAAGTAGGCCGGGATCAGGGTCGCCTCGAAGACCACGTAGAACAGGAAGACGTCGGTCGCGCAGAAGACCGCGAGCGAGAGGCCCTCGAGCGCCAGCGCCCAGGCGACGAACGCGCGGGCGCCGCCGCCGTTGGGGTCGTCGGCCTTGAACCACTCGGCGCCGAGCACCAGCGGGACGAGCAGGACGGTCAGCAGGACCATCAGCAGGCCGAGGCCGTCGAGACCGAGGGCGTAGTGGACGCCGAAGGCCTCGATCCACTCGACCTCCTCGACGAACTGGCGGCCGCCGTCGACGTCGTACTGGACGGCGGCGACGACCGCGACGACCAGGGTCGCCAGCGCGATGCCGAGGCCCAGCGTCTTGCTCAGGGAGCGCGGCGCGAAGGCGACGACGAGCGCGCCGACGACCGGGAGCCACACGAGGAACGAGAGCATCAGTTCACCGCCACCAGGGTCAGGACGAGGAGTACGGCGCCACCGAGGATGCCGAGCGCGTAGGAGCGGACGTAGCCGTTCTGCAGCCGCCGGAGCAGCTCACCGGTGCCGGCAACGAACGTGGCGCCCCCGGTGAACAGGCCGTCGACGAGCGTGCGGTCGGCGCCGACGGACCCGCGGACGGTGGCCATGCCGGGGGTGACCACGAGGGTGTCGTTGATCGCGTCGCCGTACAGGTCGGCACGAGCGGCCCTCGTCGCGAAGGACACGTCGGCCGGCGCCTCGCGCGGCACGTCCTGCTTGCCGACGAGGAGCCAGGCGAGCGCCACTCCGGCCGCGACGACCGCGATGGTGATCAACGTGATGACGATGACCGGGAGCGGGGGCTCATGGTGCTCGGCGTGGCCGACGACGGGGCTCAGCCAGTCGACGATCCAGTTGCCGGCGAGCATCAGGCCGCCGAGGGCGGAGAGCGCTGCCAGCACGATGAGCGGGATGGTCATCACCTTCGGGCTCTCGTGCGGGTGCACGTCGTCGGCCCACCGCTTCTGGGTGAAGAAGGTCATCAGCACCATCCGGGTCATGTAGAAGCCGGTGATGCCGGCGCCCAGCAGGGCGCAGATGCCGACGACCGGGTTCTCGACCAGTGCGGTCTCGATGATCTTGTCCTTCGACCAGAAACCCGCGAAGGGCGGGACGCCGATGATCGCGAGGAAGCCGAGGGCGAAGGTCGCGAAGGTGATCGGCAGCGCCGTGCGGAGCGCGCCGTAGTGCCGCATGTCGACGTCGTCGTCCATCGCGTGCATCACCGAGCCGGCGCCCAGGAACATGTTGGCCTTGAAGAAGCCGTGGGTCAGCAGGTGGAAGATCGCGAAGGCGTAGCCGGCGACACCGAGCCCCGCGCCGAGCATCATGTAGCCGATCTGGCTCATCGTGGAGCCGGCGAGGCCCTTCTTGATGTCGTCCTTGGCGCAACCGATGATCGCGCCCCACAGGAGCGTGACGGTCGCGACGATGACGACCGCCGTCTGCGCGGTCGGGGCGAGCTCGAAGATGAAGTTCGAGCGGACCACGAGGTAGACGCCGGCGGTGACCATCGTCGCGGCGTGGATGAGCGCCGACACCGGGGTCGGGCCCTCCATCGCGTCGAGCAGCCAGGCCTGGAGCGGAACCTGCGCCGACTTGCCGCAGGCGCCGACCAGGAGCAGCACGCCGATCCAGTTCAGCGTCGTCTCGGTCGCGCCGCTCGACAGCGCGCTGATGCCGCTGAAGCTCGTCGTGCCGAAGGTGGCGAACATCAGGAAGATCGCCAGGCCCAGGCCCATGTCACCGACGCGGTTGATGACGAACGCCTTCTTGGCGGCCGCCGCCGCGGACGGCTTGTGCTGCCAGAAGCCGATGAGCAGGTACGACGCCAGGCCGACGCCCTCCCAACCCAGGAACAGGCCGACGTAGTTCTCCGCCAGGACGAGCATGAGCATCGCGGCGACGAAGAGGTTGAGGTAGGCGAAGAACCGCGACCGGCGCGGGTCGTGCGCCATGTAGCCCACCGAGTAGAGGTGGATGAGCGCGCCGACGCCCGTGATCAGCAACAGGAAGAGCGCCGACAGCGGGTCGTAGAGCAGGTCGAGGCCGACGTCGAGCCCACCCGCCTCCATCCACGTCCACAGGTGCTTCGCGACCTGCCGGTCGCCCTCGTCGCGCCCGAGCAGCGTGAGGAAGGAGACCAGGCTGAGCCCGAACGAGACCGTGATGGTGCCCAGCCCGATCCAGTGGCCGTAGCCCTGCGTGCGCCGGTTGCCGAGCAGCAGCAGGACGGTCGCGCCGGCCAGTGGCAGCGCGATCACCAGCCAGATCAGGTTGAGGACGCCGTCGGCCTCGGTGGGTGCCACCACCGGGACGTGGGTCTCGCCCGAGGCGAGCGCGAGTGCGGAGAGTGCGTGCATTTCCCGTCCTCAGAACTTCAGCAGGCTGGCGTCGTCGACCGAGGCCGAGCGTCGCGTGCGGAAGATGGTCATGATGATCGCCAGCCCGACGACGACCTCGGCCGCAGCGACCACCATCACGAAGAAGGCGGCGACCTGGCCGTCGAGGTTGCCGTGCTGGTGGGCGAAGGCGACGAAGGCCAGGTTGCAGGCGTTGAGCATCAGCTCCACGCACATGAACACGACGATCGCGTTGCGCCGCGTGAGCACACCGATCGAGCCGATCGTGAAGAGGATGGCCGACAGGACGACGTACTCAGTCATCGGAGGCCTCCTGCGCGGACGAGCCGATCGGCGCGTCGTTCTCCTCGGCGGAGCCGGTCGCGGCGCTGCGGCCGGCCGTCTCCGGCGCCTTCTCCGGTTCGACGCCGAGCTGGTCCTTGATCGCCTCGATGTCCTTCAGGCCGGTGGCCCGCATGGTGCCGCGGGCGGCGAGCACGCGGGAGACCGACGCCGGGGCCGGGCTGCCGTCGGGAAGCAGGGCGGGCGTGTCCACGGCGTTGTGGCGGGCGTAGACACCGGGGGCGGGCAGCGGCCCGAGGTGGGCGCCGGTCTCGGCGTAGGCCCGGACCCGGTCGGCCGCGATGTCGGCCTGGGTCCTGCGCGGCGTGAGCCGCTCGCGGTGCGCGAGCACCATCGCCCCGACCGCCGCGGTGATCAGCAGCGCGCTGGTGGCCTCGAAGATGAACACGTAGCGGGAGAAGAGCAGGTTGGCCAGGGCCTGGACGTTGCCGCCCTCGTTCGCCCCGCCCTCGCCGTCGAGCCCGACAGCGGTGCCGAAGGTCAGCTGGGTCAGCCCCACGACCATGACCACCGCGAAGGCGAGCCCGGTGAGCCAGGCGAGCGCGCGCTGGCCCTTGATCGTCTCGACGACCGAGTCCGAGGCGTCGACGCCGACGAGCATCAGCACGAACAGGAAGAGCATCAGGATGGCGCCGGTGTAGACGATGATCTGCACCGCGAACAGGAAGGGTGCCTCGAGCACGGCGTAGAGCACCGCGAGGCTGATCATCACGACCGCCAGCAGCAGCGCTGCGTGCACGGCCTTGCGGACGAACAGCAGGCCCAGGGCGGCGACCACCATGATCGGCGCGAGGATCCAGAAGGCGGTCACTTGCCCGCCCCCTCACCCGGCACGACCGGGACGGGGACCGGCTGCTGGAAGTCGCCGCGGTAGTAGTCCTCGTCGCTGCCGAGCAGCTGCGCGTGCGGCGGCTGCTCCATGCCCGGCAGCAGCGGCGCGAGCAGGTCGGACTTCTCGTAGATCAGGCTGGCGCGGCTGTCGTCGGCCAGCTCGTACTCGTTGGTCATCGTGAGCGCGCGGGTCGGGCACGCCTCGATGCACAGGCCGCAGAGGATGCAGCGCAGGTAGTTGATCTGGTAGACGCGGCCGTAGCGCTCCCCCGCGGAGTAGCGGCCCGACTCGCCGTCGGCGAGGTCGTCGCGGTTCTCGGCACCCTCGACGTAGATCGCGTCCGCGGGGCACGCCCACGCGCACAGCTCGCACCCGACGCACTTCTCGAGGCCGTCGGGCCAGCGGTTGAGCTGGTGGCGGCCGTGGAAGCGCGGCGCCGTCGGCAGCTTCTCCTTCGGGTACTGCTCGGTGACGACCTTGCGGAACATCGTCCGGAAGGTGACCCCGAACCCGGCGACCGGGTCCCAGAGCTGTTCCTTGAGCGACGGGCCCTTCTGCCCGGACTGCCCCGGCTGCTCAGCCATTGCTCACCCCTGCATCGGTCGGCTGGACGGATGTGTGGTCGGTGCGGAAGACCAGCGGCGCGGCCGCACCGCGGACGGCACCGCCGGCCGGCATCGCCGGGACCGGGTAGCCCCCGGCGCGCGGCGCGCGGACCTGGGTCGGGACCTCGGGTGCCTTCTCCGGAACCAGGAAGGTCACCAGGAGCACCACGAGGACGACGCCGATCATGATCATCCAGAACTGCGGGTTGCCGCTGAAGCCGCCCTCGAAGGCGCCCTCGTTGCGGGCCACCCGCATCGTCGCGACGGCGACGATCCAGACCAGCGAGATCGGGATCAGCCGCTTCCAGCCGAACGCCATGAACTGGTCGTAGCGCAGCCGCGGCAGCGAGCCGCGCAGCCAGATGAAGACGAAGATGAAGAACAGGACCTTGCCGAAGAACCACAGCACCGGCCAGTAGCCCTCGTTGGCGCCGGCCCAGAACTCGTCGATCCAGAAGGGCGCGTGCCAGCCGCCGAGGAACAGCGTGGTGGCGAGCGCCGAGACGGTCGCCATGTTGATGTACTCGGCGAGGAAGAAGAGCGCGAACTTCAAGCTGGAGTACTCGGTGTGGAAGCCGCCCACCAGCTCGCCCTCGGCCTCCGGGAGGTCGAAGGGCGCCCGGTTGGTCTCCCCCACCATCGCGATCGCGTAGATGACGAAGGACGGCAGCAGGATCAGGCCGAACCACAGGTCGTCCTGGGCCGCGACGATCTCGCTCGTCGACATCGAGCCGGCGTACATGAACACCGCGACCAGGGCCAGGCCCATCGCGACCTCGTAGGAGATCATCTGCGCGCTCGAGCGCAGGCCGCCGAGGAGCGAGTACGTCGAGCCGCTGGACCAGCCGCCGAGGACGATGCCGTAGATGCCGATCGACGCGATCGCCATCACGAACAGCACGGCCACCGGCATGTCGGTCAGCTGGAGGGGCGTGCGCTCACCGAAGAGGGTCACCTCCGGACCGAACGGGATGACGCTGAAGGTCACGAACGCCGGCACCACGCAGATGACGGGCGCGAGGACGAAGACCACCTTGTCGGCGGCCTTCGGGATCAGGTCCTCCTTGAACGCCAGCTTCACGCCGTCGGCCAGCGACTGCAACAGGCCGAAGGGGCCGTGCACGTTGGGACCGATCCGGTGCTGCATCCGGGCCACGACCCGGCGCTCCCACCAGATGTTGAACAACGTCAGGAGGACCAGGACCAGGAAGACGAGGAGCGTCTTGATGAGGACGATCCACCAGACGTCGTTGCCGAACGCGCTGAGTGTCGTGTTCATCCGTGCGTCCCTTCCGCTCCGCTGATCGTGACGGTCGTGCCGGGCGAGGCCAGGTCGGCCAGCACGCCGTTGCCGACCGAGTTGGCCGGCACCCACACCACGCCCTCGACGAGGTCGTCGGCGATCTCCGCCGGCAGCGTGATCGTGCCGCGGTCACCGGTGAGGGTGAGGGTGGGCCCATGGGCGTCGTACACCTCGCGGGTGACGAGTGCGACGGGCGTGCGGGCGGTGGCCTTGAGGTACTTGTCGCCCTCCTGGAGCGAGCCGTTGTCGAGGAGCTGCTTCCAGGTGGCCAGCCGGTACTGCCCGGCGCTGGTCGAGTAGCCCTCGCGAGGAACGAGCGAGGGCGTGTCGAGACCCGGTCGCGCTCCGTCCCACGGACCCAGCTGGCCCATCTCGGCACGGACCTCGGCGACCGTGCGGAACCCCAGTGGGCTCCCGTGACCGAGGCGGGCCATCTCGTCGGCGATGCCGGCGAGCGCGCGGAGCTCGGGCAGCGAGGACGGCTGGTGCAGCGCGGCCTCCCAGGACCGGACCCGGCCCTCCCAGTTGACGAACGTGCCGGACTTCTCGGACGTCGGCGCCACCGGGAAGACGACGTCGGCCGCGTCGGTGACCTCCGTGCGGCGGAGGTCGAAGGCCACGACGAAGGGCGCCGCAGCGAGGGCGGCGCGGGTGGCGGCGGGGTCAGCCGTGTCGTCGGGGTCGACTCCGGCGACCACCAGGCCGCCGAGCTCGCCCGCCGCGAGGGCGGCGACGATGCCGTCCGCGTCGCGGCCCTCTGCCTCCGGCAGCGCGGTGGCGCCCCACGCCGTGGCGACGTCGACGCGCGCGGCCGCGTCGGCGACCGGACGGCCGCCGGGCAGCAGGGTCGGCAGGCAGCCGGCCTCGATGGCACCGCGGTCGCCGGCCCGGCGCGGCACCCAGGCGAGCCGCGCACCACTGTCGGCGGCGACCTCGGCCGCCGCGGTGAGCGCACCCGGGATCGTGGCGAGGCGCTCGCCGACCAGCAGCACACTGGTCGCGTCGAGCTCGCCCGCGAGGGCCCGCAGCGCGGCCGGCTCGTCACCGGGCGCGGTCGGGACGAGGCGCGCGGCGAGCTTCGCCAGGCCACGGGTCGTGTACGGCGCCAGGCTGACCACCTCGGTGCCGCCCGCGAGGACCGACTTGCGCAGGCGCAGGAAGACCGCGCCAGCCTCGTCCTCGGGCTCCAGGCCCACGAGCACGACCTTCGCGGCCGACTCGAGGTCGTCGTACGTCACGGAACCGCCGGCGGGTCCGGTCAGGACGACGTGGGCGGCCAGGAACGAGGTCTCCTCCGCGGACAGCGGTCGCGCCCGGAAGTCGATGTCGTTGGTGCCGAGCGCGACGCGGGCGAACTTGCTGTAGGCGTAGGCGTCCTCCACGGTGAGCCGACCGCCGGTGAGCATGCCGACGCCGCCGGCCGCCTTCGCAGCGGCGAGGCCGCGGGCTGCGACGACGAACGCCTCGGGCCAGGACGCCGGACGGAGGCTGCCGTCCTCGTCACGGACCTGCGGGTAGCCCAGCCGGTCGTCGGCCTGCGTGTAGGCGAAGGCGAACCGGTCCTTGTCGGTGATCCACTCCTCGTTCACCGCCGGGTCATTGCCGGCCTGGCGGCGCAGCACCTTGCCGCGCCGGTGGTCGATGCGGATCGCCGAGCCGCAGGCGTCGTGCTCGGCGATGCCGGGCGAGGAGACCAGGTCGAAGGGGCGCGAGCGGAAGCGGTACTGCTCGGAGGTCAGCGCGCCGACCGGGCAGATCTGGATGACGTTGCCCGAGAAGTACGACAGGAAGGGCGCGTCCTCGGCGATGCCGATCTGCTGCTGCGCGCCGCGCTCGACGAGGGCGATGAACGGGTCACCGGCGATCTCGTCGGCGAAGCGGGTGCAGCGCTGGCACACGATGCAGCGCTCGCGGTCGAGCAGCACCGTCGGCGACAGGTTGATCGGCTTCGGGAAGGTGCGCTTCACGCCGCGGTTGCGCTCGTCGGAGAAGCGCGACTCGCCGCGGCCGTTGGACATCGCCTGGTTCTGCAGGGGGCACTCGCCGCCCTTGTCGCAGACGGGGCAGTCGAGCGGGTGGTTGATGAGCAGCAGCTCCATCACGCCCTGCTGCGCCTTGTCGGCGACCGGGCTGGTGACCTGGGTGCTGACGACCATGCCCTCGGCGACGGGCAGCGTGCAGGAGGCCTGCGGCTTGGGGAAGCCGCGGCCGTTGCCGGCGTCGGGGACGTCGACCAGGCACTGGCGGCACGCGCCGACCGGCGCGAGCAGCGGGTGGTCGCAGAAGCGGGGGACCTGCACGCCGATCTGCTCGGCGGCCCGGATGACCAAGGTGTCCTTCGGGACGCTGACCTCGACGCCGTCGATGGTGAGCGTGACCAGGTCGGTCCTCTCGACCCCCCTGTCCGCCGTCTTGTCGGGGGTGGTGGTCATGCCGACACCTCCTGCCCGGCCCAGGCCGTGGACTTCGCGGGATCGAACGGGCAGCCGCCCTGCGCGAGGTGGGCGAGGTACTCGTCGCGGAAGTGCTGGATCGAGCTCGAGACCGGGCTCGTCGCACCGTCGCCGAGCGCGCAGAAGGAACGGCCCAGGATGTTGTCGCACTGGTCGAGCAGCTGGTCGAGGTCGGCCTCGCTGCCCTGGCCGTTCTCCAGCCGCGTGAGGGCCTGCACCAGCCACCACGTGCCCTCGCGGCAGGGGGTGCACTTGCCGCAGGACTCGTGCTTGTAGAACTCCGTCCAGCGCAGCACCGCCCGCACGACGCACACGGTCTCGTCGAAGATCTGCAGCGCCCGGGTGCCGAGCATCGAGCCGGCTCCGCCGACGCCCTCGAAGTCGAGGGGTACGTCGAGGTGGTCGGCCGTGAGCAGCGGCGTGCTCGAGCCGCCGGGGGTCCAGAACTTCAGCTGGTGGCCCTCGCGGATGCCGCCGGCGAGGTCGAGCAGCTCGCGCAGGGTGATGCCGAGCGGCGCTTCGTACTGACCCGGCTTCTGCACGTGGCCCGACAGCGAGAAGATGCCGTGGCCCTTGGACTTCTCCGTGCCCATCGAGGCGAACCAGGCAGCGCCGTTCTTCACGATCGCGGGCACCGACGCGATGGACTCGACGTTGTTGATGACCGTCGGGCTGGCGTAGAGGCCGGCGACGGCGGGGAAGGGCGGGCGCAGCCGGGGCTGGCCACGACGGCCCTCGAGGCCTTCCAGCAGCGCCGTCTCCTCGCCGCAGATGTAGGCGCCTGCGCCGGCGTGGACGACGACGTCGAGGTCGTAGCCCGAGCCGTGGATGTCCTTGCCGAGGTGGCCGGCGGCATAGGCCTCCGCGACCGCGGCCTGGACCCGACGGATCACGTGGACGACCTCGCCGCGGATGTAGATGAACGCCTTGTTGGCGCGGATGGCGTAGGAGCTGATGATCACGCCCTCGACGAGCACGTGCGGGTTGCCCATCATCAGCGGGATGTCCTTGCAGGTGCCCGGCTCGGACTCGTCGGCGTTGACGACGAGGTACTTCGGCTTCGGGTTGTCCTGCGGGATGAAGGACCACTTCATGCCGGTCGGGAAGCCGGCGCCGCCCCGGCCGCGCAGGCCGCTGTCCTTGACGGCGGTGATGACGTCGTCCGGGCTCATCGCGAAGGCGGCGTCGAGGGCGTCGTACCCACCCCGGGCGGCGTAGGTGGCGAGCTTCCAGCCCTGCTCGGCGTCCCAGGTGTCGGTGAGGACCGGGGTCAGCACGTCAGCCATCGGTGCCCTCCTTCGCCTTCACGGCAGGTGTCGTGACCGCGTCCGGCGCGGTCCAGCCGCGCTCGCGCGCGATCGTGAGACCGACGAGGCTGGCCTCGCCCGCGGTCGGGCCCTCGTCGACGCGGCCGTCGGGGAATCCGGCCAGCACCCGCTCCGCCTCGCGCCAGGTGCACAGCTTCGGACCGCGGGTGGAGCTGACGTCGTGGCCGGCGCGCAGCGCCTCGACCATCTGGACCGCCGACTCGGGGGTCTGGTTGTCCATGAACTCCCAGTTGACCATCACGACCGGGGCGTAGTCGCACGCTGCGTTGCACTCGATGTGCTCGAGGCTCACGGTGCGCGAGTCGCCCTGGCGCTGGGCGGCGACCTCGTCGTTGCCGATCTCGAGGTGGTCCTTGAGCCGCGCGAAGATCTCGTCGCCGCCCATGACCGCGCACAGCGTGTTGGTGCAGACGCCGACGTGGTAGTCGCCGACGGCGTGCTTCTTGTACATCGTGTAGAAGGTCGCGACGCCGTTGACCTCGGCGGGACTGATGTCGAGGACCGCGGCGCAGGCCTCGATGCCCTCGGGGGTGATCCGCCCCTGGACCGACTGCACGAGGTGCAGCATCGGCAGCAGGCCAGAGCGCGCCTCGGGGTAGCGGGCCGCGATCTCGCGCAGCTCGCCGAGCGTCTTGTCGTCAATCGGTGGGGTGCTCACCTGTCGACTCCTCCCATCACGGGGTCGATGCTCGCGATGGCGACGATGACGTCGGCGATCTGGCCGCCCTCGCTCATCACGCCCATCGCCTGGAGGTTGTTGAACGACGGGTCGCGGAAGTGCGCCCGGAACGGGCGCGTCCCGCCGTCGGAGACGACGTGCGCGCCGAGCTCGCCGCGCGGCGACTCGACCGGCACGTAGGCCTGGCCGGCCGGGACCCGGAAGCCCTCGGTCACCAGCTTGAAGTGGTGGATCAGGGCCTCCATCGACTCGCCCATGATGTGGCGGATGTGGTCGAGGCTGTTGCCCATGCCGTCGCTGCCGATCGAGAGCTGGCTCGGCCAGGCGACCTTCTTGTCGGCGACCATCACCGGCGCACCCTCGAGGCGGGCGAGCCGGTCGGCGGCCTGCTCGATGATCTTGAGCGACTCGTGCATCTCGTTGAGGCGGACGCGGAAGCGGCCGTAGGAGTCGGCGGTGTCCCACGTCTGCACGTCGAAGTCGTAGGTCTCGTAGCCGCAGTAGGGCTGCGCCTTGCGCAGGTCGAAGCCGTAGCCGGTGCTGCGCAGGACCGGGCCCGTCAGGCCGAGCGCCATGCAGCCCTCGAGGTCGAGGTGGCCGACGTTCTCCAGGCGGGCCTTGAAGATGGGGTTCGCGTTGCAGAGGGCGGCGTACTCCGGGAGGCGCTTCTTCATCAGGGCGACGAAGTCACGGATCTGGTCGAGCGCACCCGGGGGCATGTCCTGCGCCACGCCGCCGGGACGGATGAACGCGTGGTTCATGCGCAGGCCGGTGATCAGCTCGAAGAGGTCGAGGACCAGCTCGCGCTCACGGAAGCCGATCGTCATGACCGTCAGCGCGCCGATCTCCATGCCACCGGTCGCGATGCAGACCAGGTGCGAGGAGATGCGGTTGAGCTCCATGAGCAGGACCCGCATGACCTGGGCCTTCTCGGGGATGTCGTCCTCGATGTCGAGCAGCCGCTCGACACCGAGCACGTAGGTCATCTCGTTGAAGAACGGCGAGAGGTAGTCCATCCGGGTGCAGAACGTCACGCCCTGCGTCCAGGTGCGGAACTCCATGTTCTTCTCGATGCCGGTGTGGAGGTAGCCGATGCCGCAGCGGGCCTCGGTGACCGTCTCGCCCTCGATCTCGAGGATCAGCCGGAGCACGCCGTGCGTCGACGGGTGCTGCGGGCCCATGTTGACCACGACCCGCTCGGCCGCGTCACCCTCGCCGAGCCCGGAGGCGATGTCGCCCCAGTCCTGGCCGGTGACCGTGAAGACCTTGCCCTCGGTCGTCTCCGACGGGTCGGCGTAGAAGTCCGTGCTGCTGGTGTCGGTGCTCATCAGTTGTAGCTCCTCCGCTGGTCCGGCGGCGGGACGGTGGCGCCCTTGTACTCGACCGGGATGCCGCCGAGCGGGTAGTCCTTGCGCTGCGGGTGGCCGGGCCAGTCGTCCGGCATGAGGATGCGGGTCAGCGCCGGGTGCCCGTCGAACTGCAGGCCGAACATGTCCCACGTCTCGCGCTCGTGCCAGTCAGCGGCCGGGTAGACCGGCACGATCGTCGGCACGTGCGGGTCGCTGTCGGAGGCGGTGGTCTCCACGCGGATCCGGCGGTTCCAGGTGTACGACGCCAGGTGGTAGACCGCGTGCAGCTCCCGGCCGGCGTCTCCGGGGTAGTGGACGCCGCTCACGCCGGACAGGAACTCGAAGCGCAGCGCGTCGTCGTCGCGCAGCAGCCTCATCACCGCGACGAGGTTGTCGCGGTGGACGTGGAAGGTGATCTCGCCGCGGTGGATCACGACCTGCTCGATCAGCGGGTCGAGCTTGTCGGCGACCGCGTCGAACCAGCCTCCGTAGGGCCGCTGCGCGGCACCCGGCAGTACGACGGGGGCGACCAGTCCGCCGTACCCGCTGGTGTCGCCGCTGCCCTCGACGCCGAACATGCCGTGGCGTTCGCCGACGGCGCGGACCTCGAGGCCCGGCTCGCCCAGCGCCTCGGGGGCGTTCTCGGGCGACTGCCCGGTGGCGGGCTGCTCGACGGCCTTCTCCGGTCCCTGCACCCCGGCGGGCTTGTCGTCGCTCATCGAAGGAGTCCTCGCTGGTCGCCGGTCGGCAGCGCGACGAGCGCCTCGGCCTCGAGCTCGCGGATCTGCGCCTCGCGGTTCTTGCCGAAGGGGGTGTCGTGCTGGACCTTGTCGTGCAGCTTCAGGATCGCGTCGATCAGCATCTCCGGGCGCGGCGGGCAGCCCGGGAGGTACATGTCGACGGGCACGACGTGGTCGACGCCCTGGACGATCGCGTAGTTGTTGAACATGCCGCCGCTGCTGGCGCACACGCCCATCGCCAGCACCCACTTGGGCTCGGGCATCTGGTCGTAGATCTGGCGCAGGACCGGGGCCATCTTCTGGCTCACCCGGCCGGCGACGATCATCAGGTCGGCCTGGCGCGGGCTGGCACGGAAGACCTCCATGCCGAAGCGGGCGAGGTCGTACTTGGGGCCGCCGCTGGTCATCATCTCGATGGCGCAGCAGGCCAGGCCGAAGGTCGCGGGCCAGAAGCTGGCCTTGCGCATGTAGCCGGCCAGGCCCTCGACCGTGCTCAGCAGGACTCCGCTGGGGAGCTTCTCCTCGATACCCATGGGTTTTCCCTCAGTCCCAGTCGAGGCCGCCGCGGCGCCACACGTAGGCGTAGGCGACGAACACAGTGGCGATGAAGAGGACCATCTCGACCAGCCCGAACCACGCCATCGCATCGAGCTGCATGGCCCACGGGTAGAGGAAGATGATCTCGATGTCGAAGACGATGAAGAGCATCGCGGTGATGTAGTACTTCACCGGGAAGCGGCCGCTGAGGGCCTGCGGCGTCGGCTCGATGCCGCACTCGTAGGAGTCAAGCTTCGCGCGGTTGTAGCGGCGCGGGCCCACCATCATGCTCATCGCGACCGAACCGACCGCGAACAACGCGGCGAGAGCGGCGAGCACCAGGACCGGTGTGTAGAGCTCCACTGAGCCTCCCTCTCGTGATCTTGTGAACAGAATCACTAGTGGCGTGGCACACATCCTGCCACTCCCCGCGCGCGGCCGCACAGGGGGGTGGCGCAGACCACGTCCGGGCTGCGATCCGGCGTCTGACCTGCGGATTTAACGCATGAGAGGGTTGCGAAAATCAGGCCTGTTCGGCGGTGTCGGCAAGGCGCGCGACCACGCTGTCGGGGCACAGCTGGCGCGGGAGCACCACGCGTCGGCGGGCGACCGTGTCGCGGACCCGGACCACCACGCCGTGCACCGTGGGGTCGACGAGCCGGCCCCACGGGAGCTCGGTCGCCTGCACCGCGGTGTCCAGGAACAGCCCGCCCGCCCGTGCCTCCGCGGCGGCCTCCCGACCTGCGGGGTAGGCGGCCCTGACCACCCGGGCGTTGCGGCGGCGGGTGACCACGAGGAAGAACCCGACCAGGAACAGGAACGACACCCCCGCGCTCAGGGCCGCCCCACTCGGGCCCACCAGCGGCAGCACGAGGAGTCCCATGCCTGCGCACACACAGACCAGGACGACGGCGTCGCGCCGGAACACCGTCCACGTCGCGGCCCGGACCAGGGCGCGCACCTCCTGCTCCGTGGGCGTCCAGGTCACCCGTGACACGGTCGGGGCCTCAGGCAGTGGCGCGGTGCAGGGCGACGATGCCACCCGAGAGGTTGCGCCACTGCACCCCGGTCCAGCCGGCGTCCTTGATCATCTCGGCGAGGCCGGCCTGGTCGGGCCACGCGCGGATCGACTCGGCGAGGTACACGTAGGCGTCGGGCGAGGAGGAGACGGTCCGCGCGACGGCCGGGAGCGTCTTCATGAGGTACTCGAGGTAGACGGTGCGCCACGGCGCCCAGGTCGGGTGGCTGAACTCGCACACGACCAGCCGGCCGCCCGGCCGGGTGACCCGGCGCATCTCGGCGAGGCCGGCGACGGGGTCGACGATGTTGCGCAGTCCGAAGGAGATCGTGACCGCGTCGAAGGTGTCGTCGCGGAAGGGGAGCTTCGTGCCGTCGCCCGCCGTGAAGGGCAGGTGCGGCAGCTGCTGCTTGCCGACCTGCAGCATGCCGACGGAGAAGTCGCACGGGATGACGGTCGCGCCCGCGTCCTGGAAGGGCTGGCTGGACGTTCCGGTCCCGGCCGCGAGGTCGAGCACGCGGTCGCCGTACGACGGGTCGACGGCGGCGAGCACCTCCCTGCGCCAGCGCCGGTCCTGCCCGAACGAGAGGATGTCGTTGGTCAGGTCGTAGCGCCGAGCGACCGCATCGAACATGCGTCGGACGTCGGCGGGCTGCTTGTCGAGCTCTGCGCGGGCCACCTCGGAAGCCTATCGGCGCAAAATCGCTCGCAACCAACCGGTGGGTCGTGGCGTCTACAAGGGCATGAACACCAAGCTCCGCATCGCCCGCCGGATCACCCTGCTGACCGTGGTCGCGGCCGTCTGCTCGGTCATGGCGTACGGCGCCGGCTGGGCCGTGCGCGGCGAGTCACTGCCCTGGGAGGACGCGCCCCGCGCAGCCGCCCAGCCGCGGGACGACCGACCGGTCGCGATGCCCGGCGACGACACGCCCGACCCGTCGGCGGAGCCGATCGGGGAACCGGCCGGGGAACCGACCGGGGAACCGACCGGGAAGCCGGGCCCGCCGCCGGCTGGGCCGGCGCTCCTCGCCCCCGGCGACCGGGGCCCGGAGGTCCGCGACCTGCAGGCGCGGCTGAAGCAGATCGACTGGTTCAGCGGTGACGTGACGGACAACTACGGCGACGTGACGGCCGAGGCGGTGCGCGGCTTCCAGGCCAAGCGCGGCTTCGAGGTCACCGGCGAGGTGGACCGGCGGACGCTGGACCGGCTGCACGCGATGACGCGCGAGCCCACGCAGGCGGAGCTGACCAACCAGCCCCCGCCCGGCACCGGCACCAACACCCCGGGCCCGCTCGACGCCCGCTGCACGACCGGCCGGGTGCTCTGCATCGACAAGTCCAGCCGCACCCTGCGGTGGGTCGTCGACGGCGATGTCCGCAAGACCGTGGACGTGCGCTTCGGGTCCGCCGAGCTGCCCACCCGCGAGGGCGTCTTCTCGATCCAGCGCAAGAGCCGCGACCACGTCTCGAGCATCTACCACACGCCCATGCCGTTCGCGATGTTCTTCTCCGGCGGCCAGGCCGTGCACTACTCGCCGGACTTCGCGGCCAACGGCTACAACGGCGCCTCCCACGGCTGCGCCAACGTCCGTGACCGCGATGCCGTGGCGTGGCTCTTCGACCAGGTCGCGCTCGGCGACAAGGTCGTCATCTACTGGAGCTGAGCTCGGGACAACCCGGGGAGGGCCGCCGGCGATCAGCCGGCAGTCTTCTCCAGCACGAGGTCGACGTAGTGCGACACCTCGTCCGGCGTCAGACCGGTCGTGTAGAGGTCGTAGGTCAGACCCTCGCGCTCGGTCCGGCACTGCACCCGGTAGTCAGGACCGGTGGGCTCCTGGCCGGTGGGCTGGCCGGTGGTCGGGTCGACCGGGTCGTTCCAGGCCACCGCGCAGCGGTTGCCGTCGACCTCCTGGAGCGTGTAGTGCGCGCCGGGCTCGTCGATCGTGAACGGACCGCTGGAGTTCAGCAGCCCGGGCGCGCCGGGGACGACCGTCACGGCGATCTGCGCCGGCGTCACACCCGTCGGGTTGGCGGCGCTGGGGACGTCGATGTAGGCGCGGACCGCGGCGTCGCCGTACTGGTCGACGAGGACCGCGAGCGAGGTCTTCTCGGACGTCGCGGCGCGCTCGGTGAACGTCTTCATCTGCTCGACCTGCTCCGGCGTGGTCGCGCCGCCCTGCTCGGGCGTGATCGCCTGGAGCGCGGTGAAACGGTCGTCCAGGTTGTCCGGAAGCGAGGGCACGGAGGCAGTGGAGCCCGGGTCGTCGACGACCTTCGGCAGGCCGACGCCGAACCCGACGGCACCGGCGAGGAGGACGGCACCGGTGGCGACACCGGCGTAGGTGGAGCGTGCGATCGGCATCCGGACATCATGCCCGGTGATCCTGAGAGCACCCCGAGGGGGCTGGGGATCGAGACGGCGGCCCGCCGGGGCGCAGGAGCCTAGAGGTCGGCGCCGTCGGGCAGTCGGACGTAGTCGAGCCCGCGGGCACCGAGCAGCCGCCCGAACTGCATGTCCACGATGCCGAGGCCCTCGGCGGAGTAGACGCGGTCGTGGATGGCCACGTTGAGACCGGCGCCGACGGCGCGGGCGAAGTCGATGCCCTCGCTGGCCCGCATCCACGGCGCGCACACCGGCGCGAGCAGTACGTCGACCGGCAGGCCGGGCACGGTGAGTGCGTCACCGGGGTGGAACACCGTCTGCTCCCCCACCGTCATCACGTAGCCGCTGTTGTGGAAGCGCGGCAGGTCGGGGTGGATCACGGCGTGCAGCTCGCCGATCGCGCGGACCCCGATGCCGCCGATCGTCCAGCTCTCGTCGGGCGCGACGACCGTCACCCGCTCCGCCACGTCGGGCGCCGACTCGCGGATCTGCGCCGCGACGGCGGCGATCGTGAAGATCGGTGCGTCGCTCGCGCGGAGGTTGTCCGCGTCGTAGTGGTCCGGGTGCTCGTGGGTGATCAACACCGCGTCGGCGCCGTCCACCGAGTCGCGCTGGCTCCACATGCCGGGGTCCAGGACCAGGGTCGTGCCGTCGTACTCGATCCGGACGGCGGCGTGGCCGAACTTGGTCAGGCGCATGCGCCCACGGTAGCCGGAGGGGCTCAGCCGGTCTGGTGGTGGACGTAGCACCACCGCCAGTCCTCACCGGGCTCCACGGAGCGCATCACCGGGTGCTGGGACTCGCGGAAGTGCGCCGTGGCGTGGCGGCCGGGCGAGGAGTCACAGCAGCCGATCGTCCCGCAGGACAGGCACATCCGCAGCGCGACCCATTGCGTGCCGTCGGCGAGGCAGGACGCGCAGGCCAGCGCGGGCGGCGGATCCTGCAGCGGCGTGGAGACCAGGTGCTCGCAGCCGCCGGCGATGGGGCGGGTCGCGGCCGCCCTGATCTCGGCGCGCTGGGCAGCGGCATGGTCGAGCATCGACTCCTCGACGTCCAGCATCGCCAGCACCTCGCTGACGATCTCCGACGGCACCTTGCCGGTGGAGCGGATCTCCAGCACGCGGCGCCGCTCCTCCTCGATCATCGCGCCGCGCCAGCGGGCGTAGAGGTCGCTGGGACTCTCGAGGTCGGCGGTCGTGCCGAGCCGCTCCCACGCGGCGAAGTTGCGCTGCTCGATGCGCTGGATGATCAGGTCGCGCACCTGGAGCGGGTCCTCGTCCTCGGCGGCGAGGGCGTCCAGCTTCTTGATGCCCGCCTTGGCCGCCTGCTGCAGCAGCGTCGCTCGGGCGAGCGCGTCGTCCTGCGCGTCCGGCCCCGGCACCTTCAACGCGCGGGCGAGGGCGGGCAGGGTCATCCCCTGCCCGAGCAGGGTGCCGGCCACGACGGCGAACGCGATGATCAGCAGCACCTCGCGGTGCTCGGTGTGTTCCGGGACGGTGAACGCCGCGGCGAGCGTGACCACGCCCCGCATGCCGGCCCAGCCGATGAGGAACGAGCTGCGCCACAGCATCGGCATCGGCTCGCCCGTGCGCGCCTCCGGTCCGCGGCGCAGCAGCAGGCTGCTGGCCGCGAAGACCCAGACCAGGCGCAGCACCACGCAGGTCGCGAGCGCCGCCGCGCAGGCGAGCGCGATGGTGCCGGCGCCGAACTCGCTCTCGCCGACCTCACCGAGCAGCCAGTCGGCCTGCAGGCCGATCAGCAGGAAGACGGTGTTCTCCAGGACGAAGGCGATGGTGCGCCAGTTGGTGCGCTCGGCGATTCGGGACTGCGCGCTCTGCAGGATCGGCGCGACGTGCCCGAGCAGCAGGCCGGCGACCACGACCGCGACCACGCCGGAGGCGTGGATCTCCTCGGCCAGGATGTACGACGCGAACGGGATCACCAGCGAGATGGCGGTGTCGAGCAGCGGGTCCGTGACCTTCTTGCGGATGAAGCCGACGAACACGAAGACGACTCCGCCGACGGCGGCGCCACCGCCGGCGGCGACCACGAAGTCCCGGCCGATCTCCCAGGCCGCCACGCTCGTCCCGAGCGCAGCGATGGCGGTCCGCAGGGCGACCAGCGCGCTGGCGTCGTTGAGCAGGGACTCGCCCTCGAGGATCGTCACGACCCTGCGTGGCAGCCCGATCCTCCGTCCGATGGCGGTCGCGGCGACCGCGTCCGGCGGCGCCACGACCGCGCCGATCGCCAGCGCCAGCGCCCAGTGCAGCTCGGGGATCACCAGCTTCACGACGACGCCGACCCCGGCGGTCGTGAAGAAGACCAGGCCCACGGACAGCAGCAGGATCGGACCGCGGTTGGCGTTGAAGTCGACGAGCGAGGTGTTGACCGCGGCCGAGTAGAGCAGCGGTGGCAGCAGCCCCAGCAGCACCACCTCCGGCTCGAGTCGGAGCTCCGGCACGCCCGGGACGTACGACGCCGCGACGCCGACGACGACGAGGGTCAGCGGCGCGGGGATCTCGACCCGCTCGGAGAGGGCGGTGACGGCCAGGACGACGACCGCGATGGCGACGAGCAGGAACGCGATCTCCACAGCGCCTATTCTCCCGGGTCGGTCGCGAAGGATCGGATCTGCATGTCCAGCTGGCGGCGGTCGGCCCGGCCGACGGCGGCCTCGACCACCTCGATCCCGCCGTTCGGGGAGGCCAGCGCCTGCTCCAGCTCGGGCCGCGACGTCACCCGCAGGTGCGGGACCCGAGCAGCCGCGCACAGGCTCGCGAGGTCGGTGCCGTGAGGTGTCCCGAAGAGCCGCTCGAAGGACGCCGCGTGCTCCGGGGCGCCCTGCTCCAGCATTGAGAAGATCGCGCCCCCGTCGTCGTTGGGGACCACGATCGTCAGGTCCGGCCGCGGCTCGTCGGGACCGAGCACCAGCGCCGTCTGGTCGTGCAGGAAGGTCAGGTCGCCCATCAGTGCGAGGTTCCGCGTCGATCCACGACGGCCGAGCGCGGCGCCGACGGCCGTGCTGACGGTGCCGTCGATACCGGCCAGCCCGCGGTTGGCGACGACCTTGCGGCGGCTGCCCACCGGTGTCGGCCGGGCCATCACGTCGAGGTCGCGGATCGGGCTCGAGGCGCCGACGACGAGCAGCCCGCCGGCGGGGAGGGCGGCGTGCGTGGCCGCCGCGACGTCGTACGGCGTCAGGGCGGGCTGCTGCGCGAGGAACCGGTCGACGCGGCGGGCCAGCACATGGTCCGCCGTACGCCACTCCTCCAGCCACTCGGCGTCGTCTGGGACGTCGCCGGCCCAGCGAGGGGCGCTGATCGCGGTGGATCCGGGGGGCGACGGCGGCCAGATGCCGGGGCACGGCACGACGAGCACCTCGACGTCCTCGCGCTCGAGCAGGCGGGTCACCGGACGGGACAGGGTCGGGCGGCCGAACACCACGACCCGCTCGATCCGCGCGCCGAGGTCGGTGCCGAGGAGGAGACGGTAGGTGCGCAGCGCGTGGTCGCCCGTGCGCGCGCCGCTGCTCGGCTCGGCCAGCAGCGGCCACCCCGCGGCCTCCGCCAGCTGCCGCGCCCGCGGTCCGGCGTCGTCGCCCGCGACCACCACCGTCCGCGGCCCCTGCTCCAGGTCCGTGGACGGTAGTCCCGGGTCAAAAGCACCGATATCGGGCTGATTCCGGTGCTTTTGACCCGGGACTACCGCGGTAGGGGCGGCAGGGACGAGGGGAGCGTCGAGCTGCAGGTTGAGGTGGACGGGCCCGGCAGCAGCGACGGGTACGGCGTCCAGGGCCGCCACGGACGCGATGTCCCGGGTGGTCACGAACGGGCTGAAGATGCCGACCTGGTCGGTGGTCTGGTTGGCGCCGGTGCCCCGCAGCCGGGCCGGCCGGTCGGCGGAGACCACGACGAGGTCGATGCCGGAGTGGACCGCCTCGAGGACGGCCGGGTGCAGGTTCGCGACGGCGGTGCCGGACGTCGTGACGACGGCCGCGCGGGCACCCGACTTGGTGAGGCCGAGGGCGAGGAAGCCCGCCGTGCGCTCGTCGATCCGCGTGTGCAGGCGCGGCCCCCCGGCCTGCGCGGCCGACCAGAGCGCGAGGAGCAGCGGAGCGTTGCGCGATCCGGGAGCGAGGACGACCTCGGTCACGCCCGCCCGCGCCAGCCACGCCACGCAGGCCCCGGCGAGGGCCGCGGAGGTGTCGGCGTCGTCGGTGCTCATGGCCGACGATCCTCCCGCAACGCCCGCACCGCGGCGAGCCGGGCCTCCCAGTGCGCCACCCGGTCCGGCGCCGCCGCCACCCCCGCCACCTCGTGTACGTCGACCGCCGGCCGTCGTACCGGCAGGGCTCCGTCGACGGGCAGCAGCGGCTCGGAGACCACGTCCGCCGTCAGGAGCTGGACCGTGGCCAGCCCGCACGCGTGCGGCAGCGCCGGCAGGGCGGCGGCGAGCGCGACGCCGGCCGCGATCCCGACGGAGGTCTCCAGCGCGGACGACACCACGACGGGGAGCCCGATCCGCTCGGCGATCTCGAGGCACGCGCGCACCCCGCCGAGCGGCTGCACCTTGAGCACCGCGATGTCGGCGGCCTCGAGGTCGCGCACGCGGTAGGGGTCCTCGGCACGGCGGATCGACTCGTCCGCCGCGACCGGCACGTCGACGCGGCGGCGGACGCGGGCCAGGTCCTCGACGGAGGCGACCGGCTGCTCGACGTACTCCAGTCCCCCGGCGGCGCGGTCCAGCCGGCCGATCGCGGCGACGGCGTCGTCGACGGACCAGCCGCCGTTGGCGTCGACGCGCACGTGGCCACCGGGGCCCAGGGCGTCACGCACGGCCTCGACGCGGGCCTCGTCGTCCGCGGAGGTCTGGCCGGGCTCGGCGACCTTGACCTTCGCGGTGCGGCAGCCGCCGGCGAGGACGATCTCGTGCGCGCGCTCCGGCCCGACCGCAGGCACGGTCACGTTCACCGGGACCGACGAGCGCAGCGGGTCCGGCCAGTCACCGGCCATGGCCTCCTCCGCACAGCGCAGCCACGGCTCGGCGACGTCGGGCGGGTACTCCAGGAAGGGGCTCCACTCCCCCCAGCCGGCCGGGCCGCGCAGCAGCGCGACCTCGCGCACGGTGATGCCGCGGAAGCGGGTGCGCATCGGGATGGCCACGACCTTCACGAGGCGACCTCCTCGACGGCGAGCGCCCGGAGCGCCTGGCGGTCCGGCTTGCCGTTGGGCAGCAGCGGGATCGCGTCGAGGACCACCCACTGGCGCGGCGCCCAGGTCCGCGGGTGGGCCTCGGCGACCCAGTCACGGAGCCCGTCGACGATGCCCGCGCCGGCAGGGACGACGAAGGCGACGACCCGGTTGCCCCACTCGTCGTCGGGCACACCGAGCACCTCGGCCTCCCTGACTCCCGGGTGCGCGCGCAGCCGCTCGGCCACCGCCGGTCCGGGCACGTTGAGACCGCCGCTGACGATCACGTCGTCGAGCCGACCGATCAGCGCGAGCCGGCCGTCCTCGTCGAACCGGCCGGCGTCCGAGGTCAGGAACCACCCGTCGACGAGGACCTCGCGGGTCAGGTCCGGCTGGCCGTCGTACCGGGAGAAGAGGGTGGGGCCGGCGATCCGCACGCGGCCACCGGCACCGAGGGCGACCGCGACCCCGTCGAGCGGGACGCCGTCGTACACGCAGCCGCCGGCGGTCTCGGCGGACCCGTACGTCGCGACCACCCGCACCCCGGCCTCCTCCGCGCGGGTACGCAGAGGTGCACCGATCGGACCGCCACCGAGCAGCACGGTGTGTGCCCTGCGCAGCGCGGCCACGTCCGCCGGCGAGGAGAGCAGGCGGGTCAGCTGGGTCGGCACGAGCGAGATGAACCAGCCCTCGCCGTCCGGCCACCCGTCCCGCTCCAGCAGCGTCGGCTCGTGCCCCGCGACGAGCGAGCGGAGCACGACCTGCACCCCGGCGACGTACGACGGCGGCAGGGCCAGCGCCCAGGGACCGGTTGCCCCCAGGCGAGCCGCGGAGGCGCGCACCGAGGCCAGCACGGCCGCGCGCGTCAGCACGACCCGTTTGGGCGTGCCCGTGGATCCCGACGTCGCGATGAGGAGCGGGACGTCCTCGGGTCCGTCCAGCCAGGCGCGCGCCTGCGCGGTGACGTCGGCGGCGGATCCGCCGGGGGCCCAGAAATCCACGCGACAAACGGTAGTGCCAGGGAGAGGATGTCCGGCGATGAGTACCACCCTCCCGGAAGACCAGCGCGGCTTCCTCGCCCGCCTCGTGCCACCAGTCGGCCTGCCGCGGAGGCTTGCCACGCAGGGCATGCTCTTCGCCCTCGGCGAGAGCGCCTTCATGACCGGCAGCGCCGTGTTCCTGACGAAGGTGGTCGGCTTGTCGGCGGGCCGCGCCGGCCTCGCGCTGACAGTCATGGGCGTGGCCCAGTTCCTCTTCTCCTACCCGGCCGGCCGGGTCATCGACCGGTTCGGCCCCAAACGGATCTGGGCTGCCCAGGCCGTCGCCCGGGCTGCCGTCTTCGCCGCGCTCCCCTTCGTCCAGGGGTTCGCCCAGTACGCCGTCGCGGCGGCCATGATGGGTGTGTTCACCGCCTTCGGCCGCTCCAGCCACCAGGCCTACGTTTACGACGTGCTGCCTCCGGCGACCCGGGTCCAGACGCAGTCCTACATGTACTCCTGGCTCAACATCGGCCACACCTTCGGCGCCCTGTTCGGCGGTCTGGCGCTGGCGACCGGCAGTCTCGACGTGATCCGCTGGACACCGGTGGCGACGGCGGTCGTCATGCTGATGAACGCCTACTGGATCACCCGCCTGCCCGCCGCTCCGCACGACCTGCGCGCGTCGAGCGGCGAGAGTCGTTCCCGGCCGACCGGCCCCGGTCCGCTGCGCAACATCGGCTGGATCCTCACGACCTTCTTCCTCGGCGTGATGTGGACCAACCAGATCCTGCTCAACGTGGTGATCCCGCTGTGGCTGGTCGAGTCCACCGACGCGCCGCACGTGCTGCTGGCGTGGCTGTTCGGGACCAACACGGTGCTGTGCATCTTCCTGCCGGCGTACACGTCGAGGGGCGTCAGGAGCCTCGACGACGCCCTGCGCTACGTATGGATCTCGTCGGCCTTCTTCGTGGCCTCCTGCGTCATCACGATGATCACCCACTCCACGGTGGGGCTGGTCACCGTGCTGCTGGTCTGGCTGGGGCACGTCACCGTCACCGGCGCCGAGCTCGCCATCTCCGGTGCGAGCTGGTCGTTCGAGGCCGAGCTCTCCGACCCGGAGCGGCGCGGCGAGTACCAGGGGGTCCAGGAGGTCGCCGGTGCCATGGGGTTCCAGTGGTCTCCGGCCGTGTACACCTTCCTGGCCCTGACCTGGGGGGCCGAGGGGTGGCTGGTGATCGCCGCGATCATCCTCGCCGCGACGATCGGCCTCGGGCCGTCGGTGCGCGCGGCCCGGCGGTTCGCCGAGCGGAACTTCAACGCTGTCGCCGCCGGAGAGCCTGCCCCCACGACGACGGCGTGAGCAGCTCCCGCACCCGCGCGAGGGCGCGGCGGTCCCCCTTTGCGTGGCCGGTCCCGATCGCCGGAAATGGTTCGACAGGAGCCGGCGCACCGTCGTAGCATTATCTTGATGTCAAGATATCTCTCGGAACGCGTCACCCGCCTCGCCGGCCCCACGCCCCTGGTCCGGCGGCTGTCCGTGCAGTCGGTCCTCTCCGCCTTCGGCGACGGTGTCTTCCTCACCGGCAGCGCGGTGTTCTTCACCCAGATCGTCGGGCTCTCCGCCGCCCAGGTCGGCCTCGGTCTCTCGATCGCCGGCGCGGTGACCTTCCTGCTGGCCGTCCCGCTCGGCAAGCTGAGCGACCGGTTCGGCGCGAAGCGGGTCTGGGCGCTCGCCTCGCTTGTCGAGGCCTTCCTCTACCTCGCCTGGCTGGCGGTCGGCGGGTTCGCGACCTTCGTCGCGATGCTCGTCGTCCTCGAGCTGGTCGTCACGACCAGCCGGTCGGCCCGCAACGCCTACCGCTTCGACATCTTCCCGCGCGAGGAGCGGGTCTCCTCCAACGCCTACTTCCGCGCCGCCCGCAACGTCGGCTACACCCTCGGCGCGCTGCTCGCCGGTGTCGCGCTCGCGACCAACGACGACGCCATGATCCGCGCGGTACCGGTCGCCACCGCCGCCCTGCTGGTCCTCAACGCGACCCTCGTCTCCCGGATGCCGTCGGTCGTCCACCACGCCGAGGAGGCGCCGCTGGAGGCCGCCCTCGAGACCGTGCTCGACGGCGGCGACCGCCGCAGCGCGTTGCGCAACCGTGGGTACGTCGCCATGGCGATCCTCGGCGGCGTCCTCGGCACCCACCAGGTCCTGCTCAATGTGGTGATCCCGCTGTGGCTGGTCGAGGAGACCGACGCGCCCCGCGTCCTGCTGGCCTGGCTGTTCGGCACGAACACCCTGATGGCGGTGCTCCTGCAGGTCGCCGCCGCCCGCGGCATCACCACCGTCGCCGACTCGTTGCGCGCCCAGCGTCGCGGCGCCTTCTTCTTCGTGCTGTCCTGCGGCATCGTCCTGGTCACGCACGACACCGTCGGCTGGGTGACGATCCTGCTGGTCTGGGTCGGACACGTGACGGTCACCGGTGCGGAGCTCTTCCAGTCCGCCGGCGAGTGGGGCCTCCAGGCCGAGCTCTCCGACCCCGCCCGTCGCGGCGAGTACCAGGGAGTGTCCCAGCTCGGCTACACCCTCGGCACGGTCTGGGCGCCCGCCCTGTACACCTTCCTCGCGATGGAGTGGGGCGCCCAGGGCTGGATCGTCATCGCCGCGATCGTCCTCGTCGCCACCGTGCTCATCCACCCCGCCGCCCGGGCCGCCGAGCGACACCTGACCCACATGGGCGTGTCTGCTCCCGAGCCTGCTTGACCTCATCGCGCCGCCCTGCAACGGCCGGGCGACTCGTCGCAGCTCGGCGCGATGAGGTTGAATCGACGGCTATGGCCACCGCGAAGCACTGGATTGCCGGCGCCCGAATCCGCACCCTGCCGGCGGCGGTCGCCCCGGTTCTCGTCGGCACCGCCGTCGCCGTGTACGACGACAACGCGGTCTGGTGGAAGGCGCTGCTCGCACTGGTGGTCAGCCTCGCCCTGCAGGTCGGCGTCAACTACGCCAACGACTACTCCGACGGCATCCGCGGCACCGACGACGAGCGGGTCGGGCCGCTGCGCCTGGTCGGCTCGGGGCTCGCGACCCCGGCCGCGGTGAAGCGGGCGGCCTTCCTGTCCTTCGGCGTCGCCGGTCTCGCCGGCCTGGTCGTCGCCGCGACCACCAGCTGGTGGCTGCTGGCCGTCGGCGCGGTCAGCGTGCTCGCCGCGTGGTTCTACACCGGCGGCTCGAAGCCCTACGGCTACCTCGGCCTCGGCGAGGTCATGGTCTTCATCTTCTTCGGCCTCGTCGCCGTCGTCGGCACCACGTGGGTGCAGACCGAGCGCTGGGGCGAGATCGGCTGGGCGTCGGTCGCCGCGGGAACCGGCGTCGGCGCCCTCGCGTGCGCCATCCTCGTGGCCAACAACCTGCGCGACATCCCCACCGACACCGTCTCGGGCAAGATCACCCTCGCGGTGCGGCTCGGCGACCGTCGTACCCGGGGGTTCTACGCGGCACTCGTCGGGGTCTCCGCGGCGGCGGTGGTCGTGCTCGCCGCGCTCACCTCGTGGTGGGCGCTGCTCGGCCTGGGCTTCCTGCTCCCCGCCACGAGGGCGGCGCGGATCGTCCTCGGCGGCGCCGGCGGCCCAGCGCTCATCCCCGTCCTGCAGCAGACGGGCATCGCCGAGCTGGGCTGGGCGGTCCTGGCCGGACTCGGCCTGGTACTCGCCGGAGCCTGACCCGCCGACTTGGGGGTTCCGTCCGCCGAGTTGGGGATTCCATCCGCCGAGTTGGGGATTCCATCGCGACCGACTGCATCAACGCCCAACTCGCTGCGCGGAACGCCCAACTCGCCACGCGGAACGCCCAACTCGCCGCGAGGGCTGGGGAGGATCAGTCGTCGTCTTCCTTCGCGCGCATCTCCTCGTACTTCTCGCTGATCCGGCCGGCTCGCCGCTCGACCTTCTCCGCGAACGCGGTGCGCTGGCGCTCGAGGACGACGTACGACGCCGCGCCGCTCACGAAGAACGCGATGACCACGACCCAGAGCACACTGACGCTGTCGGCGACGAGGAACCACACCCCGAAAACGATGCAGAAGGCGCCGATGAACAGGCCGACGCGCAGGGCGGTGTAGATCCAGAACTCCTTCACCCGACAAGGGTAGAGGTTCCGCCAGGTCGCAGCGTTGCCGGACCGAGATCCGGGGAGCGTGCGCGGGATCACCAGCCCGGCTCTACTCTGGTGGGGTGAAGCTCTTGCTCGTCGTCGTGATCTTCGCGGCGGTCACCTACCTCGCGGTCCGCTGGATGCAGGACCGGGGGTTCGGGGGCGAGCAGGCACCGCGGCGCCCGTCCCGCCCGAAGCCGCCGACCCGGCCGGTCGCACCCGACGACGACGAGTCCTTCCTGCGCGACCTCGAGTGGAAGCGGCGCCAGCAGGAGCGCCGGCAGCCCAAGAACCCGCCGGACCAGCCCGACGGCTGAGCCCACCGGACCAGCCCGACGGCTGAACCCTGTGCCGGGAGCGGCCGCGTCAGCGCTGGTCGATGAACGCCGGCCGCTCGAGGCTGGCGTACGAGTGCTGGCTCGACGTCGAGAAGTAGTTGATCCCGATGAAGTTGAACCACAGCGTGGCGAGACCGACCAGCGCGAGCATCGCGGCGCGGCGGCCCTTCCAGCCGGCGGTCGCCCGGGCGTGCAGGTAGCCGGCGTAGACGACCCACGTGATGAACGCCCAGACCTCCTTGGGGTCCCAGTTCCAGTAGCGCGACCAGGCCTCGTGGGCCCAGATCGGTCCGGTGATCAGGACGGCGAAGGTCCACACCGGGAACGCGAAGGCGTGCACGCGGTAGGCGAGCCGGTCGAGCGCGTCGAGCCGTGGCACCCGGGCGATCCACCCCCGCAGCACCCGGCCGGAGGCCTCCGCCCGGCGCTCGGCACGCATCCGGACGAGGTACATGACCGAGGCGATGCCGCCGAGCGTGAACGCACCGGTGGCGATCACCGCGGAGATCACGTGGATGACCAGCCACGGCGAGTTGAGCGCCTCGGTCAGCGGCGCGACCTCGTCGTGCAGCCAGATCACCGCGACCATCAGCGTCGTGACCACGAAGCCGACGACGAGCGGACCCATCCAGCCGAGGCCGAAGCGGCGGTACAGGACGAGGTACAGCAGGGTCACGACGAACGTGCCGGTCAGCGTGAACTCGTACATGTTGCCCCAGGGCACGCGGTTCGGGTCCGCAGCCATGCCCCGGCCCACGAGCGAGACGAGGTGCGCCACGGCCGCGAAGCCGGTCAGCAGCAGGCCGAGCCGGCCGAGGAAGGCGGTCCGCTCCGGCTCCGCCGGGGTATCGGCGGGTGCCTTGGCCAGGTCGACGCCGCCCGATGCGACCAGCTCGCGCGCGGCGGCCGGCTGGCGTAGCGACGCCCACTCGGCGAGGTGCACCAGGAGCGCGAGGAAGTAGAACACCCCCGCCACCGCGACGGCCTGGTTGCTGAGGGTCTCCCAGTCGGCGTTGGTCATTGCTTCTCCTTGAGCTGGTCCAGCAGGCTGGCGAGGACCTCGTCCATCTCACCGTTGCCGGACCTGTCGAGTACGGCGACCTCGACCCGGGTCGCGCCGTCGTCTGTCATTGTGCCGGGCACCGCCCGCACCCACACCCGGCGGGGGCGGATGAAGAGCGAGGCGCAGAGGCCGATCAGGGCCATGATCATGCCGATCAGCGCCACGCCCTTGCCGGGCGTCTGGCTGATCTGCACGCGGATCCACGGGTCGACGCGGTCGAAGGTGACCGAGCCGAGGTTGTCGGGGAGCTCGAAGGTGTCGCCGACCTGCAGGTCGACGCGGACCGGCTTGCCGTCCTTCTCGATCAGCTCCGCGTTGGTCTTGTCGAGGACGTAGACCGACTGCGAGCGGCCCGAGTCGTAGCCCAGGTCGCCGGTGTAGGCGAGCATCGACAGGGTCGGGTTGAGGTCGTCGCCGAAGACCGTGACCGGGTTGCCGTCGCGCATGTCGAAGGTCGGGTAGAGCAGGCCCTCCAGCCCGATCTGCGGGTCGACGACGGGCGGCTTGATCACTCCGAAGGACAGGAAGCTGGCGTCCTGCGGGAGGAACGGCGTCGGGCCGGTGTAGGTGATCTCGCCGTCGCCGTTGCGCACGGTGATCACGGGGGCGTAGCCGTGCCCGATCAGGAAGACGTCGGTGCCGTCCATCTCCAGCGGGTGGTTGACCCGCAGGTCGTACTCCTTCTCCGGCCCGTCCTGCGTGGTGCGGTAGCTGAGGTGCGCCTCGAACTTGCGCGCCTGGCCCGCCCGCGGGCCCTCGGTCAGCCACTCGACGTCGAACTTCTCGACCGTGAAGCGGAAGTCCTGCATCTGCTGCTGGCGGAACAGGCCGCCGGGCTTGAAGTCGTCGTACTGCGTGAGGTTGTTGCTGAACGTGCTGCCCTCGACGAGGATCACGCCACCCTGGTAGCCCCACAGCCCGCCGACCGCGAAGCCGGCCAGCACCACGAGCACGGACAGGTGGAAGAGCAGGTTGCCGGCCTCGCGGACGTAGCCCCGCTCGGCAGCGACGAAGTCGTCTCCGTCGGCAACGGCCCGCAGGCGGTGCCGACGGCCGAGCACGGCGCGCGCCTGCGCGAGGACGTCTTCGGCGCTGCGCTCGGTCGTGTACGCCGCCTGCACGGGCAACCGGCCCAGGTGGCGCGGCGCCGCCGGGGGCTGGGCGCGCAGCGCGCGGTAGTAGACGAACAGCCGGGGCACGATGCAGCCCACGAGCGAGATGACGAGCAGCAGGTAGATCGCGGAGAACCACGGCGAGGAGTAGACCGAGAAGAGGTCGAGGCGCTCGTAGAGCGGCGTCAGCTTCGGGTGCTCGGACTTCCACCGGGTGACGGCGAGCGAGTCGACGTCCGCCTGGGGGATCACCGAGCCCGGGATCGCGGCGAGCGCGAGCAGCAGCAGGAGGACCAGCGCCGTGCGCATGGACGTGACCTGGCGCCACACCCAGCGCAGCAGCTCGCGCGCGTTGAGCTCGCCGGCCCTGCGCCCGGCGCCCGCAGGTTCGGTGGTCACAGGATCGTCTCCCCGAAGTCCACGGTCTGCAGCTGGGCCCACTGCACGACGTGGTCCCACCAGCCGGTGACCATCAGGATGCCGATGAGGACGAGGAAGGCGCCGCCGACCCGCATGAACGCGGCCTGGTGGCGGCGTACCCATCCGAGCGCGCGGGACAGCCGGTTGTAGGCGACGGCGACGATGATGAAGGGCAGTCCGAGGCCCAGCGCGTAGCAGAGCGCGAGCAGCCCCCCGCGAGCAGCGGTCGCGCCGTCGGCGAAGGTCAGGTTGAGGATCACGCCGAAGGTCGGCCCGACACAGGGGGTCCAGCCGATGGCGAAGAGCGCGCCGATGAGGGGGGCCGCACCGAGTCCGACGGCGGGGACCTTGTGGATGCGCAGGTCGCGCTGGAACAGCGAGAGCACACCGGCGAAGACCAGGCCGAGCACGATCAGGACGATCCCGAGGCCGAGCTGCAGCTCGTCCTGCCAGCGCCGCAGCGACTGGCCGACGGACCCGAAGGCGGTGCCGTAGAAGACGAAGACGACGGCGAAGCCGAGCACGAAGAGGATCGACCCGAGCAACATCCGGCCGCGGCGGTTGCCCGCCTCGCCCGCGGCGAGGTCGGCGCCCGACAGGCCGGTCGCATAGGAGAGGTAGCCCGGCAGCAGCGGCAGGACGCACGGGGAGAAGAAGGAGACCAGCCCGGCGATCGCGGCGACCGGCACGGCCAGGCCGAGCGAGCCGGCGGCGGCCTGCTCCTGGAACCACTCGCCCATCAGGCCATGCCTCCCGTTGCGGGGTGGATGTCCAGGTCGTTCGGCGCGTGCGATGGCAAGGCGCCGGTGCGTGGGCAGGCCGGACGCCTTTCGAGCATCGGCAACGCCGCCAGCGTGCGTGTCGGGCGGCCTGGGCGCCGCCGTGCAACGGGAGTCATGGCCTGCCCACCATCAGCCGGATCATCGGGGCTCCGCCAGGACGTCCTCGACGAGGGTGACCAGCGTGCTCTTCGAGGGCACGGGACCGTTCATCAGCGCGGCGACCCGTCCCTCGCGGTCGAGCACGTACGTCGCCGGCACGGCCACCGTCTCGAAGCTGCCGAGCGCGCCCAGGGTCTCGCTGCCGGGGTCGTAGAGCGACGGGTAGTCGACGCCGCGGTCCCGCTCGAAGGCCTCCGCGTTCTCGGGGGCCAGGTCGCGGATGTTGATCCCGACGAAGGCGACCTGGTCCTTGCCGAGCTCCTTCTCCGCCTCGACCAGCATCGGCATCTCGGAGCGGCACGGGCCGCAGCCGGACCACCAGACGTTGAGCACGACCGCCTTGCCGCGCAGGTCGGCGATGTCGAGCGGCTCGCCCTGGACCGTCGTGCCGCTGATCTCGACGGGGTCCTGCCGGTCGTCGATCCCGACCTCGACGACCTTGCCGTTGCCGCCGACGTACTCGAGGTCGTCCGTGCCGCCGACGTCCGAGCAAGCGGTCGTCAGGACCAGGACGCCGGCCAGGCCGGCGAGCACACGGGTGGCGCGGCGGATCATGCGGGCGGTGTCCCCTCCGGCTTGTTCTCCTCGGGGGCGTCGCCGGCCGAGAACGGCGCGGCGATGTCGCCCGTCGGGATCAGGTCGATGGCGGGCTCGGCGTACGAGATCTCGACGAGGTCGTCGCCGGCGAAGCCGAAGGACGTGATCGAGCAGAGCGTGCACTGCCGCTTGCGGGGGTCGTGCAGGAAGGACCGCTTCTCCGCGGCGAGGCGGGTGGTCCAGATCGGCAGCTGGTGGGAGACCAGCACCGCCTCGTGGCCGGCCGCGTCGCGGCGGGCGTCGTGGACCGCCGCCATCATCCGCTCGACGATCACCCTGTAGGGCTCGCCCCACGACGGCTTGAACGGGTTGTAGAGGTGGCGCCACA
Organism: uncultured Nocardioides sp.; assembly: GCA_964487275.1. Taxonomy (GTDB): domain Bacteria; phylum Actinomycetota; class Actinomycetes; order Propionibacteriales; family Nocardioidaceae; genus Nocardioides. Next base: position 39,531 of record CAZAQE010000016.1, on the reverse strand, counting down.
GCAGCGGGTTGCGCAGTGCGTTGTTGCCCTTGCCGAAGGTGAGTCCCTCGAACCGGTTCAGCGACTCGATGACCCGCGGCTCCGCGCCGACCTCCAGGCCGAGCGCCGACGCGAGCGGGGCGGCGGTCTCCCGGGCGCGCTCGAGCGGCGAGGAGCGGATCAGGGTGATGTCGTTGCCCTTGAGCGCCTCGGCGACCCGGTCGGCCATCGCCCGGCCGCGCACGGAGAGGTGGAAGCCGTCGCGGCGGCCGTAGAGGATGCCCCCGGGGTTGTGGACCTCGCCGTGGCGGACGAGGTGGACGATCGTGTCGGGGATTCCGCTCACTTGCTCGCTCCGATCGTCTCGGCCGCGGCGCGGGCCGCCACGGGAAGGGCGTCCAGGACCTGCTGGACGGCACGGTCGTCGTGCGACGACGACACGAACCACGCCTCGTAGGCCGACGGCGGCAGGTGCACGCCGTGGTCGAGCATCGCGTGGAAGAAGGCGGCGTACGCCGGCACGTGGGTGCGCTGCGCCTCGGCGTAGTTGGTGACCGGGTCCTCGGCGAGGAAGACGGAGAACATGGAGCCGGTCGACTGGATGACGTGCGGGACGCCCGCGGCGGTGAACGCCTCGGCGGCGCCGGCCCGCAGGGCGTCGGCGACCACGTCGAGGCGGGCGTAGACCTCGTCGGTCGCTGCCGTCAGCGTGGCGAGGCCTGCGGCGGTCGCGACCGGGTTCCCCGACAGGGTGCCGGCCTGGTAGACCGGCCCCTCCGGGGCCAGGTGGCCCATCACGTCCGCGCGGCCGCCGAACGCGGCGGCGGGCAGGCCGCCGCCCATCACCTTGCCGAAGGTCATCAGGTCGGGCACCCAGCCCTCGACCGCGCCGTCGGTGCCCCACTGGCCCGCCTTCGAGACGCGGAAGCCGGTCATCACCTCGTCGCTGATGAACAGGGCGCCGTGCGCCCGGCAGGTCTCGGCGAGGAACTGGTTGAAGCCGGGGGCCGGCGGGACGACGCCCATGTTGCCGGGCGCGGCCTCGGTGATCAGGCACGCGATCCGGTCGCCGTGCTCGGCGAAGGCCGCGGCGACGGCCTCGCGGTCGTTGTACGGCAGCACCAGGGTCAGCTCGGTCGAGCTGGCCGGCACCCCGGGTGTCCCGGGGATGGAGAAGGTGGTCAGCCCGGAGCCGGCCGCGGCGAGCAGCGAGTCGACGTGGCCGTGGTAGCAGCCGGCGAACTTGACGATGACATCGCGCCCGGTGAAGCCGCGGGCCAGCCGGATCGCCGACATGGTCGCCTCGGTGCCGGACGACACCAGGCGCAGCCGCTCGACGGGGGTGCGGGCGACGATCGCCTCGACGAGGGCCACCTCCCCCTCCGTGGGCGTGCCGTACGACGTACCGCGGGCCAGCGCCGCCTGGACCGCCTCGACCACGGCGGGGTGGCCGTGGCCCAGGAGCATCGGTCCCCACGAGCAGACCAGGTCGACGTAGGTGTTGCCGTCGACGTCGGTGAGCCACGGGCCGGAGGCGGAGCGGATGAACCGCGGCGTGCCGCCGACCGCGTTGAACGCCCGGACCGGGGAGTTCACCCCGCCGGGGGTCACGGCACGGGCCCGGGCGAACAGGTCGTCGGAGCCGGTGGTCGGGCCGGTGGTCACGAGGTCGGGCACCGAAGCATTGTCACCGATCGGCCCACGCCGTCCGTCATCGCGGTCCCTTCCTGAGAGCCACCTGAACAACCGGCTCCGGGAGAGCGGTGGTGTCACATCCGGCGTCTTCGTGCCGCGTGCACATATCACGGCGACCGCATTGTGGGCCGGATCATGTGACACCCATAACTTCGGTGTGTCACGATTCGTTCACCAGGAGTCGCGCCGTCCGCCGGTCCACGCCTCGTGGACCGGACGCACGCGGCCGGCACACAGGTGGGGGCTTAGAGGGAGCGGCCCACGCGAGACGGCCAGTGATGGCCAGGGGAGAGAGACGGGACATGTCGAGGAAGCGTCTGGGGCGGCTGCAGCGCGTCGCCACCATCATTCCGCTCGCACTGCTGTCCGCGGCCTGGACTGCGTCCGTCGCCGGCATCGGCGGCGTGGCGGCTCCGGTCGTCGCAGCGGAGAACCCGGGTCAGGTCACTGACGGCACGAGCGTTCCCGAGGAGTCGATCGACGCCCCGGCGAGCCTGTCCGACCCCGCCGAGGTGGAGGGCCTCAACGGCGGCAACGACGCGGGCATCGTCAACGCGGCGTCGACCAACGCGATCCCCGCTGCCGCGCTGGCGGCGTACCAGCGTGCGGAGACGGTCATCAACTCCGCCGACAAGAGCTGCAAGATCACCTGGCAGCTGATCGCCGCGATCGGCCGCGTGGAGTCCGACCACGGCCGCTTCGGCGGCAACGTCCTCAACGACGACGGTGTGGCGACCCCGGGTATCTACGGCATCCCGCTCAACGGCAAGAACAACACCAAGGCGATCTCGGACACCGACGCCGGTGTCTACGACAACGACACGCAGTGGGACCGCGCGGTCGGCCCGATGCAGTTCATCCCGTCGACCTGGCAGGTCGTGGGCGTGGACGCTGACGACGACGCCTCCCGCAACCCGCAGGACATCGACGACGCTGCGCTCGCCGCGGCGGTCTACCTCTGCTCCGGCGACGGCGACCTCTCCACGGTCGAGGGCCAGCGCGCAGCGGTCTACCGCTACAACCACAGCGACGCCTACGTCGACCTGGTCCTCAAGATCATGAACGCCTACCTCGAGGGCGACTTCACCTCGGTGCCGAACAACTCGACCGCCGCGGGCTACGTCGTCCCCGAGCCGCCGAGCTTCAACGTCGGCGGCCCGAAGGGCACGAAGGGCCGCAACAACGGCGGCACCTCGGGCGGCTCGACCGGCGGCAGCAGCGGCGGCTCGACCGGCGGTGGCGGCACCGACGGTGGCGGTGGCACCGACGGCGGTGGCGGCACCGACGGTGGCGGTGGCACCGACGGTGGCGGCGGCACCGACGGTGGCGGTGGCTCCGACCCGATCAAGGGCGGCACGGACGCGATCAAGGAGACGGTCGAGACCGTCGACGAGGGCGTCGGCACGGTGACCTCCAACCTGATCAGCGGCCTGCTCGGCCCGCTGACCAAGGCCGAGGCGCAGTCCGCCTGCCAGAGCACGTACCCGAAGCTGACGCAGACGGTCCAGCTGCTCAACTGCCTGCTGAGCTACGGCCTCGGCAAGTAGCACCCACGCACGACCCGCAGGAGCCCCGGCCACACCCCCCCAGGCCGGGGCTCTTGTCATGCCCGGAGGCGACCTGCCGCTAGCGCAGCAGGCGGGCGGCCTCGGTCGCCCAGTAGGTGAGGATCATGTCCGCCCCGGCGCGGCGGATCGAGGTGAGGGTCTCGAGGATGGCCGGCTCGCGGTCGATCCAGCCGTTCGCGGCGGCGGCCTCGACCATGGCGTACTCCCCCGAGATGTTGTACGCCGCCACCGGCACGCCGAGCTCCCCCGCGGCGTCGGCCACCTGGCGCAGCACGTCGAGATAGGCCAGGGCCGGCTTCACCATGACGATGTCGGCCCCCTCCTCGATGTCGAGGAGGGCCTCGTGGACGCCCTCGCGACCGTCGCGGCGCCCGTCCTGCTGGTAGGTGCGCCGGTCGCCCTCCAGCGAGCTGTCGACGGCCTCGCGGAAGGGGCCGAAGAAGGCGGAGGCGTACTTCGCGGAGTAGGCGAGGATCCCGGTGTCGGTGTGGCCGGCGGCGTCCAGCGCCTGCCTGATGACCCGCACCTGCCCGTCCATCATGCCGCTGGGGCCGACCAGGTGGGCGCCGGCCTCGGCCTGCACGACGGCCATGTCGGCGTACCGGGCCAGCGTGGCGTCGTTGTCGACACGGCCGTCGGGCGTCAGCATGCCGCAGTGGCCGTGGTCGGTGAACTCGTCGAGGCACAGGTCGCCCATCACCACGAGCGCGTCGCCCACCTCCGCGGCGACGTCGGCGAGGGCGACGTTGAGGATGCCGTCGGGGTCCGTGGCGCCGGAGCCGTCGGCGTCCTTCGTCTCCGGGATCCCGAACAGCATGATTCCCTTCAGCCCCACCTCGGCCGCCTCGACGGCGGCCTTGCGGAGGGTGTCACGGCTGTGCTGGACGACGCCCGGCATCGAGCTGATCGGGGTCGGCCCGCTCGCGCCCTCGCGGACGAACACCGGCAGGATGAGCTGCTCGGGCCGCAGCGTGGTCCGGGCGACCAGGTCCCGCATCGCCGCCGTGGTGCGCAGGCGGCGGGGGCGGATCACGGGACGCTGGATGTCGCTCATGGCCCCATCCTAGTTTTCGCCCACCCGTCAGCTGCGCCAGCGGACCAGCCACTGGGTGGCACCCGGGATCGGCTCCTGCGGGTCGGTCGCCTCGCCGACGGGCGTGTCCCACATCAGGTAGCCGTCGGGCACCAGCCCGCCGAGGGCGTACGACGAGACGCCGTCGCTGACCCGGAGGAACCGGCCGCTGTCGGGCTCGTACACGTAGGTCCCGGCCGACCGGCCGGCGTACGACGTCACCTGGACCAGGTCGCCGGACACCGAACCGCCGAGGCCGTCGCCCTGGACCGTGGTGACCGGCTCGCCCTCCATCGTGAGCACCTGGACCCGGTCGTCGCGGCCGTCGTCGTAGTCGCCGCAGTACTGGCTCACCACGATCTTGTCGCCGGCCACGCCGAAGGACAGCACGTTGCACCGCTCGCCCGAGCGGGGGTTGAAGCCGGACTCCTCCCCCGTGACGAGGTCGCGCACGTGGATCCGGTCGTTCGTGCCGTTGGTCCGGTCGGTCCAGACCAGTGCGTCGTCGGAGAAGGCGAAGCTCCCCACCCGCAGCCGCTCGTCGCGGACGTCCTGCGGATCGTCGAGCGACACCGACCACAGGTCGTAGGTGTCGCCCTCCGCGCCGGAGTCGTCGGCCTCGCCGTCACTGCCCGTGGGCCAGCCGCCCGGCGGCGGGCTGCCCTCGGTGGCGGGGACGCCCACGTAGAGCCGGCCGTCGGCGCCCAGCTTCGGCAGCCGTGACATGGTCAGCTCGGGGAGACCGGCCCAGGTCATCGTCGACCACCGGCCGGCGAGCCGGTCGTAGACGTTCGCCGTCAGGCGCCCGGCCTCCTCCATCCCCTGCAGCGCGACGAGCACCAGCCGCTCGACGCCGAGCGCCACCGGGAAGACCTGGCCCTGCCCGTCGAACGCCGGCAGCCAGTCCTTCTCCCCCGTCGCCGGGTCGAGCAGGGCGTAGCGGGTGCGGTTCTCCGGCCCGTGGGGGCCGTCGCGGAACAGGATGAGCCCGTCGTCGGTGATGCCGTCGTAGTACTGCCCGTTGGCGGCGTCCAGGTCCTTGTTCGTGTACGACGCCAGCACGTCGTAGTCCGTGCCCTCCACCGCCGCGGTGGCATCGCCGACCCGCAGCACCGGGCCCTCCGGGCGGGGCACCGTCTGGTTGGCGACCCGGTCGTCGCCGCTGTCGTCGCCGGCCAGGATCCCGGCGCCCGCGAGCGCCGCCACCGTGGCGGCGGCCGCGGCCACCGCGGCCAGGCCACGACGCCGGCGGCGTACCCGGCTCCGGCCGGCGGTGAGCACCGCACCGAGGTCGCCGTCCGCCTCGGGCGGCGTCGCGACCAGCTGCTGCATGAGGTCCCGCAGTTCGTTCACCATGACGTCGCTCCCAGGGTCAGCTCGCCCAGCGGCGAGTCCTCGAACACGGAGCGGAGGCGATCGAGCGCGCGAGCCGTCTGGCTCTTGACGGTGCCCTGGCTGCAGCCGAGGGCCGCCGCCGTGTCGGCCACGCTGAGGTCCTCGAAGTAGCGCAGCACCACGCATGCCCGCTGCCGCGGCGGCAGCCCGGCGAGCGCGTCCAGCAGCGCGGCCCGGGCCGTCAGCGTGTCGACGAAGTCGCCGTCCGCGGGACGCTCGGGGTCCGGCTCGACGACCAGCTCGGTGCTGGACCGCCGCCGGGCGTGGTCGAGCACGGCGCTGACCACGGCCTTGCGGGCGTAGGCGTACTCCCGCCCGGCCCGCTCGAGGCGCGGCCAGGCGACGTAGACCCGGATCAGCCCCTCCTGGACGTGGTCGGAGGCCCGGTCCCAGTCGCCGCACAGCAGGAAGGCGGTACGCCGCAGGCGCTCCCGGGCTCCCTGCGCGAAGGCGACGAACTCGGCCTCGTCCCGCTCACGCATCGGTCACTCGCTCCATGCCGGGTGAAACGCAGTGAGTCGACGCGCGGGTTGCACGGCGCGGCGAAAAGACAGACCGGCCCGGCACGCAGTGCGTGCCGGGCCGGACATGGTGTCTCAGGCCTTCCGGCGCCGAGCAGAAGGCTTGCGGTCGCTCGGCTTGGTGACCGGGTCGCCGGCCTCCAGCATCGCGGCGCGACGGTCGGCTCCGAAGCCGGCGAGCGCCTCGACCAGCAGGTCGACGTCGGGCTGCGGCGCCATCACGTCGACGCGCAGGCCGTGCTCCTCGGCGGTCTTGGCCGTGGCCGGGCCGATCACCGCGATCACCGTCGACGGGTGCGGCTTGCCGGCGATGCCGACCAGGTTGCGCACGGTCGAGGACGAGGTGAAGACGACCGCGTCGAACTTGCCCGTCTTGATCGCGTCGCGGGTCGGCGCCGGCGGCGGAGCGGCCCGGACGGTGCGGTAGGCGGTGACGTCGTCGCACTCCCAGCCGAGGTCGATCAGGCCGGCGACGAGGTTCTCGGTCGCGATGTCGGCACGCGGCAGGAAGACCCGGTTGATCGGGTCGAGCTGCTCGTCGTACTCGGGCCAGTCCTCGAGCAGGCCGGCCGCGGACTGCTCACCGGAAGGCACCAGGTCGGCGCGCAGGCCCCAGGCGGCGATGGCCTGGGCGGTCTTGTCGCCGACCGCGGCGATCTTGAGGCCCGAGAAGGCGCGGGCGTCGAGGCCGTACTCCTCGAACTTCTCGCGAACGGCCTTGACCGCGTTGACCGAGGTGAAGGCGATCCACTCGTAGCGGCCCTCGACGAGGCCGCGGACGGCCTTGTCCATCTGCTGCGGGTTGCGCGGCGGCTCGACCGAGATCGTCGGGACCTCCTCCGGCACGCCGCCGAACTCGCGCAGTCGGTTCGACAGCGAGGCGGACTGCTCCTTGGTGCGCGGCACCAGCACCCGCCAGCCGAACAGCGGCTTGGTCTCGAACCACGAGAGCTTCTCGCGCAGGTCGACGACCGAACCGATGACGGTGATCGCCGGCGGGGCGATCCGCGCGGCGCGGGCGTCGGCGGCGATCCGCTCGAGGGTCGAGGTGACCGTCTGCTGCTCGGTGGTGGTGCCGACGCGGGTCATCGCGACCGGGGTCTGCGGCGAGCGGCCGATCGCGATCAGCTGCTTGGCGATGTCACCGATCTGGCCGACGGCCGAGAGCAGGACGAGGGTCGGGGTGTCGGCGTAGCGGGTCCAGTCGACCTTGTCGCCGCACGTGACCACGGCCACCTCGCGGTGGTCCTTGGTGGTGAGCGGGATGCCGGCGTAGGCGGGGACCGCGCCGACGGACGAGACGCCGGGGACGACCTCGAAGCCGATGCCGGCCTTGGCGACGGCCTGCGCCTCCTCCGGGCCCGAGGCGTAGAGGAACGGGTCCCCACCGAGCAGGCGGACGACGCGCAGGCCGCGCTTGGCCTGCTTGACGACGACCTTCGCGCGGGCAGCGTGGGTCAGCGGCTGGCCGTCCTCGCCGAAGCCGCCGTCGACGTACTCGACCTCGGCGGTGGTCTGGTCACCGACGACCGCGGCACGGGCGCGCACCACGCGGACCAGGTCGGCGTGGCCGGGGTCCTCGGTGATGACGACGTCGGCGTCCTCGATGAGCCTCACGGCGCGCACTGTCAGCAGGTCGGGGTCACCGGGGCCGGTGCCGACGAAGGCGACGCCGCCGGGCTTGGCCTGGGGGGCGGGAGTCGGGGCAGCCGACTTGGCTGTCGTGGCTCGCGTCATGCGTTGTGCACCTCTGCAGATCGTGCGGATGGGTGGACTGTGGTCTCAGTGGCGGGATCGCCGGGAGCGGGTGGCCCGACGAGGTCTCCGGCGCCGTCCTCGAGCATCTCGGTGGCGAGGGCCTCGCCCAGCGCCTCCGCCGCGACCGGCCAGCCGGCTGGATCGGCGCCGAGCTCGGCGGAGGCGGAGCGGCGCACGGACAGGGCACCGTCGGCGGACAGCACCACCGCGCGCAGCCAGATCTCGGGGCCGTCCTCGCCCTCGGCGAGCTCGGCGAGCGCGCCGATCGGAGCGGCGCAGCCGCCCTCGAGGCGGGCCATGACGACCCGTTCGGCCCGGACGGCGGCGTGCGTGCCGGGATCGTCGAGCTGCGCGAGCACGGCGAGCGTGGCGGCGGCGTCGCTGCGGCACTCCACCGCCAGGGCACCCTGCCCGGGAGCCGGCAGCACCTGGAGCGGGTCGAGCACCTCGGTCGCCTCGTCGAGCCGACCGAGACGGGCGAGGCCGGCGCGGGCGAGCACGACGGCGTCGTACTCACCGGAGCGGACCTTCCCGATGCGGGTGTCGACGTTGCCGCGCACGCCGCTGATCGCGAGGCCGAGCCCGAGCGCCTCGAGCTGCGCGACCCGGCGCGGCGAGCCGGTGCCGAGCCGGCTGCCGACGGGCAGCTCGCCGAGCGTCAGTCCGTCGCGCGCGACGATCACGTCGCGCGGGTCCTCGCGAGGAGGTACGGCGGCCAGGGTGATCCCGTCGGCGGCGTAGGTGGGCAGGTCCTTGAGCGAGTGGACGGCGACGTCGACCTCGCCGGACAGCAGCGCGTCGCGGAGCGCGCTCACGAAGACACCGGTCGACGGCGCCCCGGTGAGCGGGGTGCCGGCGGCCTGGCTGCGGTCGCCGTCGGTCGTGATCTCGACCAGCACGGTCTCGACGCCGGTCAGCGCGGTGATCGCGTCGGCGACGTGGCCGGACTGGGTGGTGGCGAGGGCGCTGCGGCGGGTGCCGATCCGGAGCTTCTCGGGCGCGGTCACGATCCCGCCTCCTCGACGCCGATCGGACGGGTCACCGCGTCGACGGCCTCGGGGTCGAGCGCGAACAGCTCGGCGAGGGCGGCGGCGTACGAGACGGCGCCCTGCTCGTTCGCGAGCTCCTTCACGCGCACCGTCGGCTCGTGGAGCAGCTTGTCGGCGACCCGGCGGACCGCGTGCCGGATCTCGCGGCGGGTGACCTCGTCGAGGCCGGGCAGGCGGCTCTCCAGCCGGCTCATCTCGGCGTCGACGACGTTGGTCGCCATCGAGCGGAGCGCGACCACGGTGGGCGTGACGCTGGCCTGGCGACGCGCGGCGAGGAAGGCGGTGACCTCCTCGCCGAGGATCCGCCGGACCTCGAGCACCTCCTGGCCGACGTCGCCGCCCTGGAGAACCTCCGCGAGGTCGGCGAGGCCGACGAGGGAGACACCGGGGAGGTCGCGCACGCCGCGGTCGACGTCGTGCGGCAGGGCCAGGTCGATCAGCCCGATCGGGCGGTCGGCGCCGGCCCGCGCGGCCGCGAGACCGGGGGCGTCGATGATCGCGCCGGCCGATCCGGTGCAGGAGATGACGATGTCGGCACGACCGAGCTCGACGGCCAGCTGCTCGAGCGGGACGGCGTGGGCGTCGTACTGCGCGGCAAGGCGCTCGCCCCGGTCGGCGGACCGGTTGACGACGGAGAGGCGACCGGCACCGAGCCGGCTGACGGTCGCGGTGGCGAGGCCGGCCATCGCGCCGGCACCGACGACGACGACGTGCTTGCCGGCGACGTCGCCGACCGCGCGGGTGGTCTCGTCGAGCGCGGCGCTGACCAGCGTCGGTGCGACCTGGTCGATCTCCGTCTCGGCCCGGGTGCGCTTGCCGACCCGCAGGGCCTGCTGGAAGAGCAGGTTGAGCGCGGGACCGACGGTCCCGAGCTCCTGGCCGCGGCGCAGGGCCTCCCGCGTCTGGCCGAGGATCTGGCCCTCACCGACGGCCATCGAGTCGAGGCCGGCGGCGACCTGAAAGAGGTGCGAGATCGCGCCGTCGTCGTAGTGGACGTAGAGGTGGGGCAGCATCGCCTCGACGCCCTCGCCCGCACGGTCGACGAGCAGCTTGGAGATCTGCTCGATGCTCCCGTGGAAGCGCTCGACCTCGGTGTAGATCTCGAGCCGGTTGCAGGTCGCGATCACGGTCGCCTCGGTGACGTGCTCGCAGGAGGCGGCGTCGGCGACGAGCTTCTGCACGCCGTCCTCGTCGAGGGCGACCCGCTCGAGCAGGGCCATCGGTGCGGAGTTGTGGGAGATCCCGACGACAAGCACGCTCATGCGGCACCTCCGTCCGCGCCGACGACGGTCGCCGGATCGGCGCCGCCCGCCTTGCGCTGTTCGTGGTAGGCGAGGATCTGCAGCTCGATCGACAGGTCGACCTTGCGCACGTCCACGCCCTCCGGCACGGCCAGCACGGCCGGTGCGAAGTTCAGGATGCTCGTGATGCCGGTCGCGACCATCCGGTCCGCCACGTCCTGCGCGGCGACGGCCGGGGTGGCGATGACGCCGATCGCGACACTGTGGGTGCGGACGGTCTCCTCGAGCTCGTCGAAGGGTCGCACCTGCACGCCGGCGACGGTCTGGCCGACCAGCGCCGGGTCGGCGTCGAGCAGGGCGACGACCCGGAAGCCGCGGCTGCGGAAGCCGGAGAAGTTGGCGAGCGCGTGGCCCAGGTTGCCGATGCCGACGATGACGACCGGCCAGTCCTGGGTCACCCCGATCTCACGGGCGATCTGGTAGCGGAGGTAGTCGACGTCGTACCCGACGCCACGGGTGCCGTAGCTGCCGAGGTAGGACAGGTCCTTGCGGAGCTTGGCGCTGTTGACGCCGGCGGCGGCAGCGAGGTCCTCGCTCGAGCAGGTGCGGATGCCCTGGTCGGCCAGGGCCGTCAGCGCCCGCAGGTAGACCGGCAGGCGGGCGACCGTGGCCTCCGGGATGACCCGGTTGGCATCCGTCGAACTCCGTGCGCTCACAGCTCCACTTTCCAGCCACGCCCAGCAGTCCGGAGGGGCGCGACTCGATCACTGTAGGAGTTTGTGAACGTGAGAACAAAACCGGCGGGAGTGCAATTCCGGGCGGCTGGAGATGCGTCACACCGGCCGGTGCTGCGCGGGCTCCTCGCCGCGGTGCTCCACCGGCCACACGACGTAGCGGTAGGCCAGGAAGTTGAGCACGAGGCTGCACGCGATCGAGGCGAGCTTCGCCGCCCAGATCCGTACGTCGCCGGCGGGCATCCCGCCCAGGGCGACGTCCGGTCCCTGCTCCAGCAGCCACAGCCAGCCGTGGATGAGGAGCGGCTGCGCCACCCACATGACCAGGCCCGTGGAGGCGACGAACAGGGCCGCGTGTCGCAGCGTGAGCCGCTCCGCCCGGAACGTGAACAGGCCGTTCACGACGAAGCTGAACACCATGCCCGCGCTGCTGGACACGAAGTTCGCCACCGTGATGCCGAGCTGGTCGTGGAGCAGCACGAAGAGCACTGCGTCGATCGCGGTGTTGCACACGCCGACAGCGGCGAACCGGATCGCCGCACCGCGGTGGCTGACCCCGGGCTCCGGGCTCAGGACTCGGCCCCCGGGTCGAGCGCGCCCATGTCGCGGTGCCGCCGCGGGCCGCTCCGGCCGCTTCCGGAGCCGGGGTCCGCGCCACGGTCGCGGGCGACCATCGCCAACGTGTAGAGCGGGCGGTCCTGCGCCTCGACGTAGACCCGGCCGAGGTAGCTGCCGATCACGCCCATCATCACCAGCTGGATGCCGCTGAGCATGAACATGCCGACGCCGAGGAACGCCCAGCCGGGCACGGACTCCTCGGGCCTGAAGACCCGGATGAAGAGCACGTAGCAGGCCAGCAGCACGCTGAGGAGCGAGATCGCGTACCCGAACCGGGAGATCAGCTTCAGCGGTGTCGTCGAGAAGCCCAGGATGCCGCTGGCGGCGAAGCTGAGCATCTTCTTGAGCGGGTAGCCCGTCTCGCCCGCGAACCGCTCGTCGCGGTCGAAGAGCAGCGCCTCCTGGCGGAAGCCGACGTGCGCCACGATGCCGCGCAGGAACCGGTCGTGCTCGCGGTACCGGGAGATCTCCGTGACCACGCGGGCGTCCATCAACCGGAAGTCGCCGACGTTGCGCGGGATCTGGATCGACGCGAGCCGGTCGAGCACCCAGTAGAAGCCCCAGGCGGTCGCCCGCTTGAACGGCGTGTCCTTGCGGGTACGACGCTGGGCGTAGACGACCTCGACGCCCTGCTCCCAGCGCTCGATCATCTCCAGGCTGACGCGCGGCGGGTCCTGCAGGTCGGTGTCCATCACGACCACCGCGTCGGCGTCGCCGCTCTCGGCGACGAGGTCGAGCCCGGCGGTCACCGCCAGCTGGTGGCCGAAGTTGCGGGAGAACTGGACGACCGTGACGCGCGAGTCCTTCGCGCGCAGCTCCACGAGACGCTCCAGCGACGCATCACGGCTGCCGTCGTCGACGTACACGAACTCGAAGTCGAGGTCAGGACGGGCGTCGGTGGCCTCCACCAGCGCAGCGTGGAAGACCGCGATGTTCTCCTCCTCGTTGTAGACGGGGAGGACGTAGGCGACCCGGCGGGGGGCACTCGAGGCGACGCGGTCGTGCATGGCCACCGACCCTAGATGACAAGGGCGGCGAGGAGCACCACCGCCACGACCGCGACCCCGGCCGCGAGCACGACCTGGATGCGGTTGAGCCACAGCACCGCGGCGCGGTCCGCGTCGGACGCGACGCCCGTCGCCGGCGCCGGGAGGCGGCCGGAACGGACTATGCGCTCGATGACGAAGGTGGCCGCGGCCAGCCCCAGGAAGGGCGCCGCCGTGGTCCAGTAGCGACCGCCGGCCACGTGCACGAAGGGCTGCACGAGCAGCGCACCCAGGCAGAGCTTCACCAGGACGTCGACCAGCCGCGCCTCGAGGCTGCGGCGGGCGAGCGTCACCATCGCCGCCACGACGAGCAGCAGGGCCGGGAAGTACACGAGCCAGGTCGTCACCTTGACGGCCCAGGCAGCCACCGAGGCCGCTGGTCCGCGCTCGTCCGGGTCCACCACGTGGTCGACGAAGACGGCCGGTTGCAGCGAGTAGGCGGCGAGGTTGTGGGCGACCTGGCCGAGGTAGCCGTCGAGGGTCACGTCCCGCCGCGCGTACGCCGACATCTCCTTCAGCACCTCGACCTCGCTGGTCCCGGTCGCCCTGCCGACGTCCCGGGCGTAGCGCAGCGGCCGGAACCACAGCGTGCTGTCCGGGTCGCACGGTCCGAAGCAGACCTGGTCGCGGTCCCCGAACGTGTTGGCCTTCGAGGTGGCGACCGTGGTGGTCGTGAGCACGCGGGCGTCGAGGACCTGCGACGCGTACGCCGACCACGGGGCCAGCAGCACGAGGAAGACGGCACCGGCGGCCGCCGCGGAGCCGACCGCCCGCCAGCGCTCGGCGCCGCGGAGGAGGACGACCGCGGTGATCAGCGCGACCACCCCCAGGCCCGCGAGCAGGACCGACGTGCTCGAGCGGAGGTAGAGCGTGACCACGGAGAGCAGTCCGAGGACCAGCCCGTCGCGGACCGTCGGCGAGTCCCCGCGCCGCAGCGTGCGGAACATCTCGACCAGCCGGAGCACGACCAGCAGGAGGACAAGGCCCGCGTTGAGGTCGCCCCACGCGCCGTACCCGAAGTAGACCCACATCGGGACCAGCCCGGGGAACACGGCCAGGGCCACGGCCCACCGGTGCCCGAGCACGCGGACCACGGCGCGCAGGACGGCGATGTAGAGCACGAGGGTGACCAGGCCGCAGTAGCCACGGACCAGCGCGGGACCGGCATCGGGGAACACCACGTAGAGCGGGGCGACGACGATCGACATGCCCGGCATGAACCATCCGGACGCGACGACGTTGCGGTCGAGCTCGGCCCGGTCGGGGCTCGTGAACGCGAACAGGTCGCGGATGGCGTTGGACAGCGCCATGCTGCCGTTGAGGTAGGCCTGCTCGTCGCCGTGCGGCGGCGCGGACATCACCACCGGGAACAGGGCGATCTTCATCACCACGTGCGCGACGACCAGCCAGCCGAGCAGGACCGGAGGCGGCGGCAGGCGGCGGACGAGCGCGTCGAGCCGGCTCATCGCGTCGGCACCCGGCGCTGGCCCCAGCGCTTGGTCGACTTGGGATCGGAGCAGACGGGCTCGTCACTGGCGGCGGCGACCACGGGCAGGTCCATCCGGAACTCGCCCCGGACGAGCATGTCCGGCCCGGTGCCCGGCAGGTCGCTCGCGCTCAACCGGATCGTGTCGGCGGCGTCGGCGAGCTCCACCGTCAGCGTGTCGCCGTCGTCCCGGCGCTCCAGCTCGGTGAAGCCGACCGCCGCGAACGACGCCACCAGACGCTCCATCGCCTCGTCCCGGCCGACGAGGTCGTACTGCCCCCGCAGCTCGCGGCGCGGGCCGTCGTCGGTCTCCACGTCGCCGTCCCACCGCACCTGGTAGGCCAGGTCGAGCTGCGCGTTGCCGGGCAGCGGGTAGCAGCCGCTCTCGATCGCGTCGGTCGTGATCAGCGGGCGGTAGTTGTTGGTGGGGACGGCGCGACCGAACGAGTGGCTCAGCAGGAGCACGGCGAGGGCCACCAGGATCCCGACGACGACGCCGGCCCTGCGCAACCGGGGAGCGACGGCGGGACTGGGCATGGTGGCCGAGGATAGTCGTCCGGCCCACCTGCTCCCGGGAGGGTCAGCGCGTGGCCGTCAGGGCGGTGCGCAGCCGGTCGGGGCTGACCCGCCAGAAGTCGTGCTGCCTTCCGTCGACGAAGGTCACCGGGATCTCGTGGGCGAAGCGGTCGGCGAGCTCGGGGTCGTCGTCGATCGAGACCTCCACGTAGCTCTCCCCCAGCTCGGCGCACACGGCCTCGATGACGGCGCGCGCGTCGTCGCAGAGGTGGCAGCCGGGCCGGCCGTAGAGGGTGACGCGGGCGTCCTTCGCGCTCATTCGAGGATTCCCAGCGCCTTGCGGCGCTCATAGCCGCGCAGCATTCCCTTGCGGACCTTGCCGGTGACGGTGCGCGGGAGCGCCTCGACCACCTCGACCCGGCTCGGACGCTTGTACGGCGCCAGCCGCTCCTCGGCGATCGCTTGGACGGCCGCCACGAGCGCGTCCGCGTCGGCCGCTGCGTCCGCCGGGACGACGTACGCGACGACGGCCTCACCGGTGCGCTCGTCGGGCGTGCCGAGCACCGCGACCTGCCGGACGCCGTCGACCTCACCGATCACGGCCTCGACCTCGGTCGGGTAGACGTTGAAGCCGGAGACGATCACCAGCTCCTTCACCCGGTCGACGAGGAAGAGGTCGCCGTCGCCGTCGAGGAAGCCGACGTCGCCGGTGGACCACCAGCCGTCGGTGCCGGGGCCGTCCGCACCGTCGGGCCAGTAGCCGCTGAACAGGTTGCGCCCGCGGATCTGGACCTCCCCGGCGTCGTCGGCCTCGGCGCCCTCGAGCGGGTGGCCGTCGTCGTCGACGAGGCGGAGGTCGATGCCGGTCAGGGCCGCGCCCACCGACCCCGGCTTGGCGTCGTCCGAGAGCAGGGTGGTGGTGACGACGGGAGCGGCCTCGGTGAGCCCGTAGCCCTGGTGCACCGGAAGCCGGGCCAGCGCGGAGAACTCCTCCACCGTCTCGGCGGACAGCGGGGCCGAGCCGGACAGGATCATCCGGACCGGACCGAGCCGCTCGGCCAGCGCATCGACGTTCTTCCAGGCCGCGAAGACCGGCGGCGCCACGGGCACGACGCTGCACGCCTCGTCCTCGATCAGGTCGAGGGTGCCCTCGGGATCGAACCGGTCGGTCAGCACCAGCTTGGCGCGGTGCCGGATGACGCCGCCGAGCACGGCGCCGAGGCCGTAGACGTGGAAGAGCGGGAGCACGCCGAGCACGACGTCGTCGGCGCTGATCATCGGCGGGTCGACCGCCGCGACCTGCTCCACGTTGGCGAGCAGCGCCCGGTGGGTGAGCATCGCGGCGCGCGGCCGCCCGGAGGTGCCACTCGTGTAGAGCAGCACGGCGAGCTTCTCCGGGTCCGGCAGCGGCGGCACCGGCCGGACGTCGGCGGCCCGCAGGTCGTCGTACGCCACCTCGGCGGAGCCGGCCGCCGCACCGACGACCACGAGGCGCGGCAGCGGCCGGCCCTCGTCGCGGGCGGCCGCCGCGACCTCCGTGCGGACGACGGCCTCGCGGACCGCATCGACGGTGTCGGCGTCGACGACGGCGGCCCGGGCGCCGGAGTCGACGAGCATCGCGGCCAGCTCGCTCACCGTCGAGCCCGGGTTGACCGGGACGGCGACGGCCTGGGCCCGCAGGATGCCGAGGTACGACGTGACGAACTCGATCCGGTTGCCCATCGCGATCATCACGCGGTGGCCGGCGAGGACGCCGTGAGCGCCGAGCCCCGACGCGACCCGATCGACCTCGTCGTCCAGCCCCGACCAGGTCAGGCCGCGGCCGCCGGCCTCGACGACCGCGAGGCGGTCGGGCAGGTCGAGCGCCGCCGCGTGGACCAGGGCTGCCACGTCGGGAGCGGCGGCGTCGTCCGTTCCGGGCATGGGGGCGATCCTACGGCGTGGTTGCCGGACGGGAACCCGCTGGAAACACGGAATCCCTAGGGCTGGCCTGATTCAGGCCGGCGTCGCGAGCGTCGTGAGGTGCGTCCGATGGCAAGGCGCCGTCGCGAACGCATGCTGGGCGCAAGCGGAGCGTCGGCGACGCAGCCAGCGGGCGCGCATCGCGGCGCGCAGCAGCCGGGATGGATCAGGCCAGCCCTAGAGTGGGGCCATGGGATCGTCGGCCGACCGGCCTCGCCGCCTCAACCTCCAGCAGCGCTCCAAGCTCGCCGGCGAGGCGGCCGCCGCCGCAGCGGAGGTCGAGACGGCCCTGGCGCAGCCGGCCGACCCCCACGCCGCCGCGTTCTTCGACGTCGACAACACCGTCATGCAGGGCGCGAGCATCTTCCACCTCGCCCGCGGCCTCTACCGGCGTGATTTCTTCACCACACGCGACCTGATCGGCGCCGCGTGGAAGCAGGCGTACTTCAGGATCGTCGGGGTCGAGGACCCTGAGCACGTGGCCGAGGCGCGCAACTCCGCGCTCGCCTTCATCGCCGGCCACACCGTCCAGGAGCTCGAGGAGATCGGCGAGGAGATCTTCGACGAGGCCATGGCGCACCGGATCTGGCCGGGCACCCGCGCCCTCGCCCAGCTGCACCTCGACCAGGGCCAGCGGGTCTGGCTGGTCACGGCGGCACCGATCGAGATCGCCAGCCTCATCGCCCGGCGCCTCGGCCTGACCGGCGCGCTGGGGACCGTGGCCGAGCACGTCGACGGCGTCTACACCGGCAAGCTGGTCGGCGACATGCTCCACGGCCCGGCGAAGGCGGTTGCCGTGCAGGCGCTGGCCGAGCGCGAGGGTCTCGACCTCGCCGCGTGCTCGGCCTACAGCGACTCGGCCAACGACCTGCCGATGCTCGGCCTCGTCGGCGACCCCTGCGCCATCAACCCCGACCCGAAGCTGCGGTCCTACGCCCGTGCCCACGGCTGGCGGATCCGCGACTACCGGACCGGCCGCAAGGCCGCCCGGGCCGGGCTCGTGGTCGGCTCCGCCGCCACCGGTGCGGCCGTCGCCGGCACCTACCTTCGGCGCCAGGTGAGGAAGAGGGCCGGCTGATCAGGGGCGGCGCCGAGGTCGTCACGACGTGACGGGATCTGGTCCGAAATGACTACTCCGCCTGCGCATTTCCGGGCCCTTCGGTTATCGCGTTCCAGTACCACTGCGAACGGATCCACCGTAGGATCCCGTCCGGGGGTACAAGGGAGGGGACCGGGTATGGCCTGGGATGGGAGCGATGTCGCGCGCGGGCTCGATGCCCTGCGCGCCGCTGTCATCGCTGCGCTCACCCCCGAGCCGGGCCCGGCGCTCGCGCTCGCCGGCGGCGCGTACGCCGCAGCACCCGGCCGTCGTACCGACCACTGGCTGCTCAGCGAGGCCCACGCCGAGAGCGACGACTCCTTCGGGCGCGGAGCCGGCGGCAGCTACAACGACTCGACCCTGGCGACGTCCTCCGAGGACTCCCCCGAGGAGCGCGAGCGGCTGATCGGCCTGGTCGAGCTGGCCCGCGGCGGCGACGCCGAGGCGTTCGGCATGCTCTACGACCACTACCAGCCGTCGGTCTACCGCTTCCTCTACTACCGCACCCGCTCGGTGGTGGTCGCCGAGGACCTCTGCTCGGAGACCTTCTTCCGCGCGCTGCGCAACATGCCGTCGTTCCGGTGGCAGGGCAAGGACTTCGGCGCCTGGCTGATGACCATCGCCCGCAACCTGGCCACCGACCACTTCAAGGCCGGCCGCACCCGCCTCGAGCTGACCACCGAGGACATGGGCCAGCACGACGACGCGACCGAGGGCCCCGAGAACGCCGTCCTCGCCAGCCTGACCAACGAGATCCTGCTCGACGCGCTCACGAAGCTGCCGAACGAGCAGCGCGACTGCCTGATCATGCGGTTCCTGCAGGGCCTGAGCATCGCTGAGACCGCCGCAGCCCTCGGCCGCAGCGACGGAGCGATCAAGCAGCTCCAGCTGCGCGGCGTGCGCAACCTCGCCAAGCTCATGCCGGAGGGCATCCGATGAGGGCGCGCCGACCGATGGTCATTTCGGACTACTCCAGCATGGTCATTCGGACCGTAACCAGCCGGGCCCTCACGTCGTTGGACGTCTGCAAGGACATTCCGGGCCGCTCGGCCCAGTGGACACGAGGACGGACGTTGTGATGCGCGGGAACGCCTGGTCGCGCGGCGCGGAGGAGTTCGACGCGCTGGTCTCCGGTCGTGCCGGAGACGGTGCGGAGCACGCGGAGCTGCTCGAGCTCGTCGCTGCCCTGCGCTCCGTGCCGCCCGTGACCGCCCGCCCCGACTTCGTCTCCTCGCTGCGCACCCAGCTGGTCGCCGCTGCCGAGCGCGCGCCGGCCGTGGTCCACGACGACCTCGCCGCCCGCCTCACCCCGCGCCAGCGGCGCGGCTCGCGCGAGCGTCGCATCGCCGCCCTCGTCGGTGGCTTCGCCGTCGTCTCGGCCAGCGGCTCGATGGCGATGGCCGCGCAGGACGCCCTGCCCGGCGACGTCCTCTACCCGGTCAAGCGGGCGATCGAGAACGCGCAGACCAACCTCCAGTCCGACGGCGCCTCGAAGGCCGACACCCTGCTCTCGCACGCAGAGGCGCGGCTCGAGGAGGTCCAGGAGCTCACGGCCCGCGACGCCGACAGCGAGGTCATCGCCGCGACGCTGCAGGACTTCACCGACCAGACCACGCAGGCGTCCGAGCTGGCCCTCGATGACTTCTCCGAGACCGGCAAGACCGACAGCATCTCCGACCTGCGTGCGTTCGCCGCGGACAGCATGGACGTGCTCGACGCCCTCGGGTCGCTGGTGCCCGAGGAGCTGCGCTCGCCGCTGATCACGGCCACCCAGACCGTGCGCCAGGTCGACGCCGCCGCGTGGGAGGCCTGCCCGACCTGCTCCGACGGTGGCATCACCTCGCTGCCGGACCTCGCGACGATCGAGGAGGTCAAGGCGCTGCTGAACCTCCCCGTCGTCGACCAGGCAGGCGAGACAGAGCGTCCGGTCGTCAAGCCGTCGAAGAAGCCCGGTCAGCAGTCGACGGGTGGCGTCGCGCCGAGCGATGCGCCGACGGCCGGCGGCCCGGTCGACGACCTGACCGACAAGCTGGGCGGCGCGATCGACGACATCACCAAGGGTGTCGGCGGCGGCGACCCGACCGACGGACCGACGTCGGGCAGCACCGACACCGTCATCGGCGACGTGCTGGACGGCCTCGGCGGCGTCCTCGGCGGCCTGCTGAAGTAGCCCCTGGGCCTCGTGGACCAGGGACTGGGTTCCGAGACGCGTCGATCAGCCCGCGCAAGCGCGGTCTGATCCGACTCTCCTCAACCTGCGTGACTGGTCGTGGTGTCGAGCAAGCTCGACCCCACGGTCACTTGAACACGGACTCCCGCTGCATCAGCAGGCTGTAGAGCGTCTGCTGGATCGTCTCCCGCACCTGGTCGGTGACGTTGAAGACCAGCATCGGGTCCTCGGCCGCGCCGTCGTCGTACTCGTCGGTCCGGATCGGCTCACCGAACTCGAGGAGCCACTTCGACGGGAGCGGCACCAGGCCGACCGGGCCGAGGAGCGGGAAGAACGGCGTGATCGGGATGTACGGCACGCCGAGCAGGCGTGCCAGCGACGGGATGTTGCCGACGAGGGGGTAGATCTCCTCGGCACCCACGACCGACAGCGGGACGATCGGGACGCCGGTGCGCAGCGCGGCGGAGACGAAGCCGCCACGGCCGAAGCGCTGGAGCTTGTAACGCTCCGAGAACGGCTTGCCGATGCCCTTGAAGCCCTCGGGCCACACCCCCACGAGCTCGCCGCCACGGAGCATCCGCTCGGCGTCCTCGTTGCAGGCCAGCGTCGCGCCGCCCTTGCGCGCGAGCGATCCGACGACGGGGAGCCGGAAGACCAGGTCCGCGCCGAGCGGGCGCAGGTGGCGTCCGGCGTGGTCGTGGATCGAGACCATGGTCATCAGGCCGTCGACCGGGATCGTGCCGGAGTGGTTGGACACGACGAGGGCGCCGCCCTCGGTGGGGATGTTCTCGACGCCGCGCACCTCGATGCGGAACCACTTCTGCGCGATGGGGCGCAGCGCCGCCATGAAGAAGCGTTCGGTGACCTCGGCGTCGAAGCCGTACTCGTCGACGGTGTAGTCGCCGGTCAGCCGCCGGCGCAGGAACGCCAGGAAGCGCGCCAGCTGCGGCTCCCACTGGTCGCCGAAGAGCTCGCGCGCGGCGTGCTGGAAGGCGGCCAGCCAGTCACCCACGGGGATGCCGGCGAGCGGGCTGAGACCGCGCTCCTCCGTTCGCGCCGCCGGCACGGCGGGGGGCGTGTCCTGGCCGATGCCGTCGAGCAGCGAGGCAGTCTCGATGACCGGCTCGGCGGCCGGCGCGACCGGCTTCGGGGCTGCCTGCCTGCGCGAGGCTGGCTTCTTCGCGGCCGGTGCGGGCTCCGACCCCGCCTCGGCCCGCTGCGCGGCCGTCTGGGCGGGCTCAGCGGCGTCCGGCACGTCGGTGGCGGGCTTGCGCGGCGTACCGGACTTCGGCGCCAGGCCGCGGGCCGCCGCCGACGGGCGGGTGCCGGTGCCGCGTCCAGGGCGTCCGCGGGTACCGATCGGGATGATCTCGGCGTCAGCCATCCTTGCCTCCGGCAACGGTGAGCTGGGCGGGACGGTCGTCGTCGACCGGGGGGAGGTGGTCGGCCAGGGCACCCAGCACACGGTCGGTGCGGCGGCTGCCCGGCGGCATCGTGCCGACGAACTCGGCGAACGCCGCGGCCGTCGAGTAGGTCGGCTCGAAGCCGAGCTCGGTGCGCATCCGGGTGGTGTCCACGCCCCGGCCGTAGGTCAGGAAGGCGACCAGCTCGGGCGAGAGGTCGGCCATCCGCGCCGACTTGAGGATCGAGCCCACGCCACCGAAGGCGGGACCGGGCAGCGGGACACTGGAGCGGCCCATCCGGCGCAGCGCCTGGGAGAGCATGAGCAGTCCGTCGCCGGCGACGTTGAAGGTGCCGGGCACGTTGCTGAGCACCGCGTGGCGCAGGACGCGGTTGAGGTCGGTCTCGTGCAGGAACTGCAGGCGCGGGTCGAAGCCGAGCACGGTGGGGATCACCGGCAGCCGGAAGTACGACGCCAGCGGGCTCACCACGCGAGGGCCGATCACGTTGGCGCAGCGCAGCAGGGTCACGGTGGCGTCGGGACGGCGGCGCGCGAAGCCGCGTACATAGCGCTCGACCTCGTTGACGTCCTTGGCGTAGCCGCTGCGCGGCGGCCGGCGCGGCTCCATGTCCTCGGTGAACATCGCGGGGTCGCGGCTGCTGGCGCCGTAGGCGGTCGTCGAGGACTTCACGACGAGCTGGCGGACCTGCTCGGACTTCTGGCAGGCCGCGAGGAGCTGCATCGTCCCGATGACGTTGAGCTCCTTCATCGTGCCGCGCGCGCCGGCGGAGCCGGGCGTGGCGATGACGCTCATGTGGACGACCGTGTCGACGTCCTCCTTGGCGATCACCTTGGCGATCACCGGGTTGCGGATGTCAGCACGCACGAACGTCACGTCACCGAGGTCACCGCGCGGTGGGACCACGTCGACACCGACGACGCGGTCGACCCCGGGGTCGTTGGCGAGCGTGCGCGCGAAGGTCCGGCCGAGGTCTCGCGAGACCCCGGTGACCAGGACCGTGCGACCGGTGCCCATCCCTCTGACTCCTCAGGGTGTGGCCGGTGCGCGGGGCGCGCACCGGCGACGGCAGGCTGGCGTTACTTGCCGAGCTTGCGACGCTGGACGCGCGTCTTCTTCAGCAGCTTGCGGTGCTTCTTCTTCGCCATGCGCTTGCGACGCTTCTTGATGACAGAACCCACGTGGAACCTCTCCGATGCGCCGGACGAGGCCCGCCCGGCGGTGCTACGACGCTCCGGGCAGACCCCGGAGCACCGGGCCAGCCTATCGGGCCGCCCGCGGGCGCTGTGAATCAGCGGCTGCGATGGGATGAAGATCGCGTCACGCCGGTCGGTGGCCTGGTGCATGAATCCCCGGATCTCCGGGGATTCCGACACTTCTCAGGTGCTGCAACCCCTGAGAAGCGCATGAATCCCCGGATCTCCGGGGATTCATGCAGCGCCCTCAGGCCCTCAGGCCCTCCGGCCCTCAGGCCCTCCGGCCCTCCGGCCCTCCGGCCCGCCGGTCAGCCGGCGGAGTAGAAGGACTTGCGGAGGTACTCGTTGACGTCGTCCTCGGTGACCCGGAACGAGCGGCCGACCCGCACCGCGGGCAGCTCACCGTTGTGGACCAGGCGGTAGACGGTCATCTTGGAGACCCGCATCACCGAGGCGACCTCGGCAATGGTCAGGAACTTCGGGTCCGGGAGGGACTCGGTGCGCTCGCGCGACGAAGGAGCCATGAGAACCACGCTTTCTGCGCGTCCGTCACCGCCTTCCCCAGCTGTGAACCCTGCGGACGCCTCTGCGTGAGAATAGGGCCGGATGTGACTCGTGGGGAAGAGTTTGACCTGTGAAACTTTTGTGACCCGGCGTGTCGACTTGACCCAACGTCTCCAACCGCCCTCGAACTACACCGGTGTCATCTGCGTGGGATGCTGTCGGTGGTCGCTGGCAGACTGCTCGCCATGACGATCCAGGCCCTGCTACTCGACCTGGACGACACCCTGGTGGACCACCGCGGCGCCGCCGATCGCGGCCTGCGGAGCTGGATCGCCGGGCTCGGCCTGGCCGACTCCCCTGCGGGCCTCGAGGAGCTCGTCGAGCGCTGGTTCGTGCTGGAGGCGCGCCACTACGAGCGCGCCCAGCGCCGGGAGCTGACCCACACCGAGCAACGGCGGGTGCGGATCCGGGAGTTCCTGCCCGGCTGGGACCTCGCCGACGACGCGCTGGCCGATGACGTCTTCGCCGGCTTCCTCGGCTGCTACCAGGCCGCCTGGCGGGCCTTCGGCGACGCGGCCGCCACGATCGAGCGGGCCGTGCGCGCGGGCCTCCCGGTCGGGATCCTCACCAACGGCGACCAGGCGATCCAGACCGAGAAGCTGCGCCGCACCGGCCTCCTGCGCGCCGACGTCCCGGTGTTCGCCTCGTCAGGCCTCCCGGCGGCGAAGCCCGACCCGCGCTCGTACCTCACCGCGTGCGCACGCCTCGGCGCCGACCCCGCCCGCACGCTGATGGTCGGCGACTCGTTGCGCCACGACGTCATCGGCGCGCGCGAGGCCGGCCTGCAGGCGCGCCTGCTCGACCGCCACGGACGGTACGACGCCCGACCCACCCCGCCCGGAGTGGTGAAGGTGCGCGGCCTGGCCGAGCTGGCCTGGCCGGCCGCGGCGGCGAGCTGAGCTACGACCCGAGCTCGGCGGACCGGTCCCGGGCCGCCTCGAGGGCGGCCAGGAAGGCCGCCCGGACGCGGTGCACCTCGAGCTCGCGCAACGCGGCGGCCGTCGTACCGCCGGGCGAGGTGACCTGCTCGCGCAGCACCGCGGGGTGCTCGTTGGTCTCACGGAGCATCGCGGCCGAGCCGACGACCGTCTGCACGGCGAGCTCGTGGGCGATGGTGCGGGGCAGGCCGAGGTGCACGCCGGCCTCGATCATCGACTCGACGACGAAGAAGATGTAGGCGGGCCCGGAGCCGCTGATCGCGGTGACGGCGTCCTGCTGCTTCTCGGGGACGCGCACCACGTGGCCGACCGACGTCAGCAGGCTCTCGGCCTCGACGAGGTGCTCCTCGTCGCAGTGCGTGCCGGGCGAGATCGCCGCCATGCCCTCGTCGACGAGCGCCGGCGTGTTGGGCATGACCCGGACCACGGCGACCCCGCTGGGGACGTGCGCCTCGATGAACGCGGTGGTGATGCCCGCGGCGAGCGAGACCAGCAGCTGGCCCGGGCGCAGGGCGGGGCCGATCTCACCCAGCACGTCGGCCATGTCCTGCGGCTTGACGACCAGCAGCACGGTGTCGGCCCCGGCAGCGGCCGCGACGTCGGCGACGACCGGGACGCCGTACCGGGCGGCCAGCTCGGCGGCGCGCTCCTCGCGCTTCTCCACGACGACCAGGTCCTCGGCGCTGCGGCCGGCGCGGATGAGGCCGGAGAGCAGCGTCTCCCCCATCACGCCGGCACCGATGACGGCGGTGCGCTTGCTCACTGCGGTGACTCGCTCACTTCTTGGAGACCAGGGACGTCAGGAAGAGTGACAGGTTCCGGGGACGCTCCGCCAGTCGCCGCACGAGGTAGCCGTACCACTCCTCGCCGTAGGGCAGGTAGACCCGCACGCGCTCGCCCGCAGCGGCCAGCCTCCGCTGCTCGGCGGGCCGGACGCCGTAGAGCATCTGGAACTCGTAGGTGCCGGGCGCGCGGCCGTAGCGGCTGGCGAGGGCGGCGGTGATCTCCACCAGGCGGGGGTCGTGCGTCGCCACCATCGGGTAGCCGTCGCCGGCGAAGAGCACCTTGAGGCAGCGGACGTAGGAGCGGTCGACCTCGCCGGGGTCGGTGAAGGCGACCTCGGCGGGCTCGTCGTAGGCGCCCTTGCAGAGCCGGACCCGGCTGCCGGCGTACGCGAGGGCGCGGCAGTCGGCCTCGGTGCGGTGGAGGTGGGCCTGCAGGACGGCGCCCGTGTCCGGGAACTCCTCACGCAGCGCACGGACGACCTCCAGCGTGGCGTCCGTGGTGGTGTGGTCCTCCATGTCGATGGTGACCGTGGTGCCCGCGCCCGCAGCCGCGCGGCAGATCCTGCGGGCGTTCTCGAGCGCGATCCGCTCGCCGTCGGGCAGCCGGAGGCCGATCGCGGTGAGCTTCACCGAGACCTCGGCGCGAGCCCCCAGCCCGGCGTCGGCGATCCGGTCGAGCAGGACCCGGTAGGCCTGCACGGCCGCGGTGGCCTGTGCCTCGTCGAGCGTGTCCTCCCCGAGGTGGTCGATCGTGCTGTCGATCCCCTCGGCAGCCAGGGACGCGACCACGTCGAGCGCCTCGCGGACCGTCTCTCCCGGCACGTAGCCCCGCACGACCGCCGACGAGATCGGCAGCGTGGTGACGAGTCCCTTGACCGCCCCGCTGCGCGACAGCACCAGGAGCGCCTCACGGACCGGTCTCATGTCCCCGAATCTACGGCCGTGGCGGTCGGCACAGCGGGGCAGGTCCTCGACGGGAGGCCTCCCGGGATCCGGGGGCTTCGGTGTTCGGGCACGACCCTGTATCCTCTCCCTCGAGGGGAGTACCTCGAGACTCTTCCCCGGTCAGTACGGAGCCGCCACCGGCTCCCCGGGTGGAGGCCGTGCGGTCCACGTCGTGGCCGGACGGTGAGGGAGACCTCGTGCCTACCAGCACGAGGAGATTCCTGTGTCCATCACCCCCTTCGCAGCCACCGGCACCGCGTCCGGTCTCGACACGATCGGTACGCCGACGCTGTGGGCGGTCACGATCGCCGCCGTCGTCGGCCTGCTCGCCGTCGACTTCATCGCGACCCGCAAGCCGCACGAGGTGTCGATGCGCGAGGCGGCGCTCTGGTCGCTGTTCTACATCTCGCTGCCCGTCGCGTTCGGCGTCTGGGTCATCAGGGAGCACGGGAGCGAGACCGGGGTCGCCTACTACACCGGCTACATCGTCGAGAAGTCGCTGAGCGTCGACAACCTGTTCGTCTTCATGCTGCTGCTCTCCGCCTTCGCCGTGCCGAAGGTGCTGCAGCAGCGGGTTCTCCTGTTCGGCATCGTCGGCGCGCTGGTGCTCCGTGGCATCTTCATCGCCCTCGGCGCCGCGGCGCTGTCGGCGTTCACGTTCGTCTTCCTGATCTTCGGCCTGGTCCTGCTGGCCACCGGCGCCAAGCTGCTCAAGGACGCGATCAGCGGAGCGGCGGAGGAGGAGCCGGACCCGAACGAGATGCGCGTGGTGAAGGTCCTGCGCCGCTTCTGGCCGGTCACGGAGGACTACCGGGGTGCCCGGCTGACGGTGAAGCAGGCCGGCCGCCGCGCCCTGACCCCGCTCGCCCTGGTGACGGTCGCGGTGTTCATGACCGACATCGTCTTCGCCGTCGACTCGGTGCCCGCCGTCTACGGGATCACCGCCGACCCGTACCTCGTCTTCGCGACGAACGCCTTCGCACTGCTCGGCCTCCGGGCGCTCTACTTCGTGATCGAGGGCCTGCTCGCCAAGCTGGTCCACCTGTCCTACGGGCTGTCCCTGATCCTCGGCTTCATCGGCGTCAAGCTCGTCCTGCACTGGGCCCACACCCAGTGGGAGGGCGTCCCGGTGATCGGCAACCGCACCTCGCTGGCCGTCGTCGTCGGCGTCCTCGTCATCACGACGATCACCAGCCTGGTCGCCGTACGGCGCGAGGAGCGGGCTGCGACGGACGCCGCCCCGGCGGACGCCAGCCCGACCCGTGCCGACGAGCTGCCCACGCACTGACCCGGCCACCTCCGCGACCCGGCGCCCGCAGGCCCACGGCCTGCGGGCGCCGGCGCGCCGTCAGTCGGTACGACGCCGCAGGGTCGCCGCCCCGAGCGCGAGCGCGGCCGCGGCGAAGCCCGCCACGACGGCGATGTCGCGCCAGACCTGGCCGGTCGCACTCGTCGTCGCGAGCTGCTCCATGGCGTCGACCGCCCACGACAGCGGCATCACGGCGGCGACCACCTCGAGCAGCCGTGGCAGGTCGTCGCGCGGCACGATCAGCCCGCAGAGCAGGATCTGCGGCACGACGACGGCCGGCAGGAACTGCACCGCCTGGAACTCGGTGCGGGCGAACGCCGACACGAACAGGCCGAGCGCGGTGCCGAGGACGGCGTCCGCGACGCCCACCACGCCGAGCAGGACGGCAGGACCGCGGACGTCGAGGTCGAGCAGCACCAGCGCCACCGATGCCGCGACGGCTGCCTGCACGGCGGCGACCGCACCGAAGGCGATCGCGTAGCCGGACAGGAAGTCGAGGCGACCCATCGGCATCGTGAACAGCCGCTCCAGGGTGCCGCTCGAGCGCTCGCGCAGCGTGGTGATGCTGGTGACCAGGAACATCACGAAGAACGGGAAGATCGCGAGCAGGGCCGGCCCGATGCGGTCGAAGACCAGCGGCGTGGCCTCGTAGATCCACCACAGCAGTGCCTGCAGCAGGCAGGGCAGGACGAGCAGCATCGCGAGCGTGCGGTGGTCGCGGCGCAGCTGGGTGAGCACGCGGGCGGCGATCGCGAGGGTGATGCGGGGGGTCATCGCGCCTCGCCCCCGGTCTCGTCGACGAGGGCGAGGAAAGCGCCCTCCACGTCGTCGGCGCCCGCCTGCTCCTTGATCGCCGCCGGGGTGCCCTGGGCGATGATCCGGCCCTCGCGCATCAGCAGCAGCTCGTCGCACCGCTCGGCCTCGTCCATCACGTGGCTCGACACCAGCACGGCCGTGCCTGCGCCCGCGATCCGGTGGAAGAGCGCCCACAGGTCGCGTCGCAGCACGGGATCCAGGCCCACCGTGGGCTCGTCGAGCACCACCAAGTCGGGCTCGCCGAGCAGTGCCACGGCCAACCCGACCCGGGAGCGCTGGCCACCGCTGAGCCGCCCGACGACCTGGTCGCGGTGACCGGCCAGGTCGACGGCCGTCACGGCCTCCGCCACGGACGCGGCCGGCCTCCCGAGCACCCGGGCGAAGAAGCGGAGGTTCTCCGAGACCGTCAGGTCGGCGTACACGCTGGCGGTCTGGGTCTGGTAGCCGACCCGGTGCCGCAGGGGCGCGCTGCCGGCGGGCTCGCCGAGCACCGTCACCGTGCCGCCCGCGACGCGCTGCACACCCACGATGCTGCGCAGCAGCGTGGACTTGCCGCAGCCGGACGGCCCGAGCAGGCCCGTGACGCCCGCCCCGACCGTCAGGTCGAGGCCGTCGAGCACCGGGCGGCCGCCGCGCACGACACGGAGGCCGGCGATCACCACCGCGGAGGACGTCATCGGACGAACAGTCGCTCGCCCGCGCCCTCGCGCGGGCCACCGCCCTGCCCGGCCACCGCGGTCATGCCTCGGCCTCGGCCCCCGGGCCGACCTGCTGCCCGTCCGACACGTCGACGGAGAGGTGCTCGATCGCGAACTCCAGGGACTCGCGCAGGTCGGCCTCCCGCTCCTCGCGAGTCGTGCAGCGGCGGGTGTTGATCTCCAGCACGACCTCGCCGGAGAAGCCGCTGCGTGCCAGGTGGTCGAGGAAGGCGGCGGCGCCCGTGTCGCCGCGGCCGGGGACGAGATGCTCGTCCTTCGCCGAGTCGGTGCCGTCGGTGAGGTGGACGTGGCGCAGCCGGGGCCCCAGCCGCTCGGCCATCGCGACCACGTCGGCGCGCGCGATGGCCGCGTGCGAGAGGTCGATCGTGGTGTTGGCGTAGGGCTCGGCCGAGGGATCCCAACCGGGCAGGTACATCTCGAGGTGGCGGCGCGAGGCCCGCCACGGATACATGTTCTCGACGGCGAAGGCGATGCCGGACGACTCCTCGAGCGCGGCGATCCCGTTGACGAAGTCGCGGGCGTACTCCTTCTGCCAACGGAACGGCGGGTGCACGACGACCACCTCGGCGCCGACGGCGCGGGCCATCGCGGCCGACCTCTCGAGCTTGCCCCACGGCTCGACACCCCAGACCCGCTGCGTGAAGAGCAGGCAGGGCGCATGGATCGCGCACACCGGGACCTGGTGGTGCTCGGAGAGCTGCCGCACCGCGTCGGCCTGCTGGGAGAGGGCGTCGATACCGACCATCACCTCGACGGCCTCGTAGCCGATCTCGGCGGCCCAGGAGAACGCGTGCGCCGTCGACTCGGGGTAGACCGAGCTCGACGACAGCCCGATCCGAGGTCGGTTGCCCGCGCCGGCCCCGCTGGTCATGATCCCGCGCTCATGGCTCGGTCTTCACGACTCGTCGTTGACGCTGAGCTTGTCGATGCGCTCGAGGATCACGCCCTCGCGCAGCGCCCACGGGCAGATCTCCAGCTCCGACAGGTCGAAGATGTCCATGCACGCCTCCGCGACGAGCGCACCCGGCACGATCTGGTGGGTGCGGCTCGGGGAGACGCCGGGCAGCTCGGCGAGCTCCTCGGGCGTCATGGCGACCAGCTTGGGGATCCACTGGCGCAGCTCGGCGAGCGGCAGGGTGCGCGGGACCAGCTGGCCCTCACCGGAGGGCGCCGCGCCGCAGATGCGTGCCAGCGAGCGGAAGGTCTTGGAGGTCGCCGACGCGCGGTGCGTCGTACCGGCACGCAGGAGGTGGCCGGCGTCACGGGCGATGTCGGCGCGGATCCGTCGGCGGATGTGGCGCAGCCGCTCGTCGTCCGGTCGCTCGGCGAAGTCGGCACGAGCCAGCCGGGCGGCCCCCAGCGGCAGCGACCACGCGACGTCCGGACGCTCGTCGGACCCGGCCGCGATCTCGAGCGAGCCGCCGCCGATGTCGAAGACGGCCAGCCGGCCGGCCGACCAGCCGAACCAGCGGCGTACGGCGAGGAAGGTCAGCCGGGCCTCGTCCTCACCGGGGAGGACCTCGATGCGGACGCCGGTCTCCCGCTCGACGTGCGCCAGCACCTCCTCGGAGTTGCCGGCGTCGCGGACCGCGGAGGTCGCGAAGGACAGCATCTCCTCGCAGCCCTTCTCCTCGGCGACGCGCAGCGCTTGCGCGGTGAACGCCGACAGGGCGGCGATGCCCGTCGGCGACACGTCGCCGGCGGCGTCGAGGTGCTCGGCGAGCCGCAGCGGCTCCTTGTAGGAGAAGGCGGGCAGCGGAGCGGCGCCGCCATGGGCGTCGACCACGAGCAGGTGACCGGTGTTGGAACCGATGTCCAGGACGCCCAGACGCATGCGTCCACGGTACTAGCAGCGGTGCGCCGCTGGCGCACCCGACCGACTACGATCGTCAAGTGCCAGAGGTGTCGCTCGACTTCCCCCGTGCGTGGGTCGAATTCGTCAACCCCGCCGACGAGGACGAGGTCCTCAAGTGCGACCTCACCTGGCTGACGTCGTCGTTCACCTGCATCTTCGGCAGCGGCTGCGCCGGCATCTACGCCGACTCCCCCGACGTCGGCTGCTGCACCCTCGGCGCGCACTTCGCCGACAAGGAGGACGAGCGCCGGGTCGCCGCGTTCGTCGAGCAGCTCACGCCCGAGCACTGGCAGCACCACCCCGGCCGCGCGGTCAGGAAGCGCGACTGGGTGGAGAAGGACGAGGACGGCGAGCGGAAGACCCGCATGCACGAGGTCGACGGCCAGCGCTCGTGCGTCTTCGCCAACCGTGCCGACTTCCACGCAGGAGCCGGGTGCGCCCTGCACGGCCTGGCGCTGGAGCAGGGACGCAACCCGCTGGAGACCAAGCCCGACGTGTGCTGGCAGCTGCCGATCCGTCGTACCTTCCGCGAGGTCGAACGGATGGACGGCACGTCGTACGTCGAGGTCACGATCACCGAGTACGACCGCCGCGGCTGGGGGGCGGGGGGCCACGACCTCGACTGGTACTGCTCCGGCAACACCGAGGCGCACGTCGGCGTCGAGCCGGTCTACGTCACCAACGAGGCCGAGCTGGTCGCACTCATCGGGCGCAAGGGGTACGACGCCCTGGTGGTCCACTGCGAGGCGCACCTGCGCTCGCGGTCCGCCCTCGCGCTGCACCCGGCCGACCCACGCTGACGACGGCGGCCACCTCTCGACGTCAAGAGGAACCGACCCCGATTCACGGCTTCCCCCGGGACATGTTCAGAATGTCTGACATGCGCCTGGACCACCTCTCCTACGCGGCAGGACCCGACGGACTCGCGAGCACGGCTGCCCGTCTCGGCTCAGCACTGGGGCGCGACTTCACCGATGGCGGGATCCACCCCCGCTTCGGCACCCGCAACATGATCCTCCCGCTGACCGACGACACCTACATCGAGGTCGTCGAGGCACTCGACCACCCGGCGTCCGACAAGGCGCCCTTCGGCCAGGCCGTGAAGGCGCGCTCCGCCCTCGGCGGCGGCTGGCTCGGCTGGGCCGTCGCGGTCCCTGACATCGCGGTCATCGAGGAGCGGCTCGGCCGCTCCGCCGTCCCCGGCTCGCGGCACCGCCCCGACGGAGCCGAGCTGCGCTGGCAGCAGATCGGCATCAACGGTCTCATCGCCGACCCGCAGCTGCCGTTCTTCCTGCAGTGGGACACCCCCGCCGAGCTGCACCCCTCGCGCGGCGCCGACGGCACCGTGTCGCTGGCCGGCATCGAGATCGCCGGCGACCCGCAGCGGGTCAGCGAGTGGCTCGGCGAGACGGTCGAGGCTCCGCTGGAGGACGTGAAGGTCGAGTGGGTGGCCCCGCACGGCACGCCCGGCATCCTCGCCGCGCAGGTGCTGACGCCGAACGGCATCGTCCGCATCTGATGCACCCCCGGGGCACGATCCCCAGCCCGAACATCTGGCACCACACGGCGACCTACGAGCTCGAGAACCACGCCGCCGACCCCGACGGTCGGCTGTGGGCGGCGATGGAGGACCGGGCCGACTGGACCGACCGGATCGTCCTCGACCTCGGCTGCGGCACCGGCTTCCACCTGCCCCGCTTCGCCGAACGGGCCTCGAGGGTGGTCGGCGTGGAGCCGCACGCCGGTCTGTGCCGGCTCGCCGAACGGCGGTTGCGCGCCCGTGGCGTCCGCAACGCCGAGGTGCTGGCCGGCACCGCACAGGACATCCCGCTGCCGGACTCGTCGGTCGACGTCGTGCACGCGCGGTGGGCGTACTTCTTCGGCCGCGGCTGCGAGCCCGGCCTGGTCGAGCTCGACCGGGTGCTGCGCCCCGGCGGGACCGCGCTCGTCATCGACAACGACGGGTCCCGGTCGACCTTCGGCGGATGGTTCCGAAGGGGCTATCCGCACCTCGACTCCCCCGCGGAGACGGAGCGGTTCTGGAGCACCCGCGGGTGGACCCTCGACCGGGTCGACATGGGGTGGCGGTTCACGACCCGCGCCGACCTCGAGGCCGTCGTGAGGATCGAGTTCACGCCCGAGGTGGCTGACGAGATCGTCCGGCACCACGAGGGGCTCGAGGTCGACTACGCCGTCAACCTCTGGTCGAAGGAGCACTGAGGCAGCCGGGCGACACCCTCACACGGAGGTCTGGCGGATGGCGAGGGTCGGGACGAGAAGTTTCTCGCGAGTCGCCTGCCCGCCGGGGGCGAGCAGGTCCACGAGCGCGCCGACCAGCTCGACGGCCACCTCCTCCAGCGGCTGCCGCACGGAGGTCAGCCCCATCACCTGCGCGACCTGCGAGTCGTCGAACCCGACCACCGGGAGCCGGGGCCCGGCGTGGAGACCGCGCTCACGCAGCGTGTGGAGCACACCGACGGCCAGGGTGTCGGAGGCGCACACGAAGCCCGTGGGTGCGACGGTGTCGAGGAGCGCGGCAGCGGCCTCGCGACCGGCGTCGACGGTGTCGGCGACGGCCGCCTCCAGGCCGGCGGTCGGCAGCCCGTGGGCCACCATCGCGCGGTGCCAGCCCGCGCGGCGGTCCTCACCGATCCGCGACCCCGGCTCCCAGCCCAGCCACGCGATCCGCTCGTGACCCAGTCCCCGCACGTGCGCGGTCGCCGCCTCGACGCCGGCCGCGCCGTCGACGTCGACCCAGGGGTGGGTGGCGTCGGGGTCGTCCCACGGCCGGCCGAAGGCGACGAAGGGCGCCCGGCGCCGGGTGAGCTCGACCGCGACGGGGTTGCCGAGGTAGGTGTCGGTCACCACGAACGCATCGACCGCAGTGGAGCGGAACAGGTCGTCGTACCCACCCAAGGGGTCGGGGAGCTCGCCCTCCTCCACAGGGCCGCCGGAGAAGAGGAGGACGTGGTAGCCCACCTCGCGCGCCGCCTCGACCAGCGCGCGGACGAACCGGTCCATCGCCATGTTGGCGGTGAACTCCTGCGCCGGCGTCAGGCGCAGGCCGACCAGCCGCGACGAGCGGGTGCGCAGGTGGCGGGCCGCATGGTTGGGCGTGTAGCCGAGGCCGTCGATCGCCTCCTGGACCCGCGCGAGCGTGTCAGGGCGCAGCAGGTCGGGGTTGTTGATCGCGTTCGAGACCGTCTGGCGGGAGACGCCGGCTCGCTCGGCGACATCGGCCAGGGTGGCCGGCGGACGGGGGTTCTCCACAGCGAAGATCCTGCCACGCCGTGTCCCGCCGTGGATCTGTCGGACGGATGCCCTACCTTCGGAGCATGGCTGCTTCGAAAACACGTTCGAACTACCGCTGCGGCGAGTGCGGCTGGACCACCGCCAAGTGGGTGGGTCGCTGCGGCGAGTGCCAGGCGTGGGGCTCGGTCGCCGAGGTGGCCGTCGCGGGCGGCGCGACGACCAGCCGTACGACGGCCGCGCCGGTGACCCGCAAGGCGGTCCCGATCGGCCAGGTCCCCGCAGGGCACGCCCTCCACGAGGCGTCCGGCGTGCCCGAGCTCGACCGCGTGCTCGGCGGCGGGCTGGTGCCCGGCGCAGCCGTGCTGCTCGCCGGCGAGCCCGGTGTCGGCAAGTCGACATTGCTGCTCGAGGTCGCGGCCCGCACCGCCCAGCGCGCGCAGCGCACGCTCTACGTCACCGGCGAGGAGTCGGCGGCCCAGGTCCGGCTGCGGGCCGACCGCACCGATGCCGTCCACGACGAGCTCTACCTCGCGGCCGAGACCGACCTCGGCGCCGTCCTCACGCACATCGAGCAGGTCCGCCCGCGCATGGTCGTGGTCGACTCCGTGCAGACCATCGGCGCCGCCGAGGTCGACGGCGTCCCCGGCGGGGTGACCCAGGTCAAGGAGGTCGCCCAGGCGCTGGTGCGGATGGCCAAGAGCCACGACATCACGGTGGTGATGATCGGCCACGTGACGAAGGACGGCGGGATCGCCGGTCCCCGTGTGCTCGAGCACCTCGTCGACGTCGTGCTGCACTTCGAGGGCTCGCGCGACTCCCGCTTCCGGATGGTCCGAGCGGTGAAGAACCGCTTCGGCCCGATCGACGAGGTCGGCTGCTTCGACCTCGGCCCCGACGGCATCCGTGCCGTCGAGGACCCGACCGGCCTCTTCACCGAACGCCACCACGGCCGCGTCCCCGGCACCTGCATCGCCGTGACCATGGAGGGCCGGCGCCCGCTGCTGGCGGAGGTGCAGTCGCTGGTCACCCTGTCGCCGGCCGAGCGCCCTCGTCGTACGACGTCCGGACTGGACTCCTCCCGGCTCGCGCTGATCCTCGCGGTGCTCCAGCAGCACTGCGGCATCAAGCTCCACCAGCACGACGTGTTCGCCTCGACCGTCGGCGGCGCCAGGCTCACCGACCCCGGCAGCGACCTGGCGCTCGCGGTCGCCCTGGCCTCCTCGACCTTCGTGAGCGCGCCACCCGCCGGCGTCGTCGCGATGGGCGAGATCGGGCTGTCCGGGGAGCTGCGCCGGGTCCGCGACCTGCCCCAGCGGCTCGCCGAGGCGGCCCGGCTCGGCTTCGAGATGGCCGTGGTCCCCGCCGACCCGGGCAAGGCCCAGGGCCAGCGGGGTCCCGCACGCGACCGCGACATCAACGGGATGCGGGTGATCGAGGCTCCCGACGTGCTCTCGGCGCTGCGCCTGCTCAACCTCGACCGGCGCACCAAGCACGCGCTCGAGGTGGTCGAGGGCGCCGAATAGGACGACCGGCACTGTCCTTGCAGGGATATTCAGGCATGGTGCGCCACCTGCGCGGATAAGGTACGAGCGTCCGACCAACCGAGAGTGAGGAGCGCAGGTGGTCACGTCGGCCGATCCCCGACTTCGCGAGACCCTTGCGTCGATCGCCCCCGGAACGCCCCTGCGCGACGGACTGGAGCGCATCCTGCGCGGCCGGACCGGCGCGCTGATCGTGATCGGGCAGGACCGTCTGGTCGACAGCCTCTGCACCGGCGGCTTCGAGCTCGACGTGCCGTTCACGGCCACCGGCCTGCGCGAGCTGGCCAAGATGGACGGCGCGATCATCGTCGACAGCAGCCTCACCCGGATCGCCCGCGCCGCGGTCCACCTGATGCCCGACCAGTCCATCCCGTCCGAGGAGACCGGCACCCGGCACCGCACGGCCGACCGGGTCGCCAAGCAGACCGGCCACCCGGTCATCTCGGTGTCGCAGTCCATGCAGATCATCGCCGCCTACGTCGGCGAGACCCGCCACGTGCTGGAGGACTCCGGCCAGATCCTGTCCCGCGCCAACCAGGCGCTGGCGACCCTCGAGCGCTACAAGCTCCGCCTCGACGAGGTGTCGAGCACGCTGTCCGCGCTGGAGATCGAGGACCTCGTCACCGTCCGTGACGTCGCTGTGGTCGCCCAGCGGCTCGAGATGGTCACCCGGATCGCCCGCGAGATCGAGGACTACGTCCTCGAGCTGGGCACCGACGGCCGCCTGCTCGCGCTGCAGCTCGAGGAGCTGGTCACCGGCGTCGACACCGAGCGTGAGCTCGTGATCCGCGACTACGTCCCCTCCCGCCGGCGCAGCCGCGACCCGCTGGAGCTCCTCGCCAAGCTCGAGCAGCTCTCCGCCACCGACCTCGTCGACCCGTCCGCGGTCGCCAAGGTGCTCGGGATCGGGACCGGCGAGCACCTCGACGGCGCGGTCGCCCCGCGTGGCTACCGCCTGCTCACCAAGGTCCCTCGCCTGCCGTCCAACGTCGTCGAGGGCCTGGTCGACCACTTCGGCACCCTGCAGAAGCTGCTCTCCGCCGGGATCGACGACCTCCAGGCCGTCGAGGGCGTCGGGGAGCTGCGGGCCCGCAGCGTCCGCGAGGGCCTCAGCCGCCTCGCCGAGTCGACCATCCTCGAGCGGTACGTCTGATCACCGGTCCGACCGGCGCGAGCTTGCTCGCGGCGGCCGGATCAGCCGGGGATGTCGCGTAGGCGCACGACCGCGAGCCTGCGAGCGGCCGTGACCGCCGTATCGGGGCCCGAGCCCGTCGTCGAGCCCGGTCCAGTGCTCACGCGATGCGGAACACGGTGTTGTGGTGCACCCGCTCCGCTGCGCGGTACCCGAGCGGCGCGAGGTGCTCGGCGATCCACTCCTCGCCCGGGACGGACTCGAGCACGATCAACGGGCGGCACCGCCGGATCGTCGCGAGCGCGCCCTCGAGTGCCGTCTGCTCGTGGCCCTCGACGTCGAGCTGGAGGACCGACAGGGTGCGGTCGGCCGGCACGCGTGAGTCGATCGAGTCGATCGGGACCTCGACGGTCACGGTCTGACCGGTCAGCTCCTCGCCGTCGCGCACGATCCTGCTGGACCCGCCCCGCGAGACGCCCTCGGCGTTGACGGTGAGCAGCTCGCTCGTTCCCGGCTCCGCCCCGAGCCCGAGCCACTCCAGCACGACGTTGTCGATCCGGTTGAGCTCCAGCGTCGTGCGCGCGCACTCGTAGTTGTCCGGGTTCGGCTCGAAGGCGTAGATCCGGGCGCCCGGCGCCAGCGCCGAGGACAGGCCCGGCAGGAAGTCACCGAAGAAGGTACCGGCATGGACGACGTCGCCCTGACCGCACTCGCGGCGGATCAGCTCGATCGTGTCGGGCTCGTAGACCTTCCCGTCGAGGATCAGGCTCGCGGCCCTGCGGTGCGCCGAGGTCCGCGGTACCGCATACCGGCCGTAGATGTTCTCGCCTGTCAGGTAGGCAGGCTCGGCCCGTGCGGGCTCCTGCTCCGACCGGCGCCTCCCGAGCAAACGCTTGATGATCGTCACCCGCTCGAGTCTAGGAGCCGTGTCCAGCGCCGAGCGTCAGTTGACCGGCTTCTTCGGCTTCTTCGTCGCCGTCGCCTTCGCGGTCGCCGTCGGTTTCGGCGTCACCTCGACGGTACGCGCCGCCGGGCGCACGAGGCGGAACTCCGCCTCGGCCGGCTCGCCGCCCAGGGAGGCCGCCGCGATGGTGTAGTCGCCCGGCAGCACCCACGCGGTGCGGCGCGAGCAGCCGGCCGCGGACTCCTTGCCGTTCCAGCTGAGCTCGACGACGGTGGCCACGGAACGTCGTACGACGACGCTCTCGACGGGCACCGCGGCCGGGCACTGCTGGGTCGTCCAGAGCTCGTCGGAGCCGTCGGAGATCTTCACGATCACGCTGTCGCGCGACACCTGCCAGGTGCACGCCTCGGACTCCAGCGTCTGCAGCGACAGGCGCAGCGTGATGTCGTCGTCGGCCTCGGCAGGCGTGGCCACACTCGGGGTGACCGCGACGTCGGAGGCCTCGCAGGTCCCCTCCGGCGCAGCCAGGGTCGGCGTCGCCTTCCTGCCGGACGCGGACGCCGTCGTCGTGGGGGTCGCCGTCGACTGGCCGGCCGTCACCGTCCCGGTCGCCCCGACCGGCGCTCCGGCCTGCTCGGCGACGTCGTCGGACCTGCCGTCGCTGCTGCCGGTCAGCCAGCGGGCGATGACGAAGACCAGGGCGAAGGCCGTGCCGAGCACGAACACCCGACGCCGCCAGTAGACGCCCGCAGGCAGCGGACCGCGGGTGGTACGGCCGCGCGCAGGCGTGGGACGACGCGGCGCAGCAGGCATGGGACGACGGTAGTCAGCGCCCGCCGGCGAACCGGGCTGACCCGCCGGTGAGGGCCGAACTCGGGCGACTTCACAGGCTTGGACACAATGGCCTGCGATGAGCGCCGAATCCTCCACCGACCTCGCCGAGGACCTCGTCCAGCCGATCCTGGACTGGTACGACGAGAACGCGCGCGACCTGCCGTGGCGGCGCCCCGAGGCGTCGGCCTGGTCGGTCATGGTCAGCGAGTTCATGCTGCAGCAGACCCCGGTCGTGCGGGTGCTCCCCGTGCACGAGGCGTGGCTGGAGCGCTGGCCCACGCCGGCCTCGCTCGCGGCCGACGCCTCGGGTGAGGCAGTGCGGGCATGGGGCCGGCTCGGCTACCCACGCCGTGCCCTGCGCCTGCACGCCGCCGCGACCGCGATCACCGAGCAGCACGGGGGCGAGGTGCCCGCGTCGTACGACGACCTGCTGGCCCTGCCCGGTGTCGGCGACTACACGGCGGCGGCCATCGCGGCGTTCGCCCACGGCCAGCGGCAGGTCGTCCTCGACACCAACGTGCGCCGCGTCCTCGCCCGGACCGTGACCGGCGTCGAGTTCCCCTCCCGCTCGGTGACCAGGGACGAGCGTGCGCTGGGCGCCGCCCTCCTGCCGGCCGACCCGCCGACGGCAGCGACCTGGTCGGTCGCCGTGATGGAGCTCGGTGCGCTCGTGTGCACCGCCGACCGGCCGCGCTGCGACACCTGCCCGGTCCGGTCCGCCTGCGCCTGGCAGGCCGCCGGCGCTCCGGCGTACGACGGCCCTCCCCGCCCCGTCCAGGCCTGGGCCGGCACGGACCGCCAGTGCCGCGGCCGGCTGCTCGCCGTCCTCCGCGATGCACCGGGCGCGGTCGGCAAGGACCGCCTCGATGCCGCCTGGGAGGCGACCGAGCAGCGCGAGCGGGCCCTCGCCTCGCTCCTCGCCGACGGCCTCGTCGTCCGCACGCCCGAGGGCCTGTTTTCCCTGCCCTGAGCGGTAGTCCCGGGTCAAAAGCACCGATTTCGCCCTGATCCCGGTGCTTTTGACCCGGGACTACCCCACACACGGCGCCGGGAGAAACGCCGACGGCCCGGCCCCGCGGGTGCGGGACCGGGCCGGCGGTGAGCGAGCCTCGACGGGTCGGTCGGGGTCAGGCGGTCTCGGAGTCGTCGGGCGCGATCTCCGCACCCTCGGCCGGGGCCTTGCCCTCGACGACGGTCTCGAGCGGCGGGAGGTCGGGCAGCTCGCCGACCTTCTGCCCCTCGAAGGTGAAGGTCGCGTTGGCACCCTCGCCCTCGACGTCCACGAGCACGATCTGGCCGGGACCGACCTCGCCGTAGAGCATCTTCTCGGCGAGGATGTCCTCGATCTCGCGCTGGACGGTACGACGCAGCGGGCGGGCGCCCAGGACCGGGTCGAAGCCCCGCTCGGCGA
>CAZAQE010000015.1:36267-92306 GCA_964487275.1 uncultured Nocardioides sp. | reverse complement strand
ATGGTACTGCAACCGAGAGGATGTGGGAGAGTAGGACGCCGCCGGACAAACATTCCAGTAGAGGCCACCCTCAGGGGTGGCCTCTACTGCCTTTTGAAGACAGACTTCTCTCATCTCAATAGCGATCTCAACACGGAGCAGGTGCACGGACGTGACAGACCAGCGAGGACGTCGGGACGGCGGATCCCGGTCGGGCGGACCCCGGCAGGGCCAGGGCAGTGGCTCACGCAGGAACAGCGCGTCGCGGGGTGACGGTGCTGCGCGCAGCGGCAACGGTGGCTCCGGTCGGGATCGCAAGCCCTTCGAGCGCAAGGACGGCGACAAGAAGCCCTTCGAGCGCAAGGACTCCGGCAAGAAGCCGTACGAGCGCAAGGACGGCGACCGCCGGCCGGCCAGCGAGCGTGGTGGCGATCGCCGCGGGAAGCCGGTGGCAAGCCAGGGCAACCGGCGCGCAGGCGGTCCTCCGGACGCTCCGCGTGAGCGGACGGTCGAGCAGGCGATCTACGACGGCCCGCCCATCCCCGATGACATCACGGGCCAGGAGCTCGACGCGTCCATCCGGGCGCAGCTGCGCACGCTGCCCGAGAAGCTGGCCCTCCGTGTTGCGCGGCACCTCGCCGCCGCCGGCCAGCTCGTCGACGACGACCCGGAGACCGCCTACAAGCACACCCTGGCGGCGAAGGCCCGCGCCGCGCGGATCGCGGTGGTGCGTGAGGCCGTGGGCGAGACCGCCTACGCCGCGGGTCACTACGCAGAGGCGCTGGCCGAGCTCCGGGCGGCGAAGCGGCTCAACGGTGCGACGGCGTACCTGCCGATCATGGCCGACTGCCACCGTGCACTCGGCAACCCCACGCGTGCCATCGAGCTGGCCAAGAGCCCGTCGGTGGCGCGCTTCCCCTCAGCCGCCAAGGCGGAGATGACCATCGTGGAGGCCGGCGCTCGGCGTGACCTGGGCCAGATGGACGCTGCGCTGCGCACGCTGGAGGTCTCGCCGCTCAACAGCAAGAGCCGCGAGCACTGGGTGGTCCGGCTGCGCTACGCCTATGCCGACACCCTCGAGGCGGCCGGCCGGCTCAACGACGCGCTGACCTGGTTCCACAAGACCAACGCGATCGACTCCGACGAGGTCACCGACGCAGCGGACCGCGCGGAGTCACTCGAGAAGCGGGTCGACCGGGGCTGATCCCGGGCGGCTTGACTGGGGGATCTCACTCGGCGGTGGCGTCGTCCTCGACCTCGGGGCGGGAGCTGAAGGTCACGATGGCCTGCTCGTTGCCGGCCGGCTGGGTGTCCCACCGGACGTCCTCGCGGAAGGCGATCCGGACCTGGTCGACGACGGCGATCACCGGCTCCGAGGCCTCGAACTTCAACACGATCGAGTCCCCGGACACCAGGCGTTCGCCCTCGGGGTTCACCAGGTCCGAACAGAACTGGTCCGGTCCGGTGGTCACGCCGACGGTGCCGCGTCGGCACAGCAGCGGAGTGACGTCGAGATCGGCGCTGGTCGTGGCATGTACCTTCACCCCCGAGATGCGCAATGTCCGGTCGAAGCCGTCGGGCGCGCTGAACATGCCGACGTAGAGCGGTGTACCGGCGACGCCGGGGGCGCTGACCGTCTTGGAGCTGGTCGGGAGCTTCTCGGGCGTCGTGGCGTACCAGATGAACCAGGCGAGGAGCAGCAGGACGCCTCCTGCGCCGAGGACGACCCGCCAGAACGTCGACTGCAGGGAGATGCGGGGGACCGGCGGCTTGCCGAGGCTGCTCGCGGAGAGGCGGCGCTGCGGCTTCTCGGCCCTGCGGCGCCCTGGCTCACGGACGATGTCGGGCGCGGTTCCCCCCTCGGTCATGGTCGAACCTTAGGACACCCGGACATGACCGGTGCGCACCTGCCACACTCCTGCGCATGACTTTCCCGGCGGTGAGGATTCCCGAGCAGCCCAAGCGACCCACGCTGGAGGGCAGCGTCGCGGTCCGTGACGGGCGGCGTCTCAGCTTCGCCGAGTACGGCTCTCCCCGCGGGCCCGCTCTGGTCTGGATGCACGGCACCCCGGGAGCGCGGCGCCAGATCCCGGTCGACGCGCGGCGGTACGCCGAGGAGGCGGGCCTGCGGATCATCGGGATCGACCGTCCGGGCATCGGCTCGTCGACGCCGTACCTCTATCCCGACGTCCTCGACTGGACCGAGGACCTGGCCCTGCTGCTCGACGCGCTGGCGATCGACACGCTCGGCGTCGTGGGTCTCTCGGGCGGCGGGCCCTACGCGCTGGCTGCCGGCGCGGCGCTGCCGGGTCGGGTCCACAGCGTCGGCATCCTCGGCGGCGTGGCTCCCACTCGGGGCCCCGATGCGGCGGACGGTGGCATCATCCAGCTCGCCGTGCACGCCGCGCCGCTCCTGGCCGCGACGCGAGTCCCGCTCGGGATCGCCCTGACCGGGGCCATCCGCAGCGTGAAGCCGCTTGCCGGCCCGGCGCTCGACCTCTACGCCGCCGTCCAGCCGCCGGGGGACAAGAACCTGCTCGGGCGACCTGAGTTCAAGGCGATGTTCCTCGACGACCTGCTCAACGGCAGCCGGTTCCAGACGTCCGCCCCGCTGTCCGACCTGATCCTGTTCACCCGCGACTGGGGCTTCCGGCTCGGCGACGTACAGGTTCCGGTGCGCTGGTGGCACGGCGACGACGACCACATCGTGCCGTTCCGCCACGGGGAGCACTGCGTCAGCCTGCTCCCGGACGCCACGATGACGGTCATCGACGGCGAGAGCCACCTCGGCGGGCTCGGCATCGCGCAGCAGGTGATGGACGAGCTGATCGGTCTCGGCACTCCGGGCGAGGTTGCGGAGTAGCCCAGGACACACGTCCGAATCGCTGGTGTCGGCGTGTCCCATGGGCCACAATGGTCACCACAACCACACATTTGTCGCTCACGTGACGGTTGCTGCAACGCCATGACGACGACCACTTCCGAGGAGACCGCTGGGGAAGGCGTATCTCGCGCCGGAGGTAGGAGAAGTCGAGGAGTTCGTGGTGACCGGAAGCATGAGTGCAACCAGGGGCGTGTTCTACGTCCACTCTGCGCCGTCCGCGCTGTGCCCTCACATCGAGTGGGCGGTGGGCGGCGTCCTCGGCGTACCCGTCAACCCGCACTGGACGCCGCAGCCCGCGCAGTCCGGCAGCTACCGCTGCGAGTTCTCGTGGAGCGGCAAGGTCGGCGCGGCCGCGGAGATGGCTTCCGCGTTGCGCGGCTGGAACCACCTGAGGTTCGAGATCACGGAGGAGCCCACCTCGTCCAGCGAGGGCGCCCGCTTCTCCTCGACCCCGGCTCTCGGTGTCTTCCACGCCGTCACCGGCATTCACGGAGACATCATGATCCCCGAGGACCGGCTCAAGGCGGCGGTCGTGCGTGCCGCGCTCGGCGAGGTCACCCTCGAGAACGAGATCGACAAGCTGCTCGGCAAGCCCTGGGACGACGAGCTCGAGACCTTCCGGCATGCCGGTGAGGGAGCTCCGGTCCGCTGGCTGCACCAGGTCGTCTGACCTGCCCCTGGGCAACAAAAATACGAAGGGCCCGGCGCACTGCGCCGGGCCCTTCGTCCACCTCGTACGACGTCAGCTCGGCGTCCCGAAGATGACGGCCACATTGGCACCGCCGAACCCGAAGGAGTTGTTGAGCGCAGCGACGTCGCCGAGTGGGAGGTCCCGGACCTTCGTCGCGACGTCCAGCTCCACCCGTGGGTCCTGCTCGTCGAGGTTGATGGTGGGGGGAGCAGTGCGGTGGTGCAGGGCAAGGACGGTGGCGACACCCTCGAGGGCGCCGGCACCACCGAGCAGGTGACCGGTCATCGACTTGGTCGCGGAGACCACCAGGTCATTGGCGGCCGAGCCGAGGACGGCGTGCAGCATCAGCGACTCCGCGACGTCGCCCTGCGGGGTCGAGGTCGCGTGCGCGTTGACGTGGGCGATGTCCGACGGGGCGACGCCGGCGTCCTGGACCGCGAGCCGGATGGCGCGGGCACCGCCGCGGCCGGCCGGGTCGGGCTGGGCGATGTCGTGCGCGTCGGCAGTGATGCCGGTGCCCAGGACCTCGGCGTAGATGCGGGCGCCGCGGGCCTTGGCGTGCTCGTAGGACTCGAGCACGAGCGCGCCGGCGCCTTCACCCAGCACGAAGCCGTCCCGGCCGGTGTCGAACGGGCGCGAGACCGTGGTCGGGTCGCCGTC
This sequence comes from uncultured Nocardioides sp., assembly GCA_964487275.1. GTDB lineage: Bacteria > Actinomycetota > Actinomycetes > Propionibacteriales > Nocardioidaceae > Nocardioides. Next base: position 88,092 of record CAZAQE010000015.1, on the reverse strand, counting down.
GTTCTTCGACAGCGCCATCATGTTCGCGAACGCCGCGATCGGCAGCGGGTGGATCGCCGCCTCGGTGCCGCCGGCGACGGCGACGTCGACCCGGCCGAGCCGGATCTGGTCGGCGGCCAGCGAGATCGCCTCGTTGCCGGACGCGCAGGCCGAGACCGGGGTGTTGACCGGTCCGCGGGCGCCGATCCTGAGGCTGATGGTGGCCGCGGGGGCGTTGGCCATCAGCATGGGAACCGCGATGGGGGAGACCCGGCGCGGACCCTTCTCGATCAGCACCTCGTGGTTGGACAGCAGCGTCTGGACGCCGCCGATGCCGGAGGCGAAGGCGACACCGAGGCGCTCGCTGTCGAGGTCGCCGGCCTCCTGGGCGGCGGCGAGGCCGGAGTCGGCCCACGCCTCGAGCGCCGCGACGAGCGCGAGCTGCGAGGAGCGGTCGAGCCGGCGGGCGACGACGCGGTCGAGGACCTCGGTGGGGTCCACGGCCGCGACGCCGCCGATGGTCACGGGGAGGCCGTCAGCGACGTCGCCGAGGTGACGTACCCCCGAACGACCGGCGAGGAGGCCCTCCCAGGTGCTGGCGACGTCGCCGCCGAGCGGGCTGGTGGTGCCCAGGCCGGTGACGACGACACGGGTGCGGGACATGGCTGTCGGTCTCCTTCGTGAGGGTCAGGCTGGATGGGTCAGCTGGGCTGGCTCAGGCAGCCTGGTTGCGCTCGATGTAGGCGACGGCGTCGCCGACGGTCTTGAGGTTCTTGACCTCGTCGTCAGGGATGGTGACGCCGAACTTCTCCTCGGCCTCGACAACGACCTCGACCATCGACAGCGAGTCGACGTCCAGGTCGTCGCTGAAGGACTTGTCGAGCTGGACGTCGTCGGCGGGGATGCCGGCGACCTCGTTGACGATGTCGGCGAGGGCGGCGCGGATCTCTTCGGTGCTCATCTTCTTCTCCAGGGTTGTTGGTGGAACTCAGGGGTCAAGGGACGGTGACGACCTGGGCGGCGTACGCCAGGCCGGCACCGAAGGCGATCAGGAGTGCGAGATCTCCTGACGTCGCCTCGCCGTCGGCGATCATGCGGTCGAGGGCGAGCGGGATCGACGCGGCCGAGGTGTTGCCGGCGTCGATGATGTCGCGCGCGATCTTCACCGTGTCAGGGAGGCGGAGGGCGCGGGCCATCGTGTCGGTGATGCGGTTGTTGGCCTGGTGGGGCACGAACACGTCGAGCTGGTCGGCGGTGACGCCCGCGCGGTCCAGCGCCTGCTGGGCCACCTTGGCCATCCCGTACGACGCCCAGCGGAAGACCTCGTTGCCCTTCATCGACAGGTTCGGTGCACCGCCGGCGGGAACGTCGCGCCAGTCGGGCGTGCGGATGTGGTCGTAGTGCTCGCCGTCAGAACCCCACACGACCGGTCCGATCCCCGGGGTGTCAGAAGGGCCGACGACCACTGCGCCGGCGCCGTCGGCGAAGATGAACGCCGTCCCGCGGTCGGTCGGGTCGGTGATGTCGGACAGCTTCTCGACGCCGATCACCAGCACGTGGCGGGCGCTCCCGCCGCGCACCATGTCGTTGGCGAGCGCGACGCCGTGGCAGAAGCCGGCACAGGCGGCGGAGATGTCGAACGCGGCGGGCTGTGCGGTGCCCAGTGCGTGGGCGATCGCCGTCGCGGCGGACGGCGTCTGGACCAGGTGGCTGATGGTCGCCACGATCACGGCGTCGACCTGCTGGGCGTCGATGCCGGCGTCCGCCAGCGCCTTCTGCGAGGCGGCGACGGCCATCGAGACGACGGTCTCGTCCTCTCCGGCGAAGCGCCGGGTCTTGATGCCCGAGCGCTGCTGGATCCACTCGTCGCTCGAGTCGATCGCGTCCACCACCTCGGCGTTCGGCACGACACGGACCGGACGGTAGGCACCCACACCGAGGAAGGCAGCGTGGGTGGCACCGGTCTCCGTGCGCAGCGTGATGCTCATGTGGGCACCACCTCGGCGAGCTCGGCGTGGCGCTGGCAGAACTCGCGGGCCTCGTCGAGCTGCTCGGGCCCGTTGAGCGAGAACGTCTCGACCGTGATCCCGCGGTCGCGGAAGAAGCGCTTGGCGATCCCGGTGAGCGTGCCGGCCGGGGGCAGCTCGAGGAAGCCGGTGACTCCCAGCTCCGCCATCGCGTCGAGGCACAGGTCCCAGCGGACGGGACGCGCGATCTGCCCGACGATGCGGTCCAGGACCTCGGCCCCGTCGGTCAGGAGCGTGCCGTCGGAGTTGGTGATGAAGGGGACGCGCGCGTCGCCGACGCTGACGGCGCCGGCGAGGCCGGCCACGTGCGCGACGGCCGGCGCCATGTGCGGGGAGTGGAACGCGCCCGCGACCGCCAGGGGGCGCAGCCGCGCGCCCTTGGGCGGGTTCTCCCCGAACGCGGAGAGCTGCTCGAGCGTGCCGGCGGCGACGATCTGGCCGGGGCCGTTGTCGTTGGCGGGGGTGAGACCGTGGGCCTCGATCGCGGCGAGGACCTCGGCGCGATCCCCGCCCAGGGAGGCGGTCATCCCGGTCGGCGTGGCGGCGGCCGCGTCGGCCATCGCCTGGCCGCGCTCGCGGACGAGGACCATCGCCTGCTCGGGGCTCAGGACGCCCGCGGCGACCGCCGCGCCGAACTCGCCGACGCTGTGGCCGGCGAAGGCCGCGGCGGGCTGGTCGCCGAGCTGCTGGGCGACGGCCACTGCCGAGGCGACGAGGAGCGGCTGGGCGATGCTGGTGTCGCGGATCGTGTCGCCGTCGGCCGCGGTGCCGTAGTGGGCCAGGTCCAGGCCGGAGACGGCCGAGAGCCAGCCGATGCGCGCGGCGAAGGCCGGGTCCTCCAGCCAGGCGGAGAGGAATCCGGGGGTCTGTGCCCCTTGTCCGGGGGCCACGATCACGAGCACGGGTCCAGCCTGCCGGGCGGGGTGGGGCACACGCGCCTGCGCCGCCGACGAATCTGGCCCTGCCCCGTTGTAGGACTCCCACAACCGGACCTCGCCGGCGCGGGCGCCGGGTCAGGATCCGGCTTGCCGGCCCAGGACCAGAGCGAGCTGGAGGACGAGGGCGTCGCGGGGGACCGACGGGGTCAGGCCGGTCACGTCGCCGATCTGCCCGAGCCGGTAGCGCACCGTGTTGGCGTGCACGAAGAGCGCCCGCGCGGTCGCCTCGATGCCGCCGCCGTTGGCGAAGTAGGCGACGAGGGTCTCGACCAGCTCGCCACGGGCCTCGGCGAGCGGGCGGTAGAGATTCTCGACGGCGTCGGCGCGCGCGGCGTCGTCGCCGGCGAGGATCCGCTCGGGAAGCAGGTCGTGCGCGGAGACGGGGCGAGGAGCATCGGGCCAGCCGACGGCGGCCCGCAGCGCACCGAGCGCGACCGTCGCCGACACGTGGGCGCTGGACAGGTCTGCGGCGGTCGGGCCGACCACCACCGGGCCCTCGCCGAAGAGGTCGACCAGGGGAGCGGCGTCCTTCTCGGGCGTGCCGACGCCGCCCAGGATCACGACCAGGAGGTGGCCCTGCACCGCGCACAGGGCGTCCAGGCCGCGCTCGTGCGCCGAGTGTCGTACGGCGTCGAAGGCGCCGGTCTGCGCGCCGCTGGTCTCCGCAGGGGCGGTGCCGACCACCACGGCCACGGCGCCGCGGGCGGCCCAGCCGACCGCGCTGGCCCGCGAGAGCACCGACTCGTCGGTCTCGGCGCGGAGGACCGCGTCGACCACCAGCGCCTCCAGCCGGGCGTCCCAGCGGCCGCGGACCTCGGCGGCCCGCGCGTAGACCTCGGCGGTGGCGAACGCGACCTCCCGGCCGTAGCGCAGGACGGCGGCGTGCACCTGCTCCATCACGTCAGGCTCGAGCAGCAGCTGGATGTTGCGCTCGACCTCGTCGATGGTGAGCTTGATCAGCTCGACCGTCTGGTGCAGGTCGACGACGCCGGCCATGGCCCGCGGTGCGGCGCCGAAGACCTGGATGACCACCTCGTCGTCGTCGGGGTCGGTCGCGCCCCCCTCGGCGAACCAGTCGACGAAGCCCTTCACGCCGGACTGCACGATCATGCCGACCCACGAGCGCTCCTCGGCCCCCAGCTGGCGGAACCAGTCCAGGTCGGCCTCCATCCGGGCGACGGCCGCGGTGCTCAGCGACCCCGAGGCCGCGCGGAGCTGCCGGGTGGCGCTCTGGTGTGCCTTCGGTCCGGTCGGCGACATGGCACCAGCGTAGGGCCACGTCCTGAGGCTCGCCCGAGGCCCGTGGCCACTGACGGATCGGGCGGGTGGGTGTCGTGACGACGGATCGTCGTGGTTCAATCGTCCATCACCTGCTAGCAGGAGCAAGCACCTGCTAGCTCGTCAGTGAGGGGGTCGCCGTGGCGGAGAGGACCGACCGCGTCGAGGAACTGCGCGACGACGTGCAGTACGTGACGATCCACGGCAAGAAGCGTGCCTTCGTGCTCAAGGGCAGTGGTCCCGCGCTGCTCCTGCTCCACGGTCTCGCCTGCGACCACACCACGTGGACGCCGGTCATCGACCAGCTGGCGAAGAAGTACACGGTCATCGCGCCCGACCTGCTCGGGCACGGCCTCTCCGACAAGCCGCGCGCCGACTACACCCTCGGCGGCTACGCCAACGGCATGCGCGACCTGCTCACGGTCCTGGGGATCGACAAGGTCACCGTCGTCGGGCACAGCTTCGGCGGCGGCGTGGCGATGCAGTTCGCCTACCAGTTCCCCGAGCGCACCCAGCGGGTCATGCTCGTCGCCACCGGCGGCCTCGGCCCCGAGGTGACCCCGCTCATCAAGCTGATCCAGGTCCCGGGATGGTTCCGGGTCATGGGCGTGCTGACCCTGCCGGGCGTGCGCCACCTGGAGACCTTCGCGCTCCGCACCGCCCACGCGTACGGCGACGTCGGGCCCCTGCGCAAGATCACCCGCGACCTCGACGAGGTCGCCGACATCGTGGAGTCGTGGAAGGACCGGCGCACCCGGTTCGCCATCCGCCACCTGGTGCGAGCGGTGATCGACTGGCGCGGCCAGATCGTCACCATGTCCGACCGCGCCTACCTGAGCGACGCGATGCCGATGGCCGTGGTGTGGGGGAGGGACGACCAGGTCATCCCGGTCCGGCACGCCAGCAACGCGGCCGCCCTCGCGCCGGACGTCCGGGTGGAGGTGCTCCCGGACGCGGGCCACTTCCCGCACAAGAACCACCCGGAGGAGTTCGCGCGGATCCTCGACGACTTCGTCAGCTCGACCGAGCCGGCGTCGTACAACCGGGCGCGGTTCCGGCGGATGCTCAAGGCGGGCGGGACCCCGCCCGCGAGCCCGGTGGCGACCGTCGAGGGTGCCCCGGAGCCGCAGGCGGCTCCCGCAGCCGGCTGACCAGCCCGGTCAGGCGTCGCCGCCCTCCTGCTGGACTCCGGCGACGGCCGTCGGGTCGTCGATGCGGTACTTCTCCAGCGCCTCCTTGACCCGGCCCGGGTCGATCTCGCCGGCGTCGGCGAGGGCGGCGAGCGCCTGCACGACGACCGACGGGGCGTCGACCTGGAAGAAGCGGCGGGCGGCCGGGCGGGTGTCGGCGAAGCCGAAGCCGTCGGCGCCGAGGACGCGGTAGTCGGCGGGGACCCACGGGGCGATCTGGAGCGGGACCGCAGTCATGTAGTCCGACACCGCGACGACGGGGGCGTCGGCGTTCGGTCCCGCGCCCAGCGCCTCGGTGACGTACGCCGACCGGTGCGTCTCGTCCGGGTGGAGGAGGTTCCACCGGCCGGTCTCGATGCCGTCGCGGGCCAGCTCGTTCCAGGAGGTGACCGACCAGGTCTCGGCCTGGACTCCCCAGTCCTCGGCGAGGATCCGGGAGGCCTCCTCGATCCACGGGAAGCCGACGCCCGAGGCGAGCAGGCGGACCCGCGGACCCTGTGCGTGCCCGCCGGGCGCGGACACCTGGTACATCCCCTTGAGCAGGCCGGCGACGTCGAGGCCGTCGGGCTCGGCGGGCTGGGCGACCGGCTCGTTGTAGACGGTGATGTAGAAGATGACGTCCTCGCCGAGCGGGTGCGCCTCGCTGGTGCCGTACATCCGCTCCAGGCCGGACCGCATGATGTGCCCGACCTCGTAGCCGAATGCGGGGTCGTAGTGCACGACCGCCGGGTTGGTCGCCGCGAGCAGCGGCGAGTGGCCGTCGGCGTGCTGCAGGCCCTCGCCGGTCAGCGTGGTCCGGCCGGCGGTGGCGCCGACGAGGAAGCCGCGCGCCAGCTGGTCGGCCATCGCCCAGATCGAGTCGCCCGTGCGCTGGAAGCCGAACATCGAGTAGAAGATGTAGAACGGGATCATCGCCTCGCCGTGGGTCGAGTACGACGACCCGGCGGCGATCGCGGACGCCATCGCACCGGCCTCGGAGATGCCCTCGTGGAGCATCTGGCCCTGCGGTGACATCTTGTACTGCAGCAGCATGTTGCGGTCGACCGACTCGAAGGTCTGCCCGGCCGGGTCGTAGACCTTGGCCGACGGGAACATCGAGTCCATGCCGAACGTGCGGTACTCGTCGGGCGCGATCGGGACGATCCGCTTGCCGATCTCCGGGTCCTTCATCCAGTCGCGCAGCAGGCGGACCGCGGCCATCGTCGTGGCGACCTTGTGGGAGCCGGCGCCCTTCTTGAGCTCGGCGTACATCGCGTCGCCGGGCAGCTTGGGCGCCTTCGCGCGCACGACGCGGCGCGGCAGCGAGCCGCCGAGCTGGCGGCGCCGCTCCATCATGTACTCGATCTCGGGGGAGTCCGCGCCGGGGTGGAAGAAGGGCGCCGTGCCGGTCGACTCGTAGGCCGTCTCGAGGTCCCGGTCGCTGATCGGCAGGTAGAGCCGGTCGCGGAACTTCTTGAGGTCGTCCTTGGTCAGCTTCTTCATCTGGTGGGTGGCGTTCCTGCCCTCGAGGGCGTCGATCGTCCAGCCCTTCACCGTGTGGGCGAGGATCACCGTCGGCTGGCCGACGTGCTTGGTCGCCGCGTCGAAGGCGGCGTACACCTTGCGGTAGTCGTGGCCGCCGCGCGGCAGCTTCTCGATCTGCCGGTCGCTCATGTGCTCGACCATCGCGCGCAGCCGCGGGTCGGGACCGAAGAAGTGCTCGCGGTTGTAGGCGCCCGACTCGACCGAGAAGGTCTGGAAGGCGCCGTCGGGCGTGGAGTTCATCTTGTTGACGAGCACGCCGTCGACGTCGCGCGCGAGCAGGGCGTCCCACTCGCGGCCCCAGACGACCTTGATGACGTTCCAGCCGGCGCCGCGGAAGTTGGCCTCGAGCTCCTGGATGATCTTGCCGTTGCCGGTGACCGGTCCGTCGAGCTGCTGCAGGTTGCAGTTGATGACCCAGGTGAGGTTGTCGAGCTCCTCGCGGGCCGCGATCCGGATCGCGCCGAGCGACTCCGGCTCGGCCATCTCGCCGTCGCCCAGGAAGGCCCACACGTGCTGCTGGCTGGTGTCCTTGATGCCGCGGTTGTGCAGGTAGCGGTTGAAGCGCGCCTGGTAGATCGAGTTGATGCCGGTCAGGCCCATCGAGACCGTCGGGAACTCCCAGAAGTCCGGCATCAGCCGCGGGTGCGGGTACGACGGCAGGCCGGCCCCGCGCCCGTGCTGGACCTCTTGGCGGAAGCGGAACAGCTGCTCCTCGGTGAGCCGGCCCTCGAGGAACGCACGGGCGTAGATGCCGGGGGAGGCGTGACCCTGGATGAAGAGCTGGTCGCCGCCGCCCGGGTGATCCTTGCCCTTGAAGAAGTGGTTGAAGCCGACCTCGTAGAGGCTCGCCGAGGACTGGTAGGTCGCGATGTGCCCGCCGACCTCCAGGCCCTTGCGGTTCGCGGAGGACACCGTGACCGCGGCGTTCCAGCGGATGAACGCGCGGATCCGGCGCTCGACGTCCTCGTCGCCGGGGAACCACGGCTCCCGCTCCGGCGGGATCGTGTTGATGTAGTCGGTGCTGCGCAGCGCCGGGACGCCGACCTGCTTCTGCCGCGCGCTCTCCAGCAGGCGGAGCATCACGTAGCGGGCGCGCTCGCGACCGCGCTCCTCGACGAGCGCGGTGAAGGAGTCGATCCAGTCCTGGGTCTCCTCCGGATCGATGTCCGGGAGCTGGGTCGGGAGGCCCTCGTGGATGACCGAGGCGGGGCGGGCGGCCGGGGTCGGGCCGGGGGCTGTGGCATCGGGGGTGTCGGAGGTCACGTCGCCATCCTTGCACCGCAGATCCAGCCGGGGAATCTACCCGGCGGTAGCCCTCCGGGGCCCCGACTCGGGCGCGAGGGTTGCGCTGCGGACCCCGACTCCGCTGGACTAGGGCCCAGTCCCCGCACCGGGCGGGGCCATCGTCGTACCCCGAGAACCCCTGGAGGATGCACCGTGACTTCGACCGCCCCTGGCGGCACCACCCCGACCGGACCGGCCGAGCGGCTCGGTCTCAAGAAGGGGTTGGTGGTCCAGGAACTCGGCTGGGACAGCGACACCGACGACGACCTCCGGGTCGCCATCGAGGACGCCATCGACGGCGACATGGTCGACGGCGACTACGGCAACGTGGTCGACGCCGTCGTGCTGTGGTGGCGCGACGACGACGGTGACCTGGTCGACGGACTGGTCGACTCGCTGACCGACCTGGTCGGGGGAGGCGTGATCTGGCTGCTCACCCCGAAGATCGGCCGCCCCGGCGCGGTCGACGCCGCCGACATCGCGGAGGCCGCGCCGATCGCCGGCCTCGCCCAGACGACCGCGGCGAGTGTGAGCAAGGACTGGGCGGCGACCCGTCTGGTGGCACCCAAGTCGCCCGCCTGAGGCGCTCAGGCTTGAATAGGGCCATGGGGAAGATCGCCAGCCGGGTCAAGGACGCCGGTACCAGCCTGAAGATCCTGACCGAGTCGGGCATCGTCCGTCCCTACTCGCCGCGCGTGCTCGGCGGCATGGCCAACGCCCTGCGGCAGTGGAGCACCACGCCCGCGGGCGGGTTCAAGACCATCGCCCTGCGGATGCCGGAGCAGGTCGCGATCATCGACGAGCGCGGCTCGCTGACCTTCGGTGAGCTCCAGGAGCGCACCAACGCCCTCGCCCACGGCCTGCGTGCCCGTGGCGTGAAGCCCGGCGACGGAGTCGCGGTCATGTGCCGCAACCACCGCGGCTTCATCGAGGCGTCGATCGCGATCAGCAAGCTCGGTGCCGACGTGCTCTACCTCAACACCGCGTTCGCCGGCCCGCAGCTGGCCGACGTCATCGCTCGGGAGAAGCCCCGCGTCGTCGTCCACGACGAGGAGTTCACCGGTCTGCTCGCCACGGCCGACATCGCCGACCGCGTGCTCGGCTGGGTCGACGGCGAGCCGGGTGACGACAGCCTCGACGGCATCATCGCCGCCGCGACGAAGGCGGGCCACACCGCCGACCTCAAGGCGCCCGGCAGCAAGGGCCGCACGATCATCCTGACGTCCGGCACGACCGGTACGCCGAAGGGCGCCCCCCGCCCGCAGGGCGGCCTGCCCGCCGCGATCTCGTTGCTGTCGCGGATGCCGCTGAAGAGCGGCTGGAAGTGCCACGTCGCGGCGCCGCTCTTCCACACGTGGGGATTCGCGCACTACCAGCTCGCGATGATGCTCGGCACCACGCTCGTGCTGACCCGGAAGTTCGACCCCGAGGGTGCGCTGAAGGTCCTCCACGACGAGCAGTGCGACTCCTTCGCCGTGATCCCGGTGATGCTGCAGCGGATCCTCGCGCTGCCCGAGGAGACGCTCGACAAGTACCCGCTCCCGGCGCTCAAGGCCGTCGCCTCGTCCGGCTCGGCGCTGCCCGGCGACCTGCCGATCCGGTGGATGGACCGGTACGGCGACAACCTGTACTCGATCTACGGCTCGACCGAGGTCGCCTGGGCGTCGATCGCCGACCCGAAGGACCTGCGCGAGGCACCCGGCTGTGCCGGCCGTCTGCCGCACCAGACCGTCGTACGGATCCTCGACGCCGACGGCCGCGAGCTGCCGACCGGCGAGTCCGGCCGGATCTTCGTCGGCAACTCGCTCCAGATCGAGGGCTACACCGGCGGTGGCGGCAAGGAGATGGTCGACGGCCTGATGTCGTCCGGCGACGTCGGCCGCTTCGACGCCGAGGGTCGCCTCTACGTCGAGGGCCGCGACGACGAGATGATCGTCTCCGGCGGCGAGAACGTCTTCCCGAAGGAGGTCGAGGACTGCATCGCCAGCCACGACCGGGTCGCCGAGGTTGCCGCGATCGGCGTCGACGACGACGAGTTCGGCAAGCGACTGCGTGCCTTCGTGGTCCGCGTCCCCGATGCCGAGCCGGTCGGCGCCGAGGAGCTCAAGGATCTGGTGAAGGCCAACCTCGCCCGCTACAAGGTGCCGCGCGAGATCGTGTTCCTCGACGAGCTGCCCCGCAACGCGACCGGCAAGGTCCTCAAGCGGGAGCTCGCCACGCTCGAGTCGACCGAGTGAGGCCCGACGCGGCCGGGACGGGCACCGCCACCGGCATCGAGCTCGGCGGGCTCGCCCCCGACTTCACCCTGCGCGACCAGTTCGGACAGGACATCACCCTGTCGTCGTACCGGGGGAGGAAGGCGGTCGCCCTCGTCTTCTACCCCTACGCCTTCAGCGGTGTCTGCACCGGGGAGATGGGCGGCATCCGCGCCCGGCTCGACGAGTTCCTGACCTTCGACACCGAGGTCCTCGCGATCTCGTGCGACCCCGTCTACGCGTTGCGCGCGTTCAGCGACGCCGACGGGCTCAACTTCACCCTGCTGAGCGACTTCTGGCCGCACGGCGAGGTCACCCGTTCCTACGGCGTCTTCGACGAGCGCGCCGGCTGCCCGGAGCGGTCGTCGTACGTCGTGGACAAGGAGGGCCGGCTCACCTGGGCGGTCCACCACCCCAAGCCGGCCGCACGCAGCCTCGACGACCTGCTGGGCGCCCTGCACGCCGCGAGTGATGGATAGTTCGCACGGTCCGACGGCCTAGTCCATCTGGATCATTTTTCAACCAGATGGGCCGCAGCCCTTGGAAGGCCTGACGGTGGCCGGTAGAGTTCCACTCGTTGAACCGCTGGTGACCCGAGACGCCGGCGGTTCAACTTTTTTTGCGCGAGCGCGTCGTCCCATCGACGACGACCGCACAGACCCTTCGGGCCTGCGGGCCGCCGTCGATGCGGCTTCGCCGCGAGGACGCCGCGCTGCCGCGCTCGCGGTTGCCCGCCGTGGGTGGTGGCGGTTGCCTGGCGGCAAGACGTGGGTGCGCGCGGGTGGGGCACCCGTCGGTTGGGTGGGGCGGGCTGCGCTTCGGTAGGCTGATCCGCGCTTCTGGGGCGTATAGCTCAGCGGTAGAGCCCCTCGCTTACAACGAGGTGGTCGGGGGTTCGATCCCCTCTGCGCCCACCCCGTCTGCGCCCACCCCGTCGGTGCCCGGGTCAGTCCGTGATCCGCACGCCGGCGATGCCGTGGCGGCCGCAGGCGAGGCCGAGCGCGACGATCCAGCCGACCACCGTCCAGCCGAGGGCGAGGTTGAGGACGCCGATCGCTCCGGCGTTGGCCTTGCCGCGGGTGGTGGCGACCGCCCACGGAAGCAGGTAACCGCACGTCGCGGCGGTGGCCAGCCAGGTCAGCAGGACCCGGCGCAGGCGGCGACGGTGCCGGTCGCTGACGAGCTCGAGGTACATGCCGGGAGGCTAGTGCCCACCAGCCCCTCCGATCGAGGGGGTACCCGGCGACCCTGACGGGCCTAGGGTGGTGTGGACCACACCATCCGAGCAGGAGGCAGCCCGTGTTCGTGCCGTTCAGCGTCAATGACTTCCTCGACCGTGCCGTGCAGGTGTACGGCGAGCGCGTCGGCGTCGTGGACGAGCCGGACCAGCCGGCAGCGAGCCTGGGCGGGCTGACCTACGCGCAGGTCGGAGCGCTGGCGCGCCGCCAGGCGGCGAAGCTCGACGAGCTCGGCATCGGCGTGGGGGAGCGGGTCGCCGTCGTCAGCCACAACAGTGCGCGGCTGCTCACGTCGTTCTACGGCGTGAGTGGCTGGGGCCGGGTCCTGGTGCCGGTGAATTTCCGGCTCAGCGCCGACGAGGTCCAGTACATCGTGGACCACTCGGGTGCACGGGTCCTCTACGTCGACCCGGAGCTCGAGGACCACCTCGCCGGCGTCACCTGCGAGCAGAAGTTCGTGCTCGGCGACGACGACGCGCTCTACGCGCCGGAGGGCGCCGAGCCCGAGCCCTGGGAGCACGACGAGGCGGCAACCGCCACGATCAACTACACCTCCGGCACGACCGCCCGCCCCAAGGGCGTGCAGATCACCCACCGCAACATCTGGACGAACGCGCTGACCTTCGGGCTGCACGCCCAGATCGGCGACCGCGACGTCTACCTCCACACGCTGCCGATGTTCCACGCCAACGGGTGGGGCATGCCATTCGCGATGACGGGTGTCGGCGCGCAGCACATCGTGCTCCGCAAGGTCGACGGCGCCGAGATCCTGCGCCGGGTGCGCGACCACGGGGTCACCGTCATGTGCGCGGCGCCGGCCGTGGCGGCAGCCGTGCTCGAGGCGGCGCAGACCTGGGAGGGCGAGATCCCCGGCCGGGACCGGGTGCGGATCATCATGGCGGGCGCGCCCCCGCCGACGAAGACCGTGATCCGCGTCCAGGAGGAGCTGGGCTGGGAGTTCATCCAGATCTACGGCCTCACCGAGACCTCGCCACTGCTGACCTTCAACCGGACCCGGGCCGAGTGGGACGACCTGCCGCCGGAGGAACGGGCCGCGAAGCTGACCCGCGCCGGCGCGCCGGCCATCGGCGTGCAGCTGCGGACCGACGAGTCCGAGGAGGGCGCCGGCGAGGTCCTGGCCCGCTCCAACGTGGTGCTCGAGGGCTACTGGGAGCAGCCGGAGGAGAGTGCCGCGGCGCTCGCGGGCGGCTGGTTCCACACCGGCGACGGCGGCTACATCGGCGAGGACGGCTACCTGACGATCGCCGACCGCAAGAAGGACGTCATCATCACCGGCGGCGAGAACGTCACCTCGATCGAGGTCGAGGACACGCTGTTCTCGCACCCGGCCGTCGCCGAGGTCGCCGTGATCGGAGTGCCGAGCGAGAAGTGGGGCGAGACGATCAAGGCGCTGGTCGTGCTCACCGCGGATGAGGCGGGCAAGGCAGGTCCGGACATGGAGGCGGAACTGATCCGGTGGTGCAAGGACCGGCTGGCCGGCTACAAGGCGCCGACGTCGGTGGAGTTCCGCGACCAGCTGGCCCGCACTGCGACCGGCAAGCTGCAGAAGTTCAAGCTGCGCGCGCCCTACTGGGAGGGACTCACCCGCCAGGTGAACTGATCGCGCGGCACCAGGGTGGCAGCCCAGCCGGCGGCCTGCCACGCGCCGACCGTCGCGCGTGCCCATTCGCCGTCCGTCTCGACGACGTCGACGGCGGTACCCACGGGAGCCGGCGTCGGCGCGGGCAGCGGCTTGCCGCTGATCGGGTCGAGTGTGTCCGGGCCCCCGTCGACGCAGGTCACCCGGGCGAGGCCGATCCCGAGGCGCCGCTGGTGCAGGGCCAGGCTCAGCGCGGCGATGCCGGCGGCGTCGTACCCGACGACGGAGAGGCTGTCCGGCGGGTGCACCGTCGACTCGCGGGCGTAGCGCACCGAGCGGAGCAGGTCGCGCCCGTCCTCCCAGACCGGTACGACGACGCGCACCCTGCTGCGGGTCGCGATCCGGCTCGCGAGGGCCGCGACACCGTCGGGATCCGAGCCGATGGCCGGGTGCCAGAGGAGCAGCGTCTGGGCGTTGGGATGTCCGTGCACCGAGACCTGGAGGCCGGCCTGCTGTTGCTGCATGCGACCACCGTAGGCTGAGCCACCACAGGTCCGTGAGGCAGGAACCCGGTGTGAGACCGGGGCGGTTCCGCCACTGTGATCCCGGCCCGCGCGGCCGGGGAAGCCAGACACTGCGCACGGACGACACCTGCCGATGAGGGGCGAGAACCCCGAGGAGGACCCGTGCAGATCGCACTCCTGTCCACGTCCGACACCGACCTGCTCTCGGCCCGCGCGAGTGGCGCCGACTACACCTGGGCGAACCCGGGACGGCCCGGGCACACCGACATGGCCGCAGCGATCGAGTCAGCCGACCTCGTGGTGGCCCGGATCCTCGGCGGCCCACAGGACCTGTGCGCCGGCTTCGAGCGGATCCGTGCGACCGGCAAGCCGATGGTCGTGCTCGGCGGGGAGCAGACGCCGAGCGCCGAGCTGATGGAGATGTCCACGGTGCCGGTCGGCATCGCGGCGCAGGCGCACCGCTACCTCGCCGAGGGAGGCCCGCGGAACCTCGCGCAGCTGCACGCCTTCCTCTCCGACACGGTGCTGCTGACCGGTGAGGGCTTCGAGGCGCCCGAGGAGATCCCGGCGTGGGGGATCCTCGAGCGTCCGGGTGGTCTCGACACGCCGTCGCTCGTTCCTCACGACGGCTACTCGACCAACGAAGGAACCGCGAAGGTGGGCGTGCTCTTCTACCGGGCCCACCACGCCAGCGGGAACACCGACTTCGTGCACGCGCTGTGCGACGCGATCGACGCGACCGGGGAGGCCGTCGGCGTACCGGTCTTCGCGGGGTCGCTGCGCGCGGCGCCCGACGAGCTGTTCGCCGCGCTCGGCGAGCTCGACGCTCTCGTGGTCACCGTCCTCGCGGCGGGAGGGAGCACCCCCGCGGCCGTCAGCGCCGGCGGCGACGACGAGACGTGGGACGTGGAGCGGATCGCTGCGCTCGACATCCCGGTCCTGCAGGGCCTGTGCCTGACCAGCAGCCGTGAGGAGTGGGAGGCCTCCGACGACGGCGTCAGCCCGCTCGACTACGCCAACCAGGTGGCGATCCCGGAGTTCGACGGCCGGATCAGCACCGCCCCGTTCTCCTTCAAGGAGCTCGACCCGGCCGGCCTGCCGTCGTACGTCGCGGACCCGGAGCGCGCCGCCCGTGTCGCCGGGCTCGCCGTCGGCTACGCCCGGCTGCGGCACGTGCCGAACAGCGAGAAGAAGCTCGCGCTGATGCTGAGCGCCTACCCGACCAAGCACTCGCGGATCGGCAACGCCGTCGGCCTCGACACCCCGGTCTCCACGGTGCGGATGCTGCGCGCGCTGCGCGACGCGGGCTACGACGTCGGCGACGGGTTCGGCGTGCTGGACCTCGACGACGACACCGTCGCGGGGGACACCCTGATCCACGCGCTCATCGCGGCCGGCGGCCAGGACGAGGAGTGGCTGACGTCGGCACAGCTGACCGACGCCCACGTCCGGGTCACCAAGGCCGAGTACGACGCGTGGACGGCCGATCTGCCGGACGACCTCCGCGCGGAGATCGTGGAGGCGTGGGGCGAGTCGCCCGGCTCGCTGTTCGTCAACGACGAGGGCGAGATCGTGCTGGCCACGCTGCAGGCCGGCAACATCGTGCTGATGATCCAGCCCCCGCGGGGCTTCGGCGAGAACCCGGTCGCGATCTACCACGACCCCGACCTGGCGCCCTCGCACCACTACCTGGCGGGGTACCGCTGGGTCCAGCACGGGTTCGGTGCCCACGCGGTCGTGCACCTCGGCAAGCACGGCTCGATGGAGTGGCTGCCCGGGAAGAACGCGGCGCTGTCGGCGTCCTGCGCCACCGATGCGGCGATCGGCAGCATGCCGCTGATCTACCCGTTCCTCGTCAACGACCCGGGCGAGGGGGCGCAGGCCAAGCGCCGCGCGCACGCCACGATCATCGACCACCTGGTCCCGCCGATGGCGCGCGCCGAGAGCTACGGCGACATCGCGCGGCTCGAGGGCCTGCTCGAGGAGTACGACAAGATCTCCGCGATGGACCCCGCCAAGCTGGCGGCGATCCGGGGCGAGATCTGGCAGCTGATGCATGCCGCCGAGCTGCACCGCGACCTCGGCCTGGACGAGCAGCCCGAGGACGACGACTTCGACGACTTCCTGCTCCACGTCGATGGCTGGCTCTGCGAGATCAAGGACGTCCAGATCCGCGACGGCCTGCACGTGCTCGGCCAGGCGCCGGAAGGCGAGGCGCGGGTCAACCTGGTGCTCGCGATCCTGCGCGCGTCGCAGGTCTGGGGCGGTACGTCGAACGCCGTCCCCGGCCTCCGCGCTGCACTCGGCCTCGCGCCCGATGCCCCCACCGCCGAGGTGGACCGGGTCGAGGCAGAGGCCCGCGAGCTGGTGGAGGCGATGGAGAAGGCAGCCTGGGACGTCGCCCGCGTCGAGGAGCTCCACAGCTCCCCGGAGGTTCGCCGGGTGCTCGTGTTCGCTGCCACCGAGGTGGTGCCGCGGCTCGCCCGCACCACCGACGAGCTGGACCACACGGTGCACGCGCTGGCCGGCGGCTACGTCCCGGCCGGTCCGTCCGGCTCGCCGCTGCGCGGACTGGTCAACGTGCTCCCGACCGGCCGGAACTTCTACACCGTCGACCCGCGGGCGGTGCCGTCCCGGCTGGCGTGGCAGACCGGTCAGGCGATGGCGGACTCCCTCGTGCAGCGCTACCTCGACGAGGAGGGCAGCTACCCCGAGTCGGTCGGGCTCTCGGTCTGGGGCACCTCCGCGATGCGCACGTCCGGCGACGACGTCGCCGAGGTGCTGGCCCTGCTGGGCGTCCGGCCCGAGTGGGACGAGGCGTCGAAGCGGGTGCACACGCTGAACGTCGTACCGCTGGAGGAGCTCGGCCGGCCGCGCATCGACGTGACCGTGCGCATCTCCGGCTTCTTCCGCGACGCCTTCCCGCACGTGGTCGCGATGCTCGACGACGCGGTGCGGATGGTGGCCGGGCTCGACGAGCCGCTGGACCAGAACTTCGTGCGGGCCCACGCGCAGGCCGACGTGGCCGAGCACGGTGACGAGCGCCGGGCGCGGACCCGGATCTTCGGCTCCAAGCCCGGCTCCTACGGCGCCGGCATCCTGCAGGCCGTCGAGTCGGGCACCTGGCGCGACGACGCCGACCTCGCCGAGGTCTACACCGCGTGGGGCGGCTTCGCCTACGGCCGCGACCTCGACGGTGTCCCGGCCGCGGACGACATGCGCGCCAACTACCGGCGGATCAAGGTGGCCGCGAAGAACATCGACACCCGTGAGCACGACATCGCGGACAGCGACGACTACTTCCAGTACCACGGCGGCATGGTCGCCACGATCCGCGCGCTGACCGGGGCCGACCCGAAGGCGTACGTCGGTGACTCGACCACGCCCGACGCGGTGCGCACGCGCACCCTGCAGGAGGAGACCAACCGCGTCTTCCGGGCGCGCGTGGTCAACCCGCGCTGGATCGGCGCGATGCAGCGCCACGGCTACAAGGGCGCGTTCGAGCTCGCCGCCACCGTCGACTACCTCTTCGGCTTCGACGCCACGGCCGGCGTCGTGCACGACTGGATGTACGAGTCGCTGGCGAAGTCCTACGTGCTCGACGAGGAGAACCAGGCGTTCCTGCGGAAGTCGAACCCCTGGGCGCTGCGCAGCATCGTCGAGCGGCTGCACGAGGCGAAGGACCGCGGGCTGTGGGAGTCGCCCGATCCCGAGGTGCTGGCCGCGCTGCAGGCGGCCTATCTCGAGGTCGAGGGCGACCTGGAGGACTCCGCCGGTGGCTGAGTCCGTCGAAGCCCGGGTCCGGGTGCTCGGCTTCGGGATGGGGCCGCAGCACGTCACGCCGGAGGTCGCGGCGGCGCTGGCCGGCTGCGACTACGCCCTGGCCGTGGCCAAGGGGGAGGACGACCCGCTGCTGGCCGTGCGGCGGGCGGTGGCCGATGCGCACGGGGTCGAGCTGGTCGTCGTACCCGATCCGGAGCGGGACCGCTCGCCGGGCCTGGACCGCGCCGGGTACGAGGCCGCGGTCGCTGACTGGTACGCCGCCCGGCTGGCCGCCTACCGCGCCGTGCTCTCGGCGCGGGGTGGCGTGTGTGCCTTCCTTGTCTGGGGCGATCCCTCGCTGTACGACGGCACGATCCGCATCGTGCGCGATCTCGGTGTCGACTTCGACGTGCTCCCCGGGATCAGCGCACCGCAGGTGCTCGCCGCCCGGCACCGGGTGGTGCTGCACGAGGTGGGCCAGCCGGTGCACGTGACGACCGCACGGCGGCTGCGTGCCGACGTCGCGGCCGGGCAGCGCAATGTCGTCGTGATGCTGACCGCCGGTGTCGACCTGGACGGCTTCGAGGACTGGTCCATCTGGTGGGGGGCGAACCTCGGCGGCGTGGGGGAGCGGCTGGTGTCGGGTCTCGTTGCCGACGTGGTCGGGGAGATCGAGGCCGCACGGGCGGCCGCGAAGGCCGACGCCGGCTGGGTGATGGACCTCTTCCTGCTGCGTGCGCCGGTCCCGGTCGGAGGCGTCGATGGCGCTGCCTGAGCGCGACGTGCTGCTGTGCCGCGACTGCTGCTGCGGCACGACGACGAAGCACCCCGACGCCGATCACCGTGCGCAGCGCGACGAGATCGAGGCGCTCGACGACCCCGCCGGGCGGCGCGGACCGCGGGTGCGGGTGCGGGTGGTCGACTGCCTCGACGAGTGCGACCGGTCCAACGTCGTACTCGTGCGGGACTTCACGTGGAACCCGGGCGGGCGGCGGCCGAAGGACTTCTGGCTCGGGGGCGTGCTGTCCGAGGAGTCGACGGCGGCGGTCGTCGGCTGGGTGCGCGAGGGCGGTCCGGTGCCGGGATCGCTGGAGCGGCACGTGTTCCGCGGGAAGCGGGGGTGAGTCACATGCGCCCGATGGGTCACCGCGCCGATGCAGTTCCTGCGCTTCTCAGGTGTTGCAACCCCCAAGAAGCGCAGGAATCCCCGGATCTCCGGGGACTCATGCAGCCCCGGAGCCCCCGATGAGCCGCGCGCTCCTCGTCGCCGGGATGACCTCCGACGCCGGCAAGAGCGTGGTCACGACCGGCCTGTGCCGGGCGTTCGCACGCCGTGGCATCCGGGTGGCGCCGTACAAGGCCCAGAACATGTCGAACAACTCGATGGTCGTGCCCCTCGGCCCGGATGGCGGCGGATTCGGCGAGATCGGGCGCGCGCAGTGGGTGCAGGCGATCGCCGCGGGCGCCGAGCCCGAGGTCGCGATGAATCCCGTGCTGCTCAAGCCCGGCAGCGACCGGCGCAGCCACGTGGTGCGGATGGGCCTGCCCGACGGCGAGGTGTCCGCGCGCAACTGGCACGACGGCCGCGCCCGCCTGGCCGAGACTGCGTTCGCGGCCTTCGACGACCTGCGCTCGCGCTTCGACCTCGTCGTCGCCGAGGGCGCCGGCAGCCCGGCCGAGATCAACCTGCGCTCGAGCGACTACGTGAACATGGGCCTCGCCCGGCATGGAGACGTGCCGACGATCGTGGTCGGCGACATCGACCGCGGCGGCTGGTTCGCCGCCGCCTACGGCACCCTCATGCTGCTGGAGCCGGAGGACCAGGCGCTGGTCGAGGGGTACGTCGTCAACAAGTTCCGCGGCGACGTGGACCTGCTGCGGCCGGGCCTGGCCGACCTGGAGCAGCGCACCGGCCGGCCGACGTACGGCGTCCTGCCGTGGCACCCCGACCTCTGGCTCGACTCCGAGGACGCGCTCGACCTCGCCGGCCGTCGCGCCGAGGTCGGTGCGGGCGTGCGCCGCGTGGCGGTCGTGCGGCTGCCGCGGATCAGCAACTTCACCGATGTCGACGCGCTGGGCCTGGAGCCCGCCCTCGACGTGGAGTTCGTGTCGGACCCGGCCCGGCTCGCCGACGCCGACCTCGTCGTGCTGCCGGGCTCGCGGGCCACACTGGCCGACCTGGCCTGGCTGCGGGAGCGGGGGCTGGACGCCGCGATCCTGCGGCACGCAGCTGCGGGCCGTCCCGTGCTGGGGATCTGCGGCGGCTGCCAGATGCTGGGCCGGCGGATCGAGGACCCGGACGGCGTCGAGGGCACGGTCGGCGCGGCGGTCGACGGGCTCGGCCTGCTCGACCTGGGCACCCGGTTCGCCCCGGAGAAGCGGCTGGTCCTGCACGAGCCGGCGGGCTACGAGATCCACCACGGCCGGATCACCGGCGCCACGGCCGACGGCAACGTCAGCGGGACGATGGTGCACGGCAGCCTGGAGGACGACGCGACACGGGCGGCGTACCTCCGCGACGCGCTGGGCGTGGAGTCGGCGGCGTCCTTCCCGGCCGCCCGCGCCCGGCGGCTCGACCTGCTCGGCGACCTCGTCGAGGAGCACCTCGACCTCGACGCGCTGCTGGAGCTGGCCCGGTGAGGGTCCTGCTGCTCGGCGGTACGGGTGAGGCGCGCGACCTGGCGCAGCGCCTCGTCGACGACGGCGTCCCGGTCGTCTCCTCGCTCGCGGGCCGGGTCGCCCGGCCGCGCCTGCCGGTCGGCGAGGTGCGGATCGGTGGCTTCGGCGGGGTCGACGGCCTGCGCGCGGCGCTCGCGGACGTCGACGTCGTCGTCGACGCGACGCACCCGTTCGCGGCCGGGATCTCCCGCAACGCCGCGAAGGCCTGCGCCGCCGAGGGCGTGCCGCTGCTCCGGCTCCAGCGACCGGGCTGGGCAGATCGTGCGACGCCGTCGTGGATCTGGGTGGACACCCACGAGGAGGCCGCGATCGTGGCGGGCGAGCTCGGGAGCCGGCCGTTCGTGACGGTGGGGCGCCAGGAGCTGGCGCGCTTCGTGCCGGCACTGGAGGAGCGCGAGGTGCTGGCTCGGGTGGTCGACGTCCCCGACGTTGCCATCCCGCCGGGTTGGGAGGTCCTGACCTCCCGTGGCCCCTACACGCTGGACGGCGAGCGGGCCGTGATGGCGGACCGCGACGTGCTGGTCACCAAGGACTCGGGCGGCGAGCTGACCTGGCCGAAGATGGCGGTCGCGGCGGAGCTGGGCATCCCCGTCGTCGTCGTACGACGCCCGGCCGCTCCCGCGGGGGTGGAGACCGTGCGCGACGTGGACGCCGTCGTGGGCTGGCTGAGCTCGCTCTAGCCGTTCAGGGCGTGCGTTCGTGGCCGGGGCGGCCGTGGGTGCGGCGGTCCTCCTTCATCTCCGCCTCGTAGAGGTGCCGCCTCCCCTCGACGAGCTCGTCCCGCGCCGCCTGCTCGAGGCGCTTGAAGTCGGCGTAGTAGCCGTCGTCGTACTCCTCGACGACCTGGAAGGTCCAGCGGCCCTGCAGGACGTTGCGGCCCACGAGCTCCTCCTGGATCCGGTCGGCGAGGTCGGCATGGCCGGCCTCGCGGAGCTGGTCGACGCCCTTGCCGAGGGTGAGGTCGGCGGTGCCGCTGAGCCGGTGGAAGGCGTAGAGGTGGCCGCGCGCGATCTCGACCGCCTCCAGTGCCTCGGAGATGTTGCCGAGCGCCTCGACGGTCAGGTCGTCGGTGCCGTCCGGACGGGTGTGCTCCTCATCGATCGCCATGGCGTGATGATGCCCGCGACCGACGAGGAGCACACGGGTCGTCGTGACCGTCAGATCGCCGCGCGCAGTCCCTCGGCGAGGGAGGTCGCCGGGCGGCCGAGCAGGCCCTCGAGGTCGGCGCGGTCGACGTACAGCTCACCGCGGCCCAGGCCGAGGTCGGCGTCGGCGAGCACCGCGGCGTACCCCTCGGGGAGGCCGGCGCCGACGAGCACCCTGGTCAGCTCGTCGGCCGGGACGTCGGTGTACGTGACGTCCGTGCCGGTGACCTCGGAGGCGGTCGCGGCGAGCTCCTTGAGGCTGAACGCGGCACCACCCAGCTCGTAGACCTCCTGCGGCTGGTCCAGGAGCAGCGCGGCCGCGGCTGCCTCGGCGAAGTCGGCGCGGGTCGCGGCGCTGACCTGGCCGTCGCCGGCGGCACCGAGGACCGTGCCGTGCTCGGTGTACGTCGCCAGCTGGCCGCTGTAGTTCTCGATGTACCAGCTGTTGCGCAGGAACGTGTGGGGGAGGCCGGCGGCGACGATCGCCTCCTCGGTGGCCTTGTGCTCCGCGGCGAGGATGATGCCGCTGGTGTCGGCGTTCGCGATGCTCGTGTAGGCCAGCAGCTGCACACCGGCCGCTGCTGCGGCGTCGATGACGTTCTGGTGCTGGCCGATGCGCTGGCCGACCTCGCTGCCGGAGATGAGCAGGACGCGGTCGGCGCCGTCGAACGCGGCCGCCAGGGCGGCGTTGTCGGTGTAGTCGACCTTGCGGGTGGCGACGCCGAGCGAGGCGAGGCCGGCGAGGCGCTCCTCGTCGCGGCCGAGGGCGACGACCTGGTCGGCGGCGACGCCCTTGGCGAGGAGGGACTCGACGACGAGGCGGCCGAGCTGGCCGGTGGCACCGGTGATGACGAACGACATGGTGGGGACCTTCCGAAGTAGGGGATCGTGCTTGTCGCTCGTCCTCAACCGGCCGTCCGGATGCATGCTTCCCAATGGAGAGTACGCACTTTGAAGTAAGGTACTTCCGTGGCGGAAAGTATGAGCCCGGCCGAGGCGCCGAGCATCTTCGAGCAGTTCCCCGGCGGGGTCTTCCCGGCCGCGTGCTCCAGCCGGGTGCTGCTCGACCACGTGATGAGCAAGTGGGGCGTGCTGGTGCTGGTCTCGCTCACCGAGGGGCCCCAGCGCTGGAGCGAGCTGCGCCGTCGCGCCCAGGGCATCAGCGAGAAGATGCTCGCGCAGACGCTCAGGACGCTCGAGGCCGATGGGCTGGTGCACCGCGAGCAGCAGCCGGTGATGCCGCCGCGCGTCGACTACAGCCTGACCCCGCTCGGCGAGGAGCTCGCCGAGGTGATGGTGCCGTTGCTGCGCTGGGTGGGTCGCAACGCCGACGCGATCATCGGGACCTAGCGCCGTCGTACCGGACGTCCTGGTCGTGGATCGGGCGATCTGACGACCGTTTCGTCCGGTACGACGGGCTGCCGGACTACTTCGGCGGGGCCGGGACCAGGCACGCCACCGGGGCGGAGACGTTGCCGGAGAAGTCCTCGGCGTACAGCTCGGCGTCACCGGTGCCGGTCAGGTGCAGGATGCCGCTGCCACCCAGCTCCTTCTCCGACGGACCGGACGCCGCCTCGGTGTACTTGATCCGCTGGCCGCTGGCGAACGGCCCCCAGGTGTGGCCGCTGCCGGTGTCGCGCAGGTAGACGTCCGGGTCGGTGTCGACGACGTCGGTCGCGTCGAGCCGGTAGAAGCCGTCCTGGTTCCGGCCCTGCGGGTTCGGCCGGGTCTCGCCCGCCCTCGGCGTGTTGCCGCCCGGGTTGGTCGACTCGCTGCAGGCGACGGTAGGCGGCGTCGTGTCGACCACCTCGATCGTGCCCGAGCCGTGGCCGGTGTTCCCGGCCGCGTCGGTGGCCTCGCAGTCGACGGGGGTGACCCCGAGCGGGAACGGCGAGCCGGAGGGCGGCTCGCAGGTCGGCACCAGGGGGCCGTCGACGTTGTCGACCGCGCTGGCGTCGTACTCGACCAGGGCGCCGTCGGGACCGGTCGCCTCGACGACCTTGCTCTCGACGGTGACCACCGGCGGGGTCACGTCGTCGACGTCGATCTCGATCGTCTGGACGAACTCCGGTCCGGGGACCTGGCCGTTGACCTCGAACGACACCTCGCACGACACGGTCTCGCCCTGGGGCGCGTCGGCGGCGAGGGTGATGGTCTCGTCGAACGTGACGGTCCCGCCGCTGGTGACGGTGGTGGGCGAGGTCGCGCTCAGCGAGGCCGTCACGCCCGCGTCGCAGGCGACCTCGTGGGTGACCTCCGCCGGCAGGTTCTGCAGCTGGCTGAGGATCACGTCCGAGACCTCGTCCGGGTTGGCGCTGGCGAGGGTGCCGCCGGTCTGGGAGGTGACGTACGACGCCTGGCCCTCCGAATCGAGGCCGTCCCACAGGTAGCCGTCGGCCCCCGGCACCGAGATCGCGATGACCCGGATGCCCGCTGCCTGGAGGGTCGCGGTCGTGGGAGCCAGCGAGTGACCGGCGGAGGGCTCCTCGCTGCTGGAGTCACCGAACAGGACGACGATCGGCGCGCCGTCGTCGCGGAAGTCGACCGCCGACGGGATCTGCGCCAGCGCACCGATCCAGTCCTCCTCGGCGTCCGAGCCACCGCCCGACAGCGGGGTCCAGGCGTCGATGCCGGCCGTGATGGCGCCCGCGTCGGCCGTGAGCTGCTGGCGGAGCAGGAAGTAACCGGTCGCGTCCTCCTGGTCCTTGTAGTCCGCGACGGCGAACCGGGCGCTCGGCTGCGCCGCCATGACCTGGGCCACGATGCTGCTGGCGTTGGCCTGCACGTTGCCGATGCTCGCGCCCATGCTGGTGGTGGTGTCCGCCAGCAGGACGATGTCGGGGTTGGGCGGGATGGGCGGTGTCTCCACCGTCTTGGTGATGGTCACCGATGCTCCCGGGGCGAGCGCGTCGGCGTACTGCTGGGGGCTCACGCCCGGGTCGCCGGCGGCCGCGACCGTGGCGGCGGCCCCGAGGGCGAGGGAGAGCAGGCCGACCGGGAGGGCCCGGGCGAGGGTGCTGCTGGGGGGTCGGACACGCATGTCAGTTCCTTTCCGAGGGGTGTTGCTGACATCCCACGGAGTCCGGAACCGCGCCGGTTGATACGCCGAGGGCTCAGACGGTCCCGGCCGTCGTCGTACGACGTGCGGCCGCCGAGTCCGGCAGGCGCCGGTGCCCCACGGCCATCACGAGGTCCGAGAGCCGTGGCGCGACCACGTTGAAGGCGGCGTAGAAGGTGCCGAAGGCCCCGTCGACCGTGACCGGCCGGTCCTCGAGGGCGCGGACCACGCGCTCGGCGCAGTGCTCGGGCGACTCGCCGCGGCCGTCGTAGGCCGTGGTCGGGCCGATCATCGGGGTGCGCACGATGGCGACCCGCATGTTCGTGCAGGTGACGTTGTCGAAGAAGGCCTCCCGCCCCAGGATCCGGCCGAAGACGTCGAGGGCGGTCTTCGAAGCGATGTAGGGGGCGAACTTCGGGGCCCGGATCTGGTTGCCCCACGTCACGATGTTGACCACGTGCCCGAACTGCTGGGCGCGCATCGCCGGCAGCAGGCCCATGGTCAGCCGGACCGGTCCGAAGTAGTTGACCGCCATCATCCGCTCGAAGTCGTGGAACCGGTCGTGCGTCAGCTCGAGCGAACGCCGGATCGAGTGACCCGCGTTGTTGACGACGTAGTCGACCGCGCCGTGCTCGGTCAGCAGCCGCTCGACCAGCGCGTCGACGGAGTCGCCGTCGGTCATGTCGACGACGTACGTCGCCGCGTCGCCCCCCTCCGCGCGGATCGCTTGCTGCACCCGGGCCAGCTCCGCCTCGCGGCGGGCAGCCAGCAGGACCGTGGCCCCGCGCCGGGCGGCAGCGTGGGCCGTGGCCTCGCCGATGCCCGAGCTGGCTCCGGTGACCAGCACGGTGCGTCCGGCCAGTGGGCTGGGGCCGTGGGTGAGGGCGCGGGTCGCGCGGACGAGCGCCGCACGCGGGGCCTGCAGCAGGGGCGTGGCGGTCAGCAGGGTGCGCAGGGCGCTCATCGGGTGCTCCGTCCCTCGGCGGCGGCGCCGATCAGCAGGTCGACGAGGCGGCCGCTCCGCTCCGTCATCTCGGCGGCCGTGCGGTCCGGGTGGCGCAGCCACCAGTTGACCATCGCCGTCACGGCGCTCATCCAGACGTCGGTGACGATCGCGAGGTCGTCGAGGTCGTGCACGGGGAGGTCGGCGATGCCGGCGACCCCTCGCCCCGCCTGCTCGGCGATGGCCCGCCGCACGGTCCGCGCGGCCGTGTCGCCGGGGCCGCCGCGGGGGAGCGCGCGGTCGTTGATCACGTTCCACCCGTGCGGCTGCTCCTCGAGCGCACCGAAGATCGCTGCGAGAGTGGCGGCGGCCATCGCGGCCGGCGGCTGCGGCGTGGTGATGACCTCCTCGACCGCGGCCACCAGGGGCGCGCCGGCGCGCGCCGCACATGCTGCGAAGAGCTCCTCCTTGGAGCCGAAGTAGGTCAGCACCAGGGCCTTGCTGACGCCGGCCCGTGCGGCGATGTCGCCGAGCGAGGCGGCGGCGTACCCGGCAGTGCCGAACTGGGTGGTCGCCGCGTCGAGGACCTGCTGGCGGCGTACCTCCTGGGGCAGCTTGCGGTGTCGGGCTGCCTTCGTCTGCTCGGTCATCGCGCCGATCATCGCACGGCGACGGTCTCGGGCTGCGGGTCCGGCGCCGGCTGCCAGCCCGGCGGCGCGAAGACGTAGCCGAACCGCTCGCGCCACGACCGGGCCCGTCGCACGTCGCGCAGGATGTTGCCGTACTCGTGGTACTGCAGGTGCAGCAGGTCGTAGGAGTCGACCGGCGTGGTGAGGCCGTAGGTCGGCGTGTGCAGCTCCGGCTGGAAGGTGCCGAACATCCGGTCCCACACGATCAGGATCCCGCCGTAGTTGCGGTCCAGGTAGATCGCGTCGCTGCCGTGGTGCACACGGTGGTGGCTCGGCGTGTTGAGGACGTACTCCAGCGGTGCCCACAGACGGTCGATCCGCTCGGTGTGGCTGAAGAACTGGTAGACGAGGTTGAACCCGAAGGCGACGTAGATCGTCCACGGCTCGAAGCCGAGCAGGGGGAGCGGCAACCAGAAGATCGCCTCCGACCACGGGTTCCACTTCTGCCGCAGCGCGGTGCCGAGGTTGAAGTACTCGCTGGAGTGGTGTGCCTGGTGCGCCGCCCAGCCGATCCGGACCCGGTGGGAGAACCGGTGGTTGCAGTACCAGGTCAGGTCGACGACGACGAGGAGCAGCGGCCAGAACCACCACGTGTCGGTCGGGATGTGCCACGGCGCGACCTCGACCCACAACCAGGTGAAGAGGACCAGGGTGAGGGCCTTGAAGACGACCATGAAGCCCACGGCGCCGACGCCCATCGAGACGCTGGTGCGGGTGTCGATCGCGAGGTAGCCGCGCTCGGCGTCCCGTGCCTGCTCGTGACGGGCGTCCCAGGCGTAGAAGGCCGCCTCGAATGCGATGCACACGGCGAACACCGGGAGCGCGTAGAGGACGGGGTTCTCGAGCTGGTCCCACAAGTGGCCGATGTCGGGCATGGTGGAGTCCTTCCGCTTTCCTGACCGACCGGTAAAATAACCGATCGGTCAAGACGGGGAAGGGCAGGTGACCGGCGTCACCACCTCCGGGTGCCGGCGACGGCTGCCGCCACGGCGAGTGCGCCGAGGCCGATCCGGCCGGCCAGCGTGCGTGCCCGGTCGAGGTCGGCGCGGTCGGGGAGCGGGCCGTCGCCCATCACCGCGCGGTGCTCGACCCGCCCGGCGTAGTCGTTGGTGCCGCCGAGCCGGATGCCGAGGGCGCCGGCGAACGAAGCCTCGACCGGTCCGGCGTTGGGGCTGGGGTGGCCGGCGGCGTCGCGGTGCCAGGTGCGCCACGCGCCGGCGCGGTCGGGGCCGATCGCGGTGGCCAGCACGGCGGTCAGCCGGGAGCCCGGCAGGTTGAGCAGGTCGTCGAACCGGGCCGCTGCCCAGCCGAACCGCTCGTAGCGGGAGCTGCGGTGGCCGACCATCGCGTCGAGGGTGTTGGCCGCGCGGTGGCCGAGCAGCCCCGGAAT
Source organism: uncultured Nocardioides sp. (assembly GCA_964487275.1). Taxonomy (GTDB): domain Bacteria; phylum Actinomycetota; class Actinomycetes; order Propionibacteriales; family Nocardioidaceae; genus Nocardioides. The sequence continues at coordinate 60,589 of CAZAQE010000015.1, read as the reverse complement.
TCCGGCGACCGCACCCCACACGAGCGGCGCGACCACGGCGTCGGAGGTGTTCTCCGCCAGCGACTCGAGGGTGGCTCGGACGACCTCGCCCTCGTCGAGCCGCGAGGTGTCGCGGCCGACGAGGTGCGTCAGCTGCACCCGCGCCTCCGGCAGCCGGGCGTCCGCGAGCAGGCCGCTCACGGCGGCGGCCTCCCGGTCGAGCGAGGTGCCGCCGAGGACCACCCACGTGGCGGCGGCCGTGACGAGCGTGCGGGGGAGCGGTCGTCGTACGACGGCCTCGGTGGCGGCGCCCAGCGCCACTGCGCCGCCCACGAGCACGGCCACGTGCACGACGCCGGCGGCCCGGTCGTCGCGCCAGGTGCGGCGTTCGAGGGCGGCGGCGAGCTGCCCGAAGCCGGCGACGGGATGGAGACGACGCGGATCGCCGAGGAGGCGGTCCGCGGCGTACCCGAGCAGCAGCCCGGCGGCCCGGGCCGTGTCGTCCGACGTCACGGGCTGTCCGACGTCACGGGCGGCCCGGCGTCACAGGCTGGCGGCGAGCTCGCGGCGCGCGTGGTCCGCGGCGACGCGGTCGTACATCCGGCCGACCAGGGCCGTGAGGCCGATGCCGATCGCCGCCCACAGCGAAGCGAGGGTGATCAGCGAGGCCCGCCGGAAGTACCACAGCGTGTCGGCCGGGAAGTCGCCCAGCTCGTTGACGCTCGGCAGCAGGTGGCCGGCGACGACCACGACGACGAGGTAGGCGGCGGCAGCGATCAGCGCCGTCGTCCAGCCGTCGAGACGGGTCAGCAGCCGGTTGGCCAGCACGACCACCGCGATCGCGGCGAGCACGGAGACCAGCAGCAGCCCGAAGTACGACGCCGTGCGCCCCCCGATCGTGTCGCCGCTCCCGACCGCAGGCGGCGTGGCGGGGTACTTCGCGAACGGCACGAGCGCGACCGCGACGAAGCCCAGCAGGCCGACCAGGGCGGTCGACCCGCGCGCGGACAGCCGGCCGAGCCGGCCCAGGACGGCGGCCGCCGCCAGCGAGGCGAGTCCGCCGAGGGCGGCGCCGATCGCGAGCATGCCGGTCAGCAGGCCCCAGCTCTTCTGGTTCTCGCGCGAGACCTCGACCATGCCCGAGTGGTCCTCCTCGGCGGCCGCAGCCTCCTCGGCGGCGACCTCCTCGGGGGTCATCTGGGCGGCCGCGGCCTCCTCGAGGCCGATGGCCTCCTCGACCTGTGGCTCACCGAGCGCGAAGGCGACGACGAAGGCGATCAGCCCGGCGACCAGTCCCACGGCGAGGCCGCGGACCAGGAAGGCTGCCGGGCTGAGGGCAGAGCTCTCCCCGGGAACGGTGCTCATGTGCGGGATCCCCGCTCAGTGGCAGGGGTAGCCGAGCAGGTGGCGCGCGTCGTGCACCCACTCGTGCACGGCGTTGCCGGCCAGGAGCGAGAGCGCGCCCTGGTCGGTGCTCACGAAGAAGATGGCGAGCATCGCCAGCAGGCCGAAGAAGACGACCCAGGTGCCCAGCGTGAGCAGCGGGACGACCGGTACGACGACCGGGGCGACGGGGGTGGCAGTGGTGTGCGACATGAGGCCTCCTCAGGGATTCAGCGTCCCTGGTCAGTGGGTTGAGGTGGTGCAGGCACTCGTTCCTGACTTCACCACTCCCGGCCCGCGAGGGGCGGAGGCGGTGTCACAGTAGCGCGACTGTGCCGGAGTCCCACCGGCTTCCTCGTGCCTGCTCGGTCGAGCCTAGGGCATCGGGACCCCTCGTGGGGGAGCGGAGTGCCCGGGTGGACGGCCCTTCTGCACGGCATCTCCTATCGTCGGGCCATGACCGTCGCCACCGACCTGGTCCTGATCACGACCGATCCCGACACCGGGCGCAGCATGTTGGGGTCGAGCGAGACCGATCCGGTGCTCGGCGGGGCGTTGCTGGTCGACCTCGTGCTCGCCGAGCGCGCCGAGGTCGAGGGAGCGCCGCGAAAGGCCCGGGTGCGGCTGATCGGCAGCCGTCCCCTGGACTCGCTGCCGCACGACCGCGCGCTGGCCCGCCTGCGGCCGGGCCGGGAGCCCAAGGCGTCCGCACTGGTCCCGAAGCTGGGCAAGGGCGCGCGGACGCTGCTGCTGGACCAGCTCGTCGCCGAGGAGGCGCTGGCGCCGCGGCGGGCGCGGGTGCTGGGCGTCTTCCCCGCCGTGCGGTACGACGTCGTGGACGCGTTGCGACGGGAGCGGCTGCTGGCGTCCCTGCACGCCGTCCTGGTCGGTCAGGTGCCGCCGGACGACGTGACCGGCCCGCTCGTCGGGCTGCTGGAGGCGGGCGGCGTCGTGAAGCGGCTGGTCGCGGCGCCCGAGCGCCGGGTCGCCGTACGACGAGCGAAGGAGATCGCGAAGGGCGACTGGGCCGGGTCGGCGGCGAAGGCGGCGGTCGTCGCGGCGAGCTCGGCCGCATCGGCTGCGGTCAGTGCGGCCGTCGTGGTCGCCGCGTCGGGGGACGGCGGGGCGGCCGGCGGCTGATCGGGTCGGTCAGGGGCGATGCGGGGGCGGCGCTCAGCCCTCGACCGGGATGCCGAAGGCGTAGACCACCGTCCCCGGCGCCGCCGCCTCGCCATCGCAACCGCCCAGGAGCAGGGCGAGTGCGAGCGCGGCGGGCACGATCGCGGTCCGGCGGATCATGGAGCGCATCCGTGGCACGTCTAGGGGCGGAGGGGTGACAGAGCGGCGAAGAGCCGTTCCGTCTGCTCCGGCGCCCGCACCGCTATCCGCATCCACGAGTCGTCCAGGCCCGGGAAGGTGTCCGCGCGGCGCACGGCGATGCCGAGCGCGCGCAGCGCCTCGTGCACGCCCGTCCCGGGGCGGGCCAGGACGAAGGAGGCGGCCGAGGGCAGGAAGTCGATCCCGAGGTCGGCGAGGCCCTTCTCCAGGTGCTCGCGCCAGTCGCGGACCTCCTCGGCGCGGCGTCGGGCCTCGGCGCCGGCGACGGGCGTGGTGCAGGCCTCGACGGCCGCGGCGGCCGTGGTGCCGACCGACCACGGCGTCTGGTTGAGCGCCAGGCCGGTGACGACCACGGCGTCGCCGACGAGGTAGCCGGCGCGGATCCCGGGGATGCCCCAGTGCTTGGTGAGGGAGCGGATGACGACGAGGCCCGGCAGCCGGACGCCGGCCAGCGACTCCGTCTCGCCCGGCACGCAGTCCATGAAGGCCTCGTCGACCACCACCACGCGGCCGGGCCGCAGCAGCGCCCGGATCCCGTCCGCCGGGTGCAGGACGCCGGTCGGGTTGGTGGGGTTGCCGATGACCACGAGGTCCGCATCGTCGGGCACCGACGTGGGATCGAGCAGGAACGGGGGTGGCAGCACGACGGAGGTCACCCGGTGCCCGGCCTGCTCCAGCGCGGCGTGGGGCTCCGTGAACTGCGGGTGCACCACGACGGGGCGCCGCCAGGCGCGCAGGCGGGCAACGAGGGTGAACGCCTCGGCGGCACCGGCCGTGACGAGCACGCCGTCCTGCGGCCGCCCGTGGTGGCGGGCGACAGCGGCCCGCGCCCGGTCGGGGCTCGGGTAGGCGCCGGCCGCGTCGATCGAGGCGTGCAGGGCGTCGTCGAGCCACGAGGGTCGCGGGCCGTCGTACACGTTGACGGCGAAGTCGAGGGCGGCGCCGCGGGCCTCGACGTCGCCGTGGTGGCGCAGGGGGTCATCCATGGGCGTGCACCGCTTCCGAGAATCGTGCTGCCAGTTGCGGGTGGCCGGCCCAGTGGGTGTGGAGGTACGACGCATGCAGCGTGGGCGATGCGAAGCCGACCTCCTCTCCCTCGACCGTCCATGCGGGCGTGCCCTTGGCCGTCGGGGTGACCGTCGTGCGGTGGAACTCGTGGCCGGTGACCTGCTCGCCGGCGCGGGTCAGCAGGGTGTCGGCGGCGCCGGTGGCCACGGGGTAGCGCAGCGTGAGGCGACCGGTCATCACGGCGTCGGCGTCGAGGACGCCGGCCATCGGGACCGCGTCGAGGGTGCGGCACAGGTAGAGCAGCCCGGCGCACTCGGCGACCGTCGGCAGCCCGTCGAGGACGGCCGTGCGGATCTCCCGCAGCAGCGGGGTGTTCGCCGCGAGGTCGGCGGCGTGGACCTCGGGGAAGCCGCCGCCGAGGTACAGGCCGGCGGTGTCGCCGGGGAGCGCCGCGTCCTGGGCCGGGTCGAAGGTGACGACGTCGCAGCCGTGGGCGGCGAGGAGTTCGGCGGTCTCGGCGTACTGGAAGGTGAAGGCGCGGCCGGCGGCGACGGCGACGCGGGGTCGCGAGAGGCTGCCTCGTCCCTCGGCGTCTGCCCGACCAGCGGCGGCGGGGGTCGGGGTCCACGGCTCCGCACCGAGGGGCGGCGCGGAGCGGGCGATCGCCAGCACGCTGTCGAGGTCGACGTGCTCGGTGACCACCTCGGCCAGCCGTGCCACGACCTCCGCGGCACCGCCGCGCTCGGCCGCGGTGACCAGCCCGAGGTGGCGCGAGGGCGTGGCGATCGAGGCGTCGCGCGGGATGACGCCCAGCACCGGCAGCGAGATCGAGGAGCGGACCTCGTCCGCGTGCCGCCTGGAGCCGGCCTGGTTGAGGATGACACCGGCGACGTCGACGCTCGGGTCCCAGCTCGCCATGCCGTGGACGACTGCGCCGATCGAGCGCGAGGAGCGGGAGATGTCGACGACGAGCACGACCGGGGTGCGGGTCAGGGCCGCGACGTGCGCGGTGGAGGAGAAGCCGTCGCCGCCGATGCGGCCGTCGTACAGGCCCATCACGCCCTCGACGACCGCGACGCCGGCACCGCGGGCGCCGTGCAGCAGCAGCGGGGCGACGAGGTCCTCGCCGACGAGGTGGGGATCGAGGTTGCGGCCGGGTCGGCCGCAGGCGAGGGCGTGGTAGCCGGGGTCGATGTAGTCCGGCCCGACCTTGTGGCCGCTGACCGCGTGCCCCGCCGCCGCCAGCGCGGCCATCAGGCCGGTGGCGACGGTCGTCTTGCCTTGCCCGGTGGCCGGGGCGGCGACGACGACGCGGGGCTGTCCCGTCACCATTCGATGCCCTTCTGGCCCTTCTGGCCGGCGTCCATCGGGTGCTTGACCTTGGTCATCTCGGTGACCAGGTCGGCGAGCTCGACCAGCTGGGGGTCCGCCCGGCGCCCGGTGATCACGACGTGTTGGTGACCGGGCCGGTTCGCGAGGGTCTCCACGACGTCGTCGATGTCCACCCAGCCCCAGTTGATCGGGTAGGTGAACTCGTCGAGCAGGTAGAGGTCGTGCTGCTCAGCGGCCATCCGGCGCTTGATCTCGGCCCAGCCCTCGGCGGCGTCGGCGGCGTGGTCCTCCTCGGACCCGGCCTTGCGCGACCACGACCAGCCGGAGCCCATCTTGTGCCACTCGACGCGGCCCTTGCCGTCGACGTCACCCGGCAGGTGCTCGAAGGCGGTCTGCTCGCCGAGACGCCACTTCGCGGACTTCACGAACTGGAAGACCCCGATGTCCCAGCCCTGGTTCCAGCCGCGCAACGCCAGCCCGAAGGCGGCGGTCGACTTCCCCTTGCCGTCGCCGGTGTGCACCATCACCAGCGGCCGGTTGCGGCGCTGGCGGGTGGTCAGTCCGTCGTCGGGTACGACGAGCGGCCGGCCCTCAGGCATGGTCCGCCTCCTTGTCCTGCCAGGTCTCGGGGTGGATGGCATCGGCCAGCGGCCGGCGCGAGCGCCAGCCGTGGCGCTCCAGGTCGGGCACGGTCTCCAGGTGGCTGACCGTGCCGAGGCACAGCCAGGCGACCGGTCGGACGTCCGCGGGGATGCCGAGCAGCCCCTGCAGGAACGGCTCGCGGTAGAACGACACCCAGCCCAGGCCGAGGCCCTCCGCGGTCGCGGCCAGCCAGAGGTTCTGGATCGCCAGCACGGTGGAGTACAGGCCGGCGTCGGCGATCGCGTGCCGGCCGAGCACGTGCTGCCCGCCGCGGTCCTGGCTGTGCGTGACGACGACGCCCATCGACGACTCGCAGATGCCCTCGACCTTGATCCGGTCGAAGGTGCTGCGGCGCTCGGGCGGCAGGCTCGCCGCGAAGGTGTCGCGCTCCTGGGCGACATGGTCGCGGAAGGCCCGCCGGGTGGCGGGGTCCTTCACGACGACGAAGTCCCACGGCTGGCTCATGCCGACGCTGGGGGCGCGGTGCGCCGCGCCGAGGACCCGCATCAGCACGTCGTCGGCCACGGGGGCTCCGGTGAACTCGGCGCGCACGTCGCGGCGGCGCTCGATGACGTCGTACAGGGCAGAGGTGGCGGTCATGCCGCCCTCCGGGTGACGTCGAGGAGCGCCTCGGCGCTCACCTCGCCGATCGGGACGTGCTCGGCGCCGAGGTGCTCGGCCAGCGTCGCGGCCAGGCCCATCCGCATCGGCCCGGACTCGCAGTCGACGACGACCGTGGTGATGCCGGCGTCCGCGAGGACTCCGGCAGCCATGCGCGAGCGGGCGACGGCATCGGCGCCGGCCGTGGCGCGGCCGTCGGTGACCACCACGAGCAGGGCGCGGCGCTGGGGGTCGCGCGTGTGCTCGACGGCCAGCAGGTGCGCGGCCTCGAGGAGTCCCTCGGCGAGCGGCGTACGGCCGCCGGCGGGCAGCTCCTCCAGCCGCTGGGCGGCGGCGTCGACGGAGTGGGTCGGCGGGAGCGCCACCTCGGCCGTGGCGCCGCGGAAGGTGACCAGTCCGACCTTGTCGCGCCGCTGGTAGGCGTCGAGCAGGAGGCTCAGGACCGCGGTCTTGACCTGCTCCATCCGCTTGCGGGCGGCCATCGAGCCGGACGCGTCGACGCAGAAGAGCACCAGGTTGGACTCCCGCCCCTCCCGCACCGCGACCCGCAGGTCCTGCGGCCGCAGCACCAGCGGGCCCGCCGTCCGGCCGCGCGTGCCCTGGTGGGGAGCAGCCGCCCGGATCGTCTCGGTCAGGTGGATCGCGCCGCTGTGGTCACCGGTCGGCACGGTCGCGCCGATCCGCCGACCGTTGCTCGTCCGCGCCCGGCTCCGGCGTCCGGCCGTCCCCGTCCCGACGCCGCGCACCGTCAGCAGCCGGGTCCGGTACGTCGCGCCCGCCCCCGCCACCGCCGACTTGCCGGTTCCGCCCGCCGAGTTGGGGGTTTGGTCCGTCGAGTCGGGGGTTTGGTCCGCCGAGTTGGGGGTTTGGTCCGTCGAGTTGGGGGTTTGGTCCGTCGAGTTGGGGGTTTCGTCCGTCGAGTCGGTGTCCGCAGCGTCGCCGACGCCGTCAGGGCCGGGACCTTCCGGCTCGGGCTCCGGCTCCGGGTCGTCGTCCGGCGGCAGCTCCTCGTTGCCGAGGACCTGGTCGAGCAGGTCCTCGTCGAGTCCCGGCGCGTCGAACGGCTTGCGCCGCCGCCGGTGGGGCAGCGCGAGGGTCGCCGCGACCCGGATGTCGTCGAGCGTGACCTGCGTGCGCCCCGACCAGGCGGCGTGTGCGACCGCGGTGCGGGCGGTGACGATGTCGGCGCGCAGGCCGTCCACGTCGAAGGCCGCGCACACCTCGGCGATCTTGAGCAGCCCCGCGTCGGTCAGCCGTACGACGCCCACGAGCGCCTGCGCGTCGGCGATCCGGGCCCGCAGCGTGGCCTCCGCCTCGGCGTAGCGCTCGGCGAAGGCGACCGGGTCAGCGTCGTACGCCATCCGGCGGCGAACGACCTCGGCCCGCAGCGCCGGGTCGCGGGGCGCGGCGACCTCGACGGTGAGCCCGAACCGGTCGAGCAGCTGCGGGCGCAGCTCGCCCTCCTCGGGGTTCATCGTGCCGACGAGGACGAAGCGCGCGGCGTGCTCCACCGAGACCCCGTCGCGCTCGACCGTCGAGCGGCCCATGGCCGCCGCGTCGAGCAGCAGGTCGACGAGGTGGTCGTGGAGCAGGTTGACCTCGTCGACGTACAGGATCCCTCGGTGGGCGCGGGCCAGCAGCCCGGGCTCGTACTCGGCCTTCCCCTCGGACAGCGCGCGCTCGAGGTGCAGCGAGCCGAGCACGCGGTCCTCGGTGGCGCCGACGGGCAGCTCGACGAGCCGCACCGGCCGGGTCTCGACGGAAGCGTCGGGCCCGAAGGGGCCGTCGGGGGAGAGCCCCGAGTCGCGCGGGTCGGACGAGAACCGGTCGCCGGCCACCACGTCGATCGGCGGGAGCACCGCGGCGAGGGCGCGGACGATGGTCGACTTCGCGGTGCCCTTCTCGCCGCGGACGAGGACGCCGCCGACGTCGGGCGCGATCGTCGTGAGCAGCAGGGCGAGGGCCATCGGGTCGGGGCCGTCCGGGCCGTCGGCGCCGACGACCGCGCTGAACGGGAACTGCTGGGTCATCGCAGGCGCTCCTTCCGGTGAACGCGTTTGGTGGAGTAGAGGTAGGACTCGGCGTCGGAGGCCGAGGCGAGTGCGGGCCCGACGAGGATCACGGCCGCCTGGCGCAGCCCGGCCTCTTCGACCAGCCCGGGGACGGTCCCCACCGTGGCGCGCAGCACGAGCTCGTCCGGCTGCGATGCCCGCGAGACGACGGCGACCGGGCAGTCGTCGCCGTAGAAGGGTGCGACCTCGGCCATCAGCTCGCGGGTCCGGGTGATCGCCAGGTGCAGCACGAGCGTCGCGCCGGTGGCCGCGAACGCGGCCAGCGACTCGCGCTCGGGCATCGCCGTCGAGCGCGCCTGGGTGCGGGTCAGCACGACGGACTGCGCGACCAGGGGCACGGTCAGCTCACGGCCGACGATCGCGGCCGCTGCCGCATAGGCGGGTACGCCGGGGGTGACGTCCCACGGCACGTTCGCCGCGTCGAGGCGGCGGGTCTGCTCGTGCAGGGCGGAGTAGAGCGACGGGTCCCCCGACGTCAGTCGTACGACGTCGCGATCGGCCGCGTGCGCCTCGACCATCACCGCCGTGATCCGGTCGAGGTCGAGCTCCTGGGTGTCGACCAGGTCGGCGTCGTCGCGGCAGTGCGACAGGACGGCGGCATCGATGTAGGTGCCGGGGTAGAGCACCACGTCGGCGACGCCGAGCAGCGAGGCCGCGCGCAGTGTGATCAGGTCGGCGGCGCCCGGGCCGGCGCCCACGAAGTGCACGGTCATCGCGGCTCCTGGTCGTCTCGACACGCCGCTCGTTCCTCGCGGCTACTCGACGTGCGGGGGGAGGCGCTGTGGTCCTCGCGGCTGCTCGACGAGCGGGGGGAATGCTTGGTCCAGGCCCATTGCGTGACCGCGCGGGCGGGCGTCCAGCCGGTGAAGCGGCCGCCGAGGGCCGTCACGTGCTCGACGGACAGCCGGGTGAGCTCACCGCCGTGCGCGTGGAAGGCGGCGACCAGCAGCTGCTCGGTCTCCAGGGTCACGCCGTGCACGACGAGCCGGCCGTTGGGTGCCAGGCGATCGCGGCACAGGTCGAGCAGGCCGGGCGCGGTGGCGCCGCCGCCGACGAAGACGGCGTGCGGCTGCGGCAGGTCGGCGAGCGCGTCGGGGGCCGTGCCCTCGACGACCCTCAGTCGCGGGACGCCGAGCGTCTCCGCGTTGCGGCGGATCCGGGCGGCGCGGCCGGGATCGGCCTCGACCGCGACCGCGTCGGTGCGCGGGTGGGCGCGCAGCCACTCGATGCCGACCGAGCCGGCGCCGGCGCCGACGTCCCACAGCAGCTGGCCGGGGCGGGGCTCCAGCCGGGACAGGGCACTGGCCCGGACGTCGCGCTTCGTGAGCTGGCCGTCGTGCTCGAAGAGGTGGTCGGGGACGCCGGCCGCCCACGAGGCGAACCCACTGCCCTCGACCTCGATCGCGAGGACGTGCAGTCGGGGGACGGGTCCCGGGAAGACGGTCCTGGACTCGTCGGCGCCGCCGAGGTCGCCGAGCACGTGGATCGTGCTGGTGCCGAATCCGGTGTCGTCGAGGTGCTTCGCTACGGCTGCCGGCGTGGTCTCGTCGGAGGACAGCACCAGGATCTTCGCGCCCGCGACGAGCTCGCGCCGCAGTGCCGCCGGGTCGCGCCCGACGAGCGTCACCACGGTCGACTCCTCCGCGGACCAGCCCATCCGCGCTCGAGCGAGCGCCACCGACGACACCGCCGGTACGACGTCGACCGCATCGGCGCCGAGGACCCGGATGAGCGTCGTACCGATGCCGGAGACCAGCGGGTCTCCCGAGGCCAGCGCGACGACCCGCCGGCCGTCGTACTCGCCGAGGAAGGTGGCGAGCGACGACAGCGGGCGCGGCCACGGGCGGCGCTCCTGGTCCACGACGGGCGGCACAAGGGCGAGGTGACGCTCGCCGCCGAGCAGGACCTCGGCACCGGTGACGAGAGCCAGGGACGAGGGGGACAGGTGGCCGTCGGCGCCGATGCCGACGACCGTCACCTTCACTCGACCCACCGTGGTGTCCAGACGGTGCCGTTCGGTTCGACCCGGGTCGCGGAGGCGCCGACGACCAGCAGGCACTTCATGTCGATGGCGTCGGTGTCCAGCTCGCCGAGCGTGGTCACGGTCAGCGACTCCTCGGCGCGGCCGACGTCGCGGCCGACGACGACCACCGTGTCCGGGGAGCGGTGCTCGAGCAGGATCTTCTGCGTCTCGACGACCTGCTCCCGGCGCGAGCGCGACGCGGGGTTGTAGATGCCGAGCACCAGGTCGGCCTCGGCGACGGCCCGGAGCCGGCGCTCCACGACGGACCACGGCTTCAACCGGTCGGACAGGCTCAGCACCGCGAAGTCGGCGCCGATCGGTGCGCCGGCGCGGGCAGCCACGGCCTGGATCGCGCTGACGCCGGGCAGCACCCGGACCGGGACGGCGGCGTGCTCGGGACGGGCCGGGTCGGCCGCGGCCTCGAAGACCGCGGCGGCCATGCCGAACACACCCGCGTCGCCGCCGGACACGACGGCCACCCGCTCGCCCCGCAGGGCGAGGTCGAGCGCGAACCTGGCCCGGTCGACCTCGACCGTGTTGCCCGAGGCGTGCCGCTGGAGGCCGGGACGTTGCGGGACCCGGTTGACGTACGGCGCGTAGCCGACCACGTGCTCCACCTCGGCCAGTGCGGCCGACGCCTCGGGGGTGAGCCAGGCGTCCGGGCCGGGGCCCAGGCCGACGACGAGGAGCTCGGAGGGTTGCGGTTTGGTCCCAAACCGCAGATCCGGGGCGGGAATCGTCGCGGTTTGGTCCCAAACCGCACGCATCCGGGCTGCCGTCGGCGGCCGCGCCGAGTCGCCCGGCACCACGATCAGTGAGAAGTACGGCACCGACGCCTCGTCGACGTCGGCGACCGGCAGCCACCGCTCCTCTGGCTGGGAGGCGCGTTCGACGTACATCGCCCCCTCCAGCCGGCCGGCCTGCGCCAGCGCGGAGCGGACGGCGGGGAAGGTGCGGCCGAGCTTCATGATCACGGCGCCGTCGGTGTCGGCCAGGCGCCGGGCGAGCTCGGGCTCGGGCAGCGTGCCGGGGAGGACGGTCAGCACGTCGTCCTGGCGCACCAGAGGTGCCGGGATGGTGGCGGTCGCGGCGGCGAAGGCGGGAACCCCCGGCACCACGTCGACCGTGAACCGGTCGCGGAAGCGGTCGACGAGGTACATCGACGAGCCGTAGAAGAGCGGGTCCCCCTCGGCCAGGAGTACGACGTCGCGGCCGGCCTCGAGGTGGCCGGCCAGCCGGGCCTCGCACTCGTCGTAGAAGTCGGCCAGCGCGCCGACGTACCCGCCCGGGTGGTCGGTCGTGCCGGTCGTGACGGGGTAGCGCAGCTCCTCCTCCACGGCGTCCGCGGGGATCAGGTGGGCGGCGATGCGACGTGCGTGGGAGTCCTTGCGGACGCCCGCGTGGTAGGCCACCACCGCGGCGGCGGTGATCAGGCGCTCGGCCTTGCGGGTGATCAGCTCGGGGTCGCCGGGGCCGATGCCGACGACGTGGAAGCTGCCACTGGTGGAGTGCGTCATTCCGCCTCCTGGGCGAGCGCGTTGACGGCCGACGACGCCATCGCCGAGCCGCCGCGACGTCCGCGCACGGTCACGAACGGGATGTCGATGCCGTGGTCGTCGGCGAAGGCAGCGAGCGCGTCCTTGGACTCGGCGGCGCCGATGAAGCCCACCGGGCAGCCGACGATCGCGGCCGGTCGCGGGCCGCCGTCGAGGATCATCTCGAGCAGGTGGAAGAGCGCCGTGGGGGCATTCCCGATCGCGACGACCGATCCCTCCAGCAGCGGCGCCCACAGCGACACCGCGGCGGCGGTGCGCGTGGTGCTCCACCTCGCGGCCAGGGCGGGGACCCGCTCGTCGGTCAGGAAGCAGTGCACCGGGTTGTCGGCGGGCAGCCGCCCGGCGGTGATGCCCATGGCGACCATCCGTGCGTCGCAGAGGATCGGCGCGCCGGCGGCGAGCGCGCCGCGTGCGGCCTCCACCAGGCGGGGGTGGATGACCAGGTCCTTCACCAGGTCGGTCTGCCCACTGCCGTGGATCATCCGGACGGCCACCTTCTCGGCGTCCGCCGGCACCCGGGCGAGGTCCGACTCGCGCCGGATCGTCGCGAAGGAGTCGACGTAGATCGCCGGGCCGTCGGCGATGTACTCGTACCGGCGCGGGGGAGCGGTGAGCTCGCTGAGGTCGGTCATCGGTTCTCCTCGGGGAGGGACGGGACGAGGACGCCGTGCCAGGGCGTGACGACGACGGTGGTCGCGGCCCAGCCGGCGATGGTCGGGAGGTCGAGGCCGTCGTCGCCGACCGGGACGTGCTCGCCGCCCGGGACGTCGCCGTACCCCAGCGCCGGAGCGTGTACGACGCCAGCCGGCTCTGCCGGGACCGGGGCCGCCAACGGGGTGGGGAGCTCGTCGACGTGCCACGGCGCGGCCGGTCCGCTGCCGCGCGCCGCGAGGAAGTCACGGGCCAGCCCGGCGAGCGACTCCGCCGCGTCGCGCAGGTCGACCACGGCGCCGTACCCGCGGCCGACGCGGAGCTGGGCGCTGCCGGCGTCGAGCGCGACCAGGCCGAGGTCCTTGTGCCGGTCGGCGAGGTCGCCGCGGCCGTCGTCGAGGGTGAACAGGAACCGCCCGGGCAGGCCGGCGAGGTCCGGGTCGTCGACCAGGATCGCGTCGAGCGCCGTGACGACCGGACGCAGGTCGGCGCGGCCACCCGCCAGCCCGGTCTGCGGCGAGGCGAGGATGTTGCGCACGCGGTCGTGGGCCCGCGACGGCAGCAGACCGGTCGCCTCGAGCGCGGCGAGCGCGGGGGCCGCGAGCCGGTCGCCGGCGTCGAGCGGCATGGCTCGCAGCTGCAGGTTGGCCCGGCCGGTCACGCGGACCCGCCCGTCGCCGTACTCCTCCGCGACCCCGGCCAGCGCGCGCAGCGCTGCCGTCGTCACCCGGCCCCCGGGCACCCGAATCCGCACCAGCCCGCCGTCGTCGGCGGGCCAGGGGTGCACGATGCCGGGGCACCGGTCCGGCCGGTTGCGGGTCCGCGCCGGGAGTGGCTGAGCCAAGGGTGGTCCTTCGAGGCCGGGGCTCCTCGCGATCGCCCCACATCGACCTCGCGGTGGTCTCCGCAAGGGCCAGCAGGTCTTCGGACTCGGGATCATCCGGGTCGGAGCGTCTTCCCAGGTCCCGGAGGACCCAGTGACGTCGTGCTCCGCCCGTCACCCACACCGCTGCGCGTCAGTCCCGGACTCACACCGGGTTCCCTGACCTCCGGGGAGGTCGACTGGCCCCAGCACACTATCAACCTCCGGCCGGTCGTCGACCCACCAGTAGCCTGACGGACATGCCTGCGCTCAAGGACGTCGTCGACCTGCTCCAGGGCTGGTACCCGCCCGCGACCGCTGACTCCTGGGACGCCGTCGGGCTCGTGTACGGCGACCCGGGCCAGCAGGTGCGGAAGGTGCTGCTCGCCGTCGACCCCTCGCCCGCCGTCGCCGAGCAGGCTGCCGAGTGGAAGGCCGACCTGCTCGTCGTGCACCATCCGCTCTTCCTCAAGCCGGTCAACGGCTTCGCCGCGACCAGCCCCAAGGGGCGCACGCTGCACACCCTCGCGAAGGCGGACTGTGCGCTGCTGACCGCGCACACCAACGCCGACCAGGCGGTCGGCGGCGTCTCCGAGTCGCTCGCGCTGGCGCTCGGCCTCACCGACCTCGAGCCGATCATCCCCGCGTCGAGCGGCCCGCGGGACAAGCTGACGGTGTTCGTCCCCGCCGACGCCGCCGCGCCGGTGCGGGCCGCGATCGCGGAGGCCGGCGCCGGCCGGATCGGCGACTACGACTTCGCGTCCTTCACCAGCGCCCCGGGCGAGGGCCGTTTCCGCCCGCTGGACGGCGCCAATCCGATGGTCGGGACCGTCGGGCAGCTGGAGACGGTCGAGGAGGTCCGGGTCGAGGCCGTCCTCGACCGGTCGGTCCGGACGGCGGTGGTGCGCGCGATGCTCGCCGCGCACCCCTACGAGGAGCCCGCGTACGACGTCAGCGAGCTCGCTGACACCGGGCTCGCCGCGACCGGGACCGGCCGGATCGGCACGCTCCCGCAGGTCACGCTGGCGGAGTTCGCCGAGCACGTCGCAGCCGTGCTGCCGGCCACCGCCCACGGCGTACGCGTGGCGGGCGACGCCGAGCGTCCGGTCCGCCGCGTGGCGGTCTGCGGCGGCGCCGGCGACTTCCTCCTCGACCGGGTCGCCGGCCTCGGCGTCGACGCCTACGTGACCAGCGACCTGCGGCACCACCCGGCCGCCGAGTTCGTCGAGAAGGGCGGCCCCGCACTCGTGGACGTGGCCCACTGGGCGGCCGAGTCGACCTGGCTCCCGGTGCTCGCAGCACGCCTGCACGAGGCGCTCGACGATGCTCTCGAGACCCGGGTGAGCGACATCGTGACCGATCCTTGGACAATGCACCTGTGAACGCCGACCCCGCCGCCCAGCTCCGCCTGCTCGACCTCCAGGCGCTTGACTCCCAGGTCGACCAGCTCCGGCACGTGCGGGCCAACCCGCCGCAGGCCGCGGAGATCAAGGAACTGCTCGGTAAGCGGGCCGACGTCGACGGCCGGCTCCGTGACCAGCGCATCGTCGTCGACGACCTCACGCTCGCCCAGGCGAAGGCCGACGCGGACGTCGAGCAGGTCAAGGCACGTCGTACCCGCGACCGTGAGCGGATGGACTCCGGCGCCATCGCCGACCCGAAGGCCCTCGAGCGGATGCAGCACGAGCTCGAGTCGCTCGAGCGCCGGATCTCGACGCTCGAGGACGAGGAGCTCGAGGTCATGGAGCAGCTCGAGGAGGCGCAGTCCGCGCTCGGCGAGCTGACGGCCGCGATCGAGGAGCTCGACGCCCGCCTCGGGGAGCTGACCACCGCGCGGGACGAGAAGGCGGCCGAGCTCGATGCCGAGGCGGCGCAGGTCGCCAGCGGCCGTGCGGCGATCGTCGCCGACATCCCCGAGGACCTGCTCGCCCTCTACGAGAAGCTGCGCGCCTCGAAGGGTGGCGTCGCCGTCGGCGCCCTGCGGGCTCGCCAGTGCGGCGGCTGCCAGCTCGCCCTGGACGCCGGCGAGCTGGCGGAGATCCGTGCGACCCCGGCCGAGACCGTGCTCCGGCACGAGGAGTGCCAGCGGATCCTGGTGCGGACGGCCGAGAGCGGCCTGTGACCGGTCCGGCGGTGACGCGGGTCGTCGTCGAGGCCGACGGCGGGTCGCGCGGCAACCCCGGGCCCGCGGCCTACGGCGCCGTCCTCCGGGACGCCGCCACCGGCGCCGTGATCGCCGAGGACGCCCGCACGATCGGGCTCGCGACCAACAACGTCGCGGAGTACTCCGGCCTCGTCGCCGGACTCACCCTCGCGGTCGATCACGCGCCCGGCGCGGCCGTGGAGGTCCGCATGGACTCCAAGCTCGTCGTCGAGCAGATGTCGGGCCGCTGGAAGATCAAGCACGCCGACATGAAGGTGCTGGCCGCCGAGGCGGCCGCGATCGCGCCGGCCGGCACGACCTACACCTGGGTCCCGCGGGCCGAGAACGGCCACGCCGACCGACTGGCCAACGAGGCGCTGGACGGTGTGCGCGACGGCGTCACGCTGGCCGGCTCGGTGCCCGGTGACGGCGTCCCCGACGAGCCCGAGTCCGCCGCCGAGGAGGCGTCGTCGCCGTCGTCCGGGCCGGGGGAGCCGACCACGATCGTCCTGGTCCGTCACGGCGTCACCGCGCACACCACCGGCCGCCGGTTCTCCGGCGGCCTGGGCGGCGACAACCCGGCGCTGTCCGAGGAGGGCCGCGCCCAGGCCGCCGAGGTGGCCGCGTGGCTGACCGAGCTCAAGGAGAGCATCGACGTCGTCGTGGCCTCGCCCGTTCGTCGTACCCGGGAGACGGCGGACATCGTCGCCGGCGCGCTGGGCCTGCCGGTCGAGGAGGAGCCCGGCTTCGCCGAGATGGAGTTCGGCGAGTGGGACGGGCTCACCTTCACCGAGGTCGCCGAGCGCGACAAGGAGCGGATGGAGGCGTGGTTCGCCGACATGGCGACCCCGCCGCCGGGAGGCGAGTCGTTCGTGCAGGTCCGCGAGCGGGTGCTCGCCGGGCTCGAGCGGGTGCTGGAGGCGCACGAGGGTCGCACCGTCGTCGTGGTCAGCCACGTGACGCCGATCAAGACCCTCGTGGC
Source organism: uncultured Nocardioides sp. (assembly GCA_964487275.1). Taxonomy (GTDB): domain Bacteria; phylum Actinomycetota; class Actinomycetes; order Propionibacteriales; family Nocardioidaceae; genus Nocardioides. The sequence continues at coordinate 43,997 of CAZAQE010000015.1, read as the reverse complement.
GCACGCGATGGAGGCCCCGCTGGACGCGCTGTTCCGGATGGAGCTCGCGCCCGCCGCCGTCTCGGTGATCGCCTTCTGGCCGGACCCGCGGACCGGGGAGAAGCGGGGTTCGCTCCGGTTCTTCAACGCGCTCGCGCCCGGGCGCCGGACGCTGCGGGACACCGGCCGCTGGTGACGCTGCCCGTCGTACCGGACATCGGTGTCGTGGATCAGGCGATTTCACGACCGGGATGTCCGGTACGACGGTGGCCCAGCCAGCGTTCGCGCTCGGCCGGGCTGAGGGCTCGACGGCGGGCGACCGTGGTGGTGTCCGTCCACCAGCCCGGCGGCTCGATGCTCCAGTGCCGTTGACCAGCGAAGCGCGCGGCCCGCTCGTAGGCGCCGTCGAGGCGGCGCAGGAACCGTTGCCGCTCGCCCTGGCCGGCCATCATCGTGGCCACCTCGATCCCGAGGCGGCGGGCGAGCTCGTGCCGGTCGAGATCCTTGCCACGACGCGGCCCCGTGTCATGCACGCTGCCGTCGTACTCCCCGGCGACACCGGCCTCCACATCGAGCAGGTCGGGCGTGAACAGGTGGTTGCCGGCGAGGTCGAAGACGGGCTGGTTGCAGACGAGCGCCCGGTCGCGATCGCGCTGCCAGAACCGACGCATCACGATCTCCATCGGTGACCACGCGTTCTCGTCGGCCACGGCGAGGGCGGCCTCGAGCTGGACCTTGCCCGGACGGCTGGTCAGGGTCGCGGTGTAGGAGCGGAGCTCGGCGAGGCTCACCAGGTCGTCGTACGCCGCCATCTCGATCGCCCGGAGTGCAGCGATCTCCCCGTCCGCCACCCGCGCCTCGTAGGTCACCGACCGCACCGGCACGGTGACTGGCAGGCCGTCGACCACCGTCACGTCGCCGGGGAAGAGCCAGTCCTCGGAGAGGACGATGTCGTCCTGCTGGCGCTTCGCGTGTCGATCGCCGACCGCGATCGGCACCGGGATCGATGAGCCGTCGGCCGCCTGACCGTCGAACCATCGGGCGCCGAGCCAGCGCAGGGCTGCCCACCCGGTCACGGCGCAGCCGTCGGGCACGCAGGCAGCGGCATCGACGATCCGCTGCTGGGTGGTGACGATGTCGAGCGTGGGGCGGTAGAGCGACGGTCCGACTCTCGTCCAGCGCGGTCCGCGCGCCTGGCCGGGCGTCGGGCCATGGACGCCCATGGGATCGACGCGCACGGGACTCAGGATCCCCGGGCGGGTGAGATGCAGATCCACCCGGAAAGGATCCGCTGCGGCCGGCCAACGCGCGTCGGCTCATCCACAGGGCCGTCGTACCGGACATCGGTGTCGTGGATCAGGCGATTTCACGACACGGATGTCCGGTACGACGGGCGCTACAGCTCGCTGACCACCACGTCGAGCTGCGTGCCGGTCTTCCCGGGGGCGCCGACCTCGACCGTCCAGCCCAGCCGCTCCAGCGTCGCGGCGAGCGCGGCGGGCGTGCGCGGGTCGGCGCCGTCCTCGAGCAGCGCCCGGACGATCCGACCCTTGGTCGCCTTGTTGAAGTGGCTGACCACCTTGCGGGCTCCGTTGTGCTCGTGGAGGACCCGCACGGTCGCGGTGCGCTTCGCGAGCTCGGGGCCGGGTCGCCAGAAGTTCGCGTACATCCCCGAGCGCAGGTCCACGAACAGCCCGCGCCCGATCGCGGCCGCCATCACCTCGGGCAGCGCCTCGCGCCACACGCCCGCGACCGGGCCGACGGTGGGGAGGGTGACGTCGCCCGAGAGCCGGTACGACGGCAGGCGGTCGCCCATCCGGACCAACCCGAAGAGGCTGGAGGCCACGCCGAGCCGTGACGTCGCACGGCGCTTCGCTGCTGCCGAGAGGGACTCGACGTCGAGGGCGTCGTACAGGACGCCGGTGTAGATCCGGTCCGCTCGTGCCGTCGGCGCGTCCCTCAGCCCTGCGTTGCGAGCCACCAGGTCGGACTGGCCCGCCGACAGTCCGAGCACGTCGGCGGCCTTGTCCGCGTCGTCGGCGCACAGGGAGACCAGCGCGTCGAGGACCTGCTCCCGAGCGCCGGTCAGCTCGGGCGAGGACAGCCCGGCCAGGTCGAGGGGCATGCCCCGGGTCGGGGTGGACTTGCCCTCACTCGGCGGCAGCAGGATCAGCACGGCCGCAAGGATAGGGTCGAGGCCATGCCGAACAACCTCGTGGTCCGGGTCCACGCGAGCTCGCCGGCCCTGCAGGAGGGACTGCGCGCGATCGCCAGCGAGCTGGAGCTCCCCGGTGAGTTCCCCGCCGACGTGACCGCCGCGGCGGAGCAGGCGGCGGCGGGCGTCGTACTCCCGGAGCTGGACCGGACCGACCTGCCGTTCATCACCATCGACCCCGAGGGCTCGATGGACCTCGACCAGGCGGTGCACATCGAGCGGAGCGGCGAGGGCTTCGTCGTCCACTACGCCATCGCCGACGTGGCCGCCTTCGTGAGGCCGGGTGACCCGGTCGACCTGGAGGCGCACCGACGGGGCGAGACGCTGTACGGCGCCGGCACCCGCATCCCGTTGCACCCGCCGGCGCTGTCCGAGGACGCCGCCTCCCTGCTGCCGGACCAGGTCCGCCCGGCGCTGCTGTGGACGATCGAGCTCGACGCGGCCGGCACGAGCACGAAGGTGCACGTCGAGCGGGCGCAGGTGCGCTCGACCGCGCGCTGGTCCTACGTCGATGCGCAGAAGGCGCTCGACGACGGCACGGCCGGTGACGTGCTGCAGCTGCTGAAGGAGGTCGGGCAGCTGCGCGAGCAGCAGGAGACCGACCGCGGCGGCATCTCGCTGCCGCTGCCGGAGCAGGAGGTCGACGAGGGCGACGGCGGCTTCCAGCTGGTCTTCCGCGAGCAGCTGCCGGTGGAGCAGTGGAACGCCCAGGTCTCGCTGCTGACCGGCATCGGCGCCGCGTCGCTGATGGTCGGGGCGAAGGTCGGCATCCTGCGCACCCTGCCACCTGCCGACCCGCGTGACGTCGCGCGCCTGCGCCGGGTGGCGAAGGGCCTCCGCGTCGACTGGCCCGCTGGCATGGAGTACCCGGAGTTCATCCGCTCGCTCGACCCGTCGCGGTCCCAGCACCAGGCGATGGTCGTCGCCTGCACCCGACTGCTCCGCGGCAGCGGGTACGCCGCCTTCGACGGCGAGCTGCCGGAGCAGACGAAGCACTCGGCGATCGCCGCGGAGTACGCCCACGTCACCGCACCGCTGCGCCGCCTCGGCGACCGCTACGCCGGCGAGGTGTGCCTCGCCATCTGCGCCGGGACGCCCGTCCCCGAGTGGGTGCGGGAGGCGTTGCCCGGGCTGCCGAAGGAGCTGCAGGACTCCGCCCGTCGTGCCGGCTCCTACGAGCGCGCGGTGCTCGACCTGCTCGAGGCCGCGGTCCTCGCCGACCGGGTCGGAGAGGAGTTCGACGGCGTCGTCACCAGCGTCCGCGAGGACGAGCCGACGCAGGGCGTGGTCGTGCTGGCGGAGGTCGGCGTCGAGGCCCCGGCCTCCTCCGACCGTCCGCTCCCGCTGGGCGAGGACGTCAAGGCCCGACTCGAGACCGCCGACGTGACGGCCCGCAAGGTCGCGTTCACCCTCGCATGAAGGTCCTCGTCACCGGCGGCGTCCGTTCCGGCAAGTCCCGCCACGCGGAGTCGCTGTTCGCCGCCGACGACCCGGTCACCTACGTCGCCGCCGGCCCGGTGTACGACGACGCCGACTGGGCCGCGCGCATCACCGCGCACCGGGAGCGCCGGCCGGCGACCTGGTCCACCGAGGAGACCCGCGACATCGCCGGTGTCCTCGCCACCGCGGGCGGGCCGGTGCTCGTCGACTGCCTCGGCACCTGGCTGACCGCCGTGATCGACGAGGCCGGGCTGTGGGACGCGCCGGTCGGTGCGGTGACCGAGCACGTGCTCGGCGAGCTCGGCCGCGTGGTCGGTGCGGTCGCCGGAGCCAGCCGGCCGGTGGTGCTGGTGACGAACGAGGTGGGCCTCGGCGTCGTACCGGTGGAGCGGTCGGGGCGGCTCTTCCGCGACCTGCTCGGCACGGTCAACCAGCAGGTGGCCGAGGCGTGCGACGAGGTGCACCTCGTCGTCGCGGGCCGGGTGCTGAAGCTCTAGGCTCCGACGAGCCCGACCAGCAGCACCGCCAGTGCCACCTCGATCGAGGCGCCGAACACGTCACCGGTGACGCCGCCGAAGCGGCGGACGCAGTGGAGGGTCAGCAGCGCGATGACGACGCCCGCGACCGCGATCGTGACCGGGCCGCGCACCGGGTCGGTGAGCGCGGCCAGCGCCGCCAGCAGGCCCCAGCCGACGACCGCGACCGCCACGGGCACCCGACGGGTGAAGGTGACGCCCAGACCGTCCTCGCGGGCCGGCGGGGCGAGGCTGCAACAGGTGATCCAGAGCGCCGCGCGGGAGGCGCACACGGCCGCGCCGGCGATGACGGCGCCTCGCAGCTCCCCGCCCCACGGCACGAACCAGGTCAGCGCTGCGGCCTGCATCCCGAGCACCAGGACCACGGCCGCGACGCCGGCCGGGCCCGCCGTACCCGACTTCATGACGGCCAGCGACCGCTCCCGGTCGTAGGAGGAGGTCAGCCCGTCGGCCACGTCGGAGAGGCCGTCGAGGTGCAGGGCGCGGCTGCCGACGGCGAGGAGCGCGAGTGCGATGAACGCGACCGCGACGGCGGGCAGCTCGAGGCGGCCGCCGCCCCACAGCACCACGCCGACGCCGACACCGAGGGGCAGCACGGCCAGGGGCGCCACCAGCAGCGCGCCGGTGGCGATGCCCGGCGTCACCCGCATCACGGCCGGGACGCGGAGTGCGGTCAGCATCCCGATCGCGAGCCGCAGGCTGCGTCCCGCGACGGCGACGTCCACGCTCACCCGGGGCCTCAGGCCGGCGGCATCAGGTCGGCCAGCAGCGCGACGTCGCGCAGCAGGGCGACCGCGGACCGGACGACGGGGACCGCGGCGACGGCGCCGGAGCCCTCGCCGAGGCGCAGGCCCAGATCGAGGACCGGGTCGAGGCCGAGCTTCTCCAGCGCCAGCGACTGGGCCGGCTCGGTCGAGCGGTGCCCGGCGGCGAACCACGCGGCGGCGCCGGGTGCGATCCGCTCGGCGGTCAGCGCACAGGCGACGGACATCAGCCCGTCGAGGAGCACCGGAACGCCGCTCTCCGCGGCCTGGAGGAGGTAGCCGACGGTCGCGGCGAGGTCCGCGCTGCCGACGGCCTGCAGGGTCTGGACGGGGTCGGCGAGCCGGTCGCCGGCCCGGTCGAGCGCCTGCTGGACGACGGCCTGCTTGTGCTCGAGGGCGGTGTCGTCGACACCGGTGCCGCGGCCGGTGACCTCGGCGGCGGGCAGGCCGAGCGCGGCGGCCACCATCGCGGAGGCCGGGGTCGTGTTGCCGATGCCCATGTCGCCGGACAGCAGCAGCTGCGCACCGGCCGCGATCTCCTCGCGGGCGACGGCGCGGCCGGCCTCGATCGCGGCCGCGGTCTCCTCGGCGCTGAGCGCGTCCTCGAGGTGGATCGCCCCGCTGCCGCGGCGGACCTTGTGCGCCCGGACCTCGGCCGGGACACCCTCGAGGTCGTCGTCGACGCTGATGTCGAGCACCCGGACATGGACGCCGTGGGCGCCGGCCAGCGCCGAGACGCCGGCCTTGCCGAGCACGAAGGTGCGCACCATCGCCGGCGTGATCGCCGGGGGATAGGCAGAGACGCCGTGCTGCGCGACGCCGTGGTCGCCGGCGAAGATCACCAGCCGGACGTCGTCGAGGGGCGCGGGCGGGCACTGGCCCTGGGTCGCGGCCACCCACACGCCGAGCTCGCCGAGCCGGCCGAGCGCCCCGGCCGGGGTCGCCAGTCCGGCGAGCCGTTCCGCGGCGGCGTTCCGTACGGCGGGGTCGGGCGCGACGATGGCGTTCATGGGCCCGAACGCTACCGTCACGTCGTGTCGCACCCCGCTGCATCCCACACCGTGCTCGTGATCCCCGTCCCGGCGCTGGAGGACCACGTGCGCGGGCGGTGGGAGCACTACGAGCCCGGTTGGGTCTCCCGCGACCCGGCGTTCACCCATGCGCACATCACCGCCCTGGCGCCCTTCCTGCCGTCGCCGTCACCTGCCGACCTGGCCGCCGTCGCGGCGATCGCCCGTACGACACCGGCGTTCTCCTACACGATGGGCCGCGTCGCCGCCTTCCCGGACGGCATCATCCACCTGGAGCCGGCGCCGGCCGGTCCCTTCTCCGCGCTCACGGCCGCGCTGTGGGAGCAGTTCCCGCAGTGCCCGCCCTACGCGGGGGAGTTCACGGACGTCGTACCCCACCTGACGCTGGACCAGTCGTCGGCCGAGGTGTCCCTCGAGTCCGTGCGGACAAGCCTCGCGCACCTGCTGCCGGTGCGGACGGTGGCGGACCGGCTGGAGCTGCACCGCTACGCCGAGGGCGACTGCCGGGTGCTCGCGTCGTGGCCGCTCAGTGCGCCAGCTTGAGCCCGACCACGCAGCCGATGAGCCCGAGGATGAGGAGGATCCGCACCACGCTGACCGGCTCCTCGCCCGAGGCCATCGCGATCACCACCGTCAGGGCGGCACCGATCCCGACCCAGACCGCGTACGCCGTCCCGACCGGGAGGCTGCGCATCGCGTAGCCCAGGCCGCCCATGCTCGCGACGACGGCGACGAGGAAAACGATCGAAGGCGTCAACCGCGAGAAGCCCTCGCTGCGGGAGAGGGCCGTCGCCCAGACCGCCTCGAGCCCGCCGGAGACGACCAGCACCAACCACGCCATGACTGCCACGTCCTTCGTGGCCGTCTTGTCGCTGTCCGGGTACGGCTCCCTCGTCCGGCGGCCGGTCCCGGCCGTGCCCGCAGTCTAGCGCTGGCGCTCAGACGTGGCCGCTGAGCTGGGCCAGCCGGGTCGCGAGTGCGTCCACCAGGGCGCTCGCCTGCTTCGGCGGCAGCGTCGAGCCGCGCTCACCGCCCTGGCTGGAGACGGGCAGCACGTCGATCGACAGCCTCGCGCCACCCGCGAGCGCCCGCAGCTCGTCGACCTTGTCGCCGAAGGGCGAGCCACTGCCGGGGGAGTAGTAGCGCACGACCTCGTCGATCTCGTCCGCGAAGAGATCCGCCTTGGTCACCGCGATCACCAGCCACACCGGCTTGTCGCGGCGCACGGCCATCGACGCGATCCGGTGCGCCGTGATCGTCCAGTCCTCGAGCTCGGCGGCGAGCTGCTCCTCGCGGGTGGCGGTCGCGGTGCCGGTCGTGCCGGCGGTGCGCCGGGGCGTGGCGTGGCCGCCTGCGACCACGTGGATCACCCCGTCGACCGGCTCGTCGTGGAACACCTCGTCCAGCGCCCCCAGCCGCGTGGCTGCGTTGTCGCCGGGCACGACGAGGAACCGGAAGCCGTGCAGCCGCCGCGAGCGACGGGTACGCCGCTCCATCACGGCCGAACCCACCTCGGCCGCGGCCCCGTCGGTGCTGCGGCGGGAGAGCCGGTCGGCCAGCTGCGTCTTGCCGACGCCGGTCATCCCGGTGACGGCCACGGTCGGGAACCGCCGCCGGAACAGGCTCTTCACCCGCTCGGGTGCGGCGGCCAGTCCGCCGAGCACGCCGGTGGCGACGGTCGCGCCGACGGCGGCCCGGCTCGAGCGGGGCAGGATCGTCCGGTAACGGGCGGTTCTGGTCACGGCCCGAGCCTACGTTCCGGCGC